>JAFEGA010000009.1 GCA_018240285.1 Pseudomonadota bacterium | reverse complement strand
CTAATTTAACCGGACACTACTGGTGTTGACATAAAAGTTAAATACCCAGGATGGAGAGAGTCACCAGCAGTTTGGGTATCACCAGTTGTGTTTATTGTTGCATTGCTGCTTCATTCCGACTTGGCTCCTCTGGAAGAAACGCATTGGGATGAGCCAATTTATGTGGGACTTTCTAAATGGGCTGCGGAAACTGACATGTTGAGCAGCTTTCATGAGCACGCTCATGAGATCAAGCTTGGACCAATTGGTGAACACTGGAACTTTACGCGCATTGGTCATATCCTTTTACTTGGCGTCATTACCAAGCTGGCTGGTTCCACCGAAGCTGCATTGGGTATTATGCAGTGGTTGTATCGAGTATTCATGGCAGTTGGCGTAACTCTGTGCGTAGTCGCAGGTTCTCAGCTCGCTGCATTATTTCGTGCAACCAAACCGGATACTATCTGGTGGGCCGGATACCTCATGGCAGCATTAACTTTTGTTGCCTCAGATAGCTATCGTGGCCTTCAGGGCCATATGCTCAGCGAACCCCCCGCATTTTTAGTGTTGACTGCGTTTGTAGTAATCTTGCTTAAAGCCGTGGAATTGCGATCTTTGGCAATCAGTGTCTTATCTGGAATTTTGCTTTTCCTGGTATTTTTTATTCGAATCGATACCATACTCCCGGCAGCGGTTTTTATGGCATTACTGCTTGCAGCGCTGGTAATGTTGAAAAAGTTTGACACGATACCGTACATCATTATTGCCGGATTCGTTTCATTGGTTTTTTACGTTTTATATGCATGGTGGTTTTCCCCGCTAGTGAGTCCTCGGACGCTGGCAAATTTTTCTTCTGCGGTTAAAGAAATTTTTCCTGGGGTACCTCTCAGGAGTCTATTTGCTATTGTTGTTGCTGGTGGTTTGTTATGGGTGGGTGCATGTGCAGCAGCACTGAAGTGGCGAGAACCGCATATCCAATTTGCCTTTATTTGGCTTGGAGTGGCTTTGCTGCCTATGGTAATTGATAGTTTAAATGGGCGGGCAGTTGAAGTACGAATGGCATTTTTTATCGTATTGCCGCTTATGATACTTTCTGGAGAAGGTTGGGGTTGGATTCTGTTCAACTTTAAAAAACAACGAAAAGCCATTCCGTTAGCCGTGGCTATTGGATTAATCACTATTTTGATGTCTGTACCGTACTGGCCGATAAGGAAGGAAATTCGTGATTTGACATTAAACTTATTTTCCCACGAAACTCATAAATATTTATTTATATCGGCAGCACGGCTTGGTTCTGTCTCGTCGCCTTTGCAAGATGATGAACAGGACCCAAAAATTGGATTACTTGTTCGTCCGAGAAATGAACGCCTAACTATGGAATATTCAAAAGCGTCGGAGATTGGAGATTTCTTGTACTCCCCTAAGCGGCCTGCCTATCTATTGATGTCTGGTTCGGATATAGCCTCAGGCAAGGCACATTCCAACGAGCGCTTTTTAAATTTACTCCGGTATTTCGGTTCTAAATATCCAGAAAATGCAGATTTTGTATTGAGGGAATTTCCAAATAATTCGGTCGGTAAAAGTAGTCTCGAGCCTTGCAGAACTCGAGTGCCAACAGACGAGGAACCCATCGTATTTTGTTCATCCTTAGTCTCTTCCGATATAGAAATATTGCGAGAAAAAAATATTCCTTTGTATATATTAAATGTCGATGGAAATCCATTTCCAGATATGCCCCAGTTAAAGCTTGAAGTTTTATTGTCCTCACCACCTTATACGATTTATGGAATTGCGCAGTAGCTGACTGCTGAAGTTAGATTATTCTTGGAACTGGAGTAGGCCTGCTTACTTAATTAATAGGCAAATTAATGTTTTATTTTCAGTATCACTTTTGATGTTACTGGCATTAGCATGTTTATAATTGTTTGGTGAATATGAGTACTTCAATCTCTGTGGGTTCAATTCCCCGCCCCTTGGGGCGAAAGCTGATTGAGAACCAGCAGATTGAGGAGCGCAGTTAATACCCCGCTGCTTGCGGCGGGGTGCTTTATTGCTAACAATGTAATAAAAAAGGTTGATTTATGGTTGAGAAACAGTCGATGTCGCTAGCAATTTTTCTTTTAGTACTCAGCGGAGTTCTCTTAAATGCCGTTGCTCAATTATTTTTAAAAGCGGGAACTAACTCACTCGGCGCGTTATTCGAACCCGGTGCTGAATTATTGAAGTCGATCGTGAGGGTCGTTTTTGAGCCCTATATCATGGCTGGATTATTTTGCTATGTGATTAGCGTTGGTATCTGGATCGTGGCGTTATCAAAGATCGAGGTGAGCATAGCTTACCCCATGCTCTCTATCGGCTATGTAGTCAATGCACTTGCCGCATGGTATTTGTTTGGCGAAGTCATTTCGATTCAAAAAATGACAGGGATTTTTATCATTATCGTTGGCGTCTTTATCGTGGCGAAGGCTTAAATCCAGTGAAAGGTTACCTATGAAGATCTTGATTACGGGAGGAAATGGCTTTCTTGGTAAGCAGTGTGTAAAACTTCTACAAAGCCAATCTCACGAGATTATTTCTGTTGATCGAGAAGGGCAAGTGACTTTGCTAGGAGATCTATCCGATCCTCATTTCACGGCTTCATTACCAGAAGTAGATATTGTCATCCACTGCGCGGCGGTTCAATATGTAACAAAGAATTTGCCCCTATTCTTCCGGGCAAAATATTTCCGGGAAAACAATGTAATTGCAACCCAAAACTTGTGTGATCGTTACCGCGGAACTGCCGCACACTTCATTAATGTTGGCACTAGCATGATGTACAGGCAAACAGGCCAGATTGTGTACTCAACAGACAGTCAAATGGGTGGCGAAGGTATTTATAGCATATCTAAAGTGAATGCACAGGCGTATGTCGATAACCTAGCGGGATCCGCAACTGTTATTCCGTGCATTATTGGAGGTAAGGGTAGAGAGGGTTTGTTTCGCGGTTTTGTCACCATGATGAAGAAGTATGGTGTGGTTTTGTATCCCGGTGACGGTCTGCATAAGATTCACATGATCCATGTCGAGGATGTTGCTTCTTTAATCCTTGCTATTGCTGAGCACCGTGCCTCAGGCTATTTCAATGCGGCTGCTCCGGAGCCTTTATCTATTTCCGAATGGGTTGATCAAATTCAAGATGTGCTCAAAATTCCTCGAGTCATCAAGATATCCTTACCATTGCAACCAATCTGGGCGCTGTCCGCATTACTGGGTTACAGACTTTTGGCTAGGGAACAGCTACTGATGTTGAAATATCAACATGTTTTAGATATTGAGAAATCCAAAAGTATTGGTTGGCAGCCTAAATATACTAACGCAGAAATTGCTCGAGATATTGCGATTCATATTAATCGCGATCTGTAAAAATTATGACCGCTCAAGAAAAAATCGTTTCTCTGTCGGCTACTCAACGCTTACTGGGCTTAGTCACACTGATGCGCCCCAAGCAGTGGGTGAAGAATGGATTTGTTTTGGCTCCCCTATTGTTTTCAAGTCAATTTCTTGACCCCGGTTTTGTCAAATTATCTTTAATTGCTTTTGCGCTGTTCTGTGTCGCTTCTTCTGCCACTTACATCGTCAACGATCTACACGATATCGAACGCGATCGGCTTCATCCGGTAAAGTCGCGCAAACGCCCTCTGGCAGCTGGAATCGTTTCCATTCCCACGGCACTCGGATTATTGGTTTTACTATATGGAGTGTTAATAACTGGGTGGTTCATAATGCCCAAAGTTTCCGCAGTAATCCTGGCGTATCTGCTATTAAACTTGGCCTACACTTTTGTGCTAAAACATCAACCTGTTCTTGATATTTTCACGATTGCCTCCGGCTTTGTGCTGCGAGTCTACGCAGGTGCTGTAGCAATATCCGTACCGCTCTCGGATTGGATGTTTATCACCACACTATGTTTGTCACTGTATTTAGCTGCAGTCAAACGGCGCCAGGAACTCCGTCAAAGCGGAATCTCCAGCCGTAAAGTTTTGGAGCGCTACTCCGTGGCGCTCATGGATCGCTATACCGAGATGTCTGCCACGGGTGCATTGATTTTCTATAGCTTATTTGTGGTATCTGCCAAACCCCAATTGGTGATAACTATACCTTTGGTATTATTCGGCTTGTTCCGCTACTGGTATGTGGTTGAAGAATTAGATGGTGGAGAATCTCCTACCGACGCTTTATTGAACGATTGGCAGTTGTTGCTGACGGTTGTTCTCTGGGTAGGTGCATGTGGATGGATGCTCTGGCCTGCTCCAGTATGAATATCGATATTTCTTATTTAATCACCCCCGTTGTTGCTTGGTTAGTAGCGGGGATTATTAAATTCATTATTAATAGTTTTAAAACTAGAAAATTGGCTTTTAGCTTGATTGGCTACGGTGGATTGCCAAGCAATCACAGTGCCATCGTCAGCAGTGCCGCAGCGCTAATTGCTTTTAAGGAAGGCATTGATCATCCGGCTTTCGGTGTAGCTGTAGCCCTCGCTTTTATTGTCATGCTTGATGCAAACAGTTTGCGCAAACAGATCGGCAAGCAAGCGGAAGCCATCAATCATCTCAGCGGCATTTTAGGATCAACCAACAACGGATTACTTCGCGAACGTATGGGGCATAGCAAAGTAGAAATTGCCGCGGGTGTATTAGTGGGTACCGCTGTTGCGTTTTTTATTCAATCAGTTTTTTCCAGATAATTAATCCCGCCGCAGCTACATATTTCTTTCATGGCGAACAAGGTGTGAGAGAGTATAGTGGCGACAAGCTGTGGATAGTTAAAACACACCGGCGTATTGGCAGGTCAGCGCCTAAGTCTCAATTGAGTGAATACTGGGGACGGTTTGCTCAATCCGGTGCCATGACTGTTACACCATTTTCTGTTTTTTGTGTTAACAGCAGCATCGGATCTATGGTGTCAGGCGTCGATCCTCAAAGCAAGCAAACTATCTCTACATCTCGAGGCAATTCCTGTTGCAAGGCAGTCCAGCTTTGACCGAATGCATAGCACCATTTGCATATATCGGATCGTGGATATAAAAAAGGCGCGCGGCTGATTCCAAAATAAAAAACAAATGCCTTCTAACAAAAATGAAACTGCCTTGACACTCGGCCTTGCACCTGTAGCACTATACATGTCGTACATATCGAACTTCCTGCGGCAAGTCATTTGCTGATTTCAACGCCTGCTCAATATTATGTGTTAATGTGTAAGAACTCTCAGGGTTGTTT
>JAFEGA010000008.1 GCA_018240285.1 Pseudomonadota bacterium | reverse complement strand
ACCGCTTTAACTTCCTAAGACCCTCAGATATTAATAATCTTTGTCAATATAACGACTTGTTATTTAACATTCCATTCCTTATTGTGATATTCTGGCACCCAGTTCACCAGTTCATCCCGCACTTCCTGATCGCTTAATACCGAAATTTTGTTCAGCCACGCCGTCAAATCCGACAACCACTGCTCATCGACTTGGCGGGCTTGCGCGATACGCAATTTTTGATGCGGCGTAGGCAAGGTGTTTTCACTGGCGGACAGTAACTCTTCGTGCAGCTTTTCTCCCGGGCGCAATCCGCTGAAGACAATCCGGATATCGTCTTCCGCCAATCCGGATAAATGAATCAAATCATTGGCCAAATCGACGATTCTGACCGGATCACCCATATCCAGTACAAATATTTCCCCGCCGCCGTTGGTTCCGCCCATCAGTGCCGCTTGCAAAACCAGCTGCGCCGCTTCGGGGATGGACATGAAATAGCGCGTCATATCCGGATGGGTGATGGTAATCGGACCACCTTTGGCAATCTGCTCGCGAAATTTCGGGATGACACTGCCGGTGCTGCCCAGCACATTGCCGAAGCGTACCATCACAAAGCAAGTTGGATGCGCCCGGCCGGTTCGGCCCGTTTGGGCATTTTTAGCCGCGATGGTCTGCTGCATCGCTTGGCACACCATTTCCGCCAGGCGCTTGCTGGCCCCCATGACGCTGACCGGATTGACCGCTTTGTCGGTCGAGATCAGGACAAATTTTTCCACCGCGAAATTGATCGCGACCTGCGCCAGCACATACGTGCCCAGCACATTATTCAGTAATGCCTGGCAAGCGTTTTCCTCCTCCATCAGCGGCACATGCTTATAAGCAGCCGCGTGAAAAACCACTGCGGGGCGGAATTGCGCGAACAATTGCTTCATGCGTGCGCGATCTTTGATGTCACCGATTACAAACGACATTTTCATACTGGGAAAGCGCGGCACAAATTCTTCCTGAATGCTGTAGAGTGCAAATTCGCTCAGTTCAAGAAAAACGATACGATCCGGTTCAAATGCAGCCAGCTGACGGCACAACTCGGAGCCGATCGAACCGCCCGCTCCCGTCACCAGAATCACCTTTCCCGTCAACAAACTGTGCAGACCGTCATCGTCCAGAACCACAGGCGCCCTGCCGAGCAAATCGTCCAACTGGATTTCGCGGATATTCGTCACCATAGCCTTGCCGCTGATCAAATCCGCGTACGACGGCACCGTCATCGCTTTCACACCGATTTCCGAGCACATTTCCAAAGCCTGCCGATGAATCCTATGTGAAACCGATGGCGTAGCGATAATCACATGCTCCACATTCAGTTTGTGCACCCACTGCGGCAACTCGTCGATCCTGCCTAGCACCCGGATTCCTTGCAAGCGTGTGCCCAATTTGCGCGGATCATCGTCCAGCATACCGACCACATGCCATTCACGGCTTCCCGTCAATGCCTTGACCAGATTCACCGCGGTGCTGCCCGCACCGATGATCAAAACCAATTTGGCTTCATTGCTTTCCAGTCCGTACAAGCGGCGCTCTTTCCAAGCGCGGTAAATCAGGCGGGAGCCACCCATGATGAGCATCAGCAGCAACGGCACCAGCACGATCACCGCACCCGGAATCTTAGCCAGCAAGCCAAATAGCCAGAGAATCAACAGCACAGTAGCGGTGCCGGACAGCACCGCAACAAAAATCCGCTTTAAATCCGGCAGGCTGGCATAACGCCATAGTCCCCGGTAAAGTCCGAACCATAAAAACAAACCACCTTGAACCAGTACCGTCCAAGGCAAAATTTCCAGCAGCAATTGCACCGAAGCTGCGGGAATTTCAAAATTGAAACGGAACAAATAGGCCAGCCACCAAGCAACAGCGATCGCAACAAAATCATGTGTAAAAGCGATAAATGTGCGTATTCCGTATTTTTTGAGAAACATCTTATCCCCGGTTGGATTGATTTTTTTGATTCCGGTCGGCAATAAACATCAACAGCAAATAAAAGCTAACCCAGACCGTTACGGTCCAGCCTTGCACCCGCAAACCTTGCGTGCCCGCCCATACTGCGCAGCCGCCAGTGGCCAGCATCAACGCATAACCCAATAATGCCGTATTGCGATGCCCCAGGCCACTTTGCACCATGCGCTGATAATAATGTTCACGATGCGCCTGCCAGATTTTGTCGCCACGCAACAGGCGCTTTATTAACGTCACCGTCGCATCCACGATAAATGGCGAGAATATCAGTAACGGCACCCACAGTGACCATAGCTGGTTCAGCCACCCCAATATCCCCAAAGTGGCGGCCAGAAATCCGAGGGGAATGGCGCCAGCATCCCCCATAAAGATACGTGCGGGATGAAAGTTGTAGAACAAAAAAGCCAATGCCGCAGCAGCTATCGAAAAATTGATCACGGCAAAATCACTATCACCGGCCAAGTAAGCAAACAATCCATAGTATCCGAATCCGATTACCGTCATTCCACCTGCCAGCCCATCCGAACCATCCATGAAATTATAGAGATTGCACATCCAGATGACTGCTGCCATGATACCTAGCGCAATTAGCCAGTCATAGGCAGTCAATAAAAAAACCGCGGAAAACGCAGCTGCAACGAAAGTATGTACCAATAACCTGCACCACACCGGCACATGCCGGATATCGTCAAGCAATGATATTACCATCAGCAGACCAATACCGGCCCAGATTATTGGCGGGATCACAGTCGAAAAACACAACCACGTGACAATCACTCCCATCAATAGCCCTAATCCACCGGTACGCGGGACCGGAACGGTGTGAAGCGAACGCGCATTCGGATGATCCAGGCCCCAACCCGCTTTTCTTTTAATCAACCACAGAATGGAGAAAAAAGATAAAACGAACGATAACAAGGGGGCTAAGACAATTGCCGCGGGAAAATCCAACACCATATTGACCGGATTATCCTGGAAGAATCAACGAAAAAAACAGAACCACTTTCTCATCGCACAGGACAAGAAAGTGGTATGAAAGACAATTTCAACTAATTGGCAGCGCCCTTAGAACATAGGCTTAGCCGCATAGCACTGATGAGCTGCCGCTGCGGCGGCGCCGCGTTCCACCTTCATGCCCATGTCGGATAGAATGGCTTCCAGTGCGTTCAAGCAGAAAATTACATTTTCGACACGGCAGGATGTTCCCATCAAGCCAAAGCGCCATACTTTCCCGGCAAAATCGCCCAATCCCGCGCCAATTTCGAGATTATAGTCATCCAGCAAACGGCGGCGTACTTCTTTTTCATCGACACCGGCAGGAACAAAAACCGAATTCAGTTGCGGCAAGCGATATTCTTCTTTCACCACATAATTCATGCCCAATGTCGCAAAACCTGCTTTCAACGCTTCATAGTTATAACGGTGACGCGCCCAGGAATGTTCCAGTCCTTCTTCGTATATCATCAGCAGCGATTCATGCAATCCATACAGCGCATTGGTCGGCGCGGTATGGTGATAAGTCCGGGTGGACGATCCCCAGTAATTCAGCAGCAGGCTGATATCCATGAACCAGCTGTGTACCTTGCTTTTGCGGTTTTTCACCAATTCAGTCACGCGCTCGGAAAAGCTGACCGGAGACAAACCCGGCGGACAGGACAAACATTTCTGGCTGCCGGAATAAATCGCATCGATTCCCCATTCATCTACCTTGATCGGCGTTCCGCCCAGTGAAGTCACGGTATCGACAATCGTCAGGCAGTTGTATTTACGCGCGATCTCGCACAGTGTCTTGGCATCCGATTGCGCACCAGTCGAAGTTTCGGCATGAACAAACGCAACAATCTTGGCATCCGGGTTCTTTTTCAGCGCATCTTCCACTTTCTGCGGATCAACCGGTTCACCCCATTTGTCGTCAACCACCACGGCCACGCCGCCATGACGCTCAACGTTCTCGATCATACGGCCACCGAACACGCCATTGCGGCACACAATCACTTTATCGCCAGGTTCGATCATGTTGACGAAACACATTTCCATACCCACCGATCCAGGACCGGAAACCGGGAATGTCATGCGGTTTTTGGTTTGAAACGCATACCGCATCAAACCTTTGATCTCTTCCATCATTTCCGTGAAAACAGGATCCAGGTGACCCAAGGTCGGACGCGCCATGGCATTCAGCACGCGCGGATGCGTATCCGATGGTCCAGGACCCATCAAAACACGTTGCGGCGGATAAAAAACGGTAGCTTTCTTTTCTGGACGAAAATCTTCGGTATTCATGAACAATCCTAAATTAATAATAGAGTCTGAGTTATTTTTAAAAAGGGTGATTCTAACAAGTGAACGCAGAGTTTACTATAAACAACGATGTGCTCAATAAATTATCCTTATGGGTATACAAAGGAAACTTCATAACCTTAAGTGTAAGAATTTAAAATGCTCCGCTTTAAAAAGTACTGGCATCAGCGCTTTGGCGATGTAATCCGGCAAACTCCCATCCGGAAAATTTAATCGCCGAGTACATAAAACTACTGCTCATTGATGTCAGGAGATAGGTAAAATGCATTTATCCGATCTGTCGGCTAAATTTGAGAGTTAAAAAAATAACCGGTTAGCATGAAGTGCAGAAAATGTAGCTTTGTAAATCCCGACAGTGCGCGATTTTGCAGTAATTGCGGATCGCTGCTGATGCAAATAAACGAATCCCTGGAAAAAACACTGCCCGAACGCCGGCAGTTGACAGTGCTTTTCTCGGATATCGTGGGCTCAACTTTTCTTTCCGAGCAACTGGATCCGGAAGACCTGCGGGAAGTTATCCGGAATTATCAGAATGCCTGCACTGGTGCCATCTTCCGCTACGAAGGCTATCTGGCTAATTTTCTCGGGGACGGTGTGCTGGTATTTTTCGGTTACCCCAACGCGCATGAAGATGATGCTTACCGCGCTGTGCAAGCCGGACTGGACATTATCAAATCCATCAAAGCGCTCAGCAAGCCGATAGAAAAAGAATTCGGCATCGCCTTGAAAGTACGAATCGGCATCCACACCGGGCTAGTTATTGTCGGCGATATCGACAAATCCGACGCACTGGAATCCCGGGTAATTTTCGGACAAACGCCCAACCTAGCCGCAAGAATCCAAGCTACCGCCGAACCCAATACCGTCCATATCAGCGCGGACACACACAAACTCATCCGCGGCTATTTCGATAGCAGCGACTTGGGCATGCATAGCTTTAAAGGCATTTCGCAGGCGGTCACAATCTACCGCGTTAACCGTGCTGCCAATGTATCCAGCCGGTTGGATGCCAACAACAATCAACTGATACCGTTTGTCGGCCGAGAAGCGGAAACTGGCCTGCTACGCGAGAAATGGCAAAATGTTCAAGCCGGTAAGGGACAGATTGTACTGTTGTCGGGCGATGCGGGTATCGGCAAATCGCGGCTCGTTCATTCCCTTAAAGAATATGCCAGTAAAAACTCCGAATTCCAGTTGATTGAACTGAGAAGCTCCCCCTACCACCAAACCAGTTCGTTCTATGCCATTATAGATTTTCTCGAACACACGGTTTTCCAGTTTGAGAAAAACGAAGGTGGAGACGAAAAGCTTGCGAAAATCGAATGGTTTCTGAAACAGTATCCTCTGGCGTTAGCCGATTCAGTGCCGCTCATCGCAGCGCTGCTTTCCATACCGCTCACCCAGGAATACACGCCGCCCGCCTTCACACCGCAAAGGCAAAAGCAAAAAACCATCGAATTGTTGAACGCCATTTTCCTGCATCAAGCCGATCAAAAAACTGTTCTCTTCATTCATGAAGACCTGCATTGGATTGATCCCTCGTCCTTGGAGATCATCGATCAACTGATACAAACTTGCGGTCAGCATAAAATACTCGCCGTACTCATTTACCGTCCGCATTTCAAGCCGGCGTGGCAGCCGCGCGGCAACATGTGCACCATTGAGTTAACTGGTCTTTCCGAAACCAACGCCAGCGAAATTATCGGCCGCATCTCGAAGGCCAAAGCACTTCCCAGCGAAGCGGTAAAACGTATCATTGAAAAAACGGACGGGATTCCCTTATTCCTTGAAGAGCTAACGAAATCGGTCATTGAATCCGACATACTCGTTGACAAAGGAGACAAGTACGAGCTATCCGCGACCTTCCATTCGCTGGGCATCCCGGCCACGATTCAAGATTCCCTCACGGCCAGGCTTGACCGTTTCCCGCAAGCCAAGCAAGTGGCGCAACTGGCTTCGGTAATCGGCAGAGAGTTTTCGTATAGCGTTTTAGCTTCCATCCCCGGTGAGCATCGTGAAAATCTGCCGCGCTATCTCAACACGCTGGTGGAAGCGGGTATACTTTTCACCCATGAATTACCGGCCGATACGCTGTATTCATTCAAGCATGCACTCATTCAGGATACCGCCTATTCCTCGCTGCTGAAGAGCGCCAGAAAAAGCTATCACAAACTCATTGCGGAATCGATTGAAGTAACCTCACCGGAACTGACTGAAACACAACCCGAGCTGATTGCACAGCACTACACGAAAGCAGCCGAAAACGAGAAAGCCATACCCTTCTGGCTTGCCGCCGGCTTGCGCGCATTGCAGCATTCCGCCAATTTGGAATCCATCGCACACCTGAAACAAGGCCTCGAACTTGTCACGTCCGTCAGCGAACATTCACTGCGCATCTCATTCGAGATGCAACTCTACTCGACATTGGGCCCGGCAATTATCGCCACACGGGGATTCGGTGATGCGGAGGTGGGCGATACTTACCAGAAGTTGAGCGAGCTTCCGCAATTGCCGGGCAATAAACCGCATGTCAAAGTGGCGTTATGGGGACAATGGGTTTATTCGCTGGTGCGCGGCAATCTGGCAACGGCGCACACGCTGGCGCTGGAAATGAAGCAAACCGGACAAGAAGTCAATGACACGGGAATGCTCGTCGAAGGGCATTGGATGCTCGGCGATACGCTATTTTGGCTAGCCAACTTCGATGCCGCACAACAAGAACTGACCAAGGCAATCGAGCGATATGATCCCGGTCAGCATCATACGCATGCCTACATCTATGGGCAGGATCCCTGCGTAGCCGCGCATTGTTACCAAGCAGCCACGCAATGGTACCTGGGAAATCTCGACCAAGCTTATGCCGAAAACGCAGTGGCCATCCAGCTTGCCAACTCACTCCATCACCCGTTCAGTATCGGCTGGTCGCTCGCGTTTACCTTCATGGTGCGCATGTTCGGAAGAGAATTTCAGGAAGCGAAAGAATGGTCGGAACGCACCATCGCATACTGCACCGAGCAGGCTTACCCGTTCTGGATCAACGCCGCCACCATTGTGCAAGGCTGGGCAACCTGCATGCTGGGCGATGCTGAACGCGGATTGCCCTTGATCGAGAAAGGCCTGGCCAGTTGGGATGAGATCGGCTCAATGATCGTCCGCCCGATGTTCATGGGACTCTATGCGGAAGCGCTCGGGCTCGGTACCCGGGAACAGACCGAAAAAGCGCTCGGCATTGTCGATACCGCGATTATAGTGGCGCTAGAACGCCGTGAAATCGCATCGGAACTCGATTTACACCGGATTCAAGGCGAGCTTCACAAAAAAAACGGTAACTTGTTCGAAGCGGAAGCTTCTTTCCGCCACGGCATTACCCTATCCGATGAATTCCGCTCCCCGTCGAGAAAACTTCAGTCAGCCACGGCGCTTTATCAATTGCTCAAAGGCACTGATCGCGAACAGGAAGCTGCGGACACCCTGAAGTCCGCACTGGCTGTATTTCAGGAAGGATTTAACAGGCAAATCGTTAAAGAAGCAAAAGCGTTAGTAGAGCGTTCGTCCATCCATTAACAAACGGGGAGAAAAATCGATGAGCACAGCAAAATACATAGACCGTGGCGGAGAACTGGTATTTATCCCGCCCTTCAAAACAGATCCGGTTGATTTCTATGGCTTCATTCTCGATGCCGATATCAGCAGCCTGACAGCGCTGTGCGACAAATACTTAAATATCCCGCTCGGACGCTACGAGGAGAATCGCCGCTTTGTTCCTGCGGGCGGATTCGTACTGGTTGCCTGCATCGATATTCCTAAAATGTATTCCAGTACCGCCCCCTATAGCGATTGGGGATGGTTCAAGGAGCGGGAAATAGGCTTCTGGGTGCTCGTCATCGATCAAGACAAAGATAATATGTACTGGCACATGCCTTATCTATGGGTGGATAACCCGTATGCGATGGCGATGGGAAGAGAGTTGTACGGTTTCCCCAAAGGCATCGGCACCATCGTGCTGCCCTCTTCAGCGCACAATCCCGATAAATTCGCTGTCGATACCCTGGTATTGCCAACCTTTTCCGCGAATACCGAAGGCGTTGTCAAACGCCTCGTCGAAGTGCAAAAAACTTCGCGGAAAGTGCAGTATGGAAGAGCGGTATCTGATTTCGATGAACTGATCGCTCAGCTTTTTCACATCATGCACCAGGAAGAGGGAATACAATTTTTCGATCTCATCGTCAATGAATGGGAGGATTTCCGCCATAAGAAAATGCCGATGCTGTTCCTAAAGCAATTCAGGGATGTCACTCAGCCAGCTCATGCTTGTTATCAATCCATCGTTGAAACAAAACCGACCGCACAAAATTTTAAAAATATCGAAATATACGATCATCTCTATGAGATAAAAATTTTCCCTTGCAGCAGCCATCCCATCATTGCCGAATTAGGGCTCAAACCCGGCGAAAACAATCAGATCACATCCAATGTCAGTTTCCATATCAATTTCAATTTTGAGATAAATACAGGCACAGCTACAGAAACAAAAACGAAGCGTAATCTGAAACCGAAGAAGCTCGCCATCGTCGGCGGCGGGGTCGGTGCCATGACCACTGCTTTTGAAATCACCAACAACCCCGATTGGAAAGACATTTATGAAAGTATCACGGTCTATCAAATGGGCTGGCGCCTTGGCGGCAAGGGCGCAAGCGGAAGAAGCGGGGATGAGGGTGCGATCGAAGAGCATGGCTTGCACATCTGGCTCGGTTTTTACAATAATGCTTTCAAGGCCATCCAGCACGCTTATCAGGAGCTCGGCAGAGAACCGGGAACACCTCTTGCATCCTGGACAGACGCTTTCAAAAAACATAGTTACATTGTGTTAGCTCAGCAATTCAAAGAACAGTGGTATCCGTGGGAATTCAATTTTCGCGAGAATTGCGACACCCCCGGCAAAGGCGATCCGCTGCCGACTTTGTGGGATCACATCGTTTCCACGACCGAGTGGATTGAAAGCACCTTGCTCGAATCCGAACATAGTCCGTGCGCCAAAGCAAAGGCCGCCCCGGAAAAAAGTGCAAGCGTCTTCGACGAATTCATGCAGAATTTCATCCAGTCCATCGATCAAGCCGTACCGGGAAATGTCCGCTTGGCGCTGGAAACCGCCCGTTTTGCCATGAAGGGAGCGCCCTCCCCCGCTGCGGTACTGGAAATCGCCCAGCTGGTATTAAGAACCGCGCGTCATGCGGTGAAACATGGGCCTTTCCCCAACATGGCGCTGGAACTCGCACACCTCGCATTAGGGATTGCCCGGCCGTTGATCGAGTCGCACTTCAAAAGCATCACCCTGCACCTGCATACCATGGGCCATGATGTCAGTCAGCATACCGAAGAACAATACAATGCCTTCCTCGATCTGCTCATTCAGTTGAAAACATTGTTATTCCCCATTTTAAAAGGAATGGTCGATTCCGATCTCGAGGTAAGGCGCCTTTTCATCCTGCTCGACACCGGTTTTACCGGCGTGATCGGCCTGCTTAGGGATGGCGTGCTGCACCATGAAGAAAAACTGAATAAACTCGACAGCGAAGACCTGCGTGAATGGCTCTTACGCCACGGTGCAGCGGAAATCACCGCCTACTCGCCGCTGATGCAAGGGCTTTACGATCTGGTCTTTGCTTATGAAAACGGCGAGGTCGCTAAACCTAACTTTGCCGCAGGCACGGCCATCCGCTGCATATTCCGCATTTGCTTTACCTACAAGGGCGCCATCTTCTGGAAAATGCAGGCCGGCATGGGCGATACCATTTTCACCCCGCTGCATCAGGTGCTTGCAAAAAGAGGCGTGGAATTCAAATTCTTCCACAGAGTTAAAAATCTCGGCGTTAAAGTATCGGCTAACGGAGAAAAAAGCATCGAGACCATTTCCATCGGCAGACAGGCGACGGTTAAAGACGGCAAAGCCTACGACCCGTATGTCACCGTTCAGAATCTGCCATGCTGGCCCAGCACGCCCAATTTCGACCAGCTCGTCGAAGGCGAAGCCCTGCAAAATGCGAACATCAACCTCGAGTCTTTCTATACCCCGTGGCAAGACGTGGAAGAAATCACTCTGCAAGCGGGTAAGGACTTCGACGATGTGCTGTACGGCGCATCGCTGGCCACCATCCCTTATCACTGCGCCGAGTTGATCAATGCGGATAGCCATTGGAAAGCCGCTGCCGATAATGTCGGCACTGTCCGCACGATGGCGTTTCAAATTTGGCTCAATAAAAATTTGCAGGAGCTCGGCTGGAAAAAAGAAAGCCCCGTTATGGATGCTTTCGTCGAACCGATGAACACATGGGCCGATATGACGCACCTTTTGCCGCGTGAAAACTGGCCTGCCTCAAGCAATATCAGGAACATTGCTTATTTCTGCGGCCCGATGGAAGGCGGTATTCCCCCTGCGACGCAAACGGACGAACCGTCGAAAGCGCTCGACATCGTGACCGCCGAATCCAATCGCTTCCTAAATAACGATATCAAAGCGTTCTGGCCGCAAAGTGTCGACGCAGGCGGCGCATTCGACTGGAATTCCGTCGTCAGAAAATTTGACCGCGCCAACATAGACCCGACGGAACGCTATGTATTGTCGCTGAAAGGCAGCACGCAGTATCGATTGGACGGCCGGAACTCGGGATTTTCCAACCTCTTCCTGGCCGGGGATTGGACGATTTGCGGACTGAACGCCGGCTGCGTCGAAGCGGCTGTCATCTCCGGCATGCTGGCTTCTCAGGCCATGACGGGGTACCCGGAGCTCGATTCGATCGACGGCTGGCAGGATATTTGACGGATACTTAAGGAGCCGCTGAACAATTAGCGGCTTTCATATTTTCCGGTACGGCTATCAGTTTTTTGAACACGAATTCCCGGCAATTCATTTTTCAGCGGTATTTTGTCGCTGGATTTCCCCTGTTTCTGCTTCATCGCCCGCCGCCGGGGTATTTTGAACGGATTTGTCCCTCAAGCCGTCAGTAGCCGCCTGCGCAGCAGGTACAGGTTGGCCAAGCCCATCAGCATGTGCTCACCTGGGCGGCATTCTTCATCGGCCCGCGGTAGCGGGTCCTGGTGAATCCAAACTGCCGCTTGATCACCCGGAACACATGTTCCACTCATGCCCGGAGCATGAATGAGGGTGGCGTCCACTATCGTGCCTTTGGATATCTAATGCGGTTCAATGTGCGACAGCAACACTTGCCAGGGTATCACTCCTTCCATCTCGCTTAAGAAAACCTCCCGCCGTGTCCGGCGTTTCTTGTGATTGTAGTCAGGGCCGGAAAAACTTGGCTGGTGTGACAGGGCATTTTTAGAAAGTTAGCAGATAACATTATTATCCCAAACCCGAGATTCGTTCAGCGTTTCCTTAATTTCTTAACAGGATTTCTTGAGTTATCAAACCAAAAGATATGCAAACATTTTTTGCAATAGTCAAATCTTTGTGGGCTTTCTCACAGACAAAAGACATGACTATGGTTACTTTTGGCGTGGCTAGACCGGAAAGCCCAACAAAATGAAAAATAATCACCCATTTCAGCACGCGATGCCCGCTGAAAATATGTAACTAGGATATTTCGAAACACAAATCCAAAGGAGATTGATTATGAAAAACATGAAACAGACAATATTCAACCTGATATCACTGATTATTGGATTAAATTCAATCCAGATCGCTTCTGCCAGCCAGACTGTACAGATTGTTCCGGCAGATGGCACGATCCAGCATCGTGTAGAGCTGGAGCAAGGCTGGAGCAAAGAAGTACGCCAATTATTCTGGTTCACCAGTCAGGGATCCCGGATCATTCCTTATAGCTGGTTCATGTGGCTGGAACAGGCTGATAACAACAACCTATTTCGCAGTGTCGATCACATGGAAATGCTGCGTTATCTTCCTATGAGTTCATCGGAGAAAAACCCGGCGGGGCTACCAATCGGATTTGCCTTGGATCAGGATAAAAAATCAGGTGAAGCCTGGGTGGGGCTTACCTGTGCTGCATGCCACACCAATCAAATTGATTACAAGGGCACTAGAATGCTTATCGAAGGCGCACCGACACTGGCGAATTTTGTGAAATTCTTTGGTGAATTAGTGAATGCACTCGACAAGACCAACAACGATAAAGAAAAATTTACTCGTTTTGCCAGAAAAGTGCTGGGTAATGAATATTCAGAAGTCCATGCAAATGAGTTGCATAAAGAACTGGCCGAAACCACATTCAGACTGACACAGCGCCGCACCGTAAATGATCTGCCCTTAGATTACCCTGCAGACTTCACCAGCTACGGCCGTCTCGATGCATTTGGCAACATACAAAATGCAGCTTCTGTTTTTGCGCTGCATGATCTGACCAACAACAACGCCCCTAGCGCGCCGGTTTCCTATCCGTTCTTATGGGGCACACATCAGTCCGATGTAGTTCAATGGAATGGATCAGCACCCAATACCCCCATCATTGGACCGCTGGTCAGAAATATCGGTGAAGTTGTAGGTGTTTTCGGCGATCTGGACATGAGAAAAGCATCCTGGTGGCGACAAGAGCTATTCCATCAGAAAGTTGAATACAGTGCCACGGTTAATATGCACAACTTGGGCAAACTGGAGCTCTGGGTCAAACAACTGCGCTCCCCCGATTGGTCTGACAAGAATATCAATCTGCCGCCCATCGATATGGTCAAATCTGATAAAGGCAGTGCTCTCTATGAAAAGCACTGTGCTGGCTGTCATAAGGTTATTCCCAAAGATCAGCAAGGCAATAAATATAAGGCCGAGATGACGCCTTTAGCTGAAGTAGGCACAGATCCCGCCATGGCAGAAAATGCGGATCATCATATGGCCAGAACATTAATACTGGAGGGTACCAAATCGAGTATTCTGTTTGGAGATAAGTTTGCTGCCACTGCTCCAGCCATTGAATTGGCAGTCAATGGCGTGATAGGCCTGGTGCTGAAAGATCCGATCAAAGCAATCGAAGCTGGACTGATTCCAGAGCTTGATTCCTCGGCAAAAAGTTTTGATCAGCAGGCATTAAAAGACAGCTTGGAAAAACACCTGAAGGATTTCAAGTCCAGCGAAAGTTCCATAAAAGAGCTGGTAGAAAAACATATCCAGGATCGTAAGGTTGCAAAGAAACTTGCATACAAAGCCCGCCCACTCAACGGCATCTGGGCTACTGCACCTTATCTTCATAATGGATCAGTGCCTAATTTATGGGAATTGCTGAAAAAACCCGAAGATCGGATCACTGAATTCTGGGTGGGAAGCAGAGAATTTGATCCGGTTAACGTAGGTTTTGACATCAGCAAGGGGCTTTCCAAGTTCAGTGTTTACAAGGCTGGAACGAAGACCATCATGCCAGGTAATTCGAACCGTGGACATCATTATGGAACCGATTTGACCGATGATGACAAGCGATTGCTCATTGAATACATGAAAACACTGTAACCAGTTTACGGATTGCGTATTGACAACAACCGGGTATTTTCATCCCGGTCATAAATCTGATTGGGATCCAGCCATTTAATTGACTGGATTCCATTCTTTTACCTCCTAAATAATCGGAGAATTACGATGTTGAATAATATTCTGTGCGGCCCAATTCTGCGAAGTACAACAAGAAATCGCATCTGTGTGTGGATAGCTCTGGATTGTGCGCCGGATTTGACACTTGAGATTCTTGACTTGAATGAGAATCCGGTTGGCCGAAGTGATCCCAACGAATTGAAGTCCTGCCGATTCCAGCTTGGTAATAGATTACATGTTTATCTGCTGCAGGCTTATCCGCTGGATACTGAGTATCAGACTCGCAAGCTCCATTATTACCGGCTTAAAAATGGAGAATCCGAAATCGACTTAAAAGAAGCTGGACTGACTTACGAATCTCATAAGTATCCAGTCTTCCATATCCCGGAGAAGCTGAATTCCGTATTACATGGCAGTTGCCGCAAGCCGCATGGCATTAATATTAAAGATATATACAAAGAGACTGATTGCCTAACCATAGGCGATGATTTATTGAATACTCACCACAGTGATATCGATAAGCGACCTGATTTATTGCTACTGACCGGTGATCAGATATACGCCGATGATGTGGAAGCATCATTGCTCCACGTATTGCGTGATCAGGCGGAAGTATTGATGGGATATACCGAGACACTGCCGCTAACAGATAACGATAGTCCCGAGCAATGCAGCATCACACCAAAGACAATCCCGCTGGGTGGCCGCGCGGCGGAATTGAAAAAATGCCATTCTGGTCTAAGTTCTTCAGAAGCGGGCAATCACTTGATGAGTTTTGGTGAATTTGCTGCCATGTATATTTATGCATTCGGCAATGCCAGGAACTGGCAAAAGCCGCAATGCTGGGAGGAAATTGAACCGAGCCATATTTCTTTATCGAAAACAGTAACGCTGCCGGATTACATACCCTCAAGAAACAGCCAGAGATGGTGGGATTATCTAAAAACATGGCGCATCAAATCCCTTAATACGATTATTGCAGAGAAAAAGGTTGCCATTCAGGATAATCTGACCGCAGTCAATATATTCAGCACACCTGAATCCCTGCTCAAGGTTCGCCGTCTGCTGGCCAATATACCCACCTACATGATCTTCGATGATCACGATGTCACCGATGATTGGAATATTACTGGTCATTGGTACGATAAAGTACGCTCCTCACCGGTCGGCCGACGCGTGGTATCCAACGCCCTGGCTGCCTACTGGGCTTTTCAGGGCTGGGGGAATGATCCCGATAATTTTGATTCGGACATGATTGCATCGATTACCAAACATTTGAATAATGCGAATGACGATGCGATGAGCGGAGAACATTACGATTTGATGACTTGGAAACATCGCGGCTGGGGTTTTTCCATTGCGACTAACCCGCCGATTATTGTAATGGATTCAAGAACCCAGCGACAACCGGATAATGCCTCTTATCCACCTCGACTGATGGATCGCTATGCCCTGGATTGGTTGCATGTCGAGTGGAGCAAGCTGAAGACCTGTGAAAAAAGCTGTCACGATAATGCTGTCGCCAGCAACAATAATCCCTGCCCCGTATTGATTGCCACCACTCCAGTACTCGGATTCTCACCTTTGGAACATATCATACGTACTTTATTATGGGTAATCAGCTATATAGAAACCACACGCTTCATAAAGCTACTGGAAAAGCTTATAAATAAGGAGAATTTTTTAACTTCTCTGCTCATCAATCACCTTGATGCCGAAGCATGGACATCTAATCTGGATGGCTTCACAGCATTTCTGGATACTGTTTTGCATAAAATGGATATAAAACAATGCGTATTCCTATCCGGTGATGTGCATTATTCTTTTTCGGAAAAATGTCTATACAGAAGCGGCACAAGTCACTTCAGTGCAGGAAAAACCCTGAATTTTTATCAACTGACCAGTTCATCATTACGTAACGAACCAAACGATTCACAGCGGAAAGCACTGGATAAGCTGGAACACATAGAGAAAGGCCGCCCGTTATGGCAACAAACCAGGCGACTATTTAGACGTTTGATGATTCTTATCCGGGGATGGCGAAAAGATCATGAATTACTAGAATTTTCCCCATCAACTGCCAGTATTTCGCAGAACAAGCGAATAATCGCACAATGTAATCTTGGACAAGTGATATTTGATGCTGACGGATTACCTGTCACGCACACCCTGTGGTTTACTCCTTATGGTCCAGACAAACGCGTTAGCTATGATTTGAGCAAGGGACGGAAACTGGAATAAATCCGATGCTGGCTATATCGGTGTTAAGAAGCGAGCCGAACATACTGACCGCAAGATAATCTGGCAGATTGTTGCTCGCCGTGGCTGCTATAAGAAGCTTGGGAAACAAAGCTTCTTGTACTAGGCGCCACGCCGGATTGAGAGGCATTGACCAGAGTTGAACATCCCTTCCGGTGATCAAGCATCAGTTTGGCTATATCAGGATATGCTTAAGTGGAAGAGATTAATCATTGTTTTTGATTGACAAGCGATTTTCAAAAAACCCCGTAGGTTGGGGTGACGATAGGAACCCCAACATCACACTACCGCGAATTGTTGGGGTTCGTCGACTCACCCCAACCTACCGCACTTTGTTACTCCCAACGCAAAGTTAGCCCTCTCTTGGCAAAGTGAAACCGAAGAAGTTGAAAGTACCGTGAAGTTTAACCCACCAGAAGGATGCATGTTCATCACCATCCGCCTTGGCATACGTGATTTCTAGAACGTTCCCAAACGATTGATGAGTGCCCTGCTCACGCAGCAATACCAATAGTTCCTGAGTCTCTGTGCTAAGAAACGCGCTTGTGTCACGCTGCATGTCCAAGAGGCTCGCTATTACGTCATGCGTAACAGGCAAGATGGTTTGGAAATACTTCGAATATAGACCTCGGATCATGCGTTTGGCGGTTCGTTCAACACGGTAGGCATCCACCTTCAGTCCAACACGCTCGCCAATGCGCTCTCCGGTTTTGGACACCGACGGTACCAAAAATGTAGCCTTTCCGATGGCTGCACGAAAGCCCATAGACTTTGGATCGCGAAGCATCTTTCTGGTTTGCTCTCGCAGAAACCTGGAATCAAGGACATCTGGAAGATCATCGCGTACTGCCAGCGTAACACGGAAATATTCGTCGTCCAACTTGAAAGTATCGTGGCAAGCTGAGCATGCATCTACCGTGATAAGGTTCAAACGGGCATTGGGTGGAAATAAACACTTTGGCGGTACGTGGTCGCTAGTCACAACGCCGAAGCTACAGCAATAAACACAGATACCAGTACGCGGCTTTCTAGGCATTGGGGCAATTACTATTAGACTTCGAAAATTACGCAATATACTACGTCAAAAACAGAATCTATAACGGCAAACTTCATGCTAGCTCCTTACCTTTATTGAAATGGGTCAGTTCAATTTTCATCATACAAAGCTTCGTCAGACCCACAAATATATGATGAATCAAGCAACAAAGCATTGGAATCAAGTTCTGCAATTTACATAGCAAATCAAACAATGGCGCAATTTCCAGAACCATTGCTTTTTCCAAAATTCAAACTTAAAATGCCGTCCGTTACTTGCTTTCTAATACGCCAATTGAACGGCTGACGGCACAGCAACTCAAAAAGCAGTAATTCAATGGGAAACTAGGGTTCCGGCCAATGCAGTCAACGGCGTCAGGTCCGAGAGTTTCCGGTCTCGTGATAACGAGGCTCCACGGAGGGATAAAAGCCCGGGAGATCAGGTGATGTACTTTTTGGTACATTACATCCCGGTAAACCTTTTGTATGGAGACTGGTTATGTCAGGTTCAACAAAACAAATTGCATCTCCCCAAGATATCCATGTAACCAGCGATGCGCTCAATCGCAGCATGAGTGTATGGCACAGCTTCACGCTCGGCTTTGCGGTGGTCTCGCCGGTGGCCGGACTGTATGCCATCATCGGTGTGCAAACGATGGTCGCTGGCGGCGGCTGGTTTGCGGCATTGGCGGTCTGCTTAGTCATGCAATTGCTGGTAGCGACAGTTTACGCAGAGTTGTCATCACAATTCCCGATTGCCGGTGGTGCGTATAAATGGGCGCGGCAGCTCGGCGGCGCCATCGCCGGGCAATATGCCGGTGTGATTTATATTTGTTCCACCATCGCCATGGTCACGACAACCGCATATACCGGCGGTTTCTGGCTGGCGATCTTCAGTGGACTCCCGCATGACGGCGGCGGCACGATGGTGCTTTGGGGTGCGCTATTTCTGTTGCTTTGCACACTTCTCAATCTCGCCCCTGTCAGCATGTTCAATCTGGTGATCAAACTGGGTGTTTACGCGGAAGTCGCCGGGTCATTCGGCGTGGCGCTCTTGCTGTTTCTTTTCTTCCGCCAGCATCCTTTCATGGAATTATTCCAGCACATGGGTACCGGTACGGCGCCCAGTGAAATGGCCGCTTTCCTGGCAGCATTGGCGATTTCCGGCTGGGCTTTCATCGGCTTTGATGCCTGTTCCACCACCGCGGAAGAAACCCATCAACCGAAACGCATGGTTCCCCGCGCAATTTTCATGTCGCTGCTCGTGGTCGGCACGGTGGTTCTATTCAATTCAGCCGCGTTGATTCTGGCTTTTGAGCATGACACATTGAGAAATTCCAGCCATACCGCTGATCCAGTCACGCCACTGATTGCCAGCAGTATCGGCGATTGGTTCGAGAAACCCTTCCTGGCGATTGTAATGACTGCTTTTCTCGCCTGCGGCGCATCGATGGTCAAGTACACCTCGCGCATCGTCTATTCGATGGCGCGTGAGGGCAATATGCCAGCCGTGCTGAGCCGGGTAACGGCGAGCAAAACGCCGCGCAATGCGATTCTCTTTACCGTTCTGCTGGCGGGCTGCGGATTGATCTTCGGACTCAATGACGATGCCGTCGCTACCATCATCGCTTTCGGTACCGGCGGTTTATACGCCATGTTTACGTTCACCACCGGCTTCGCATTATTTGCTCGTCTCACCGGCCGGTGGAATCCGGCACTGGGCGAATTACAACTGGGCGCATGGGGATTGATCATCAATAGTCTGGCCTTTATCTGGTCGCTATTCGAACTCATCAATATCGCCTGGCCGCGCCCTTATGCGATTTCCGCTGATGCACCGTGGTGGCAGTTATGGGCGACGCCGCTGGTGCTGAGCAGTATCCTAATCATCACGACACTTTATATACTTGGCAAAAAATGGATGCAATCCAAATAAATCCATTTTTATAAGGACTTCATCATGAATCAGCAAAATAACATCATCTGGCAACAACTGATCCCAGGCGGATGCCACTGGTCCGGCGTTGTACGCCGCGGCACCACGCTGCGTTTGACCGATGTCGACGGAGGCGCGAATGCCGCCGTGTTGTTCTTTAATCAGGAAGAAAAACTCGAACGCTACAACATGGCCGACACGCTGAAATCGCAGCATACTTTCCGCCTCACCAAAGGGCATGCCTGCCATTCCGATATGGGACGGATGTTTTGCTGCATCACGGCGGATACCACCGGCTGGAACGATACCGTATGCGGCTTGAGCGACGCCGATCTGATCCAGCAAAAATATGGTACCGCACGTTATCAGGAGCACCGCAACGAAATGTTCCGCAGCGGTCTGGACGGCATGTTGATCGAGCTGGGTAAATGGGGATTGGGCATGCGCGATGTCGTCGCCAATATCAATTTTTTCAGCAAAGTCACCGCCGATCCCGCGGGCAATTTGAAATATCACGCCAATCACAGCAAAGCGGGCGATTATGTCGATCTCAGCTTTGCCATGAATACCTTGGTAATATTGTCCACCGCGCCGCATCCGCTCGATCCGAAACAAACGTATCAGCCCGGCGCGGTCAATCTGGAACTATTCGATACACCGCCACAAGCAATCAACGAATGCCTGCATATCGCCGAGAACCGGCGCGCGCTGCAGAACGCGCAACACTTTTATTGCGAGGGTACAAAATGAATAAATCGGCTTTAGTTACCAGCCAGCTCGATCCCGTTCAAGCAATCACCAATGAAATCTGCCCGGCCGGAGAGCCGTGGGTACACCTGATCAAACGCGGACAAACCTTCCGTATCGTCGATCTGGAAGGCAATCAGGCCGTGGATACGCTGTTTTACAATGCGCACGACGCATTGGAACGCTATAGCGCAACCGATACCGTCAGCCGCCAGAAAAAGCTGTATTTGACTTCCGGCAGCGAACTGTACTCCAACTTCGGCAATGTCATGCTGACCATCAGCGCCGATACTTGCGGCCGGCACGACACGCTCGGCGGCGCTTGCGCAGCGGAAAGCAATACCGTGCGTTATGCGTTGGAAAAATTTCCGATGCACAGCTGCCGCGACAATTTTCTGCACGCACTGGCGCATCATCCGCTGTGCCTGGAACTGGGCATGAGCAAGCGCGACCTGCCCAGCAACATCAATTTTTTCATGAACGTACCGGTCACCGAATCGGGCGGATTGGAATTTGCCGATGGCGTCTCGGCACCGGGCAAATACGTCGAAATGCGCGCGCAAATGGATGTCGTGGTGTTGATCTCGAATTGTCCGCAGTTGAACAATCCGTGCAACGCCTACAATCCGACACCGATACGTCTGCTGATCTGGGATTAATCCGCTAACGGAGGTACCCGTATGTTTACCAAAGTACTGATCGCCAACCGCGGCGCGATCGCTTGCCGCATTATGCGCACCCTGCGCCGCCTGAATGTCGCCAGCGTGGCGGTATACACCGAAGCCGATGCCTTGTCGCAACATGTCACCGCAGCGGACGAAGCTTATTGCATCGGCGATGGCATCGCTTCCGAGAGCTATCTGCGTACCGATAAAATCCTGGCCATCGCGCAAAAAACCGGCGCGCAAGCCATTCATCCCGGTTATGGATTCCTGAGCGAAAACGCGGATTTTGCCGGGCAATGCGCGGCGCACGATATTTGTTTTATCGGCCCAGCACCGCAGCACATGCGCGCATTCGGTTTGAAACACACGGCGCGCGCCTTGGCACTGGAAAATCATGTGCCGCTGTTGCCCGGTACCGGCCTGCTGCAAAATTTGGACGATGCCCGCCATCAAGCCAAGCATATCGGCTATCCGGTAATGTTGAAAAGCACCGCAGGCGGGGGCGGTATCGGCATGCGTTTGTGCTGGAATGAGAATGAATTGACCGGCGCTTATCAATCGGTCAAGGATCTGGCGCAAAACAACTTCAAGGATGCCGGCTTGTTTCTGGAAAAATTTGTCGATCAGGCACGCCATATCGAAGTACAAATCTTCGGTGACGGTAAAGGCCAGGTGGTCGCATTGGGCGAACGCGACTGTTCCATGCAGCGGCGCAACCAGAAGGTCATCGAAGAAACACCGGCATCCAATCTGATGCCGCCACTGCGCCAGGCACTATGGGATACCGCAGTACGCCTTGGTCAAGCAGTACACTACCAATCCGCCGGTACGGTTGAATTCATTGTCGATGCGATCAGTAACGAATTCTATTTTCTCGAGGTCAATACGCGCCTGCAAGTGGAGCATGGCGTCACTGAGGAAGTGACCGGCATCGACTTGGTCGAATGGATGGTGCGGCAAGCCGCGGGCGATCTGCCGCCGCTCGATTCCTTTACCATCCAACCCAGTGGCGCATCGATCCAGGCACGCGTTTATGCCGAGAATCCGGCTAAAGACTTTCAACCTTCCAGCGGCACGCTGACCGCGGCAGAATTTTCCGCCGCCGCGCGCGTTGAAACGTGGATTGAGCGCGGCATCGAAGTCTCCGCGTTCTACGATCCGATGCTGGCGAAAATCATCGTGCATGCCCCGGACCGGGAAAAAGCCATCGCCCGGTTGCAGGCCGCATTGCAAAACAGTTCGTTGCAGGGAATCGAAACCAATCTGGATTACTTGCAGCAAATTCTGCACAGCGCCGCTTTTCAAAACGGCCAGTACACCACCGGTTTTCTCAACGGCTTTCACTACCGCGCACACAGCATCGATGTGTTAAGTCCCGGCGTGCAAACCACCGTGCAGGATTATCCCGGACGGCTCGGTTACTGGCAGGTCGGTGTGCCGCCATCCGGCCCGATGGATGCACTCGCGTTCCGTCTTGCCAACCGGCTGGTCAACAATAGCACTGAAAAAACCGCACTGGAAATGACAATGACCGGCCCCACACTGCGCTTCAACAGCGATTGCTTGATCGCCATCACCGGCGCGCCGCTCGACGCTTATCTGGATAACGAACCGCTGCCGCTGTGGCAAACGCACGAAATCAAGGCTGGTGCCATACTGCAACTGGGCAAAATCAAGGATCACGGCTGCCGCGCTTATCTCGCCGTGCAAGGCGGATTGCAAGCAGCGGATTATCTCGGCAGCCAAGCGACTTTCACGCTCGGGCAATTCGGCGGCCACGCCGGGCGGGCGCTGCGGACGGGTGATGTGCTGCATATCGCCGCACAATACGAAGCAGTACAAGCCGCCTTGTCGCCCGAATTCATTCCATGCTACCCGCAGCAATGGGAGATCGGTGTGCTGTACGGCCCGCATGCAGCGCCGGATTTTTTCACCGCTGCCGATATCGAGATGTTTTTCACTACCGATTGGAAAGTACATCACAATTCCAGCCGCACCGGTGTGCGCTTGCTCGGCCCGAAACCGCAATGGGCGCGCAGCGACGGCGGCGAAGCCGGTCTGCATCCATCGAATATTCACGACAATGCCTACGCCATCGGCGCAGTCGACTTCACCGGCGATATGCCGATCATCCTCGGCCCAGACGGCCCGAGCCTGGGCGGTTTCGTTTGTCCGGTCACCATTGCGCACGCGGAATTATGGAAAACCGGGCAGCTCAAACCGGGCGATCAAATCCGCTTCCGGCTGATAACGCTGGAACAAGCGCAGGCACTGGAAAAGCAGCAGGATGAATTTGTCCGCTCGCTGCACACACCGCCGGAACCACGTTTTACACACGATATCACCGCATTGCCGAACCCGGTCCTGCATCAAATTGCAGCAAGTCCGCAACAACCGCAAGTTACTTACCGGCAATCCGGCGATCGTTACGTGCTGGTGGAATACGGCCCGATGGTGCTCGATCTGGATTTGCGTTTGCGCGCGCACGCCTTGATGGAATCGATGCAGCAAGCCAACCTGCCCGGCATCATCGATCTCACGCCGGGAATCCGCTCGCTGCAAATCCATTTCGATTCGCGCCTGCTGCCGCGCGATGACTTGCTGCAATGCTTGATCGCCACGGAACAATCGCTGCCAGATAGCGCCAGCATGACGGTGCCGTCGCGCATCGTGCATCTGCCGCTATCCTGGGACGATGCGGCGACGCGCCTGGCGATCGAAAAATATATGCAATCGGTGCGCAGCGATGCACCGTGGTGCCCGAGCAATATCGAATTCATCCGCCGCATCAATGGACTGGACAGTATCGAGGAAGTTTACCGCATCGTATTCGACGCCGATTACCTGATAATGGGTCTGGGTGACGTGTATTTGGGTGCGCCGGTCGCCGTGCCGGTCGATCCGCGTCATCGCCTAGTGACCACCAAATACAATCCGGCGCGCACGTGGACGCCGGAAAATGCCGTGGGTATCGGCGGCGCGTACTTATGCATTTATGGCATGGAAGGCCCGGGCGGCTATCAATTTGTCGGGCGCACGCTGCCGGTATGGAACCGCTACCGCCAGACCGCCGATTTCAAGGACGGCAAACCGTGGCTGCTGCGCTTCTTCGACCGGATCCGTTTCTATCCGGTCAGTGAAAGCGAGCTGCTGAAATTGCGCAAGGATTTTATCGGCGGACGGTTCAAACTGCGCGTCGAGGACAGCACATTCAGTTTGCCGCAATACCATCAATTTCTGCGGCAAAATCAAGACGAGATCAATGACTTCAAGGCCCGGCAACAAGCCGCTTTCGAAGCCGAGCGCGAGCGCTGGAGAATCAACGGGCAAGCAGAATACGTCAGTGAATCCGATCTGGATGAAGCCGATGCGCAAAGCGAATTGGTCTTACCCGAAGGCAGTCACGCCATCGTTTCACCGGTCACTGGCACAGTGTGGAAAATACTGGTGACAGAAGGTCAGCACGTCAACGCAGGTGAGCTTTTGATCGTCACCGAAGCGATGAAAATGGAAATTTCAGTGACAGCTCCGGTGCGCGGTATCGTGAAAAGTATTCACTGCTGGCAAGGCAAATATGTAACAGCCGATGAATTGCTAATCGTGCTGCAACCGTAGCACGATTAGCCTTTGTTAGGTTCTACATCACCAAAATTAATATAATCAAAAAAATTAATATATATTACCAATCAATGAGTAATTATATCTTTCTTACGTAGAATATGAGAAGATTGCTACCGCTTGCATTTCAGCATTACTCAGCATTACCCAGTCTAAGCGTTCATTTTCAACCAACACCGGGTACATCGGAAAGCTGTAACGGGCAAACAGAAGGCAAAGCGCACGGAACGCAGTATACGAAACGCACCGGATAGACAGGCGAACAGCCAAGCACCGTGCGGCGCAGCCGGATGATCGCGCGAGTAAGTTTTTCGAAGCGCCCTTTCTTGACAGGAGGCGTTATGAAGAAATTGCATCAAAGCGGTATCGTTACTCTGTTAGCTGTATCCACTATGCTACTCGGTTGTTCTTCCACGCTTGCCGGGAAGAATCATCCCGATTGCGCGTACAAGCCCATCAATGTCGAGAAATACGGTAAGCAGCCGTTCCAAAACCCGCCCGATCTGCGCGCGCAGAATGGCAGACTCGATACGGCATTCACGGTACAGTACACCGACCCTAAAACCACGCAAATCGCTGGATGCGGCGTCAAGCTGCGCACTTACGACGGCAAACTGGTGCCGCCGACATTGCGAATCAAACAAGGCGATGTAGTCAATTTACTGCTGAAAAACAATTTGCCGAAAGAATCGCCCAATGAGATTCAAGCGCAATTCGACCAGGAAAATCAAAACGCTTATCTGGACACCGTTCCGGCATCTTTTAACACCACCAACATGCACTTCCACGGCTTGCACGTTTCACCGGCCGGTAACAGCGATAACGTGCTGCTGGCGATTGCGCCGCAAAGCAATTTTCCGTATGAAGTCACGTTGCCGAAAGACCATCCGATCGGTACCTACTGGTACCACGCACACGCGCACGGTTCGACATCGATTCAAGTCGGCAGCGGTATGGCGGGCGCCATCGTGATCGAGGACGATCCCAGCATCACACCGAAAGCGCTGCTGGCTGCCAACGCCAACGAGAAAATCTTCTTGTTGCAATCCATTCTGTATAACCAGCAAGGTGAACTGAACAACATCACCAGTCTATTCCCCGGCCCATCCAACCCCAATCCGAAGGATTGCAGCGCTCCCGGCAACAAGGATACCTGGCCTTGCTCGCTGCGGCGCATCACCGTCAATGGCCAGATCGTGCCGGTGATTACCATGAAGCGTGGAGAAGTGCAGCGCTGGCGCTTGATTGATACCGCTTTCCGCGAATCCATCGCATTTGCGGTAGAGGGGCACGATTTGCACGAAATTGCGCTGGATGGCAATTACCTCGGCCGCGTCGACACGTGGAAAGCTGGGACGGCGATCGACCTGCAACCCGGCTACCGCAGCGATGTATTAGTCAAAGCCAGTATGACGCCGGGCGAATACCGCATCATCGATCAACCGGCTCCGAGCGCGAAATCGCTACGGCAAGCCGATGAGCCGGAAAACCTGCTGGCTATTTTAAAAGTAACGGATGAAATCGACGACATGGCGCTGCCGACTAGCGCGGAAATGGCGGCATTGGCGCCGTTCGGCGATCTCGATTTGAGCAAACAAGCGGTTGGCGTGCAAGAAGTTGCGTTCAAGCTCGGTCAGGACATACCGGGCAAAAAGAATTATTTCCAAGTTAATTACCGCGCGTTCAATCCCGATCATGTGCGGCAATTGCCGTTAGGCGGAATCGATATGTGGTCGCTGACGACGGTCGGCGATCCGGCCGCGGTGCCCAATGGCATCCCGCCGTTACCGCATGTGTTCCATATCCATGTCAATCCGTTCCAATGGCAACGCACCGGGCCGGACGGCAAGCCGCAGATGGTCTGGAAAGATACGCTGCTGGTGCAGGGCCCGGCGGTAACCAATGTGTATACGCAATACCGCACCTACAGCGGTAAATTCGTCATGCATTGCCATATTCTCGACCACGAAGACCTGGGCATGATGGAGGTCGAGGAAGTGGTCAATACGCCGATTGCGCATAGTCATTAAGGAGGGCTTGCGATGCCGACCCGGAAAACCCCCATCACACGCTACGGCCGTGTCCGCAAAATCCTCAACGAAGCCGCCGCAGACAGTACAGCCGATTACGGCGGTATCGGGCGGTTCTGGGATCACGGTGTCAAACGGCTCAAGGAAGCGGCCATTCATGGCGTGCGGTTGATCGCGCCGGAACCGGAACAAACCAAGACTTGTTGCGGGCATACTACTACCACCGCGCCATCCGGCTGTTCGCGCGGCGCCGCATCGATGCTGGTGCACGGTTTAAAAGGGGAAGCGCCGTTCGACGGTTCGCGTTTTCCGCGTTTGCCGTGGGGCGGCAAAGCCGTCTCGCCGGAGGATATCGAATTCATCAGCAACTGGATTGACGACGGTTGCCCCGAAGACGATCACTCGCACACGATCGAACCCGGCATACAGCGCCGCGAAACCTTACCGGTACGGCTATCGGTGCATGAAATCGCCGAATTGGATCTGGCCGCAAAAGGCGTCCGCGCGCCCAGCCGCCCCGGTGAATTGCGCCAGCGCGGCAATCTCGATTGCATGGATGAGGAAGAATTGAAACGGCTGGGCGATGCGTTCCGCTATCTATACAGCCTCAACGATTGGCCGGAAGATATCCGCAGCTACAACAATCAAGCCTTGATTCACCAAAATCACTGCCAGCATGGCTGGGAGCGCTTCCTTGCCTGGCATCGCGCGTATCTCTACGAATTCGAGCAAGATCTTCAGGATTACGACTCCGACATCATGGTGCCTTACTGGGATTGGGTGATGCCGCAGTACCGGCCGGATTGCGCGCAAGACGGCTGGATCATTCCCAAATCGTTCCAAGCATTTCTGACTCCTGAACAAGCGGAAAAATTGATCGCTGGATTAAACCCCAGTCCTAGCGCAGCGCAAAAACAGGCATTCAGGCAATTGGCCGGGCAGAAACAGCTTTTCACATCGCAAAGCGTGTTCTTCCGCTATGTTTACAATACCATCGGCTACCGGCATGTAACGCCGCAAGCGGATGACGCCAACCGGCAATGCATGATCGATGCGCTGCTGGCATCCAATCCGTTCTGGTACCCGCTACGCTTTCCAGCGGAATACGGCGGCAAAACCATCAACGAAGCGATTCATTACCACTACCCATCCGCCAACGACATCCAGCAAATACTGAGTCTGAACAATTTCCGCGATTTCGGCGGCGGCAGCATTTACGATGCTTCGTTCGGATTTCTTGATCAAAATCCGCATAACACGATGCATATCTGGACGGGCGGCATGAATCCCTACTACGGCGACGGCAAGTCATACGAAGAAAGCTGCACTTCGGCATGTCCGCCAGTGCAGAATAATACCGGTGAACGGCGCAACAGCATGGTGCGCGCGGGCGGGCGCCGCTTTCACTCGCGCTCCGACATGTACAGCCAGCCGCAATATGGCGACATGTTCAGCAATCTAACCGCATCCTACGACCCGGTTTTCTGGCCGATCCATGTCAACGTCGACCGGTTGTGGTGGGAATGGCAGCGGCTAAACCCCAGCGCAACACCGGTGGAACTCGATGCCATCCTGTCGCCGTGGAACTATACCGTGCGCGACACATTGGATGCTGCGCGTTTCGGCTACGAGTATGTGCGCAGCTCTCATTTCATTCCGGTGGGATTGAACGCACCGATCGGGCGCATCATTTCCAAGCCGATACCGGTTAATGAACTCACCCAGGGATTCCGCAAAGCCGAAATCCGCTTGCATTGGGTGCCGCAATTAATCCGCTCCTGCTTTATCCGCGTTTTCCTGAACCAACCGGGCGCGGATGCGAAAACGCCGTTGCAAGGCAATCCGCATTTCGCCGGTTATCTGTCGATTTTCGGGCACGGCGCATGCTACGGCGGCCCGGGCCATTGCGATGCGCCGCCGCCAAGGGCGCGCGACTACGATCACCGCACACGCAATCACAATACGCCGCGCAACCACCGTATCGATGTCACCGGATGCGCCCGGAAGTTGCTGGCCGATGGCGCGGGCAAATTGCAAATTACCCTGATCGTCATCGGTGCCGACTATGAGGAAGATGTCGATCTTCTCAAGCTGGAAGGCGTTTCGTTGAATTTTCTCGATTGATTACAGGAGATTTCCGTGGCTACGTATAAAATTCATCCCGGCATCGGTATCGCCCGCGTGGGTAACAGCGACACCGGATTCTATCTCGCCCCCGAAGTACCGGCCGGTTTACCCCACGCTTGCGACGCCGCAGGCAACCCGCTCTTGACCGATGACCTTAGCGGCCCGGTTCTGGTGAAAAATTTCAAGGACAAAAATGGCCGCATCAAACGCCAGGCAGCACGCTTCCAGGTATTCGTGTACGACGATGAGACGCCGCACGGGCGCCCTCTGAAACTGGGCGATGCCGTCGAAGGCGGCGGCAATCGCGGCAAACTGATCGACATTCAATGGCGCGTTTATCTGGCGAACAAAAAGTCGTCCTGGTACGAGTTCAATACCCGTTCAGGCGAACATGGCTACGCGGCAATCCATCCACGCCGCAACGCAGCGGTGGAAAACCGCGACCGTTTGGTCATCGATCCGGGGCCGCGTACCATCAATAGCACCGATTCGCGCCGCGCCAGCTTCGACCGCTCCGGCAACGGTGTTTATGCCGCTACTTTCCCGCCGCAAGACTTAAAACCGCACGGCATCGATACACTCGGTGAGATTATGACGGACGATAGCGGCCGCTTGCTGGTGCTGGGCGGCCTGGGCCGCTCCGGCAGTGAAAAAACCGGGCCTGGAGAACCGCATATCTCGCATTACGCCAACAACGACGGCTGGTACGACGACATTTCCGACGGCCCGGTGATGGCGCGGCTGGCGATGTATTCCGATCAGGTCGGCGCGATACGCTATATCGATGTGGAATATCCGGCCTGGGCAGTAGTCGCCTATCCGCGCTTCGTGCCGCAGATTCACGACATGATCACCATGGATGAAGTGCTGTACGATTTATTTCTGCGTGAATTCGCGTATGACACCGGCTTGTACGGCCGCTTAGGCAGCTTTGCCTGCCCGGAAACCATACCGGTCCGCAATCAGACCGCGCTCAGCCAATGGCTAGCAAGCCGCTTGACCTGGAATAAAGACTTCAAGCCTTGGTTCTACCGGGATATCTGGCCGATTCTGTTCCGCCCGAATGAATTTTTGTATCTCAGCGATATCCTGGCGCAATCTAATTTCCCGCACGATCAGGAACAGCGCGGCACGTTCGATCCGGTTAAGATCGGTCAGACGCCGGGTTATAAACCAAAGCACGCGGATCCAAAGCCAGCCGATATTTGCCGCGACGCCAGCCTGGGTGAAGCGTTTACCGCCACATCGCAGCACCGTGACGATCAAAGTCACGATCCCTACCGCCCGATGCGCCAGTTTCTCTTCGACTTGCTGCGGCGCAGTGGTGAAGACAACGAATTCAAGCTGGAAGACAAAGTCGGCAGCCGGGTGCATAACCTGCCGCTGATGCCATTGCTCTGCGGCGACAATCCGCTGACCAACGAAGTCGTCACCAAATTCCTGCGGCTAACCGATTACCAGCTGTTCATCCTCAAGCAATGGGCTGAAGGGCAATTCATTAACGAAATGGAACAAGACTGGATCAACTGCAAAACCTATCCGGTATTTTTTCCTTATCCGCAAACCCCGCCGAAAAACGGACGCGAACTCGATCGCGGGGTGCTGAGCAATGCGTTGGGTGGCGCATTCTGTCCCGGTGGTGAATTGAATTGGATTATCCGCAATCCGTCGATCTACTGGGAACCCTACCGCATCAAAGCGGATCGCAGTTTATCGGATTTCCTGCAATCCGCCGCTCAGGCGAATGCAAACCGGCAACCGCCCAGTGTGATCGAAGAATTGAGTTTCAGCGTGAATAACCCGCTCAGCCAAGATAACGACTTTGCCACCGGATTGCAGCCCGGCGATTTGACTAAATACATGGCTGTGCCGTGGCAAGCGGATTTCAACGAGTGCACCACTAACACCATCAATATCACCTACGCCGACTGGAACACGATCAATCCCGGCGGCGACAACGATCAGCGGCTCAAACGCGAGGAAAAAATGTGGGATACCTTGTGGTGGCCCGCACATAGGCCGCTGCAATCGAGTGAATTGACCGGTTTCAACAACGGTCAGCCCGTTACCACTTGGACGGATTGGAGCCGCGGTATCCAGCAAACCTACGCCGGTGACTTGAAAATGGTCGAAGACTGGTGGAAGCTCGGCTTCATCATCCGCAATCCCTATATGCCCAATATCGACATCACACCATCCACCGGCCCGGATGGCCGTTATTACAGCATCGAGCGCTACGGCAGCGGACATCTGACCGCACCGGATCCGCAGTTAAGCGCCATTATCAACCCCGATAAGAAAACTTGAACAAGGAGACTTCCATGAACAGCAATCCGTTTACCGGCAATTGGACTTACCGCAGCCTGTTGAACAACCCGGATGTAAATCAGGCTTTCAATAATCTGGAATTTGGCCGGGGCACCATCACCATCACCGAAGATGAAATGCAGTTGCTGAGCGGTGTCATCGGCGGTCCAGGCTGGTCATTGACGCTGAAAGGCTCGCGCGAATACGGCACACCGATGCGGGCGCGCTTTCAGGGAACCGGCATCGTCAATGGCGAACAATGGATTTACGATTACGAAGGCTATTTGGTCAACCACTGGCCAAACGGTGTGCAACAACGGCCCGCAATTGTCGGTTCGGTGATCCGTACCATTCCGCATTCCGGCGGCGAGCCGGGTACGGTAGCTCCCGCCGGTGTTGTCGCGTCGTTTTATGCTGTTAAGACAGACTAATTCAGACTTTGACGTTTTCATCATCGGCGCCGGTCCTGCCGGTACCGCGGCAGCGATTTCGCTACGGGAAATTATTCCGGATATTCGCGTTTGCATCGCGGACGGCGGAAAAACCGCCGCTTTCCGCATCGGCGAATCAGTGCCGCCGCCGATTCAGCCTTTTCTCGATCAACTTGGGGTAATGTCTGCTTTCGCGCAAGCAGAACACAGCCCATCCTTCCGCACGCTCAACGCCTGGGGAAGCGCCAGGCTTGAAAGCAATGAATTCTTGTTGCATGTGCATCAAACCGGATGGCGCCTGAATCGCGCGCATTTCGATGCCATGCTGAAAACGGAGGCAATGCGCCGCGGTGCGATCTTTGTACCGGCACGGGTAACTGCATTGACCGGAAATGCGCACGACTGGCGCATCGAGTGCAGCAATGCGGAAAAATTCTCCACACGCTACATCGTCGACGCCAGCGGCGGCGCAGCAATCGCAGCACGCAAGCTGAAATTCACACCGCGCAAATTGGATCGACTGATAGCCTGCGCCGTATTTTTTGCCGGTCGAGCACGGCAATCATCCACAATCGATGCGAATGCTCCGCTGATAGAAGCTTGCCAGCATGGCTGGTGGTATACCGCTGCGATTCCGGATAATAAAAGGGTCGTCATGTTAATGACCGACACGGATATTGCGCGGCGCTTGGGCATTGCCCGTATGCCCACATGGTTGCGGCATTTGTCGCTGACAGACCATATTCAAGCATGCACCGGCATGGCATCCCCCCTGACGCAACCGCTGGTTTTCCCAGCATCATCGCGTTATTTTGCGGATATCTATCCGTTTGGTATTGTGCCCGCCGGGGATGCCGTTTCGCGTTTCGATCCGTTATCGTCGCAGGGTATCGTTAAAGCGCTACGCTCAGCGCTTTACGCTTCCTATGCCATTGCCGATCATCATCTCAAAGGTGATACCATGGGATTTTTCAAATATTTCACTTTGATGCGCGACGAATTCGAACATTATGCAACCACTTGGCAGACTTATTACCGCCAGGAACAACGCTGGCCGGATGCACCGTTCTGGCAACGGCGGCATGGCATGAAACCATCTTAATAGCGCACATGGACAATGCATACTGGCTCAATCGCTGGGAGCGGCAAGATATTGGTTTCCATCAAACTGAAATCAATCCCTATTTGCGCGAATTCTGGCAACGCTTGCAACTGAGCCCGGCAAGCGCGGTGCTTGTGCCGTTATGCGGCAAGAGCCGCGATATGGTATGGCTGCGTCAACAGGGACACACTGTGCTGGGTGTTGAGTTAAGCATCATCGCAGCGCAGGCATTCTTCACCGAGCATGCGCTGGTATCGCTTGACAGTGCCTGTGACCGGTTTACACATTTGGCGGCAGACGGCATACAGGTTTTATGCGGTGATTTTTTCGCTTTAAGCCGGGAAGATACTGCGGCCGTCAGCGCCGTGTACGACCGCGCTGCGCTGGTGGCATTGCCGCCGGATATGCGCCGGCGTTATGTGAACCATCTGCTGCAGGTTCTTCCACCGCACACGCAAATCCTGCTAGTCACACTCGATTACCCGCAGCATGAAATGACCGGCCCGCCTTTTGCGGTTTCCCTGGATGAAGTGGCCGCACTTTACCGTAGCCGCGCGGAAATGACGGTGCTGTCGCAATACGATGTGCTCGCGCAAAACCCGCGCTTTCAAGAGCGTGGACTCAGCCGGTTGGAAGAATATGTGATTTTGTTGAAAACATTCGCACCCTGAAATGCGATCGGATCCGGCGAAATTGACAGCAGGCTTATGCTTTGCGGCTTTGTTCTTGCTCAAACAGTAATTGCTCGAATACTGGCTGTGAGACCGGGGTCGAATAGAGAAAACCTTGCACGTAATCGCAACCGAAATGAGCCAGCAAATCTTTCTGCGCTTCGGTTTCAACCCCTTCCGCAATGGTTTTGATATCCAGTTTATGTGCCATGACGATGATCGCTTCCACCAACGCGCGATCTGTCGCATCGGCCGTCAACTGATGCACGAATGAGTAATCGATCTTGAGAAAATCGATATCGAATTTTTTCAAGTAAGAAAGCGAGGAAAATCCCGTGCCGAAATCATCGATGGAAACTTCCACGCCATTATTGCGCAACTCCAGCAAATTCTGCTGCACCACATCGGAATCCTGCAGCAACAGGCCCTCGGTAATTTCGACGTTGATACAATCCCCAGGTAAACCGAGTTGCGCCAGATTGTCGAGCCAGTGATAGTCGTTCATATGCTTAAACTGAACTGGCGATATGTTCACGCTGATTTGCACGACATAACCGAGCTTGCGCCGGCACTGATCGATCAGATCGATCGACCGCTTGAACACCATTTCGCCGATTTCCAGAATTAAACCGCTTTCTTCCGCCAGCGGGATAAATACGGAAGGACTGATCATGCCTCTTTTTGGATGTTTCCAGCGCAACAGCGCTTCCGCCTTGACGATGCGTTCGCTGAACAACTCCAAGATCGGTTGATAAAATACATGCAGCTCATTCTTTGCGATGGCCTGGCGCAAGTCATGCACCAGCATCATTTTTTCATGTGCTTCCTGCTGCATGGAAGGCGTGAAGTAACAAAAACGGTTGCGCCCCCCCAGCTTTGCTGCATACATGGCTTGGTCGGCATGTTTCATCAGGCTTTTCCTGTCGATTCCATCGCGCGGATAAAACACAATGCCGGTACTGGTGGAAATATAGTAATCAGCCCGGTTCTGTTTGAATTTTAACGGCCTATCCAATTCCCGTGTGATTTTCTGCGCAATGATCTCAACCGATCCGGCATCTCCGCAATTCGATGCAATGACCGCGAATTCATCCCCGCCCAAGCGCGCAACGATATCATTCTGACCGGCGCAGGATTTGATGCGGGACGCCACCTCTCTCAGCAATTCATCGCCCCGGTCGTGTCCCAACGTATCGTTGATATCCTTGAAGTGATCCAAATCCATCAGCAATAACGACAGCGGCTTCTTACTGCGCTGCGACTTTTTGATTTCCTGATCCAGAAGCTCCTTAAACAGATTACGGTTAGGTAAGCCGGTTAATGGATCGTAGTTGGCTTGAAAAAAAATGATTTCGTCTTTCTTTTTTTTCTCGGTGATGTCGGAAAACTGTGAAACATAATAATGAGCGCGCCCATCCGGATACCGGATTACACTGATATTGAGCCATTTAGCATGAACCGTGCCATCCTTGCGCCGATCCCACATCTCACCTTGCCAATAACCTTGCTGCAAAAGCTTGTACCAAATTTCCCGGTAAAAAGCTTCATCATGCCGGTCGGAGCGGAACATCACCGGATCCTTACCCGCAACATCCGCCAGCTCGTAGCCCGTCATGCGGGTAAAGGCCGGATTCACCTGGATGATACGGTTGTTTTCGTCCATCACCATAATGGCTTCATTACTCGACTGATAGATTGCCGCCGCCAGCCGCATCGAGTCATTCGCTTGTTTTTGTTTGGAAATATCCTGATAGATTCCGAGCACACCGATAACCTCCTTTTGCGTGCTGAGCAGCGGCACTTTGGAGGTTTCTATCCAGATTGTTTCCCCAGCGGCATTATTCAAAGGTTCTTCGTAGTGCAGCTTGGAGTTTCCGGAACTGATCACTTGCTGATCGTCATACCGGTAGTGATCCGCTTGTTCCTTGGTCCAGCTTAACTCATAGTCGACTTTACCGATGATTTCCTGCGGTGATGCCATCCCGGCATCTTGCGCAAAGATAGGATTACAACCGAGATAGCGCGATTCCCGATCTTTCCAGAAAATGCGTGCGGGTACGGTATCAACGATCGTTTTCAGCAGATTGCGAGACTCCGCCAGTTCCGTTTCTTTCATTTTCTGGCCGGTAATATCGGTGATCGTACCCACATAACCCCGTACATCGCCATTCTGATCGCATTCCGCCTGGGCCTGCCCCAAGATCCAGGTGGTTGTGTGCCGTTTCGTCTGAAAGCGGTATTCGGATACAAACCGTTGCCGCTGCTGCACCGCCTTCTCCCATTCAGCACTGACTTTTTCCCGGTCTTCGGGATGAACGGCCGCCGTCCATCCATCACCCATCGCCGCCGCAGCATCCAAACCGGCTATTTCGCACCAGCGTTCGTTCACGTACAAGCATCGGCCTGCTGCATCAGTACGAAAAATGCCGACTGGGGCAGCTTCAGTGAGGCTGCGGAAAAGCTGTTCATTATTGCGCAACGCGATTTCCATCTGCTTTTGCCGGGTAATATCGACAAAGACACCTTGCCACCGCGTATTGCCATCGGCTTCGCACTGCGGTATCGAATGACCGCGCAGCCATTTCTCTCCAGATGGAGTTTGTACTGGAAATTCGTAAAACCACGGCGTCAGTTTTTCCATCGAGTCGCTGATGGATTCTTCTAAACCTGGTAAAGCATGAGAGGGCACCATCTGAAATAAAATTTCAACATCCGTCATGCATCTAGCCGCAGTGTGTCCAATCAAATCGGCAATACCTTCGCTCATGAATGGCAATGAGCGATGGCCGTCAGCATTGATACAAAATTCATACACGGCACCCGGTATACTGGCAACGAGATTGCGAAAACGCCGCTCACTCGCTTGCAGTTCAGTGGTCTGCTGTATCACGGTATGCTCAAGATCCGCTTTATGCGCCAGAATTTCTGCTTCCACCGCCTTACGCTCCGTGATATTCCGGAATATGCCACGCGTTGCAACCGGTTTACCATCTACGGTGTAGAGACTAACATTTCCTTCAACAATAATGGTTTGCCCGCTTTTTGTCAGAAAGGGTATTTCAATTAATCCGGTGTATTCGCCTGCCATGATCCGCTGCATGAATTTCCGGCACTGCGCATGATGATCTGGATGAATGACATTGAAAATATTCAATGTTGCCACTTCATCCGGCATATAACCCAGCGTTTCACGCCAAGCACGATTCACAAAGAAAAGGTGGCCATCCGGTGCAACACTCTGAATCAGATCTTTCGTGTCATCGAACAATTCGCTTAATTGTTCCTCACTCAGAACAATGTAAGCTGGAATCGCTATATCGCTGCCCGCAGGATCTCCCGGAGCCTGATCGTCACTATTCATGCAACTGATTTACAAAAAGAAAGATTTGAAGTTGAGTAGATGTAAAAATATAAATATTGGAACATAAAAAGGATAATTTTTCTCTAAAACACAGAAATCTTCTGATTATAATGGAGATATAGCCACTAAAAAATAGAGATTTTATCCTACTGAAATCCCAAAAAAACAGTCTCTTATCACCATCAACAAGAATATTGATTATGATTATAGTAAAACTAATTTGTCCCGCGTGTGACAAAAGTCACAGTCATAATTCGGATATGAGGGTATATTTCCTCTCTGTTTTCATCTTCAAAGGTACTCAGTAGGTAATAAAGCACCCCGCCGCAAGCAGCGGGGTATTAACTGCGCTCCTCAATCTGCTGGTTCTCAACCAGCTTTCGCCCCAAGGGGCGGGGAATTGAACCCACAGAGATTAAACTTAAAATCAGTTAACGCAATATCGATAGAAATATCGAAGGAAGCCGGAATGTAAAAATTGTCGTGATACTTTTACTGAGGAAGATGTTTTACATTCGACCGTAGCTGCGCTAAATGATTTTATGACGAGGCCCTTTAATCCCTATTGCTTGCAATAGGGATTTTTTTTGCCTTCATCTAATCGATCACAAATACAGGTGTTATTGCCAGTTGTTGATTAATGGTATTGGCAGCAATTTTTGCGACGGAATGATTGAGATAAGGGCCGGCGTGGATTTTGTACAAGCCATTATTTTTTGTAATGCTGACAGTGTCCTTGAGCGATGGAAGTTTTTTCTGTATTCGCGCGAGAAAATTATGCGCGTTATCCGGTGAGCCGAATGCGCCTAATTGCAGGTAAATCATATTCATTACGGCATCGCTATCGGTCACAAGCTGCGATGGGGTCGGTTTAACGGCAGCCAATGTAGCCGAATCGTCCGGCACGATGCTTTCAACTTCGACGCGGCCGCTGCCGTCCGCCAATATGCCTAATTTATACGCCGCGGTGTACGATAAATCGATCAAGCGGTCGGACAAAAACGGCCCGCGATCATTCAGACGCACAATTACAGACTTACCGTTATCCAGATTGGTCACCCGGGCATAACTGGGCAGCGGCAGTGTCGGGTGAGCCGCCGTCATGGCGTACATATCGTAAACTTCGCCCGAGGCGGTATTGTTGCCATGATAGCGGCGGCCATACCATGAAGCGATGCCGCGTTTTTTATACGACGTTAATTCCGTCATCGGTTTAAATTGCTTTCCCAATGCGACATAAGGCTGCATATTGGCCTGCCGCAACGGTTCGGCTTTGGGCACGGCATCCGGTACCAGATGCAAATCAGGTGGCGGATTATCCTCCGGACCATCGTCCAGATAGTACCCTCCTCCTTTCCTGGTCATTGAACCGGAACTCTTTGCTGTGCCTGATATTGACGCAACCAATTTGCCTTTTTGTTTGGATGCGGTAGTACTGGGGTAGTGCGGCGTGCTGCTGCACGCGGTCAGCGCGGCCAAAACGACCGCGGACGCTATACCGCTGGCCGGTAAAGTGCTCAGCGGTATATTTTTACGCGCTTTCTGAAGTCTGGAATAAAGGCTTTTCATGTCTTTACTAATTTAGGATGTGTCTGAATACTCATCAAAATACCAAAACCGAGCAACATTGTCACCATCGACGTGCCGCCATAACTGATCAACGGGAGCGGAACGCCGACGATCGGAAGGATACCACTTACCATGCCCATGTTAACGAAAATATACGTGCAGAAAGTCAGGGTAATTGAACCGGCAATCAACCGCGTAAACTGCGTCGAAGCGTTGGCGGTAATCACCAAACACCGTCCGATCACCAGTAAATACAACAGCAGCAGCACGGTATTACCCATCAAGCCGAATTCCTCGGAAAAGACGGCGAAAATAAAATCCGTGCTTTGTTCCGGTAAAAAATCCAACTGCGTCTGCGTGCCGTTCTGCCACCCTTTACCAGTAACCCCGCCGGAACCGATCGCGATGGAAGATTGGATGGTGTGATAGCCCGCGCCTAGCGGATCCTGCGAAGGATCGAGCAACGTGATGATGCGCCTGCGCTGGTAATCGTGCATAACCGTCCACAGTACCGGCAAGCTGCCTGCCACCGTCACCGCTAATCCGGCGATGATGCGCCAAGACAATCCGGCGAGAAACAACACGTAAAAACCGCTGGCGGCTATCAGAATAGCTGTGCCGAGATCGGGCTGCCGCAGTATCAGCAAAACCGGCAGCAATAACAGCACCGTCGCGCCTAAATAATCTCTCAAACGCAGTGCGGTTTCATGTTTATCGAAATACCAAGCCATCATCAACGGTATCGCAATTTTCATCAATTCGGACGGTTGAATGCGCGTCACTCCGATGTTCAACCAACGCCGGGCGCCATTGTTGATCTCACCGAATAACGCAACACCGATCAATAAAATCAGCCCCAAGGCATACATGGGCAGAGCCAGCCGCATTATCTGCTGCAATGGAATATTCGCAACCAGCCACATGATGAACAACGCAACCAGCATATTGACCGCTTGATTGCTGACTCTGGCGATATTCGCCCCGGTTGCGCTGTAGAGAACCACGAGTCCTACCGCCATCAACGCCAGTATGCCGATCAGCAAAAAGCTATCGATATACCGTGTCAAAATGTGCCAGATTTTTTTAATTTCGATCATGCTGGAGAAATTTCAAAATGCCACGCAAATACAATTTGGAGTTGCTACCGACTCACATTGTTGTTCACAAATGCCCATGATCATGATCATGTTCCGCGGCCGGTTCCGTTAATTGCGCAACGGCTGCCTCAGCTGGTTTTCCCAGCAAAAAATAGTCGAATACCTGCCGCGCGATCGGCGCCGCGGTGGAGCCGCCGGTGCCGGTATTTTCAACCAGAACCGCCAGCGCAATCTTGGGATTTTCCGCTGGTGCGTAGGCGATAAACATCGCATGATCGCGGTGCCGCTCGTTGATCGCCTTTTCATTGTAGCGTTCACCTTGTTTTATCGCGATCACTTGCGAAGTACCGGTTTTACCTGCAAATGTGTACGCCGCATTGGCGCCAGCCTTGGCCGCCGTGCCGCCGGGGCGGGTAACATCCACCAGCGCATTCTTCACCACTTCCAGATTCTTCGGTTTCATGTAAACGCTATACAGCATCCTCGCCGGAATGTCTTCAACCTCCCCGGTTTGGCTGTTTTGTATCTGTTTCACCAGACGCGGCGCATACGCCTTACCGTTATTGGCGATGATCATGGTAGCAAAGGCGAGCTGCAGCGGCGTCGCCAGATTGTAGCCCTGCCCGATGGAGACCGAAATGGTATCGCCAGCGTACCACTTCTGTTTATATTGACTCATTTTCCAGGCGGACGAAGGCAGCAACCCGGCAACTTCACCTTCGATATCGATGCCAGTTCTTTTGCCCAGGCCGAACTGGCCGATAAAGCTATGGATATTGTCGATACCGAGATCGTTGGCCAGACTGTAGTAGTAGGTATCACACGAAACGACCAGCGATTTGTGCAAATCGACCCGGCCATGCCCGCCCGGTTTCCAGTCGCGGTAACGGCGATCGACGCCCGGCAGGGAAAAGAAACCGGGATCGCTCATGCTGTATTCCGGCGTGCGTTTTCCCAGTTCAAGCGCTGCCAGCGCCATGAACGGTTTGAATGTCGAACCGGGCGGATAAACACCGCGCAACGCACGGTTGTTGAGCGGCCGGTCGATGGAACCATTCAACAGATTCCAGTTTTCCTGATCGATACCACCGATGAACAGATTATTGTCGTAACCCGGCTTGCTGACAAACGCCAGTACTTCGCCGTTATTCGGATCCAACGCAACCAGCGCGCCGCGGCGTTCACCGAATGCTTTTTCGGCGGCCTCCTGCAATCCGAGATCGAGCGACAGGATCAGATTGTTGCCGGGGATCGGCGATGTGCGCGACAAAACACGAATCGAGCGGCCCGCCGCATCGGTCTCGACTTCTTCAAAACCGGTGATGCCATGTAATTGTTTTTCATAGCTCTGTTCAATACCGATTTTACCGATATGCTGGGAACCGCGATAATTATGGAGCTCGCCGTTGCGCTCCAGTTGATCGAGATCCTGATCGTTGATACGGCTGATATAACCGATGATATGCGACACAATTTCCTTTTCTGGATATTGGCGCAGCACGCGTGCTTTGATTTCAACACCCGGAAAACGGTAGCGATTCACCGCGAAGGTTGCGATCTCCTCGTCCGTTAAGCGATTACGCACCGGCAGGCTCTTGAATCGTTTACTTTCCTTCAGCAATTTCTTGAAGCGTTGGCGGTCTGTCGGCGTTATTTCAATAATTTCAGCTAATTCGTTTAATGTCGCCTCAAGATCCTTGATCTGGCTCGGCACGACTTCCAGTGTATACGCTGAATAATTTTGCGCCAGGATCCGCCCGTTGCGATCGTAAATCAAACCGCGGTTGGGAACCAACGGTGAAATGAAGATCCGGTTCGCTTCCGCCAGCGTGTAATAGTGCTCTTGCTGGATAACCTGCAAATAATAAAAACGCGCATACAGAATCAAGAGAAGGATCAGTACAAATCCGGCGCTGATGCTGAGACGGAAACGGAATTTGTGTAATTCGGCGGGATGATTTCTCAGTTCGACATGTTGCTTCATAACGCATCAGGATCTGGTTTCTGTTTCAGCAGCCATTTTAATAGATAGGAAGCCGGTGCCCACAACAATGCGCTCGTCACAATCGACAGATAGTATTGCCAATCCGGCAAGAGGGCATCGCTCAATACCGCAACTAATACGATAACCCATTGCATCATCAATAAAATCAGAGCAATCTGCGGTGCTTGCCGGAGTGGATTAAACAACCGCAAGCGCCGCCCGAAAACCTGCGTGAGATAAATGACCACACTATAGGCCAGCGCATGCTGCCCGAGCACACCGGCATTGCCCACATCCATCAGCAATCCCATGCAAAAAGCGATGCTCATACCCATTTTATGCGGGTAATTGATATTCCAGTACGCCAGGGCCAGTGCCAGAAAGTCAGGGCGCAATAATAAAATATCGCCTTGCAGTGGCAAAAAATTCAGAATCAGCGTAACGATCAGACTGGCGGCGACAAACCAATTACTGGCAGGCACGTACACATCCTGCGCGATGTAACGTTCCTTGCCCGGTTGAGTCTCTTTAATTTTTTCCGTGTTCAATGGCAGACATCTCTTGATTGTCATGAGATTCCGGCTGCACGAGAGCCAGAATCAAAACCTGCCGGTTTCGATCCACACCGGCAACGGGCGTGCTGATAATTTGCGCGAAATCGCCCGTTGGATCCCGCTCTATTCTTAGTACCGCCGCAACCGGAATGCCGGGAGGATAAACGCCGCCAATTCCGGAAGTTACCAGCAAATCGCCTTGTTGAATATCCGTGTTTACCGACAAATAGCGCAATTCCAGTTCGTCGTTTTTTCCGGTTCCGGAAACCACCGAGCGCAAACTGTTGCGCACCACTTGCACTGGCACCGAGTGATCCTTATCGGTGAGCAGCGTCACTTCGGATGACCACGGATACAGTTGGGTAATCTGCCCGACGATGCCTTTTTCGTCAATGACTGCCTGTCCTAGTTGAATATGATGCTGGCTTCCTTTATTCAAGGTAATTTTATGACTGAACGGATCGCGCGGGGTGAAAAGAATTTCCGCCAGAACTGCTTTGGTTTTGGAGGCAGGTTCGATTTGCTGAACCGCACCCAGCAGTTTGCGTAACTGCGCATTCTCGGCTTCCAGTGCATGCAATTTCAGTAATTGCTCACGATTCTCCAAGTAAATTTGCCTTAATTTTTCATTTTCTTCCAGCAAGTAGAAGCTGGCAATGAATTCACCAACTTGGTCGTAAATGTTGGCGGGAATATAAGCGATTTTCTGCAACGGAAAAATAATCACCCCGATGGTTTGCCGCAACTGCGGAAAATACTTGAAACGCGTATCCTCGGCAATCAACAAACAGGATAACAAAGTAAATACAAACAACCGCGCGAAGGGGCCAGGGCCATGCCGGAAAAACCGAGGAACTGTTTCCATTACGTCCCGGACTCAACAATCAATTGATTTCCAATCAATGCGGAAATAAAAACAATGCGTGTTCAAATTGATTTAATCGCGGGCAAAAATGCCGATGGTCCGATCCATGTTTTCCAGTGCGATACCGGCGCCGCGCACCACGCAGGTCAGCGGATCGTCGGCGACGATGACGGACAATCCGGTTTCTTCCATCAATAACCGGTCAATATCGCGCAATAAAGCGCCGCCACCGGTCATGACCATGCCTTTTTCCGCGATATCCGCACCCAATTCCGGCGGCGTATGTTCCAGCGCGGATTTAACCGCGCTGACGATGCTGTTCAACGGCTCTGCCAATGCCTCGAGAATCTCATTGCTGGAGATGGTAAAACTGCGCGGTATGCCTTCCGCCAGATTGCGGCCCTTCACTTCGATTTCCCGCACTTCCGAACCCGGAAAAGCCGAACCGATGCCTTTCTTAATAATCTCCGCGGTCACTTCGCCGATCAGCATGCCGTAATTGCGGCGGATATAGTTGATGATCGCTTCGTCAAACTTATCCCCGCCAACCCGCACTGAATTGGAATACACGATACCACCCAGCGAAATCACCCCGACTTCTGTAGTGCCGCCGCCGATGTCGACCACCATCGAACCGGTCGGCGACTCAACGGGAAGATCTGCACCCAACGCCGCCGCCATCGGTTCCTCGATCAACTCGACCTTGCGCGCACCGGCGCCGTAGGCCGCTTCACGAATAGCGCGGCGCTCCACCTGCGTGGAACCGTAAGGGACACAAATGACGATGCGCGGATTAGCGGAAAGCAAACGCGGCGGATTAACCCGGCGGATGAACATCTTCAACATCTGCTCGGTCACGGTAAAATCGGCAATCACGCCGTCCTTCATCGGGCGGATCGCGGTGATGTTACCCGGCGTGCGGCCTAACATTTGCTTGGCTGCGAGCCCCACTTGCTGGATCATTTTTTTGCCGTTGGCCCCGCTTTCTTCACGGATTGCAACTACGGAGGGTTCATCCAACACGATACCTTGGCCGTGGACATAAATCAGCGTATTCGCCGTGCCCAAATCGATCGCCATGTCTGTCGAAAAATAGCTTCCAAGGATATTGTTGTTCAAGAAATTAAACATAGTGGCAGAATCCGTTATTAATAATTATGATGAGAGCGAATGATAAAGTAAAACCATCAAAAAATAATACGCCGGCAAAACGGGGGCATGATACCCTAATAGTTATTTGAATATAAGGTTACCGATTAAAATGACTTTATCTGTTAGCGATGTAAAACGTATAGCCGATCTTGCCTATATTGAAATTGACGAGCACGAGGCAACAGAAACTTTGACTCACCTATCCGGTATTTTCAATTTGATTGAAGCCATGCAAGCGGTCGACACCTCAGCAGTCGAGCCCATGTCGCATGCGCAGAGCGTCGTGCAGCGTTTACGTGAAGATGAAGTCACTGAAACCGACCAGCGCGAATTATACCAATCAATCGCACCGCAAGTCGAAGCCGGTCTGTATCTGGTTCCTCAAGTTATTGAATAACCCGGCACTATCGTAACAAGATAAGCTCGAGTAAGCTTAGCATTTAAAAAACCATCCTTTACGTAACATTCAATTTTCTCTGATTTACACAGCCATGTTTAACGCCAGCCTTAAACAGCTCTCGATTCAACTTGCCGGAAAAAAAATTTCCAGCACCGAATTGACCACCGAATTTTTGAAGCGCATCCAGCAGACCAACCCTGAGTACAATGCCTTCATTACCGTCAACGAAGCAATAAGTCTGGCACAAGCGCAAGCGGCCGACAAAATGATCGCCGCGGGGCAAGCCGGTCCGCTCACCGGCATCCCGATCGCGCAAAAAGACATTTTCTGCGCCAAAGGCTGGTTGACCACCTGCGGCTCAAAAATGCTGTCGAATTTCGTCTCACCGTACGATGCCGGTGTCATCGAGCGTTTCAATCAAGCCGGCGCAGTGAATATCGGCAAAACCAACATGGACGAATTCGCCATGGGGTCGAGCAACGAAACTTCCTATTACGGCCCGGTGAAAAACCCCTGGGATCATGCGGCGGTACCCGGCGGCAGTTCGGGCGGCGCGGCATGCGCAGTGGCCGCCCGATTGGCGCCCGCGGCCACCGGCACCGATACCGGCGGTTCGATCCGCCAGCCCGCCGCGCTGTGCGGCATCTCGGGCATCAAACCAACGTACGGGCTAGTGTCGCGCTACGGCATGATCGCGTTTGCTTCCAGCCTCGACCAGGGCGGACCAATGGCCAAATCGGCGGAAGACCTGGCGCTGCTGCTGAACGTCATGGTCGGGTTCGATGCGCGCGATTCCACCAGCTTGCAGCGCGATGCCGAGGATTATGCGCGCGATCTGCAAAAACCATTGGCCGGGTTGCGCATCGGTTTACCCAAGGAATACTTCGCCGAGGGCATGAGCCGCGATGTCGCCAGCGCGGTCGACAATGCCCTGAATGAATACCGCAAACTGGGCGCACAAACGATCGAGATTTCGTTACCGAACGCGCCGCTGGCAATCCCGGTTTATTACGTGCTGGCGCCCGCCGAAGCATCAAGCAATCTGTCGCGCTTCGACGGCGTGCGCTACGGCTATCGCGCCGAATCGTACAGCGATCTGGCCGATATGTACCGCAAATCGCGCGCGCAAGGTTTCGGTGCCGAAGTGAAACGGCGTATTTTGATCGGCACCTACGTGCTGTCGCACGGCTATTACGACGCCTATTACATCAAAGCGCAAAAGCTGCGCCGCCTGATCGCGCAGGATTTTGCCGACGCTTATAAGCAATGCGACATCATCATGGGCCCGACGACGCCGACGGTTGCGTTCAATCTGGGTGAAAAAAGCGGCGATCCGATCCAGATGTACTTGTCCGACATCTACACCAGCGCCGCCAATCTGACCGGCATGCCGGCGATGTCGATTCCGATCGGTTTCGGCGATAAAAACCGCCCCATCGGTTTGCACATCATCGGCAATTACTTCCAGGAAGCGCGCATGCTGAACGTCGCGCACCAGTACCAATTGGCCACGGATTGGCATACCCGGTCACCGGTTTAAAATTAACCTTCGTTTGTGAAACACACTTGAGCTGGAAAACATATCATGCAGTGGGAAATCGTCATCGGTCTTGAAGTTCATACGCAACTGTCAACACATTCCAAAATCTTCTCGGGCGCATCCACCGCCTACGGCGCGCCACCGAATACGCAAGCGTGCGTGATCGACCTGGCGCTGCCTGGCGTGTTGCCGGTATTGAACAAAGGCGCGGTCGAGCGGGCGATCAAGTTCGGCTTGTCGGTCGGTGCAAAAATCAATTCGCCGTCGATTTTCGCGCGTAAGAATTATTTTTACCCCGATTTGCCGAAGGGCTATCAAATCAGCCAGTACGAATTGCCGGTGGTGCAAGGCGGGCATATTCAGATTCAAGCCGACGGCGCTGAAAAAACCATCCGCCTGACGCGCGCGCACTTGGAAGAAGACGCCGGCAAGTCGCTGCACGAGGATTTTCACGGCATGAGCGGTATCGATTTGAACCGCGCCGGCACGCCGCTACTGGAAATCGTCTCCGAACCAGACATGCGCAGCAGCGCGGAGGCGGTAGCGTACGCTAAAACACTGCACGCGTTGGTACGCTGGATCGGCATTTGCGACGGCAACATGCAGGAAGGCTCGTTCCGTTGCGATGCGAACGTTTCGGTACGCCCGCGCGGCACGGAAAAACTCGGCACGCGCTGCGAAATCAAGAATCTGAACTCGTTCCGTTTTCTGGAAAAAGCCATCGACTACGAAGCCAGAAGGCAGATCGAAATTCTCGAAGACGGTGGCGCGATCCGCCAGGAAACCCGGCTGTACGACGCCAATAAAGACGAAACCCGCACCATGCGCACTAAGGAAGATGCCAACGACTACCGCTACTTCCCCGACCCGGACCTGCTGCCGCTGGAAATCTCCACAGGCTGGATCGAGCAAGTCAAATCTGCTCTGCCGGAATTGCCGCAAGCGCGCCGCGACCGTTATGTCGCGGAATTCGGATTATCCGCCTACGACGCCGCGGTGCTGACCGCTTCGCGCGAAACTGCCGATTATTTCGAAGCTACCGTCAAGCAATTACCCGCCCAAGCCAAACTGTGCGCCAACTGGATCATGGGCGACATCAACGGGCAATTGAACAAGGAAGGCATCGACATCAGCGCCTGCCCGGTCAATCCATCCCAGCTCGCCGCGCTATTGACGCGTATCGGTGACGGCACGATTTCCGGCAAAGCCGCCAAAACAGTGTTCGAAAGTATGTGGAACGGCGAACTGGATAAAAACGCCGACGCCATCATCGCCGCCAAAGGTTTGAAACAAATTTCCGACGACAGCGCCATCGAGAAAATCGTCGACCAAGTGCTCGCCGCCAATGCGCAGCAAGTGGCCGATTATCGCGCCGGCAAGGAAAAAGCCTTCAACTCGCTGGTCGGCCAGATCATGAAAGCCACGCAAGGCAAAGCCAATCCGGCGCAGGTCAATGCGATGCTGAGAAAGAAGTTGGAATAAGTCATAGTCGTCGTTTAATCTCTGTGGGTTCAATTCCCCGCCCCCTGGGGCGAAAGCTGGTTGAGAACCAGCAGATTGAGGAGCGCAGTTAATACCCCGCTGCTTGCGGCGGGGTGCTTTATTAGTAATGTGTAACTGTCCTTAATTACCATCGAGAGTCAAGTTCGCCAAACCCCACAACGAACGGATACAGGAGGTGAAGAAAAATGCGAAAAGTTGAAGCACAGCATCGCAATACGCAGAACCAATCCCCCGCGAAACAGAGCGATCGAGGCTTAGCAATGGCGTCACCGCATGGAGAGCAGATTGCACAACTCGAAGCCATGGTTGAGGCAAGCCCACAGCTCAGCAAACTGGCGCATATGGCAGCGATGGCGAACAACAGCCCGCAAGCCACAGCACAGCGCAGAATGATGAATATGATCCACAACAGTCCGCGCATGGCGGCGCAACACAAGGCTGCCGCGGTCATACACAAAAATTCTCAGGTCACGGTGCAACGGCAGCAACTCGATGCAGGAACAGTTGCTCAGCGCGAAGAAACACCAGTGAAACCCAATAACACCGGTCTGCCAGACAACTTGAAGAACGGCATCGAATCGCTGTCGGGTATGTCCATGGACAACGTGCGCGTGCACTACAACTCCTCGCAACCTGCACAACTCAATGCACTGGCTTACGCGCAAGGCACCGACATCCACGTCGCACCGGGACAGGAAAAGCATTTACCGCACGAGGCGTGGCACGTGGTGCAGCAGGCACAGGGGCGCGTGCAGCCGACCATGCAGATGAAGGATGGCGCGCCGGTTAATGATGATGCAGGGTTGGAACGAGAAGCGGATGTGATGGGGGCGAAGGCGATCCAGTATGCAGGCATGCTGACAGAAACCGTCAAAGAAGGAGGTTATGCCCAACCAAAAGTTGATACGGTTCAAAATAAAACGATGCAGTTTCTGAGAATGGTAACTCACCCTGAGGTTAACTTTAATTTCGATGGAGCTGGAACAAAAACAAATCCGCCGGGAGGAGGAGCGACGAATCCAATAGGTAGATCCGCATGGCCAAACCTAATGATTGCAGCCAATCTTATTACACACGCAAACAATACTGCGATATATCAAAGCGGGCATCAGATAGCTCACAGATTCGGAGGAGCTGATGATGGTGACAATGTTGTGGCTTGGCCTGATAACCAGGAAGCATCTCATTCTGTAGGGGAGAATAGAATAGATCAGGGTCCCGTTTTAAATAGAGTAAACGAACATGGGAAGCTTAAAGTAACAACCGGCTTTTATGATGCCAATACGGTGCTGCCGCTGATGATAAATCAGTGCTTGGATACAATGAGAGCGCACTTCCAGAATTTGGGAAATTGGGATAATTTGAATCCTAATTCTGTGAATCCCCACCCGGTGACGGCACCGACAGACGAACAATTGTATTCCGCACTAGAAACTAGATTTAATACTCAGCAATACCAAGTAACGGATAATCATGTGGCATATTCGGTTGCATTCAACTATGAAGCAAAAGTAGGCGCAAATATAAATCAAGCCAGGTCATTCAGCTATTCTAACTATGGAATAGACTTGCCCGACTGGTCTAACAACCCGGCTCACTGGTTGACATATTTGCTATTAAACAAACCAAGAGTCACTATTAACAATGAAAGCTTCCAGCTTGAAAGATGAAACTGCGCAAAATGATCAGATTCAATTGCTTTCTTGGCTAGTTGTCTCGGAGCGTAATTTCACTTCATCCATAATACGCCGGAGCTGCGATATTGAGTGACTTCTGTCTTGTACAATCCATTAATCGTTTCAGCCGATGCATCGTCATAAGAATCCCCGGTTGGCAGGACGTCACGAATTCCCTGACCGGCCTCCGATTGCCGCACTCATTTATGTAACGTCTCAGCACTACAACCTATCTTCTTAGATGCTATCGATCCAGCACCGCCCATTGCGATTCATATTCCCCTTGGTGCTCAGCAGCGAGCATGCTGACCCATATACAATGAACACCGGTTATAGTGCTATACTCGCAAACCTGTTGTAAGCAGCGAAGAAATCATTGCTTTGCCGGCGCATACCGGGCGCTGAATCAAATAAGCGGGGCTTTTTCTTCTATTCCGGTCATTACATCTGCGAACGTTAACTATAATGCTAGCATCCGTTGTCATCACGTCTATCAATCATGTTCTCCGCAATGAGCAGTGGGCATGCGCGCGATTGCAATCGCATGCTGGCAGAACGGTCAGTATCCGGATACCGCCGATGATGGGCTTCAGCGTTGAGATCGACAGCGAAGGTAAGCTACGCCCTGTGGACGGCGCACAACCAGCGGATGCAGCACTGACATTGCCGCTACTGCTGTTGCCGCGTTTGGTTGCACGCGAGCCGGATGCGTTCGAGCCGGTTACCATCAGCGGCGATCAGACGCTTGCTGGTGAATTGATTGCGATTGCCAAGCAGATCGACCCGGGTGTGATCCTTGCACATGATTTGAGCAAAACGGTCGGCGATATTCCTGCGCATCGCATCGTGCAGGCCGGTGAGCAACTGGTGCAATGGCAAAGCGGCAACGTTCAACGGTTAGCGCAAACGCTTGCCGAATATTGCACCGAAGAAAGCGGCTTTCTGACCAAACCGGCGGCTGTGGAGCGATTTGCGCAAGAAGTGCAAAACTTGCAATTTGATATTGAAAAACTGGAGCAACGGCTCAATCAGCTAGGCCGGTTAACCCGGTAATACATCGCAACCAGCCAGAAGCGGAAGACTCATCCAATCATGAATAAATTGATGCTGCCCTAACCAACCCGTCAGATACTCGCTCACATTTCCTATTGCTGATCTTTCATGCGCTTATTCCGCCTCCTAAAAATACAGTACGTCGCGTTTCAATTCGGTCTGGACGAATTCGTTCTGAGCCATAGCCGGTTACGATTCTTGCGCGTGCTGGTCAGGACGCTGACCTTCTGGCGGAAACTCGATAAACCGCGCGGCGAAAGACTGCGGCTGGCGCTGGCAACCTTGGGTCCGATTTTTGTGAAATTCGGCCAAATGCTGTCGACAAGGCGCGATATTCTGCCTCAAGATATCGCCGATGAATTGGCCAAGCTGCAGGATCAGGTGCCCCCCTTCTCCTCCGAGCTTGTTCTCACGACACTGGAAAAAGAATACGGTCAAAAAGTCGACGATGTATTCTTCAAATTCGACCCCGTCCCCATAGCCAGCGCATCAGTTGCGCAAGTGCATTTGGCCACATTGCCCAACGGCACCGAAGTCGCGGTCAAAATACTGCGCCCGAATCTCGCATCGGTCATTACACATGACATCGCGCTGATGGATACCGGTGCCTGGCTGGCCGAAACCTTGTGGGCCGACGGCAAGCGTCTGAAATTGCGCCAGGTTGTTTCGGAATTCGCCCGCCATCTCGACGACGAGCTCGATCTGATGCGCGAGGCGGCCAATTGCAGCCAATTACGCCGCAACTTTCTCGATTCGCCATTGCTGCTGGTTCCCGAAGTGTATTGGGATTACTGCCGCAACGGCGTGATGGTGATGGAACGTGTCAAAGGCATTCCGATCAGCCACGTGGAAGAATTAAAAGCGCAAGGCATCGATATTCCGCAACTGGCGCGCGTCGGTGTGGAAATATTTTTCACCCAGGTATTCCGTGACGGTTATTTCCATGCCGACATGCATCCGGGCAATATTTTCGTCGGTAAAGATGGCCGCTATATCGCGGTCGATTTCGGCATCATGGGCACGCTCAGTGACCAGGACAAAAATTACCTGGCACAAAACTTCCTGGCTTTTTTCCGCCGCGATTACGCCCGTGTCGCGCAAGCGCACGTGGAAGCCGGATGGGCGCCCAAGGATACCCGCGTGGACGATTTCGAAGCCGCCATCCGGGCAGTGTGCGAACCGATTTTCGACAAGCCACTGAAGGAAATCTCATTCGGACGGGTTCTGCTGCAATTGTTCCAAGCATCGCGGCAATTCAACGTCGAAATCCAGCCGCAGTTAGTCCTGCTGCAAAAAACCCTGCTCAATATCGAGGGCCTGGGGCGCGATCTCGACCCCGATCTGGATCTGTGGAAAACTGCCAAGCCGTTCCTGGAAAACTGGATGTCGGAGCAAATCGGCTTACGCGGATTCGCCAGCCGGATACAAAAGGAAGCTCCCAATTGGGCCATCATCCTGCCGGAATTTCCCCGCCTGATCCATCAAGCCTTTGCTGAAAACCGCAATCATGAACTGGAAAGAAGAATGGCCGATCTGGTGGCTGAAGAAAAACGCCAAAACCGGCTGCTTCTGCTCATTGCAATGCTGCTGGCCGGATTGCTGGCATGGCAGATATTCGGTAATTTCGCATAACAATCGGCGCAAACCGCAGCCGGATGATCATCAGCCCGGTAAACTTTGCTAAAGTAATCGTTTTCTTCCCGCTGATGAATGTATGACACTCCTTGAAATCCGCAACGTTACCAAACGGTTCGGCAATTTTACCGCAGTGGATAATGTCAGTATTGCCATTGAAGCCGGAGAATTTTTTACCTTGCTGGGCCCTTCCGGCTGCGGCAAGACGACGCTGCTGCGTATGATCGCCGGTTTTGATGCGCCCGACAGTGGGGAAATTTTGCTCGACGGCGCAGACATCGTGAATCTTCCACCGGAAAAGCGCCCGTTTCATACCGTTTTCCAAAGCTACGCGTTATTCCCGCACATGACGGTCGCAGGTAACATCGGATTCCCGCTTAAAATGGCGGGTAAAACGCCAATGGAAATCAAGAAAAGAGTCGCCGAAGCGCTGGAAGAAGTCGAGCTCACGCCGTTTGCCGAGCGCTATCCGCATGAACTATCCGGCGGACAAAAACAGCGCGTGGCCTTCGCGCGCGGACTCATCAATCAGCCGCGCTTGTTGTTGCTGGATGAACCATTGGGCGCGCTGGACGAAAAACTGCGCGAGAACATGCAGCGGGAGTTAATCGATTTGCAAGCCGAAGCCGGGGTTACGTTCATTTATGTCACGCATGCGCAAAACGAAGCATTGGCGCTGTCACACCGCATCGCCGTGATGAATCAGGGGAAAATCGAGCAGATCGACGAACCGTCACGCATTTACAATTTTCCTGTTAACCGTTTCGTGGCCGATTTCATCGGCAAGATCAATATGCTAAAAGCGCAGGTTAGCGAGGTTTCCGCTGCCCATTTAAAACTAACCGTCAGCGGCCTCGGAGAAGTCAAAGTGCCGTTCAAGGCGCACATCAGTACCGGTGCTCAAGGCGTTATTGCCATCCGCCCGGAACAAGTCCGTATCGCCGCGCGCGCGGAAGACGTGACGGCTGAATTCCAGTCGGCCGGCAAAATTAAGGATTTCTTCTATATCGGCGATGTCACGACGTATATCATCGAGCTTGCCAACAGCACGCGCATTGAAGCATTGCTTCCCAACTCCGCTCCGGGTCATGCCAAGCTGTTTGAAATCGGCGATCCAGTTGTGATCAGCTGGCAGGAACAATCTGCGCAATTCTTTCCCGACTAACCGATCATTAATTTTTCCAGGATATGCAATTATCGAACCGGATTGTCAAATGGCTTATCAGCACACCGCCGCTGCTGTTCCTGCTGATATTCTTCGCCGCGCCGGGTGCGATCATGGTGTTGACTTCCTTCCGCCTACCGGGCGAATTCGGCGGGCTGGCGCCGATTCATATCCTGCCTGGCGATGTCAGCGAAGAATCCGGCTTGACGCTTGAAACCTATCAATTTTTCTTCAGCGATTTCATCTACCTCGAAATATTCCTGAAATCTTTCGTTGTCGCCACGCTCACCACAATGATCTGTATCGCCATGGCGTATCCGCTGGCGTTGTTGATCGCCCGTAGCCGAGAAAAATTCCGTAATTTGATGATTATGCTGGTCGTGCTGCCGTTCGCCAGCAATTTTCTGATCCGCATTTACGCCTGGATGATCATCCTCGGCCCGGAATCGGCGCTCAGTCATGTGATCAACCATACCTTGGCCGTTTTCGGCATCGCGCCGGTCACGCTGCTGTTTTCGCCGTTCGCGGTTCTGATCGGGATGATTTACGTGCACTTGCCGTTCATGATCCTGCCGCTGTATACCAATCTGGAAAAGCACGACCCCATCCTGCTGGATGCCGCGCAAGATCTGGGCGCGAACCGCTGGCAACGCTTCTGGTACGTCACCTGGCCGCAATCGCTGCCGGGTATTTTTTCTGGATCGGCGCTGGTGTTTATTCCGGTCCTCGGCATGTTCGCCATTCCCGACATCCTGGGCGGAACGGGTGACATCATGATCGGCAATCTGATCAAAGATCAATTTCTCGGTACGCGCGACTGGCCGTTCGGCTCGACATTGTCGATCATGCTGACACTGGCGGTGCTAGTCATCGCCGGATTATTCGCCCGGCTCGCCAAACCGGTCACCAGGATCACCTGACCATGGCCAGCCCGAGCAAACCCGCCACCAGGCAGCACCGTCAAACCGCATTGTGGATCGTATCGATCGGTGTATACGCTTTTTTGTATATCCCGCTGATCATCGTCATCGTATTTTCATTCAACGACTCGAAGCTCAACGCCGAGTGGGCAGGGTTCACGCTGCATTGGTACAAGGCTTTGTTGCATGACCACGAAATGCTGCTGGCAGCGCGCAATTCATTGATCATTGCCGTCAGCGCCAGCACCATCGCCACAATATTGGGAACCATGGCCGGTTTGGCGATTCACCGCTACAAGTTGAAGGTATTGCCGGTTCTGGCATTCACCCCGGTCGCCATGCCGGAGATCTTGCTCGGCGTCTCGCTGCTGCTGTTCTTTCTGCAAGTGCTCAACCTGACTCTAGGTATGGTTTCGATCATCATTGCGCATACGACTTTCTGCATCGGATTTGTCGCAATTATCGTACGTGCGCGTTTGCAAGGCATGGACGAGTCGATTTTCGAAGCAGCACGTGATCTCGGCGCAACGCCGTGGCAAACGTTCCGGCAAATCACCCTGCCCTTGATCAGGCCAGCCATCATCGCCGGGGCTTTAATGTCGTTCACGCTGTCGATCGACGATTTTGTCATTACTTTCTTCACCAAAGGCGTCGGCGAACCGATCCTGCCGATCCAGATCTACACGATGATCAAGGTGGCGGTTACACCGGAAGTCAATGCCATCTCCACCCTGCTGATGCTGCTGACGTTAACACTGATTATCATCGCTTCGCGATTCGACAGCAGTATGCTGAGTGAATCCAAGTAATCATGCGCCATTGGTTGCAACTTCCGCTCGCAGCGATAATTCTCGCGTTTTCATTGACGCTGGATGGTTGCATGCAGCAGCCTGCCGCTTCCAATCACGCCAGCGCGAACATTCTGCAATTATTCAACTGGAACAATTACATCGCACCGGAGACTGTGCAGCACTTTGAGGCAGTGTGCGATTGCCACGTCGAACAGGACTATTTTTCCGATAATGAAGAAATGCTGGCCAAACTGGCTGCTGGCGCCAGCGGTTACGACTTGATCGTACCGACCGGTAACGCCATGGATACCTTGATCCGTCAAGGTGTTCTGGTGCCGCTGGATAAAACTTTATTGCCGAATCTGAAAAATATTCACCCCGCTTATTTGAAAACACAATTCGACCCGGATAATAAATATTCCGTCCCGTATGCCTATACACTGACCTTACTGGGATTCAATACCGGTAAAATTCGCGAACTGGACTTACCTACGGATACCTGGGCGCTGATTTTCGAACCGGAGTACCTGAAGAAAATAAAAGGGCGTGTGACGGTGCTGGACAGTCCGCGCGAATTGATGGCCGCGGCGCTGCTATACCTGGGTTATGCGGCGAACGATCAAGATGAGGCGCACTGGAATCAAGCGAAGGAATTGATTATCCGCGCCAAGCCTTATTGGGCGGCATTCAGTAACACCAGCTATATCCGCGAAATCGCCATCGGCGATTTGTGGGTGGTGCACGGTTATTCAAACGATTTGTTTCAGGCCGCGCTGGACGCTAAAAAAACCGGACGCCCTTTCACCATCGATTACGCCATCCCGAAGCAAGGCGCGGTGATGTCGCTAGATAGTATGGTGTTGCACAAAAGTGGTAAACATCCTGACTTGGCGCACCAATTCATTAATTTCATGCTGGACGGAAAAAATTCCGCCGAGCTGACCAACTTGATCGGATCCGGCAATCCGAACACGGCGGCAAAACCGTATATCCGGCCGGAATTGGTACACAACACAGTGATATTTCCGGATGACGGCACTTTATCGCGGCTGGCCATGATCACCGATTTGAATCATCAGCAGCGCCGGGTGCTCAGCCGCATATGGACGGAAATAAAATTGCGTTAAACTTACCTTCTTTCACATTCTTTCCGGGAATACTCATGAGTTATTATCAGCACCATGTTTTTTTCTGCACCAATCAACGTGAAGGCGGCGCCAAATGCTGCAACGATTTCGGTGCGCAGGAATTGCGCGATTATGCCAAACAGCGCATCAAATCGCTCAAGCTCAGCGGCAAGAAAAAAATCCGCATCAACAACGCCGGCTGTCTGGATCGCTGTGATGAAGGTCCGGTAATTGTCATTTATCCGGAAGAAACTTGGTACACCTACATCGACAAAGACGACATCGACGAAATCATCGACGAGCACCTGATCAAGGGTAATGTCGTGGAACGCCTGAAAATCTGATCCGCACCGATTTTCTACATTGTTGAGCACAATAATTTGTCGGCAATTACTCAGAAATTTTTCATCGATGGCCCAGCGGGTAAACTGGAAGCCGTTCTGGGCGAACCGGAATCCGCGCCCAAAGGGATCGCTGTCATTGCACACCCGCATCCGCTACACGGTGGAACGATGGACAACAAAGTGGTGCATACCTTATTCACCGCTTTGCTGAAGCTTGAATTCATCACGGTAAAATTCAATTTCCGCGGCGTCGGCCGCAGCGAAGGGAGCTTTGGGCAGGGTGTTGGTGAAACCGAGGATGTGATTGCGGTGACGCAGGCGATTCGCAATCGATTCAGCCATCAATTCCCGGAAATTCCGTTGCTGCTGGCAGGATTTTCATTTGGCGGCGCCGTTCAGTTGCATGCGGCGGAGAAGCTGGCACCCGAGTTTCTGCTTTTGGTCGCGCCGTCAGTTGCTAATCTCCGAGCACCGCCGGTACCGGAAACGACACAGTACGCTTTGATCATACACGGCGATAAAGACGATGTGGTATTGCCCGAAGCGGTTTTAGGTTGGGCGGAACCAGCAGCGCAACCGGTTTTGATCGTACCTGGTGCAGAACATTTCTTTCACGGCAAACTGGCGCTGCTCAAACGGCTGGTTTTCGACCATTTCGCGCACAGAATCTGAATGAAGCCGGCTTGAGTCGATTTTATTCGACGAGCCGGTGCTGAATGGCATAACGGACCAGTTGCGCATTATTCTTCATATTCATTTTTTCCAGAATGCGCGAACGGTAGGTACTGACAGTCTTAACACTGAGCGCCAGTTTATTGGCGATGGATGTCAGCGATTCTCCGGCAACGATCAGTTTGAAAACATGAAATTCCCGGTCGGAGAATGTGGTGTGCGTTAATTTATCCGATTCCATGACCGGATTGAATAGCAGCTTCTCGGCCAATTCCGGATTGACGTACTTTCCGCCTTTAGCCAAGCGGCGAATTACGTTAATCAACTGATCGGTCGGGCTGTCTTTGGTCAAATAGCCGGAAGCGCCGGAACGGATAGCCCGGATCGCATACTCTTCCTCCGGGTACATACTGAGAACCAATACACACGACGAAGCATTGGCCGATAAAATCCGTTTCAGTATATCCAGACCGTTGATATCGGGCAGGTTTATATCCAAAAGCGCGATATCCCAGTCGGATTCTCGCGCTTTCTTGAGAATATCCTTGCCGTCGATAGCTTCGGCAACCACATTGATATCGTCCGTTTCGTTAAATATCCTTTTCAGTCCATCACGAAATAAAGCATGATCGTCTGCAATCAGAACGTTAATCATGAACTAATTCCCCAATGTTTGTTACCGCAATGTTCAGCGGTATTTTAAGCGTCACTATACTGCCCATAAAAGGCTTCCCGAATATTTCAAGTTTGCCGCCAAACTGTTGTGTTCTCTCTTTCATACCAATTATTCCAAATGATTCGGGATTCAGCATTTGTGATTCCGTTATACCGACACCATTATCCTTAATGGCAATCACGATATCGCTATCATCTTCGATGAGCTCAATATCCACTCTCGTAGCTTGCGAATGCCGGGTTATATTAATAAATATCTCCTGAATAATTCTAAAAATACTGGTTTCAAAGTTCTTGTTACTGCAAGATATGGCCGATATGACAGATTCCAAGTAACATTTAATATTCGTGCGTTGTTCAAATTCGCGCACCAGCCACTCGATCGCACCATACAGCCCAAGATTATCCAGCACATTGGGCCGCAGATTCACCGACACCCGGCGCGCAGTCTCAATTGCTTCCCCCGTTAAGGCATAGAGTGACTTGATCCGCTCATGCATCGGGTCTGCCGTAATCTTTTTCGACAACCAATCCAGATCCATTTTCAGAACGGTTAATGTCCCTCCCAGAACATCGTGGATTTCTCGGCCTATCCGGGTTCTTTCCTCTTCCCTGACATCTTGCAAATGCGTTGTCAAATGGCGCAGGTTCTCAATCATCCGCTGGCGTTCTGTGATGTCTTCGATCATGCATAAGTGACAGACTTCGTGATTATTCATAGTTTCAAACGGCGCGAGTGACATTTCGATCCAGATAATGGACATATCCGGACGCAACACCCTTTTTATTATTTTACTGTCATGCGGCTGATGACGGATAAAAAGTTCAATATCATTTTGATAAGATAAGACATCATCAGGATGAATAATATCCGTTTGATGAATACTCAGCAGTTGATCCACGCTTCTACCTGCGATATAGGCATACATGGGGTTCACGTCATAGTATTTCCCCGTATGCAAATTAATCAGGGCGATGCCGAGTGGCGCTTTCTCAAAAATGGTCTGAAACCGCCTTTGCGCCTTTCTGCTGCTCTCTTCAATGCGTTTGCGCTCAATCGAATAGCGGATGACGCGCGCTAGAACCCCTTCAGTCAAGCTTCCCTTGACCAGATAATCCTGAGCACCCGCTTTGATCGCTTTGATTGCCAGCTTCTCATCATTCCTGAATGATAAGACGGCAATCGGTATGCTCGCCGCATATTCGCGCAATTGATTGATCGTTGTAATGCCGTCGCTATCCGGCAAAGTCAGATCCGACAGAATCAAATCAAACGAGTGCTGGCGAATTAATTCAAGTGCCGAGCTTAATCGCTCGGTATGAACCAAAGTAATTTGATCGCCCATTGCTTGCTGTAAATCATTTTGAACCAGCAGGGAATCCGTTTCGTTATCCTCTATCAATAAAATATGAATTTTGGATGAAGTCATGATTTAATCAGGACTCGGATAGAATGGAAACGGTAAACCAAAAATCCTTAATCGACTTCGCAGTTCGAATACAATCATCAAAATTAACTGATTTTCTAATGTAGCTATTGGCATGATGGTCATATGCCGCTTTGACATCTTCTTGAGTAATGGAAGATGTATAAATGATGACGGGAATGGTTTTTAATTTAGGATTCGTTTTTAATTCCATCAAAACTTCCAATCCGCCTTTTCTTGGCATATTGAGATCCAGCAAGATAATATCCGGCCGCGGTGCGTTCGAATACTCGCCCTCCCGCTGCAAAAACTCCAGTGCATAAACACCATCCTCGGCTACATGCACTTCACTATTTGCTTCACAGAATGCAAAAGCCTCTTTGATCAATAAAACATCAGTCGGATTATCATCGATCATCAGAATTATTCTGGGACATGCAATTTTTATTTGAGACATCGTGATAATTGATCAGTTTCTTGGAACTGTAAAATAGAATGAAGATCCCACATTAGGCATCGATTTGACCCAGATCTTCCCACCGTGATGTTCTACAACTTTTTTACAGATGGCTAAGCCAATGCCGGTACCGGCATATTCCCGCCGGCTGTGTAAACGTTGAAATACTCGAAAAATACGTTCCAGATATTGTTCTTCAATTCCAATTCCGTTATCGGTAACAGAAAAAATCCACTCACGCTGATTTTCTTCAATTCCGATATGTATTCGCGGTGGCTGATTTCCGCGGAATTTAAGTGCGTTATTGATCAAATTGGTGAATAACTGAATAAACTGGAAGCGGATTCCATTGACTACTGGTAGTTTATCGTGTGTCACGATTGCCTTACACTCGCTGATGACAACCGACAAATCCGTCAGTACATTTCTTAGTAACTGCTCACAATCAATTTCATTGAGCGTCTTATTCGCATTAACTTGTGCATATGTTAACAAATCATCAATCAGCATTTGCATGCGGCCAGTACCGGCTACTGCGTGCGAAATCAAATCATTCGCTCGCTCATCCAACTGATGATCACAATATTTTTTGAGTAACTGAACGAAGCTATTGATGGCGCGAAGCGGCTCCTGCAGATCATGCGTAACAACATAGGCAAATTGTTCCAACTCATCATTCGAGCGGGCCAATTCCGTTACCTGCTCTTCCATTTTTTGTTCCAGTTGCTTGTAATTAGTTACTTCAGTACGTATTCCTACGTATTGATAGGGAACTCCATTATCATCGAGGAATGGTACTATCGTTGTGTCAACCCAATAATATGTGCCATCTTTGGCGCGATTCTTGATTTCTCCTCGCCATACATTACCTTTCGTGATAGTAGCCCATAAGTCCGACATAAATTCTTGGGGATGATAACCGGAATTAACAATACGATGATCTTGCCCGATTAATTCATCAGCCGAGTATTTTGAAACTGAGCAAAACTTTTTATTGACATAACGTATTTTTCCAGATTTCTCGGTTATCGCGACAATGGCATGAGCANNATTAAATGCATCTTCAATAATGCGTACATCATTTAGCAATAAATTCTGAACTGTTATCAGTTTGTTTCGTTGCCACCATGATCCAAAATCTTGCGCGATATTTCTTAAAAATGCAGTATCTTCATTTTCCGGCCAGGTGGCCACATTGATATCCCTAGAAGAAACACCTACTTGACCCACTGTGATGCCGTCAACCGTTATCGGCATCGAATACTGATACGCTAAAGAGCGCGCAGATTGGTTTGCGGCAAAGTATCTGCCGTCAATCTCAACGAACGGGAAGATCCGATCACACGGTAGCCATGCAAATCTCATATGCTCAATAAGCTGCTGACACAAATCATCAACCGCGCAAGCTGTCAGCATGACACGGGAAATTTCATATAAGCATGATAGTTTAATTAGCT
>JAFEGA010000007.1:20820-45210 GCA_018240285.1 Pseudomonadota bacterium | reverse complement strand
GACTCTAAAATGTTCCGCCAGCTGTGTTACCTTCCAGATTCGGGTTTGATAAAGCCGCCAGATTTCCTGGCGATCTAATAAAGTTAAACGAGTGCGTTTGTGTATGTTCATTTACAGTATTTTCCTGAATACTGTAAACAACGCTAGGAATTCTTACATGTAAGGATTTCTAGCACTGTTTACACTATACCGGTTTTCCATTGTGATCTCGCATCGCTTCACCGCTCGGCAAAATCCAGCAGCAACAGTCATTCATAGAGCGCAAATTCATTTCAATCGGGCATGGCGCATTTCCTCACAAAAAGGTGCTATGCTGCCATGCGGTTAAAAGCCCAAACATCATTCTTTGAATACCAACGATCAAAACTTGGCGCACATGAACGACATTGAAGAAATTATCCAAGCCTTGCGCAAATTCCGCGATGAACGGGATTGGGCGCAATTTCATAATGCCAAGGATCTTGCATTGGCGTTGAATATTGAAGCTGGCGAGCTGCTCGAAACTTTTCTGTGGAAAGCGCCGGAGCAGGCGGATGTCGACAGCATCAAGGAAGAGCTAGCCGATGTTTTCACGTTTGCTTTACTGCTGGCCGAAAAATACGATTTGGACGTGAAGCAAATCGTGCTGGATAAAATGGAGAAAAACGCGCGCAAGTATCCGGTCGAAAAATCAAAAGGCAGCGCGAAAAAGTATACCGAGTTGTAATTTAGCGGCTGCTTCAATCTTTTACCGCTAAGCGCCACAATGACGTCGACTCCGCCGCGCGAGCGGTGTGCAGCGGATCGCTGACATCGGATACGCGCGGATGGTGCGGTTTGGTATCGATCTTGCTCAATACTTTCAAACCGGCAGCGTCAATCATCTGCAGCAACTGTTCCCGGGTGCGCAATCCCAGATGCTCGGCCAGATCGGACAAAATCAGCCAGCCTTCACCGCCGGGCAGTAAATGGGTTTTCAGTCCCTGCAAGAATCCACGCAACATGCGGCTTTCCGGATCGAAGATGGCATGTTCCAACGGTGAACTGGGCCGCGCCGGAATCCACGGCGGATTGCATACGATCAATGCCGCTTGTTCTTCTGGAAAAAGATCGGTTTGCACCAGCTTCACCTGATTCATCAGATTCAGGCGCGTTAAATTATCGTGCGCGCACTGCAATGCGCGCGAGTCCTGGTCGGTTGCCACGATGCGCTGGATGCCGCGCAGCGCCAGTGCGGCCGCCAAAACACCGGTGCCGGTGCCGATATCGAAGGCGATGGATTGTTCCGCCAGCAGCTTGGGTGGCGGGGCTTGGGTAATCAGTTTTATGTACTCGCTGCGGACCGGTGCAAACACACCGTAGTGCGGGTGAATGGTGATATCCAGCGCCGGAATTTCGATGCCTTTTTTGCGCCATTCATGTGCACCGATTATCCCCAGTAACTCACGTAATGAAGTAACAAACGGTCCGGTACATGGGCCGTACACCTCCCGGCAGGCGTCGCAAACATCCGGCGCGCGGCGCAATGGAATCTCATAATCGGCGTCGAACGGAATCAGCAGTTTTTCCAGCGTCCGCGCGCGTTGCGATTGCGCCAGGCGATAACGGTGAAAAGCTTCGGCGAGCGGCAACGTTACTTGTGGTTGCTTCGATGCCGGTTTTTTCTTGTCGATACGCCGCGCCATCGCTTGCAGCAACAACTTGGCGTTCTGAAAATCACCGCGCCATAGCAGCGCGGTGCCTTCGCACGCCAAGCGGTAAGCCGTATCGGCAGGCATGCGATCATCGATCACCTGCACCCGCTGGGGCGGCGGCAAGTCTTTTTCGCTTTGCCAAAGCGCCGATTTTTCCGCATCTGCCTCGCGCCAATGAATGACGGAATTACCGTTCATTCTTTTGACTGCTCACCACTATCGGCTTTGGTGCTCTGTTGTTCCGATTGCGCTGCGAGTTGTTTTACGCCGGATTGCGTGGTTTCGGCCGGCGGTTTTTTGGCGCGCTGCGTGATCTTACCGATCAACACAAAAAACAGCGGCACGAAAAAGATCGCCAAAAAAGTCGCCGCCAGCATGCCGCCGAACACCCCGGTGCCGATCGAATGACGGCTGGCGGCGCCCGCGCCGGATGCGACCACCAACGGAAATACACCGAGAATGAACGCCATCGATGTCATGATGATCGGCCGGAAGCGCAGCCGCGCGGCGTCCAGTGCGGCATCGGTAAGCGTTTCACCGGCGGCGTGGCGCTGATTGGCAAACTCCACGATCAGAATGGCATTTTTCGCCGCCAAGCCGATTAAAGTCACCAAACCGATCTGGAAATAAATGTCATTGCTCAAACCGCGCATCCATATCGCCAGCAGCGCGCCGAGTATGCCGAAAGGAATCGCCAGAATCACCGCCATCGGAATCGACCAGCTTTCGTACAGAGCGGCCAGCACCAGAAACACCATCAACAGCGCAAAAGCAAACACCATAACCGATTGTCCGCCCGCTTTGCGCTCTTGCAGCGAAATACCGCTCCAATCGAGCGTGTAGCCGCGCGGCAGCAGAATTTCATCGGCGGCTTGCTCCAGTGCGGCCAGCGCCTGACCTGAACTATAGCCCGGCGCGGCACCGCCCAGCACCAGCGCGGAATTGGCGCCGTTGAAGTGCGTCACCGGATCGGGGCCGCTGTTGAATTGGGTGTTGACGACCGAATCCAGCGGAATCATGGTCGACGTTGCGCCGCTCTGCGCGCGCACATAAATTTTGCTGATATCGTCGGGATTGGAGCGGTATTCCGGTAATGCTTCGGTTTGCACCCGGTAAATGCGGCCGAATTTGACGAAATCGTTGATATAAAAATTACCGAAATAAGCCTGCATGGTATCGAAAATTTCCGAAATCGGCACCCCCAGCGCCTTGGCGCGTTCACGATCTACCGTTGCGTACAGCCTTGGCGCGCTGACCCGGAAATTGGTGCTGGCCACGGCAATCGCCGGATTTTCCATGGCCTTGGCGGTGAATTCCTGGGCCACCGCAGCAAACTCGGCGAAATCGCCGCCGCTGGGGTCTTGTATCTGCACCGAGAATCCGCCGGTCGACCCCAGTCCGCTGATCGAAGGTGCGTTGAAAGCCAGAATCAGCGCCTCGTGGATCTTGGCGAATTCCTGAAACGCCGCGCCGATTAAACCATGCACTTTTTGTTCTGGATTGGAGCGTGTATCCCAGTGATTCAGTGGAACGAACATGGTGGCTTGATTAGCGCCGCGCGTGCTGAACACAAAGTTCTGGCCCGCCAGCACGTCGGTGGAATGCACCGCCGGATTCGCTTGAAAATAGCTTTCGATTTTTCTCAGCACTTCCCGCGTGCGCGTCATCGAAGCGCCGTCCGGCAGTTGCACCACAGTGATGAAATAACCTTGATCTTCTTCCGGCAGAAAGCTGCCCGGCAGAATTTTGAATAAGCCGATAATGCCGCCAATCATTACCGCAAAAAGCGTCAGCGCAATCACCGAACGCCGCATGATCGTTGCCACGGCGCCGGTATAACGGGTCTGCATCCAATCGAATGAACGGTTAAATAACTGCCAGAACCCTTGCGGTGCCTGGTGAGCGGGTTTGAGCACCAGCGCGCACAAGGCGGGACTCAAGGTTAGCGCGACGAAACCGGATATGGCGACCGACAACGCAATGGTGATGGCAAACTGCTTATACAATTCGCCGGTAATACCACCAAGGAAAGCTACCGGCAAAAACACCGCAGCCAGCACCAGCACGATCGCGATTACCGGCCCTGACACTTCCTCCATGGCGCGCTTGGCCGCATCCCTGGGGGACAAACCGCCTTGGTTCATGTGCCGTTCGACATTCTCCACCACCACAATCGCATCATCGACGACGATACCGATCGCCAGCACCATGCCGAACAGCGTCAGCGTATTGATGGAAAATCCTAGCATTTCCATGCCGGCCAGCGTGCCGATCAAGGACACCGGCACAGCCACGGCGGGAATCAAGGTGGCGCGCCAGCTTTGCAGAAAGACAAAAACCACCAGAATCACCAGCAATGTCGCTTCCGCCAGCGTTTTCAACACTTCTTTGATGGAAACATCGATGAACGTGGTCGTGTCGTAGGGAATGTCGTACGACACCCCGGCCGGGAAGCTTTTGCTCAAGCGCTGCATTTCCGCGCGGATACCCCGCACGGTCTCGAGCGCATTGGCGCCGGGTGCCAGGAAAGTCAGCAGGAAAGTATTCGGCTGGCCGTTCCAGCGTCCCTCCAGATCGTACGATTGCGCCCCCAGTTCGATGCGCGCCACGTCGCGCAGCCGCACCATCGAGCCGTCCGGGTAAGCGCGCACAATCATATCCTCGAATTCCTTCACCTCGCTCATGCGTCCGTGGGTAATCACCGGAATGGTCATTTCCGTGCCCCCCGGTGTTGGCTCGCGTCCGATCCTTCCGGCCGGAAAATCGCGGTTTTGTTCGCGCACCACGGCGGCGATTTCGCTCGGTGTCAGGTCCAATTGCGCCATGCGCACGGGATCGAGAATGAGCCGCATGGAATAATTCTGGCCGCCGAAAATGACGGCGTCGCCTACGCCGGGCAGGCGTTTGACATTATCGAGGATGCGCAGCAGTGCGTAATTCGACAGAAAAACGTTGTCATGCTTGGGATCGGTGGAACTCAGGATGACCACGGCGAGCAAATCCGGCGATGTTTTTTTCACCGTCACGCCCTGGCGTACCACTTCATCCGGCAGTTGCGGTTCTGCCAGGCGCTGCCGGTTTTGCGTCTGCACTTGCGCGATATCGACATCGGTGCCAATCTCGAAGGTCAAGCGCAGCATCATGTGACCGTCGTTGGTGCTGACCGATTCGTAATACAGTAAATTATCGATGCCGGGCAGCTGCACTTCGATTGGACGCGCCACCGCTTCGGCAACGACTTCCGCGCTGGCGCCGGGATAATCAGCATCGATTTGCACCATCGGCGGCGTGATTTGCGGAAATTGCGCAACCGGCAATTTCTGTAACGCAACCAAACCCAGCACAACGATGATGATCGACAATACCGATGCGAAAATAGGCCGATCGATGAAAAAATGCGACTTCATGGCGCGACCTGCTGAACCGGTTGATCAGATGGTTGGGCAGTGATGCTTTCCTGCAGTTGTTGCGGTTGCTCAACCGCGTGCACTTTTACCCCTGGCAAGATGCGGAAAAATCCTTCCACCACCACGCGTTCTCCCGGCTGTAAACCGCTTTCGATCAGCCAATCCTTGCCGCGCCAAGCGCTGGCTTGCACCGGGCGCAGTTGCGCAGTTTCCTCGGCATCGATCACATACACGAATGAGCCATTGGGGCCTTGCTGCACCGCGCGCTGCGGAATCAGCATAGCGTTATTGCGGATATAACCCTTGATACGGACTCTGACGAACTGACCGGGATAAAAATAGGAATCTCCCGGCGCCATGCCGCCTTCCGGATTGGGAAATTTGAAACGCCCCTGCAGCGATCCACTTTGCGGCCGTATCGTGACATCGGCGAAATCCAGTATGCCTTCGTGCGGATACACGCTGCCGTCGGAAAAGGTCATGACACCGCGCAACTGGAAGATGTCGGGCCGTTCCACCTTATGCGCGGCCAATTCGCGGCGGCGGCGCAACAAATAGCTTTCCGGCACATTGACGTTGACATACATCGGATCGAGCTGATCGATCGTGGCCAGCAGCGATTCCTGCGCGGAAACCAGCCGCCCTTCGTAAAACTGGCTGCGGCCGATGCGGCCATTCACCGGCGCGGTGATCAGCGTGTTATCGAGATCGAATTTTGCCTTGATCATATCGTTTTGCGCCGCTTCCAGCGCCGCGCGGGCTGCCAGCATTGCAGCTTCGGCGTCATCGACGTCTTTCTTGCTGACCGCTTGCTTTTCCAGCAACGGTTTGACACGCGCCAAATCCTGCTTGGCTTGGGTCAGACGTGCTTGGGATTGCGCAACTTTCGCTTTGCTGCTGAGGTAAATGGCCTTAAAGGGTACCGGATCGATCAGGTACAGCTTGTCGCCTTTTTTGACGTTCCGCCCTTCGGTGAAATGAATTTTTTTGATAATGCCGCTGACTTGCGGGCGAATCTCGACCGGCCGGAAAGCCTCGGTCTGCCCAATGAACTCCGGCTGGTCGTCAACCGTTTGCGGCGCTATGGTGATGACCTCGACCTGCGGCGGCGGTGGCGCCGGATTTTCCGGCGGCTGGCCCGAACAAGCTGTTAACAGCACGAGCAACAAAACCGCCCAGCGATAAGCCGCTGCGGAACTGCTTCGAGCTGTACCGGCAATGATCCATTGAAATATTTTCTGCATAGCGTCGACTCTGGGTTATTTTGATTATGTAATGGAGAAGCCGGTCAGGAAAAATGTACTAAAACCGCTGCCAGACTTCTAAAATTTTATGTGTCAACCGGCGCGCGCGATAAGTTCCGGCTGTTTACGGACCCTACCCGCTACAAACCGGCACTTACAACAACACCCATCCGCCACCCAATGCTTTATAGAGCTGCACGATCGATACCAAATGCAGGCGGTGGGTCGCCATCAATGCGAATTCCGCATCGAACAAGTTGCGTTTGGCCAGCAACACGTCGACATAGCTGGTTATGCCGCCGTGATAACGCAAATCCGCTACTTGCAAGGCGGAACGCAGCGCATCCACTTGTTCTTGCTGCGCCTTGCGCTGGTCGTTGGCGGTGCGTACCGCCACCAGCGCATCCTCAACTTCCTTGAATGCCACCAGAATGGTTTGTTCGTATTGCGCCAACGCTTGCCGCGCTTGCGCTTCCGCTGCGCGCTGTTCAAATCCCAAGCTTTGCGCGTTTAACAAAGGCACGGCCAAACCAAGCCCGCCCGCGCCGAATTCGCTGCCGGACAGCAGCAAATTGGAGAGCGCCGGGCTGGCCACGCCGAGAAAACCGGTAATCGAAATCTTGGGAAAACGCGCCGCTTTAGCCATGCCGATTTTTGCCGTCGCCGCTGCCAGCATGTGCTCGGAACGCACGATGTCGGGACGTCGTTGCAGCAACTCCGACGGCAACCCGGCGGGTACTTCCGGCGGCATCAGTTGCTCGATCAAGGTATGGCCGCGCGCCACTGGTGCCGGATTTTTTCCCAGCAGCACGCTGAGTTCGTTTTCTTTTTGCCGCATTTGCCGCTCCAACTCGGCAACGCGGGCGGCGGCATTGGCACGCTCGGCCTGGAACTGATCAAAATCGAGACGAGGGATGATGCCGCCAAGCAGCTGTGCTTGCGCAATGGCGACCGACTCCTCCCAGGAATTCAATGCGCGCTGCGCGATCTCGCGCTGCATATCGAGTTGCAGCAGATCGAAGTAAGACTGCGCCACCGCGCTGACCAGCGTCAGAATCACGGCGTGCCGGTTTTCCTCCTGCGCCAGTAGATCGGCGCGCGCCGCCTCATTGGAGCGGCGGATCCGGCCCCAGATGTCCAATTCCCAATTCAGCGAAGTTTGGCCGTAATAATTGAACGGCGTGGCAAAACCGGGGCGCAAGAAACCGCCCAGCGTGCCGAAAGCCGGCGCATTGGCATCGGCGCCCATATTGGGAATAAACCCCATACGCGCGGAATTTAAGCGCGCTTCAAACTCCTCGACAGTCGCCACCGCTTGCTGGAGATTTTTGTTTTGCTGTAACGCCTGCCGGATCAACAGTTGCAGCGTCTCATCCTGCAACAATTCCCACCAGCGCAAATTGGCAATGGATTCTCCCTCTAGCGGTGCCATGCGGAATTTCTCCGCGACATCGATTGGCGGACGCACATAATCCGGCCCCACCGCGCAGGCGGTGAGCAGCACAATGGGAAGAATTAGAACGTTACGTAACCAGCGGCGATATTGTTTCATGTGTAAATGGGAAATCGATTTGCATTGCCCAAAGTGTCGAGTGTGATGAGAATCACATAGATTTGGGGGGATGTCAAACTTATCGGCCATGCTGAAGGTGGTGGCGGTTACAGAGAGTAAATTTCCTTCCGGTGCGATTTGCTTTATATGTAAATCCATTTACCGGTGAGTAGTAAAGCCAACGCCTTGCTGCCGATGTTATTTAAGTTTTATTTGACGCTTCGATTCAACATTATTTCTGCATAAATGCGCTATTCCAGGAAAATGATGAAACGTAAATAACCGTAACCGAAATTAAATGATGTCTGAAAGCTTTTCAATACAAATTTTTCAAATAATTCCACAAAATCGGGATATTTTTTTAAAGAAAATTTCAGAAATGACATTTTTTGGGATAGATGTCTTCTATTTATCAAAATGTAAATTTGATAAAATTTTCACCAAATTAAATAGATAGAATAATTAATCTCAATAATCTATTTATACATATAAATCTCGTATAAGTGCGAGATTACAGCAGCTTTTGATCGGCCTCCGTGAATAATTCAACCCTTCCTTATCGAGGGTTTATACAACTTTATTAAAATACAAAAATCATGGTTGTGGAATCTCGCGCAAAAATACGCCTCTTGGTGGCTGAAAGTTTTGAGCTTGTTCGCATTGGTTTGCGTTCGCTGTTTGAGAATCATTCGGCAATCCGCCTTGTGGCGGAGGCCAGCTCAATTGAAGACTTGTTCAAATTGGCAACCCATCACAAGCCGGATGTTGTGCTGATGGATCTGCAATTGAGCGGCGGCAACTATGCCGAACATATCTCCAAATTGCTGCGCTCCAGTCCGCAAAGCAAGGTACTGGCATTTTCTCACCAAAATAGCGAACAAACTCATCTGCAAACCTTTCGTTCTGGAGCGATGGGCATTATCAGCAAGCACCACTCCTCTGATTTGCTGTTGAAGGCCATTCTTGCCATTCATGCAGGGCAAATCTGGTTTGATCGCAACGTGACCAAACTGTTGTGGCAAGCGCAATTTAATCCGAATTCATCCACAGAAATGCCGGTGGATGGACGCTCATCCCAGCAGCAACCCAAATTAAGCGATAGCGAGCGCCATATCGCCTATTTGGCATGTAAGGGGCTATCGGCGAAAGAAATCAGCACTCAATTATTAGTTACGGAAAAAACAGTACGTAATCAATTATCGATTATCTATAGGAAAATCGGCGTAAAGAAGCAAATTGAACTATGCCTGAAAGCTCCTATGTATAACTACTTCAAAGAATCCTATCTGCTCGGGACATTTTGTCCACACGATAAAGAAAAATAGGTGCATTTTAAGGACATATGACATCTATTTGACCGAAAATAGATTTGTTAAACTCTCCCCCGCGCGTTAAGAATAAATAGAGAGCAACCATCAACTTCTGCGATCTATTAACTAAATCGTACATCACAAAAAGATCGTAAGTTACAGGCATTCAGTTGCAGGGAATTTCTTACGCTTTTTTCATTTGTGGTGCACTTTTTCACAAAAAGGAGGGTGTTTGTAATGATGTTTCAATCCAATCAACTGTGGCATGTCAAGGAATTCCCGGAGAGTTTCGCGGCCATGCCAAATGGCGCTTTGTTAAAAAAATCGCTAGCTGCAATCTGTCTTGTATCCGCAATGTCGTTTTTACCTGCGGCAGAGAGCTCCGCGGCCAATCACATCATACGTTTGACCGCGGAAGAAACGCGCAACGATGGATTCGGTAATAAGCTGATGGCATACAAGATGCTAAGCCACATAGTTGATGGCGCGGACATCACCGGCCGCTACAGCCCTGATGCGACTATTCCCGGTCCTACAATCGTACTGACCGAAGGCGATGTTGTTCATATAACGCTTGAAAACGCGATTCCGGGTGCCTACACAAGCTCAGCCAGAACTCCCAGCAAACAAGTCAGCGTGCACGTGCATGGCGTTCACTATGACATACTGAGCGACGGCACACTCAAAGTGATCAACAATCACGACGACGAAGGCGCGGGCGATGGTTTGGAAGCTTCGCATGCTACCTACGAATACAAGTGGAATGTAGCCCCCGGAACAGCAGGCACCTGGGCCTATCACGATCACAATTTTGAAACCCATAATGGAGCCGAAACAAAAGGCTTGTTTGGCGCCATCATCGTTAATCCTGCCGGTTCTGCTGGCTATGACAAAGAATATGTGCTCTATCTCGGCGATGATGCTTTCTGGGGCATGGAAATTGACGGCACTAGCCAGAAACAATCGCAACATGGCGTTAACCCGACGTTGACCGCCACCCAAAACAGCAATGTCAGATTTCATCTGATTGCATTGGGCACCGATATCCATAATTTTTCATTGAGCAACGACTATAAATGGTTCGATCCGGGGACGCTTAACCTAATTGATACGATTGCAATCGGACCGCTTGAGAAGCATGTATTTACCGTCAAAGCTGTAAGCAGCACTCGATACGTAGATAACAACTACTCAAACAAATTGATGGGTATGACCGGCAAGTTTATTGTCAAGTAAGCACTGGAAGATATACCGGATAAGGATGACACTATGAATAAAATGATTTTTTGGATTAAAAATCCGCTCCCGATGCTGCCAGTTTTATTGCTGACTGCAATCACTGTACTAACTTCCCCGATGGCGCTTTCGGCGGTGCAAAGTTTTAATATCACAGCTAAAACCCTGCCGAACGGGCAATTGGCTTATTCCCTAGGCAGCGATGCCGAAGCCGTGATTCCAGGTCCGGCACTATTTGTCAAGCAAGGCGACACGATCAATGTAACGCTGACCAACAGCACATCGGTTGATGTCGGTTTTAGCGTACCCGGTTTGAATGCAAGCGCTGTGAAAGCACAACCCGGACAAACACAAAGCTATAGTTTTCAAGCCGCAAAAGCCGGAACCTATGTTTATCACGGCAATGGTAAGGAAATGCTCGGCTTGTTCGGCGCGCTAATCGTCGATCCTGCTAGCGGGCCGGTCGATAAATTCGTCGATGACAATGGCGCTATTGTTCCAGTGGCGCAAGCGGATATCGATAAGCAATTTGTGCTATTCATGGTTGGTTCAACCTTTTGGGGAACCGAAATCTCTAGCGATGGTGCAACGCAAAAACCGTTGTGGGCAAATCCAAATCCTGGTGCGGTTGAGAACGATATTGTCCGTTTTCACATTTTATCAATAGGACCAGGACATACTTTCCATTTGCATGCACACCGCTGGCTTAAAACCGGAACCAATTCAACTATTGACGTTAAGTTACTGAAAGACGGTACAGATACTCATACCTTCACGGTCAAAGCGGGTAGTGGTGTCGGCGCGGGTGATTGGCAATATCACTGCCATCTGGTTTCACACATGGAAGCCGGCATGCATGGCAGTTTCAAAGTGGCTCCGGCTGGCGGCAGCGGTGCCAGCGTAGTTGGTGCATCACCGTATGGACGAATTCTGCTTGGTCCTAAAGATGAACCGGGTTTGGTGACATTTGAAGTCAGCGATGAACCTGCTAGCTGGTTTAGAAGTGCACGCGGTGATGCTATCGTTGGACTACCCTACGATATTAAAACCAAATCTTTGGAAGTTATGTCTCCGGGTAGTAGCGTAAACTTCGTTATGTCGGACACCAATGGCGTGCATACCATCAGCTCTCTGCTTTGGCCTTCAGGAGCGGCTCACATGCCTTTCAACCAAACCACTGCTTATCGGGGAGGCGGTATCGTCAAGCTCGACACACCGGGCCTGTACGTCTTTACCTGTAAAGTGCATCCGTTCATGTTTGCCGCGATCATCGTCGACGATCCCAATACCGAAGGCCTTGATCTAGGCAATCCGGCCGCCGATTATAAGATCGATCTGGTCACCGGTATCACAGGCCTGCCAACCAGTACTGATCTTGCGGTTCGTTTGCTGAAAACATTTTTTATCGCCACTGCGCCGAGCAATTGGCAAGATTATTCAACCGGGCGTTGGAGCGTGAAATTTCCAACATTGCCGGTCAGAATCTCCGGCGCACCTTTCGGTAACATTACCAGTGGCGGATTGGCAGCCCCGTTATCAGCGGTTCTAAATAGTGATCAACCGATTGCGTTTGGTTCCAAGCCTGCAGTACCTGGTGTTGGTGAGGTATGGGTTAATACGCAGTTCGAGAAAACTGCCGGGAAATACAAGCCGGGCACCATTTCAGTAGTCGATACGGCAAACTGGACTGTTAAGCGCAAGATCGCGTTGCCCGAGATCAACATGAATAATCCGCATAACATGTGGACCAACCGGGATCAATCGATTGTTTATCAGACCCAATGGTTTGATAACAAATTGACCTTGATTGACCATGCCAACGGTAAATTGATCAAAAACATCCAGGTAGGTTTTTCACCTTCACATGTGATGACATTACCATCTACCGATGATGTCACGATCGCAAACAACGGTGAAGATAGCATTATGATAATGCCAGCTGGCACCAGTTTTGTCTTCAAAGCGCTGCCTACGCAAGCTCCCGGGCAAAGTACGGCTCATCCGCATGGACATTGGATAAGCGCGGACGGTAGTAAGATCGTAACACCGAATATTAGTACCGGTGATGTCGGGATTTATGGCAGCAGTGGCGGCATTGAAGCCAGAACACCTACAGGAAACAATGTTCCAGGTGCGCACCCAGTTGCGATCGGGATGATGCCGGATTCGAGCAAAATTTATGCAACCAATCTGCTGCATCACACCTTGAGTGTGCTGGATGGAGCGGGTAATTTGCTGAAAACCGTCAACCTCATTGCTGACTACAATCCGATTGACGGCACCTTTGCAGACAAAGACGGAAATGGAATAATTGCCGTTGGCGTATTGCCCATTCAGACGCCGGTTGCCCCGGATGGCAAATCTATGGTTATTGCTTCGATGGGCGGGCAAATTGTGGTTGTCGATACCAAAACCGATACAATCGCCGCCATGCTGGAATGCGATCCTGGTTGTCATGGCGCAAATTTCGGAGCTAAAAAAGGCGGTGGTTACTACGCTTATGTCACGAGCAAATTCTCCAACCGTCTGATCGTGGTCGATACGGATCCGAATGGTGATGGCAATTTAAGCGATGCTACGATCGCTGGGCATGTGCCTCTCGTAACTGGCGGAACCACAGCTGTCGATGATACGGTCAGCAGCTTGCCTGGATTCGGCGGTCAAGGTGTATTGGCGATTCCTAATGTCTACAACGGTTGGGTGCAGAACCTGCCGGAAGCATGGAAAGTTGGTCTCACAGATCTACAGAAGAATCCCATGGGACGTTAAACAAAAAGGCAACTGCTGGCAGAAGTTGGCAGTTGCCTTTTTATCAGATGGACATCAGCATGTGAAATACCGATAAAAAAACACCTCACTAAACGAATAGCGAGGTGTCAAGGCTTCGTTCCGCATTCATACTCTTCTGGCTGCGAACGAGCAAAAGTGATCGAGAATTACAAAGGGATATTAATCAGGTTATTAATTTATTCTCGTTCGTTCTACAGTCTCTAAAATCCGATGCCTACATAACCGCCAGCCGTCATGCCGCTTAAATTAACACCGTCAGATTTACCGGCAGTTAATTGATAGCGGCCATCAACCCCAATGAAGAAATCTTTCCAAATGTTGTAATCAACACCGGCACCGAACTGAACACCTGGCACAATATACGTAATAGATTCAGAAGGAGGGCTCATGACATGCACAGCAAAGCCTGCTGGAATAATCCACGGTCTTAATTTGGAGCCTTCAAAAAACTTGATTTTCGGTGATGCTGATACTGTAAATTGACTCACCGTTACATTAATCGGATTCAATGCTCCACCCGCCAACATACTGGGTGAATTGCCGACAGCACCATTACCCAAAACATGAGAACCGAATTGCTTATACTCAAACATCAATTCTGCAAAGACGGTAGTTTTTGGCAAAAGCCCCCACATATCCCGCGTCAAGCCCCAATCAATACCTGCGCCTGCATACCAGCCTTGCTTATCCGCTTGATCTTGTGCACCAATCGGCAAGACTTCACTTTGAATGGTCACACCGTTGCGGTGGTTCATCATATGTGCAAAACCGCCGCGGAAGAACAGCATCCGAGTTTTCTCAGTAATATCAGAGCCAATGCGCTGCGTTAGAGGGTCTACTCTTTCTAACAGTGCAGCCTTTCTCTCTTCAAGAGAATTTACTTTCTGCACGGTCTGATTCGTGGTTTGTTCAATCGTATTTACCTTCTGCACTGCCTGAGAAGATTCGGATTTTACTTTTTCCAATTCCGATTGAATGGCTTGCAGTCTTTGTTCTAGAAGTCTGATACGTTCTGCCGCTGCATCAGCAGCCATGGTTTGAGGTGCAGTCAATGTGAAAGCTGTTAAAAGGGAACCAGCAATAAAATTGACAGTTAATTTTTCCTTTTGTAAAAAATACTTCATATAATTCTCCCTAGAGGTTTGGTTTTTTTGCTACTGACTTCAAAACCGTCACAGCATAAAAAAAAAAATTTGCAGCAGCATTGATCTGCGTCAACAGGATTGAAGAACGCGATGAATACCCCACTGCTTGCGGATGGGATATTTAATTTCAAACAATCTCATAAAATGGGACATTTATCCATGAAAAGTAGGATATTTGTCATGCTATAACTCATATAAAGGCATTTTTTTGGGACAAATGACACATATTGCTCAAAATAATGGTTTGATAAAATCGTCTATGAATTAGATAGATAGAAAATTGATCTCCGGAATAAGCTCTCCTACACTGTTTCCACCTGTGGAAAATGCACTTACTGAACCCAACGGGCTATTGGCTGTGGGCGGAGATCTGTCACCGCAACGCTTGCTCGCGGCTTACCGCAAGGGCATTTTCCCTTGGTTCAATGAAGATGATCCGATCCTTTGGTGGAGTCCGGATCCTCGGATGGTGCTGTTTCCTGCCGAAATAAAAATCTCCCGGTCATTACGCAAAACACTCAAGAAAGACCACTATCACATTTACGCGGATCGCAGCTTTACTAAAGTGATGGAGGCTTGTGCCGCGCCGCGCGAAGGGCAAGCCGGGACTTGGATACACCCGCAGATGATTGCAGCTTATAGCGCCCTTCACGAAATGGGGTTGGCGCACTCGGTGGAAACCTGGATCGATGGCGAACTGGTCGGCGGACTTTATGGTGTAGCGCTGGGAAAAGTATTTTTCGGCGAATCGATGTTTTCACGCCAGCCGGATGCCTCAAAAATCGCCTTCGTGCACCTGGTAAAGCAGCTACAATACTGGGAATATTGCATGATCGATTGTCAGGTTAGAACCAGTCATTTGGCGTCTTTGGGTGCGCGGGAAATTTCAAGAACGGAATTCAGTCAAAAACTCGATGCTTTAATCACTGGAATCGAACCGAGCAAAAAATGGAACTTTGTTCGTACGCGGATCGAATAATTGAAGATACCTGTGCTTAAATTTCATACCACCAATCCCTATTCGTGCAGCTATTTGCCGGATAAATTGGCTTGTTCCGAAGTTGTTACACCGGAGCATCTCATCGATGCGCAAGCTTACGGAAAATTGGTGCAAGCCGGCTTTCGCCGCAGCGGCCATTACACCTACCGTCCTTGCTGCGAACATTGCCACGCCTGCCTTTCCGTTCGGGTTGACGTAAAAGCCTTCACTCCCAAGCGCGTGCAGCGCCGCGTCTGGAAGCAGCATCAGCATTTAACCGCCACCGTCCATTCACTGCATTACAAGGCTGCGCACTATGCGCTCTACCAGCGTTATCAGACAGAACGTCACTTTGGCGGCGGCATGGATCATGATTGCCGCGAGCAGTATCACAATTTTCTACTGCAAAGCCACGTGAATTCTAAATTAGTCGAGTTTCATGAAGAAACGCAGCTGCGTATGGTCAGCATCATCGATTTGCTGCCGGACGGGCTATCGTCGGTTTATACTTTTTATGATGCCGGGGTTGCGCATGCGAGTTTCGGCACTTACAACATTTTGTGGCAGATTGAGCAATGCCGGAAACTTGATTTAGATTATCTTTATCTGGGTTACTGGATCAAAGAAAACCGGAAAATGCGCTATAAAGCCAATTTTCAACCGCTCGAAGTATTGATTAACAATCAATGGGTTGTGTTGGACAACAGTATTCTTGCGTAAAATCGATTCAAATCGGCGAACCCTTTCAAAATAAAACTCCGGCATGCTCTACACACTTCTTCGCCCGCTGCTTTTCAAGCTTGATCCCGAATCTGCGCATCGCGTCACGTTCAGCGGAATAGAGTTGATTCGAAAATTCGGATTATTGAAAACCGTTTCGATTCCCTGTCAGCCGCGTAATGTCATGGGATTAAATTTTCCCAATCCGGTAGGCCTAGCCGCCGGGCTAGACAAGAATGGCGAGTACCTAGATGCGCTAGCTGCGCTCGGATTCGGCTTTATTGAAATTGGCACCGTCACGCCGCGGCCTCAACCGGGCAATCCGGCGCCGCGCATTTTTCGCATCCCCGAAGCACATGCGATTATCAATCGCCTTGGTTTCAATAATCACGGCGTGGATCAACTGGTGGAGAACGTCAAGCGCTCTGCTTATCAAGGTATACTGGGCATCAATATCGGCAAGAATTTCGATACCCCGCTGGAAAAAGCAGTGGACGATTATCTGATCGGCTTGCAGAAAGTTTACCGCTATGCCAGTTACGTGACCGTCAATATCTCGTCGCCGAACACCCAGAATCTGCGGCAATTGCAAGCCGCCGATGCGCTCGATCAGTTACTCGGCCGATTAAAATCCGAACAAGCTAAGCTGGCGCAGGTTCATGGAAAATATGTGCCGATGGTGGTCAAAATTGCGCCCGATCTGGATGAAACACAAATCCAAGCTATTGCCGCACTGCTGATAAAACATCGCATCGACGGCGTGATTGCCACCAACACCACGATTACGCGCACAGGCATCGAACACTTACCGGCAGCACAGGAAAACGGCGGATTGAGCGGTGCGCCATTGACGCAACGCGCTACGGTGGTTATTCGCCAATTACAGCATGTGCTACAGGGTGCTATTCCCATTATCGGCGTCGGCGGCATCATGTCGGCGGATGATGCACAAGACAAACTAACCGCAGGCGCAAACTTGATACAGTTATACACTGGTTTGATTTATCGCGGCCCGGATTTGGTTAAGGAAATCGCCCGGGTAGTTTGTGCCCGCCACGAGAAATAGAAATCGAATTGAAATGAACCCGTTGTTGATAGAAGAAATCGACGCGCTGTTGCCGCAAACACAATGTGGCAAATGCGGTTTTTCCGGCTGTTGGCCGTATGCGGAAGCTATTGCGGCAGGACGCGCGGATATCAATCAATGCCCGCCCGGCGGTCAGGAAGGTATTGAGAAATTAGCGCAGTTGTTGGATGTGGCGCCAAAACCGCTAAATACATTGCACGGTTTTCCCCGTACTGACAAAGTTGTCGCCTGGATCGATGAACAGCTGTGCATCGGTTGCACGTTCTGTATCCGGGCTTGTCCCGTCGATGCCATCGTTGGAGCTGGTAAACAAATGCATACCGTTATCGCTGCAGAGTGTACCGGTTGTGAATTATGCATCGCACCTTGCCCGATGGATTGCATCAGCTTGGTGCCTGTTGACGAAAATAGGCATGATGCGGGCAAGAAGCAAGCAGCCGATAATGCACGTACCCGTTACCAATTCCGGTTGTTGCGGTTGGAGCGTGAGAAACAAGCCGGTAAGGCGGAATCCAAGCTTAAGCCTGTCGTGCCAGCAGAGAAAAACCTGACAACAGCGGATGAGCGCAAGAGAGCGATCGTTCAAGCTGCGCTCCAGCGTGCCGCAACGGCGCGAAGCAAGGCAGCCCATAATCATTTACCGGTAAAACCCCATGAACGCAGCTAAGCGCCATGAAATTTTTGCTTGCTTGAAATCGGTCAATCCGCATCCCACAACCGAGCTGGAATATCGTTCCCCTTTTGAACTCCTGATCGCGGTTATTCTCTCGGCGCAAGCGACCGACAAAAGCGTGAACCTAGCAACGCGAAGATTATTTCCTCAAGCCAATACACCGGAAAAAATTCTTGCGTTGGGTGAAACGGGTTTGACTGAATTTGTCAGAAGCATCGGATTATACAAAACCAAGGCGAAAAATATTCTGGCAACCTGCCAAATGTTGATACAGGAGCATCATAGCGAAGTGCCCCGTACGCGCGAACAACTGGAAAAATTACCCGGTGTCGGACGTAAAACTGCCAATGTTATTCTGAACACCGCATTCGGCGAACCAACCATTGCGGTCGATACGCATATTTTCCGGGTTGCCAATCGCACTGGCATCGCTCCTGGAAAAAATGTACTCGAGGTAGAATTGAAACTGCTGAAAGCTGTACCGAAAGAATTCCGGCATGATGCACACCACTGGTTGATTCTTCACGGCCGCTATATCTGCAAAGCAAGAAAGCCGGAATGTGCGATTTGCAAGATTAATCACTTATGCGAATATAAAAACAAAACTATCGAATCCTAATCATGTTTAAACCATCGAGAGAACAAGCGCGGCAGTTATTTTTTGAGACCTGGCGTAAATACCGCCAGCGGGAAATATTATCCGGCATTGAAACGATTGCACTCGAGGTCATTTTGCTGCACCCGGAATATCACGACATCCTCAACGATCCCGAGCGCTATCTGGATAAGGATTATCTACCGGAAATGGGTGATACCAATCCGTTTCTGCATATGAGCATGCACGTGGCGATCAAGGAACAATTATCGATTAATCAACCGATCGGAATTTGCGAGCGTTTTGCCCGCTTACAGAAAAATTGCGGGAGTGAACACGCTGCTGCGCACCAACTGATGGAATGTTTGGCGGAGATGATATGGCAAGCTCAGCGCGCGCAATCCGCACCGGATGCTGCTATCTACTTCGATTGCTTGGATAAACGGCTAGGATTCGATCAATTAAAATGAAAACGGGATAAAACCATCAACTGGTATTTATCCCGCTTTTGAATCTGTTGTCGGCTCAAATAAATTTTATTTGTTTGAATTTAAGCTGCCTGGCAGACTGGAATAGTAAAAAGCCAAGTTCTCGATATCTGCGGCTGACAGACTAGCAGCCATTCCTGCCATGATAGGATCTTTTCTGTGACCGGATTTATAATCATTCAGCGCTTTTGCTAAGTATGTTCTATATTGCCCGCCAATCTTAGGGAAGTTAGGTGCGGGGCTATTACCGTCAGCACCGTGGCAGGAAGCACAAACTTCAGCTGCTTTACTTTTGCCTGCATCAAGATCGGCAGCCATCAGTTGACTGGAAAGTATCAAAGCTGCGCCACTTAATGCAGCAATTACATAATTCTTCATAATTCGTTCCTTGCGTAAATGACTCAATTAATTTTTAGAATAGTATGCAGCAAGATCTTCTATATCTTGTTGAGACAATGTCTTAGCTAAACTTGTCATGGTTGGGTGGCTGCGTGTACCGTTTTTATAACCTTCCAGCGCTTTAATGATATAGTCCGCATGTTGTCCGCCCAGCTTTGGAACACTGTAAGCCGACGGAAAAGCGGTTTTATAGCCCGGAATTCCATGACAGCCTATACACATTGACAACTTATCTTTTGCTGCTGCTGCATCTCCAGCTGCTTGAGTCATCCCCGAGAATGCCATAAGCATGCCCACGGCAAGTAATAAATTCATAATCAATTTTTGTTTCATGTACGCCTCCTTCTCTCAAAAGTTGAACTTTAAACGATGTACCCGATTTGGTCAATGAATAAGTGCAAGCATGTCCATGTTGTTTATGGGGAAATCACCATCGGGATTACATTTTTTCGGCACATTTCGATTCTAATTCTTCCCATCTTGCAAGGCAATCTGTCAGTTCTTTTTCAATCATCGTAACGCGAGTTTGCAATGCTCTCGCTTCGTCCGGATAATCGCGGTAAATCGCCGGTTGACTCAAGCGCAAATTAATGTTCGCTTGTTCCTGTTCCAACGCATCGATTTTACCGGGCAATGCTTCCAGCTCACGCGCGTCCTGGTAACTCAGTTTTTTAGGCCGCGGTGCCTTTGGCGCTTTGGAACTACTGGTTTGTGAAGTTTCTGACTGCTTTGATAATATTTTTTGCGGACGGATATTATCTTCAAACTGTTTTGCGCGTATCCAATCTTCATAACCGCCAATATATTCACATAATTTTCCATTTCCTTCAAATGCAATTACTTGTGTGACGACATTATCCAGAAATTCACGGTCGTGACTGACCAGAAACAATGTACCAGCGTAATCCTGTAGCAAAGCTTCCAGCAATTCCAGCGTTTCAATATCCAGATCGTTGGTGGGCTCATCCAGCACCAGCACATTGGCAGGGCGGGTAAACAATCGCGCCAGCAGCAACCGGTTTCGTTCGCCACCCGACAGCGATTTGACTGGCGAGCGTGCACGTTCCGGTGGAAACAGAAAATCCTCCAAATAACTGATGACATGCTTACGCTTGCCGTTGATCTCGACAAAATCGGAACCGGGACTGATGGTATCCGTCAGTATCATTTCTTCGTCGAGCTGTTCGCGCATCTGATCGAAATATGCCACTGCCAACTTGGTTCCTTGCTGAATGGTGCCCGAATCCGGCTGTATCTCGCCCAGAATCAATTTCAATAAAGTCGACTTGCCGGCGCCGTTGGGTCCCAATAACCCCACCCGGTCACCGCGCATAATGCGGCAGGAAAAATCCTTGATGATCACTTTGCCGCCGTAACTTTTACTGACATGTTCCAGCTCGGCGACCAATTTCCCCGAACGTTCACCAGCATCGAGACTGATATTTGCTTTTCCGACTTTATCGCGCCGCGCCGCGCGCTCCAGCCGTAATGCTTCCAGCCTGCGAACCCTGCCTTCATTGCGCGTACGCCGCGCTTCGACACCTTTACGTATCCAGACTTCTTCCTGCGCCAGGAATTTATCGAATTTTTGGTTATGAATTGCCTCGACTTCCAGTATCTCCGCTTTTTTGTGCTGATAATCCGAGAATTTGCCGGAAAATGACTGCAAATGGCCGCGATCCAGCTCGACGATACGGGTTGCCACGTTGTCAAGAAAGCGCCGGTCGTGCGTGATAAACAACACGCTGCCAGCAAAATCCTGCAATAAGCCTTCCAACCACTCGATCGAAGAAAAATCCAAATGATTGGTCGGTTCGTCCAGCAACAACACATCCGGCGAAATCACCAGCGCGCGTGCCAGCGCGACACGTTTTTTCAAGCCGCCGGAAAGATGCTCGATTAAGGTATCCGCAGGCAGATTCAGCTTATCGATCACCGTTTCTATCTTGGCTTGCAGATTCCAACCGTCTTCGACCTCCAAGGCACTCTGCAGATCCTGCATGCGCAGCAGTAATGCCTCGGTATTTTCTGGTGCTTCACCCAAGGCATGCGAGACGGCATGATAATCCAGCAAAATTTTACTGATATTGCCCAAGCCGGTAGAAACTTCTTGGTATACCGTGTTGGATGGATTCAACAGCGGTTCTTGCGCGACATAGGCCAGTTTGATGTTCGGCGCATGCCACAACTTGCCGTCATCGAGCTTGATCTCGCCCGCCAATGCACGCAGCAAGCTTGATTTGCCACCGCCATTCCGTCCAATCAAACCAGCCCGCTCACCCGGGTCCAATTGCAAATCGGCGTGATCGAGCAAGGCATGATGGCCAAAGGCCAAACAGCCATTTTCCAGTGTAATGAGCGGCATCGGGGAGTTCTAAAGTTGAATAAAACGGCCTGCAGGATTAATCGATTTTTTGACTCTGAATTCAGTAGCAATCAAGGAGACTCATTGTGTCACGCTTTCTCCCGCTTGGCAAAAGCGGATATCAACAAAAATGGAGCCCGCAGGCTCCATTTTAATAATGACGTTGCAACCCGGATTGGATTATTCAGCCGAAGCCACATTGATTTTCTTCGGTTGCACGGCTTCACGCTTCGGTATCACGACTTCCAGCACGCCGTGCTTGGACGATGCGGAAATCGCCTCGGCATTGGCGGTATCCGGCAGGCTGAAGCGCCGGTAGAAAGAACCATAGGTACGTTCAACGCGTTTATAGCCTTCCTTCTCGGTCTTGCTTTCCGATTTTTTCTCGCCCTTGATGGTCAGTACGCCATCTTCCATGCTGATATCGATTTCTTCCGGTTTTACACCAGGAATATCCGCATGAATAACAAACTTGTCCGCTTCTTCTTTGATATCCACAGCAGGTGACCATTCGGCGGTTGCGGTCGAACCTTCCCCAACGCTTCGTTCCAGTTCTCTTTGCAGCTGACTCAACAGACCCCAGGGTTCATAACGTGTAATAGCCATACTCAATTTCTCCTTATTGATTAAAAAAGCACATTGCGTAAGTCACAGTTACAAGAAATACACTTTCAAATGCTATATAAGGATCATCTATTATTTTTCAAGTAGTGAGAAAAGCTACCCGAATTTAAAATGCGACACCATCATGATCGCACATAGCGCCGCCGCAATCCATACAGAACAGCAGCCAGCGTGGATAGCAGCGCGGTTACTAAAAGCCCGTTCCGCTTGATCCATTCCATCGTGTTTGACTGAACGGAAAAATGCGCTTCAGCGAGGCCCAGCACCTTCGTATCGGTCTGCGCATTATTTTGCATCAACAAATGCAATTGGAAGCTCAGCTCCTGCTCGCCGGAAGATTGCGGTGTCACGCGCCAGCGCCAGCTTGAGGTACCTTTGAAATCCGACAACGGCTCCTGCGGCCCCAGTCTGTCAATTTCAAAATCGTCACCGGCAATTTCCGCTTTCATGTTGGGTGATACGACACCGCTGATTCCTTGAATCCCGGTACCTTCGGACGCAGTCGCGACAAGCTCGTTGACAAACTTGGCCAGATGTTTCGTCTCCAGATTAAGCGTTACCTCAAAACTTTCGTATTGCTTCACCGCCGTCGGAATCGTGATCGCGGTACTATCTACCGGCAACTTCATGATCACAGGACTGACGTGCTTTTTGGATGTCAGCATATGCATCAGCGAATTGATAGAAAAAGGCACAATTAATAAAACCGCCAGCATGGCGATCGGCATGATCAGGTTGAAATTCAAACCGGATTCAGGTTCAGAGTTACGCATGATTTCTCCAGCAATGGGTTCATATTTAGGGGCAAATCATAACATTGTTGGGGAGGGAGCTGAGTAAATCAAAACAGCAACTTTTGCTGATTATCGAAACTCGCTATAGAAAGTTTTTGCAAAACTGCTTACAGACGATCAATTTTTTTAATCGCTAAAAACTGCCAAGTAGTCAGCAAAAATAAATACGCGATTACGGCTCTGTCCGGTGATCTCGTGCAAAATGCCGTGTTCACACATTTGCGCAACCAACTCATTAGCCGCCTTGTAACTAAGATCGCAGATTTTCTGAACTTCTTCGATGCGGATGGCGGGTTGCGTAAACAAAGCATTAAGTAAGCGCTGCGCGCTTGCAGTTCTGCGCCCGAAACTCGCCTGCAGATTCTGTTCCAATTTTGCTTTCAAATTAATGATGCGCGATAATGCGCTCACTGCCAAAGTTGCTGTTTGCTCGATCCCGACCAGAAAATACTTAAGCCACTGCAACATATCGTTTCTCTCACGCACGCGCATTAAGTTATCGTAATACAATCCTTTGTCCTTCTCAAAATGGCTGGAAAGATAAAGCAACGGTTTATCCAAAATTCCCTCACTTACCAAAAACAGCGTAATCAATAGCCTTCCGATACGTCCGTTGCCATCCAGAAATGGATGTATGGTTTCAAACTGGTAATGCGCGATCGCGATGCGGATCAATGCCGGAACATGTATATCCCGGTTGTGCAAGAATTGCTCCAGGTCGCTCATCAGTTCATTGACATGCTGATGATGTGGAGGAATAAACACCGCATCCGCCAAGCTATGACCGCCGATCCAGTTCTGACTGGTACGAAACTCACCGGGCAGCTTGTGCTCGCCACGCACGTTTTGAAGCAAAATCGCGTGCGTTTGCCTTAATAAGCGTGATGACAAAGGTAGTGTCTGCAAATGGCCGATTGCCTGATTCAATGCCTGCGTGTAATTTTGCACCTCGCGCCAATCGTTACGGTGCCCGGGCAGAATTTCCGACTCGGGCAGCACCGCTTCCTGAATATTGGTTTGCGTCCCTTCGATACGGCTGGAAACCACCGCTTCCTTGGTCACGTGCAATTGAATGAACAAATCGATATTCGGCACCAAGCGCGCAAATGAATTGAGCTCCTCGAGCTTGACCGCCGCCTTCTCCAGCAACAGATTTATCTGCGGCGTCTGCCACACCTACTCATCGTTAATCGTGGATGGCAAAAAAATAGCGGTATTCATAGCCTTTCTGGTAGTGACCAGATTGATACTGTTCAAGCTGAATCGTCATGACATGCCCGCACGGAAAGTAACATAAGTTCATTTATAT
>JAFEGA010000007.1:0-20814 GCA_018240285.1 Pseudomonadota bacterium | reverse complement strand
ATATAAATGAACTTATGTTACTTTGTTCGACTGCGGAAAGTGATTTATGTAACTCAAAGGCGCCGAGTATTATTTTACTTGAGAAATCAGTATATGCTTGATGGCGGTGGCAAACGGCAGATTAATTATCGTTGCGAGTTCTTCTTGTAGTAACGGTAACCATTCGGCTTCAGGGAAATTATTTGCCATGTTGGCGAATTCCTCGGCTGTTTGTATATAGCCCACGATCTCACGGAATCGAATCTGTCTTAAGGTACCGTTGAGATTGAAGATGCGGATAGTCTCAGTAGCGCACTTTTTCTCGGTTGACGACAAATCTTCCCGCGGTTTGACAGAGCCGTCTGGAGCAAACACCAGATAGTACTCAGGATCGCTCTCATCAGGCTTAATTAGATCAGCAGGGCTGTAGTAACCACACTGATCCTTGTGTTTGCCACAGCTTTCTGCTCGATTGCATGAGCCAAACAGATTGGACCATTGAAATGAAACTGTGGGATCGCGCCCCTTTTGGCGGAAGTGTTCGATGTGTCGATTGCCGTTGCTGACAGTAGCTTCGCAGTACGCGCAGCGTTGCATTTGCATCGCATCTAATTCTTTCCAGATGGTGGCTTTGTCTTCAGCCGTTACCTTATCCCAATTGTCCTGACCATGTTTATAATTGGAGAGGCAAGTAGGCGCTACGCCTCGCTGCAGTTTGTGCATTCAAGCTCCATTGGGCAGCGGCAGCTTTTGTTTGAATGCCTGCAAACGAATCATTCGATCACATTCGCGCATGGCGGGATGATTAATGCCAAAGTGCGCTTCAAGTCGAGTTCGCAGAGCATTTCCTTGCTCACCTTCATGTAGATTTTGCTGGATCAGGGCATGGAATTCGGAAAGCATTCTGGCCTCAGGTACATCCGGGATAGGATCAACTCCCATAATTTGGGCCAACAAATCAGCACTTGAAACTCCTTTTGTCTGGGTTTGAATCTTTATCACAGAAATTTTGCTTTTTGTTTCCGGATCTACTTCCTGTCGCAATAAGCGAATACATGAAGCATCAATGCTAGTTAATACCTGCGGACTGTGAGTAGTAACGATGAATTGAAGGCTTGGAAATGCAGTAATTAGATTCTGCAATACGACTTGTTGCCATTCGGGATGCAGGTGCATGTCCACTTCATCAATCAGCACTACGCCGGGAGTTTTCGTAGCCGCCAGAGCACCAAGCTGTGGATTTAGCTTGGTAGCGCGAAAAGCGATGTCAGCCACCATCGCAATCATGTTACGGATACCGTCGCTTAGAAGAGCAACGGGCAATTCGCCATATTTGTCATGGCGGGCCACGAGTTCTTCACGAGACAACGAATAATCGATGTCTTTCCAACCGGAAAGAGAAAGACAAGCATTGACTGCACCACCAACCGATTCCAGATAATGATCAAACTCAGTTGACTGGTAGGCATGACCGGCTTTGCTTGCCTCTAACTGTCCTTTGAATGCATTAGTACTCCAATATCGAAACCAGGCAACGAAGGATTTATAGCTGGAACCTGGATCCAAGCAATCGGTATATCCAATGGTGCGTGAGGTTCGAGGTAATTTTTTCTCCGTTTGTTTTTTTTGCTGCCACAAACGACCAGTACCGTAGTATGCCAATAAAGGAAGTATGATATCGGTGTTTGGCGTACGCACAGCCTCTTGTAGCCGCTTGCCATAGTTGATCAATTCCTTGGCATCCTTGATGGTGGTTTTTGTCTTGATTGGTCCGGTCAGGCTGCGCTTCCAGATAGAAGGCTCGTCACGCAAAAAGTCGCTTATACTGCCTGGAATAAATCCTGTCGCCTCCAGTTGAATACCCCTAGGTGCGTATTCCATTTCATTGGTTGTTGTTTCACGAACACGCGTCAAACGAATATCACTCGATTCAAAACCCTTTCCGGCGCTTTCATCAAAGGCGCCGATATAAGGCCCGAAGGCTACGGCAATGGCGTCCAGAACAGATGTTTTGCCTGCACCATTTGATGCGACGAGCACTGTAAGTTGCGGATGAAAGTCGATGTCGATCGCTTCAAAACAGCGATAATCGCGCAAACTCAATTTTTGTATGTTTAGATTCGGCATTCTTGCTTCTTAACAGTCATCTCATAATTACACAATTTAGTAATTCGGTAAGCTTAATGATAGAGACTTTAACTTCATTGCATTATAAATGTATTTAAATTAGCGGGTTGCTTAAAACGATCTGCAGAGTCGCTGTTATACTAAAAAGGATAAACTCGAATACTCGTTTATCATTCATAAACCAATCCTTTTATTTGTAGTAAGGTTTAACCATATCCCTTGAGCTTATTACGTGCCACCTGATAATTAGGATAAATATCCTCCACCAGATTCCAAAAAGTTTTCGAGTGATTCATTTCGATTAAATGCGCGAGTTCGTGGGCGACGACGTAATCCACCAAATGCAGCGGTAGTTGAATCAAGCGCCAGTTGAGGCTGATAACGCCGCGGCTGTTGCAGCTGCCCCAGCGGGTTTTGGCTTGGGATAGGCGGAAGGGTGGGATGGGAATTGCCAATTCCGGTGCGTAAAGTTCGATGCGTTGCTTGAAACAAGTGATGGCTTGCTGTTGATACCAGCCCATGACGAAGGTTTGGATTTGGCGGGAGGTGAGTCCGATGGCGTGCAGTTGCGGTAATTCCTCGTCGAATGATCGAATCATTGCGAGTTCTCCGGCCGGTTGTAATGCCATGTGCCAAGGCTCGCCGAGCAGCGGATAAGTTGCATCCAACGACCAATCGAGCGCCAAACTTTTTTTGTCTTGCCATTGCGCGAGCTTCTTCGTGATCCAACCGGCTTTTTGCTGCAACACGCTGTCGATATGGGAAAGCGGGGTATGCAGCGGGGCGCTGATGCGCAGGCCGTGCTGGCTGATTTGCAGACCGATCGAGCGGCGGCGGCTACGGGTGAGGGTGTAGGTGATTTCTTGGCCGCCGAGTTTAGCGATCTGTGTGGCGGTTTGTGTCGGCACGGCTAGGATTGTTGCGAGCTGTCCCGGCTGATGCGCAGCATTTCAGCTTCGATCCACGCCTCCACTTGCGCATTCAGCTCACCGGCTTCCATGCCGCTGGGGTCGATCGGTTGGCCGATGCTGACGGTGATCGTGCCAGGGTATTTGACGAAAGAATTTCTGCCCCAAAATTCCCCGGCGTTATGCGCTACCGGCACCACCGGCACGTTGGTGCGCGTCGCCAGCCACGCGCCGCCGATGCGGTATTTGCCGCGCTGGCCCGGCGGAATGCGCGTGCCTTCGGGAAAAATCACGATCCAGAAGCCTTGTTTGAGCCGGTCTTTGCCTTGCTCGACGATTTGCTCCAGCGCTTTCTTCCGCGCGCTGCGGTCGATCGCGATCGGGCTGGTCATCGCCAAACCCCAGCCGAAAAACGGGATGCGCAGCAGTTCTTTTTTCAGCACCCACACTTGTGGCGGAAAGATTTCCTGAAACGCCAGCGTTTCCCACGCAGATTGGTGTTTGGAAAGCACGATGCTCGGGCTTTTTGGGATATTTTCCGCGCCGATGATGCGGTAACGCAAGCCACAAAGGTGCCACAGCAAAAACAGCATGATGCGCGTCCAGCTCGAGGTGACGCGGTAGCGGTTATGCGGCGACAGCGGAAAGCACGCCAGCGTCAACAACGCATACGGCGGCGTGATGATGATTTGCAGCAGCATGTACAGCGCTGAACGAAGAAACGCCACGCTTATTCTTCCCCAACCAGTTCGTCGGCCACCGCTGCCAGATCGGCGAAAATCTGCGTGTGCGCGGGAATTTCCTTGCCCGCGCGCGTCGTTTCTCCGTTACCGGTCAGCACCAGCACCGGGATCGCACCGACCGCAGCCGCCGCTTGCAAATCCTTCAACGAGTCGCCGACTACCATGACATTTTTCAGATTGACGCCGTAACGCTGCATGATTTCATCGAATAACCCGGTCGCCGGTTTGCGGCAATTGCATTTATCCGCGTTGGTATGCGGGCAGAAAAAAATCGCATCGATGCGCCCGCCCGCATGATTGACCGCTTTGTACATTTTGTCGTTGATGGCGTTGTACGTTGCCATGTCGAGCAGGCCGCGTCCGATACCCGATTGATTGGTGGCGATCACCACACGATACCCGGCGTGCGTCAGGCGCGCGATCGCCTCCAGACTGCCGGGAATCGCAATCCATTCGTCCGGTGTTTTGATGAACGTATCGCTGCTCTCGTTAATCACACCGGTTTGGTCGAGAATGATCAGCTTCATATCAGGCGGCCAGCTTGGAAAGATCGGCGATGCGGTTCATGATGCGATGCAGTTGCGCCAATAACGCCAGCCGGTTGTTGCGCAATTTTTCATCGCCGACGTTCACCATGACGTGATCGAAAAACGTATCGACCGGGGTTTTCAGCGTTGCCAGCATTTGCAGCGAAGCGGTGTAATCACCGGCGGCAAAGGCTTGCTCGGTTTGCGGCTGAATGGCTTGCAACGCCTGATAAAGCGCCTGCTCGTCCGCTTCCTGCAATAAGCCGGTATCGACGGTGTCACTGATAGCGCCTTCGGATTTCTTGAGAATATTACCGACCCGCTTGTTGGCTGCCGCCAAGCTGACCGCTTCCGGCAGTGCGGCAAATGCCCGCACGGCGGCGAGGCGTTTGGGGATGTCGTTTAATAGTTGCGGATTCAGACTGAGTACGGCGTCGACTTCCTGGGCAGTGTAGCCTTGTTCGCGTAAATTGCCAGCGAGGCGCTCGTAGATGAAGGTTATCAAATCTAAACCTGATTCCGTACTAGCAGCATGATTATCATATTTTGGCTTGCTATTAGAACCAGGTGTAACAGAAAGGCTAACATCATTAATTTGAAGGATAGCGTTATAAATCAAATCATTTAAATTAAGTTTCAAATCTTTTTCAATCAAAATGCGAATGACACCCAATGCATGACGGCGCAACGCAAAAGGATCTTTGTCACCAGTCGGAATTTCTCCAATACTAAACATATTGACTAAGGTTTCCAATTTGTCTGCCAGTGCCAGGCAAACGCCCACTGGGTTGCGCGGCAATTCGTCGCCGGCAAAACGCGGTTTGTAATGATCTTCGATGGCCAATGCAATGTCGTCGCTTAATCCTTCATGCTGTGCGTAATAGCGCCCCATGATGCCCTGCAATTCAGGGAATTCGCCGACCATGTCGGTTAATAGATCGGTTTTAGCCAAAGTGGCGGCCTCGTTAGCTTGGTTAGTTAGTTCAACACCGCCCAGTCGATTTGCGATATTTTTTGCAATCGCGCGGACATAGTGCATGCGTTTCCCTTGTGTACCCAATTTATTGTGATAAACCACTTTATCCAGTTCGGGCAAGCGCGATGCCAATGATTTCTTGCGATCCTGATCGAAGAAAAACTTGGCATCGGCTAGGCGCGAGCGCACCACGCGTTCGTTACCGGCGATGACTTGCGCTGGATCGGCCGGTCGGATATTGGAAACCAGCAGGAATTTATTCGCCAGTTTCCCGTTGGCATCAAGCAACGGAAAGTACTTCTGGTTCGCTTTCATCGTCAGAATCAGGCATTCCTGGGGCACTTGCAGGAATTCGGCGTCGAATTGACCAACCAGCACATTCGGATGCTCGACCAGCGCGGTGACTTCGTCGAGCAGCGCTTCGTCGTCGATGAGTGTGAGATGTTCTTTCGCAGCAGCTGCGGCGAGCTGGCGTGCGATTTCGGTGCGGCGCTCGACAAAACCGGCGAGCACGGCGCCTTCGGTTTGCAGTTGCTGCGCGTAACTGTCGGCGTTATGCAGCACGATCGGATTCACTTTGGCTTCAAAGCGGTGCCCCTGCGTTTCGCGCCCGGCTTGCAAACCGAGCACGCTGACCGGCACGACATTGGCGCCGTGCAGCGCGACCAACGAATGCGCCGGGCGCACGAAATGCACGCTTTGCCAGCCATCCGCCAGTTGATACGTCATCACTTTCGGGATCGGCAATTGACTGATCGCATCCTGCAACGCTTTTTGCAGTCCGTCGGTCAACAGCGTGCCTTGCACCACGATATCCAGAAACAGCGTCTCGGTTTTACCGTCCAGCGCGCGTTTAAGCTGCGGCACTGCCGAAGCATCGGCGCCGAAGCTGGCGAGTTTTTTCAATAACGGCGGTGTCGCTTGACCTGCGGCGTCCAGACCGACTTTGACCGGCATCAGTTTTTGTGTGACCGCTTGATCGGCGGCTTGCGCCGCGACGTTGGCGATATGTACCGCCAGCCGTCTTGGGGTGGCGTACGGCGTGATCGCCGCATCGTTCGTGATCAACCCTTGCGCTTTCAGGCTGTCCGCGAGCAAACCGGCAAAGCTGTTACCGAGTTGTTTCAACGATTTCGGCGGCAGTTCCTCCACCAGCAATTCAACAAGCAGGTTCTTGGTCATGATGCGGATTCCTGCATGTCGGGCATTTGCGAAACCCATTCGCGCGGCGCCATCGGGAACGGCGGATTGAGGTTTTTGCGGCTGTCGTAATATGCTTTGGCCACTTGGCGCGACAGATTGCGGATGCGGCCGATATACGCCGCGCGCTCGGTCACCGAAATGGCGCCGCGCGCGTCGAGTAGATTGAACGTATGCGCGGCTTTCAGCACTTGCTCGTAAGCCGGCAGCGCCAATTGCTTTTCGATCAGGCGGTTGGCTTGCGCTTCGTGCTTGCCGAACGCCAGAAACAGAAATTCGGTGTCGCTTTCTTCAAAATTGTATTTCGATTGCTCGACTTCGTTTTGATGATACACGTCGTGGTAGCGCAGCCCTTGCGTCCAGGTTAGGTCGAACACGCTTTCCACGCCTTGCAAATACATCGCCAATCGCTCCAATCCGTAAGTGATCTCGCCGGTTATCGGTTTGCAATCGATGCCGCCGACTTGCTGGAAATATGTGAATTGAGTCACTTCCATGCCGTTCAGCCAGGTTTCCCAGCCCAATCCCCATGCGCCTAAGGTCGGGTTTTCCCAATCGTCCTCGACCAGGCGCACGTCGTTTTGCGTCAGATCGAAACCCAGTTCACGCAACGAATCCAGGTACAAATCCAGAATATTTTTTGGCGCCGGTTTCAGCACCACCTGGAATTGATAATAGTGCTGCAAGCGGTTCGGGTTTTCACCGTAACGGCCGTCCTTGGGGCGACGGGAAGGTTGCACGTACGCCACTTTCCACGGCTCGGGGCCGATGGCGCGCAAAAAGGTGGCGGTGTGGCTGGTGCCCGCACCGACTTCCATATCGTACGGTTGCAGGATCGCGCAGCCTTGTTTGGCCCAATAGCGCTGCAGGGTGAAAATGATTTCCTGAAAAGTCAGTGTCGGCATGAAGCGTCGCGTCAATATCGTCAAATTAAAAACATGCGGATTTTACCGGGTTTTCCATGCCGCGCGGAAGGCGGAGATCAATCCGATGCTTAAAAGTAACACGGCCAATCCCAGTACCGGGTAATTGCCCGTGCGCACGTACGGTGTCGCGCCGGTGAAGCCTTGCGCCGATCCGTGCAATGCCGCGGTGGTGAAGATTTCGATGGTATCCAGCACGCGCCCGCGCTCGTCGATGATCGCGGTGACGCCGGTGTTGGTGGCGCGCAACATGTAGCGGCCTGTTTCCAGCGCGCGCATTTGCGAAATCTGCAAATGCTGCTGCGGCCCGATCGAACGGCCGAACCAGGCATCGTTGCTAACGTTGACCAGCATTGTGGCTTGCGGCAATTGATAGATGATTTCTTCGCCGAATACATCCTCGTAACAAATATTGATCGCCACGCGCTGTCCGGCGATGGCCATCGGCTGCTGATCCAGCCCGCCGCGCGAGAAATCCGACAACGGGATTTGCAGCACTTGAATCACCCAACCGAACAGCGGCTTGAACGGAATAAATTCGCCGAACGGCACCAAGTGGTGCTTGCGGTAGCTTTGTTGCGGTGAAGAACCGAAGCTGAACATGGTGTTGTAATACGCATCGCCGTCCGAATGATCGCGCTCGGCCAGACCGATCAACACATCGCCATCGTTATGCTTGGCATGTGCGGCCAGGTACGACAAGTACGATTGCGGCATAGTATCGCTGAACAGCGGAATGGAAATTTCCGGTGTGACGATTAAGCGGCTGTCGCTCTCTAGTATCAGCTTGGCGTAAGTTTCCATGGTACTTTCCAGATGATCCGGGCGCCATTTCATATCCTGCGGAATATTGCCTTGCAGCAAGCTCACGCTGACCGGCTCTCCCTGCGGCTTAACCCAGTCGATCAACTGCAAACCATACCCGCCGCACCAAATCAGCAGCAACGGCAGACTGTAACGCCATTGTTTGAAGCCTTTTTGAAACCAGAAAAAAAGCAGCGCGGCGCTGATTATCAGCAGCAGCGAAATGCCGTAGACCCCCACGACCGGCGCAAATCCCGCCAGGGGGCTGAAAGGCGCTTGCGAATAACCCAGCGCAAGCCACGGAAAACCGGTGAACAACGTGCCGCGCAGCCATTCGGACAGCATCCACAATGCCGCAGCCAGCGACGCCCAAAGCACAGGCGAGGTCACGCGCAGCTTAGTTAGCAGCCCAAAAGCCAGTGCCGGAAACAGCGCCAAGTAAGCGCAGAGAATGATCAGTGCAACCACCGCAACCGGCATCGGCATCGCGCCAAAATCGTGTAGGCTGACATAGATCCAGGTTACACCGGCGCTGAACAAACCCATGCCGAACCAGAATCCCAGCGCAGCATTTTTGAGCGCGCTTTGGCTTTTATGACAAAATGCCAGCAACAGCGCCACGGTCACGACCGGCACCGGAAACAGATAGAACGGCGCAAAACCGAGTACGGTCAGCATGCCCAGCATAAATACAAGTGCCAGTTTCAAGAAAGGATTCTTCAATCGCGTCAAAATTCGAGATGATGAAAATGGGAAAAATTACTGCGCACCGGAAATAACCGGATGCAATCTGAAACTCCGCTGAACTTTCATAATTCAATGATGTTCTCAGGATTTGCTTTATCATAAATTAAGCCGTGCCCTCTTGGCATACATTTTTAATTCTACTGCCCGGGATGACATTCCCCGCGACTTATGCTAAATAATTATTTATTCACTTTATTGCCGGTATAAAAGTAGAATATGCGCACTATGCGGCAGGAGATCCGGCGCTGAGCCGCCCAAACAGTGACTGAATACTGGATGACGTAATGAATCCTTCCGGATGTTGCACAGAAATTGTACGTTTTTCTTATTGTTGAAAATCAATCGGATTTCTCATGAAATTTAAAATTCTAGGCGTGTTATTGCTGTCCGGACTTACTGCCTGCGCGCAGCTTCCCTCGAACAAGGAAGCAGAAAAAACGGGAGAATCCGCTGACGCAGAAGAAATCAGCCAGCAAAATTTGCCCAAGCAAGAGCTAACCGCGCCCATTCTGTTTGATTTTTTAGTCGGCGAGACCGCATTGCAACGCGGCAATTTGGAAATCGCCGTCAACCGCTATGTCAAGCTGGCCAAAACAACACGCGATCCGCGCATCGCCAAACGCGCGACGGAAATTTCCCTGCATGCGGGTAACCCGTTTGCCGCGGAACAAGCAGCCGCAATGTGGGTTGAGCTTGAACCCGAATCAGCCGATGCCCGGCAAACGATCGCCGCGCTGCTGGTCAATCTTGGCAAACTGGATGCCGCACGGCCTCATCTGGAAAAACTGCTGGCTTCGGAAAAAGAAGGTGTTGGCAATGCCTTTATGCAACTCAATCAATTGCTGGCACGCAATCCGGATAAAACGGCAACCTTGCAACTGATTCAACAGCTCGCGCAACCCTATAAGGATTTATCGGAAGTCCACTTCGCCATTTCCCAAGCAGCCTGGTTTGCCAATCAGCATCCACTTGCGCAGGAAGAAATGCAGCGCGCCTTAGCGTTGCGTCCGGAATGGGAAATTGCCGCGGTTCATAACGGCCGGATATTGCAGCGCAATTCTGTTGAGCAAGCGAGCAAATTTTACCGTGACTATCTGGATAAGTATCCGGCATCCAATGAAGTGCGGGTCGCTTATACCCGGCTGCTGATCGGCGCCGGTGAAGCTGATCAAGCGCGTAACCAAATACAATGGTTGATGGATAAAAATCCCGAAGATGCTGAAATCATGCTGGCGGCAGGATTATTGGCCACTGAAATGGGCGATTTCGCTACCACCGAAGCAAGCTTCAAAAAAGCGCTGGCTTTAGGGTATAAAGATACCAACGCGGTGTATTTCCACCTGGCGCAGATTTATGAAGAAACCAATCGCCCCGATTTGGCCATGGAAACCTATCAAATGGTCAAAAGCGGAGGGCGTTATTTACCCGCGCAAATCCGCTATGCGGATTTGTTGGCGTTAAAAGGCCATTTGCAGGAAGCGCGCGAACATCTGAAAAAACTTCCCGCCGCCAATGACCAGCAGGCGGCGCATTTAATATTGGCGGAAGCGCAGATTCTGCGGCGCACTAAGGCTCATCAAGAAGTCTATGACTTGCTTGACGAAGGATTAAAGAAACTGCCGGATTATCCCGAGCTGCTTTATGATCGCGCCTTGGCAGCCGACAAACTGGGTAAATTTAAAATCCTGGAGCAGGATTTGCGCAAATTGATCAAGCTTAAGCCGGACAATGCGCATGCCTATAATGCGCTAGGTTACAGCTTCGCCGAGCGTGGCACGCACTTGCCGGAAGCACTGAAATTGATTAGAAAAGCCGTTGAGCTTTCCCCGGATGATCCCTATATTATGGACAGCTTGGGTTGGGTATACTACCGCATGGGAAATTTCACCGAAGGTTTGAATTTTCTGAATCTGGCTTTTGCCGCTCGTCCCGATCCGGAAATTGCCGCTCACTTAGGCGAAGTGCTTTGGGTCAAGGGTGCGAAAGACGATGCCAAGAATATATGGCGCTCTGCTTTGGAAAAAGATCCGAACAATGAGATCTTGCTGGAAACATTGCAACGCCTGACAAAAAAGAAAGTGATCGATTAAATCCTTTTCATCGGCGCCACCGGCCATATTTTGAATATCATCAAACAGCACGCAATAAACTTTGTGAGCCCGTCAATCAATTAAAATGTCAAATACCTCTCCCGCATTGGAATTCAAAAGCAGCACATTTTTCGCGCCCATTCTGATTCTCTATACCAACGACCTAACCGCCATCGAACAGACACTGCACGAAAAAATCAACCTGGCACCGGAATTTTTCAAAGACTCGCCGTTGATTATCGATCTGCGCGAATTGAACAAACAGAATCTGAGTCTGGATTTTTCCCAGATCATACAGCTGCTGCGCAGAGTAAGCTTTTTTCCGGTCGGTATCCGCGGCGGCAACGAAAATCAAAATCAACAAGCGCGCGCATTATTCATCCCGATCGATACGGTGCGCGAGCAAGGCAGCACCCTGATGATCGGCGCGGAAGCAACCAAGCAGGAAACGGCTCCGAAACCAGCCGCACAACCGGAAACAGCCGCGGCCAAAGAACCTGTCCGGCCTGTTCCGATTCCGCCGGTTTCCGCAGCGGCAACCTTGGTCACGCAGCCGATCCGCTCCGGACAACGCATTTACGCATCCGGCGATTTGATCATTCTGTCACAGGTCAGCGCGGGCGCCGAAATTATGGCTGAAGGCAATATACACGTCTATAATACGCTCAGAGGGCGCGCCTTGGCGGGCGTGCATGGCAATACAGCCGCCCGGATATTTTGTTTTGATCTACAGGCAGAGCTCATTTCCATCGCCGGCGATTACAAAACCAGCGAGGACTTGAACAAACAAATATACAAGAATCCCGTACAGATATACTTGCAGAATCATGCATTGATCATCAAAGAGATCGCTTAAGACCAAACAGCAAAGGAGGCTCAATTGGCAAGAATTATAGTCGTGACATCAGGCAAAGGTGGCGTTGGTAAAACAACTACAAGCGCAGCGATTGCTATGGGGCTGGCGAAAAAAGGACATAAGACAGCCGTCATCGATTTTGATGTGGGCTTACGGAACCTGGATTTGATTCTTGGCTGCGAACGCCGGGTGGTCTATGATTTCATCAACGTGATCAACGGCGAGGCCAGCCTCAATCAAGCGCTGATCCGGGATAAAAACTGCAATTTGCTGTATATCCTGCCTGCCTCGCAAACGCGCGACAAAGATGCGCTGACACAGGAAGGTGTGGGGAAGGTTTTAGACGAATTATCCAAAGATTTTGAGTATATCGTGTGCGATTCTCCTGCGGGTATTGAGAAAGGCGCGAACCTGGCGCTTTATTTCGCCGACGACGCTTTTGTCGTCACTAACCCGGAAATTTCCTCGGTGCGCGACTCGGATCGTATGCTGGGTATTCTGTCCAGCAAATCGCGCCGGGCCGAAAGAAATGAAGAGCCGATCAAGGAATATTTGCTGCTGACGCGGTATGATCCCGACCGGGTCAAACTCGGTGAAATGCTGAGTCTGGAAGACGTGCAGGAAATCCTATCATTGGATTTGTTAGGCATCATCCCGGAATCGAAATCAGTCCTGTCGGCATCGAATGCAGGCATGCCGGTCATTCTGGATGAAAAGAGCGAAGCCGGTCAGGCCTATGCCGATGTCGTTGCGCGCTACTTGGGGGAAAAACTGCCGCATCGCTTTATCGATAGTAAACAAGGGTTTCTCAGAAGGCTATTTGGAGGAAGAAAATGAGTTTACTGGACTATTTCAGGTCATCCAAACCTAAAACCGCTCCGCTAGCCAAAGAGCGTTTGCAAATTTTGGTTGCGCACGAACGCAAATTCCGCAACCAGCCTTCTTATTTGCCGCAATTGCAAAAAGAATTACTCGACGTGATCCGCAAGTACGTCAATGTCGATCAGGATGCGATTTCCGTCAATTTTGAGCAAGACGATAATCAGGAAACGCTGGAACTCAATATCGTATTGCCGGATTATCAACAAACCAACAAGCCGATCAATAGCTAACGCGTTGGTAATCGAACAATTGATTTCCATCGTTTTTTTTACTGAATTACCGGCAAACAAGTGCAGAATCCGACCGTGGAAAATTATTCTGGGGATTCTGGCCAGTTGTATATTTCCGCTATTTTCCGGTTGTCAGCTTTTGCCCGTGCAAACGCAACCTGAAACGGCCGTCACCACCATTCAAACCGAGCCCGTTGCGGGCGCCCACAACGCAGTTGCTGCCGATTTCAATATTCTGGGTAGGATCGCCATTCAGGATGACAATCAAAGTTTTTCCGGCAGTTTCCGCTGGCAGCATCTGGCCACTGGCGATGAAATTTTGTTATTCACCCCGCTAGGTCAAGCGGTTGCCGAAATTTCTAAAGATCATGAGGGCGTGCGTTTGATCACCTCCAAAATGGAAGCGTTTTATGCCGACAATGTGGAAAGCCTGACGCAAGAAATCCTCGGCTGGCGCTTGCCGCTGAATGGCTTGCAATTTTGGATACAAGGCCAGCACTCGCCCGCGAATGCCTCGCAAAAGGATTTAAACGGCAAAAATCAGGTGATCGCGATCCGGCAAGATGGCTGGCGCATTCACTATCAAGATTTCGCTCAATCGCAGTCAGCTGCTGCGCCTCTTCCCCGGGTACTTGATCTGACTTATCAAAAACTCAAAATCCGGTTGGTTGTCGATGACTGGAAAGTCGAATAACTGTCATTGCACTTAAGTCATAACCACTCGATTCTTATCTTTATGTTCACATTTCCCGCGCCAGCCAAGCTGAATCTTTTTTTACACGTCGTTGGCCGTAGACCGGATGGTTATCATTTGCTGCAAACCGTTTTCCGGTTCATCGATTTTTCCGATCAGATCAGTTTCAAGTTACGCGATGACGGCGTCATCAAGCTGCATAATCCCATTGCCGGAGTGCAGGAAGACAAAGATTTGTGCGTGCGCGCCGCCAAGCTGCTGCAGCAAAAAACTTCAACCCCTCAAGGGGTCGACATCTTTTTGCAAAAACGAATTCCGATGGGCGGGGGCTTGGGTGGCGGCAGCTCGGACGCTGCAACCACGCTGCTGGCGCTGAATCAATTGTGGCAGGTAAATTTAAGCCGCGAACAACTGCTGGAATTAGGACTTCAGCTCGGTGCCGATGTGCCGGTATTCGTTTTTGGACAAAATGCTTTTGCCGAAGGAATCGGTGAAAAATTGACCGCTATTGAACTGCCGTCCGCTTGGTACTTAGTTTTGATACCTGGAGTACAAGTCTCGACCGCAGAAATTTTTACCAGCAAGGAATTGACACGCAACACGATACCTATCACAATACCGCCCTTTTCTGTCTGGCGAGGACATAACGATTTAGAATTAATCGTTTGCCGGGCGTATCCGGAAGTGGCAAGATGCTTGGAGTGGCTAAAGCGGCTGGAAAATACTACAATAGCGGCGATGAGCGGTTCGGGCGCTTGTGTATTTGCTGAATTTGCCACGGAACAGGAAGCGCAAGCTGCTTTTGAACGGATTCCGGATGATATTAAGGGTTTTGTAGCAAAAGGGCTGAATTGTCATCCGCTGTACAAAATATTAGATTAAAAAAATTAGGGGAGTCGCCAAGTGGTAAGGCACCGGATTTTGATTCCGGCATTCGTAGGTTCGATCCCTACCTCCCCTGCCAGTACTTGGTTCAGCCGCACTCCCGTTTAGGAGCGATGCCATTTGTTCTTACCCGAGTAAATGGATAGAAATTTGACAACACTGCAATTGCCGTAAGTAGCTTATTTAAAAAAAACCGTTCTTCCCATTATCCCAGTTAGTTAGCGCAAAGAAATAACATGGCTTATGACAGTCTGATGGTCTTTACTGGAAACGCCAATCCGAAATTGGCGGAAGATGCTGTTAAGCATCTCAATATCCATTTGGGACGCGCGACTGTCAGTCGCTTTAGTGATGGTGAAGTGATGGTGGAAATCCTTGAAAATGTGCGCGGCAAGGATGTATTTGTATTGCAATCCACTTGCGCCCCCACCAATGACAGTTTGATGGAAATACTGGTCATGGTGGATGCATTGAAACGCGCATCGGCGAGCCGCATTACTGCCGCAATTCCCTATTTCGGTTATGCGCGCCAGGATAGAAGACCGCGTTCGGCACGGGTGCCGATTACTGCCAAAGTAGTCGCCAATATGCTGACGACCGTCGGCATAGACCGGCTGCTGACGATGGATTTGCACTCGGATCAAATCCAGGGCTTCTTTGATATCCCGGTTGACAATATTTACGGCATGCCGATTCTGCTGGGTGATATTTGGAAACATAATTACCAGAATCTCATCGTAGTATCGCCCGATGTCGGCGGAGTCGTGCGGGCGCGGCATTTGGCCAAACGGCTGGAATGCGATCTGGCGATCATCGACAAGCGCCGCCCCAAACCCAACGAAGCCAAAGTCATGAACATCATCGGCGAAGTCAAGGATCGTACCTGCGTCATTATTGACGACATGGTGGATACTGCGAATACCTTGTGCCAGGCGGCAAAAGCATTGAAAGATCACGGCGCGAAAGCCGTGATCGCCTATTCCACACACGCAGTGCTTTCCGGTAATGCAGTCGAGCGCGTCAGTAATTCGGAATTGGACAAGCTGGTGGTCACCGACACCATCCCCTTACGTGAAGACGCAATGGCTTGTGACCGTATCTGTCAGTTGAGTATTGCCAACTTGCTGGCCGAAACAATGCTGCGCATCAGCAATGAAAGCTCGCTGAGCTCGTTATTCATGGAGTAATAAACAAGTTTTATCAACCGGTTTGTTTGGTCGCGAACAAGCCATAATCAAGGAGTAATCAGCATGAAAATTGAAATCAGCGCCGACAAGCGCACAGCGCAGGGAAAGGGTGCGAGCCGCCGTCTGCGCCGCTCCGGTAAAGTACCGGCAATCATTTACGGTGGAGAGCAAGAGCCACAATCGATTGAAATGGATCATAAAACTTTGTTCTACAATCTCAAGCATGAAGCTTTTCATGCGTCGATCTTATCGCTCGACTTGGCGGGTAAAAAAGAACAGGTTTTGCTGCGCGATATCCAAATGCATCCTTACAAGCAGCAAGTCTTACATGCAGATTTTCAGCGTGTCGACAAGAATAAGAAAATCCATATGAAAGTACCTCTGCACTTCATCAATGCAGAAATTTCACCGGGTGTAAAAACCTCCGGCGGTATCGTTTCCCATATTCTGACTGAAGTCGATATCAGCTGCTTGCCGGACGATTTGCCGGAATATATTTCCGTCGATTTAGCCGAACTCACTGCAGGCCACACTCTTCACTTGAGCGACTTGGCGTTGCCAAAAGGCGTTGAAACCGTCGCTTTAGCAAAAGGTGAAAACTTACCGGTAGCTGCAATCACCATCCCTCGTTCGGCATTGTCTGACGAAGCAGGTGCTGAAGGAGCGGGCGCTGAGAAAAAATAAGCTGAGTGACAAACACTGAGCTGCTGTGGAAATGATAAATCTGCCGGGGTTGAGCGTCATACCGGCAGATTTTTCATTTCCGGGGCCAATTCCGGCAATCGCTAAATTCTCACTGAAGTCTTTCACCATTCCATGAAACTGATCGTTGGACTGGGTAATCCCGGCAGAGAGTACGATGGCACCCGGCATAACGCCGGTTTCGACTGGGTAGACCGGCTGGCGCACAAGCTGCAAGTCTCGCTCAGGCCGGAATCGCGCTTTCATGGTTTGTGCGCGCAAATCCGCCAGAAAGATGCTGACATGTGGTTGCTGGAACCGCAAACATTCATGAACCGCAGCGGTCAGTCGGTCGCCGCACTGTGCCAGTTTTATAAAATCCAGCCGCAGGAAATGATCGTAGTGCACGATGAACTGGATCTGCCGCCCGGTATAACCAAACTGAAAAAAGGCGGCGGTCTGGGCGGGCATAACGGCCTCAAGGACATCGCGGCGAAACTCGGTACCCAGGATTTCTGGCGGCTGCGCATCGGCATCGGCCATCCCGGCGACCGCAACGCCGTAGTCGGCTATGTGCTGCATCCGCCGCGCAAAGAAGAAGCGCCATTGATCGATGAGGCCATCGTCCGCAGCTTGGAAGTCTGGCCGCTCATCGCGCAAGGCGCATGCGAAGCCGCCATGCTGAAATTGCACACGAAAGCATAATACTCCGGTAAAACTTACATACAATCGTCATTTAATCTTTTAATGAGAATCAGGTCATGAGTCTGAAATGTGGAATCGTGGGTCTACCCAATGTCGGCAAATCCACCTTGTTTAATGCCTTGACCAAAGCAGGCATCGCGGCGGAAAACTATCCTTTTTGCACTATCGACCCGAATGTCGGCATTGTCGAAGTACCCGATCCGCGCCTGCAAAAACTCAGCGGCATCGTCAAACCACAAAAAATACAACCGGCCATCGTCGAATTCGTCGATATCGCCGGATTGGTTGCGGGCGCGTCCAAAGGCGAAGGATTGGGCAACAAATTCCTCGCCAACATCCGCGAGACCGACGGCATCGTCAACATGGTGCGCTGCTTCGCCGATGACAACGTCGTGCATGTCGCCGGTAAGGTCGATCCGATCTCCGATATCGAGGTGATCCAGACCGAACTGGGGCTGGCCGATCTGGCCACGGTGGAAAAAGCGCTGCTGCGCGAATCCAAAGTCGCCAAATCCGGCAACAAGGATGCGATCAAGTTGTGCACCTTGCTGGAACAGGTGCAGGCGCATCTAAACGAAGGCAAACCCGCCAGAACGCTCGATCTCGACAAGGAACAAAAACACCTGCTACAACCGCTGTGCTTGTTGACTGCCAAACCCGCGATTTACGTCGCCAACGTCAACGACCACGGTTTTGAAAACAACCCGCTGCTGACTCGCGTGCAGGAATATGCCGCCAAGGAAGGCGCGCCGGTCGTCGCCATCTGCGCCGCGCTCGAAGCGGAGATCGCGGAACTATCCGACGAAGACAAAAAAATCTTTCTGGCCGACCTGAACCTCGAAGAACCCGGCCTCAATCGCCTAGTGCGCGCCGGTTACGATCTGCTCGGCCTGCAAACCTACTTCACTGCCGGCGTCAAGGAAGTCCGCGCTTGGACCATCCACAAAGGCGACACCGCCCCGCAAGCCGCCGGCGTCATCCACACCGATTTCGAAAAAGGCTTCATCCGTGCCGAAGTCATCAGCTACGATGATTTCATCGCCTATAACGGCGAACAAGGCGCCAAGGAAGCAGGCAAAATGCGCCTGGAAGGCAAGGAATACATCGTCAAGGATGGTGACGTGATGCACTTCCGGTTTAATGTCTAAGTTTCCTGATTGAACATGTCGCAAAAACCTAAAATTTGCGACATGTTCTATTGACCTGTCGCTGTGGGCGACACGAACTAGATAGTGTAGTCACGAAATAAGGAATATGGGTAGTGGTTCAGTTTGAAATTTGTAGGTAGCTGAACTTTTTTAAATGCTGTGCTATCTTAGCGGCATGACTAAGAAAACAAATCCACGTAAAGATTTTACACAGCACGCTTTCGACGTGTTTCAGAAAGCTATTGGTGAAGTCGAACCAGAAAAAGGATTGGTCGGCAAAAAGCTTGACAGTCAAAAAGGCGGATTAAAAGGAGGGAAAGCGCGAGCCGAAAGACTCACGCCCCAAGAACGCTCTGAGATTGCCAGAAAAGCAGCCGCCGCAAGATGGTCTAAATCATCGAAGCAAGATATCTAAGCTGCTTTTTGTATCTTTCAGCAGAAGCATTTACTTGCAATCTTCTGCTTTCAACAGTATGAAATTTACCCACCTGTAGTTCTGTAATAGGTTTTCTCTCCGCCCCAGAAATTCTTCCTGCGGAATGGAAATCGTCTGTTATTACAAAGGCGTCACTAGGGTCATCATATGCAAACAGGTCAGCATGTTTTTCTGCTAAAGATATGGCCCTCTCAATATACATTCTTGAGGCATTATCAGGTGTCGCTTCTTTCTGACTCTTTGACCCAACCATAGTCATGACGATTGCTGATATTTTCGGCACTCCAAGACCTCCAGCACGATCATTCCACATTTGGAAATCCCTGCTAGGTTCTGACAATTGTTTAAAGAGCAGCTCTAACGATTCAAGCGAATGTTCATCTACTCTGACGGGCACAATTAATGCTTCTACAGCACACCACGCCAAATGTGTAGCTCCTGCATAAAATGGACTTGTATCAAGCAATACCTTGTCGCATTTATTTTCTCTTCTTTCCTTGTCAAGAATCGAATATAGCCCGCGTAACAAATTTCCTATAGCAGATTTATTTCCATGTGAATATGCAGTATTCAGTTGTTGATATAAGAGCGAAGGGAATGCGAAAAGCTCTGGATTTCCGCTAATAACATAAGCACCTTTCCCACCCTTAAAATCAGAACAATATTGGCTTACTCTGTAGCTTATGTCTTCAGGCTCATCTCCAAAAGCAGAACCAAGAATTACAGGCTTCAAGGCATCATAAATATTCACCTTTGGCCTGAAATCTCCTAATAGCAACTCTGTAAAGTTGCACTGCGGACAAACATCCGTTACCAACAAAGGATAGTTTCTTGATATTTCGTAAGACAAATTAAAAGCTATAGAAGATTTTCCAACTCCACCTCTTAAGTTAGAAACAGCATAATAGGTAAATTTCTTCGGTGTATTGTTAACGTAATTTTCTTTTATAACCTTTTGATGTGTTTCAAGAACTTTAATCAATCCACTCATGTGATTCTCCTTGTTTTGAACATATTAAATTTTCAAGCAGGTTTAGATATAAACCGCAGGTCATGCAGGTTGGTGGAATTATAGCAGGTTTCGATATAAACCGCAGGTCATGCAGGTTATATTTGACTAATTATTTTTATGACTATAAAATAATACTGAACTTAATGCTTGAGTAAAACTAATATGAATAAACTAAGCACAAAAGAAAGAGCCGCAATTCTTGCTGTTATTTGCGAGGGCATGGGAATTAATGCCGCCTGCCGTGTCACAGCCGTATCTAAAAATACCGTTCTAAAACTACTGGCAGATGTAGGCAATGCAAGCGCAGAGTATCTTGATAAAAATATCAGGGGATTGAATAGCAAACGTGTTGAGTGTGATGAAGTTTGGTCGTTCTGCTATGCCAAGCAAAAGAATGTAGCAACTGCTAAAGATGCTCCTGAAGGCGCTGGTGATGTATGGACATGGACAGCCCTTGACGCTGACACCAAACTGATTGTTTCTTACTTGGTAGGAGGGCGTGATGCAGAATACGCATTAGCGTTTATGGATGATTTGCGTTCACGTATTGACACTAGGGTTCAATTGACCACGGACGGACACAAAGCTTATCTGATTGCTGTTGAAGAAGCATTTGGCGGAGATGTGGATTATGCTCAACTGGTTAAAATGTTTGGCAATACTCCTGAAAACATGAAAGGCAAATACAGTCCAGCGGAATGCACTGGAATTAGAAAGACCGTTATAAGCGGAGACCCTGATGTGAAAAATGTTTCCACTTCATATGTGGAGCGCTCAAACTTAACTATGCGGATGCACAATCGCAGGTTCACCAGATTGACCAATGGATTCAGCAAAAAGCTGGAAAATCATTTACACGCAATTAGCTTGTTCGTCATGCATTACAATTATTGCAAAATTCACAAAAGCTTAAGAATTACCCCTGCAATGGCGGCAGGGTTAACAGATCATGTTTGGGAATTGGAAGAGGTAATTTCTTTACTAGCCAAAGATGAGCAACCAAAAAAACGCGGTACTTACAAAAAGAAAAATTCAAACTGAACCACTACCGGAATATGAGATTCTTGTAAAAAA
>JAFEGA010000006.1 GCA_018240285.1 Pseudomonadota bacterium | reverse complement strand
AAACAACGCTAGGAATTCTTACATGTAACCGCTATAATTCAAAATAGCGATAATTTATCATGCTATACACGACCGATTGTATAAACTTTGTATTTCGCGACAGACAACGAACGCGAGCATCATGACCAGCCATTAAAAACACCATCTGAACGGAAAATAAAGTGTCAACAGCGTACATCACTCATCCGGATTGTCTCAAACATGACATGGGCACCTACCACCCGGAGTGCCCGCAACGCCTGGTTGCCATCGAAAATGAACTGAAAGCCACCGGACTGCTGGAACAACTGCAACGTTACGAGGCGCCGCCGGTAACCACGGAACAACTGGCGCGCGTGCACACGCCGGATTACATCGAAAGCATCCGGCAAGCTTCGCCTGCTGCCGGATTGATCGCTTTGGACGCGGATACCGCGATGAATCCATTTTCGCTGAACGCGGCACTGCGCGCGGCGGGGGCGGCTGTGCTGGCAACCGATCTGGTTCTGGCCGGTACAGTGAATAATGCCTTCTGTGCCGTCCGCCCGCCCGGTCATCACGCAGAATCGGATCGTGCCATGGGATTTTGCCTGTTCAACAACGTCGCAGTGGGGGTGGCGCACGCCATTACGCAGCATCACCTGCAGCGCATTGCCATTCTGGATTTCGATGTGCACCACGGCAACGGCAGCGAGGAAATTTTCCGCGACAATCCACACGTCATGCTGTGTTCGACGTTTCAACATCCCTTTTACCCCTACAGCGGGGCAAACAGCGCCACCGAGCGCATGATCAACGTGCCGCTGCCGCGCGGCAGTAATGGCGCCGTATTCCGCCAGGCCGTCACCGACCACTGGCTACCGGCGCTCGACCGCTTCAAGCCGGACATGATCTTCGTCTCCGCCGGATTCGACGCCCACCGCGACGACGACATGGCGCAACTGCAGCTTGAAGACGAAGACTATGTTTGGATCACGCGGCAGATCAAAGCACTGGCTGCGAAATACTCACACGGCCGCATCGTCTCGGCGCTGGAAGGCGGATATGAATTGAAATCGCTGGGGCGGTGCGTGGCGGCGCACATTCGAGTATTGGCAGCAGATTGAGGTGAGATTAACCCGGTTTATCATCCGGTTGTTTGTATTACAACGAGTGATATACACTGCCACTCTGCAATTCTGCACGCCGGTCGCTGGCGAAGGATTACCGGTATTTTAATTATCTTTTATGAGTTTACGTATCAATGAAGTTTTTTGCCTTTATCTTGTTAGCGATGATTTCCGCTCTGGTAAGTGCTGCCGAACCGGCGTCATCCGCAATATCCGATACCCTGGAAGAGCGGGTAAAGCCCTGCATCATCTGCCATAGAGATGCCGACCTGATAGACCGGGATGCCTATTTCCCGCGCATTGCGGGCAAACCAGCCGGTTATCTCTACAATCAGTTGCGTAATTTTCGCGATGGGCGGCGCTATTATCAGCCGATGGCCATTTTGCTCGAAAATATGTCGGACGAATACATGCGGGAAATCGCGGATTATTTTGCTTCCCTGCCTTACGTCTATCCGCAGCCGGTAGTGCCTGCCCTGTCACCGGCTGAAACAAAATCCGTGGAAACGCTGATGTATTCCGGCGACCCTGAGCGCGATCTGCCGGCATGCAGCGCTTGTCACGGCGAAAAGCTGATGGGCGTTCAACCGGCAATTCCCGGTCTACTGGGCTTGCCGCATGCCTATCTGGCTGCACAGTTCGGCGGCTGGCGCAATGGCGGAATCATGCGCGGCCAGACACCCGACTGCATGTCGGAAATCGCCAAGAAACTAACCCAGGAAGAAGTCAACGCGCTGGTGCAATGGCTGCCCGGACTGCCGGTATCGGGACAACTAGCCGGAGCGGACGCACTTGCCCCTGAACTGGCACAGCGTTGCCGGACTATTTTGTCCGGGAAGGAGATGGCACGATGAGAAATTCAAGCGGAGCAGGGTTGATGAGCAAGTGGTTGATCATCGTTTGTGTTGCGGGTGGTTTGCTGTCCCCGATGCAAACGGCATTGGCTCAGGCGCTGGCCGATTCCGATGCGGAACAAATCCAACGCGGAGAGTATCTGGCCCGGGCGGGCAACTGCATGGGCTGTCATACTACGCGCGGCGGCGAGCCTTACGCGGGCGGGCGCAAGTTGAATACGCCTTTCGGTCAATTCGTCACACCGAATATCACACCGGATAACGAAACCGGCATTGGCCGCTGGAACAGCGAGGATTTCTGGCAGGCGCTGCATTACGGCAAGTCGAAGGATGGCCGCTATTTGTACCCGGCTTTTCCGTACACGGAATACACCAAGGTGACCCGGCCGGATGCCGACGCAATCTTTGCCTATTTGCGCTCGCTGCCACCTGTCGTACAAGCCAATCCGCCTCACAAGATCAATTCACCTTACGATAATCAAGCGCTCTTGTTTCTTTGGCGGACGCGGTATTTCAATGAAGGCGTCTATCAGCCGGATAAATCGAAAAGCGATGAGTGGAACCGGGGAAATTATCTGGTTCAGGGGCTTGGACACTGTAATGCTTGCCATACCCCCCGGAATGTATGGGGAGGAAGCCGGGACGATAAGATGAGCGGCGGTAAAATCATGGGTACCTATTGGTATGCACCCTCTTTGGTATCCCCGTTGGAAGCCGGAGTAAGTGAATGGTCTATCGAGGACATCGCAAAACTGCTGTCTACCGGGATAAACGGCCATGCCGTGACTTCCGGCCCGATGGCAACGATTGTCCGGCAAAGTCTGCAGTATCTGTCCGACTATGACATCCGTTCGATGGCGGTTTACCTTCAATCCCTGGGCGAGAAACGCGACAGTACCCCGCGAAAAGCCCGGAAAATGCCGGAACAGGTACGCCAATATATAGCCCTCGGACAGGAGGTGTATGAAAAACACTGTCAGGACTGTCACGGCAAATCGGGAGAAGGCGTACCGGGAATTTACCCCCCGCTGGCGGGAAACCGCAGCGTGACCATGATTTCCCCGTTGAATGCCATCCGCAGCGTGTTGTATGGCGGGTACCCGCCTGCCACAGCCGGCAATCCGAGACCTTACGGTATGCCCCCCTATCAGCATTTCATTCGCGATCCCGAAATTGCCCAAGTGGTGTCTTACATCCGGAATGCATGGGGAAATTACGGCAGTCTGGTGAGCCCGGAAGATGTCGATAACAGCCGGGGAAGCGAATTCTGAAGCGCTCCGGTTTTTCTGGAGATTTTTTTGGTTTGAGTAGGTGTCAACACATATGTATTAGGATGCAGCAAAATTGCGTATCCTGGAATTCCCTTATGCTGAGATTATCTTTTTGGTGAATTAGGTTGAGCGGAGAAGAATGATGGCAATCAGCAAGCAAGACACCCAAGCGTTAATCGACAAGATAAGATCGCTGCCTACCGGCCGGATTGCGGAAGTCAAGGATTTCGTCGATTTTTTGAAAATGCAGATGGAACAACAAGCAACGGCACGCAAGATCAAGAAGCCACTGTTTTTTCCTGTGATCAGCGTAGGCAAGTAGCTAGAGGGCTTGAGTCTGCACCGCGAGGATATGTACGGCAACAATGGCCGTTAAAGGCGCTGACGGCGCGCTGTTCATCGACGCCAACACACTGGTGTATGCCAATGTGCTGGAAGCACTGCTCCATAAAAACGCCTTGGCTGCTATCACGACCGCCTTTGAAGACGGACGGGAACTCTGGATCAGCCACCAAGTGATCCGGTAGTATCTAGCCACCTTGACCCGGCCACAGGCCTTTGGCGCAGTGCCGAAACAAACAGTTTTGACTCAGTTAAGCCGGTTTCTGGAACAATTCAATGTACAGATGACAACCGAGTGGTGACAGAAAAACTCTGAACTTGATGACGCACTACGAAACCGGCGGCAAAAAAATCCACGATGCCAATATCATCGCCACGATGCTAGCCTACGGTATTCAGGCCATCCTTACCCATAACACCAATAATTTTGAACGCTTTGGCGATATCGTCATAGTCAAAAGCATTGGCTAGCCCGGCTTCGCGGGCTCAGTTCAGCATGGGGAAAAGTCGGTAGGGATACATTCGTCGGAATACGGCTAACGCCGCTTCCGACTCACGGTCCTTGTCGAGAAAAATCAGCATCAAGCGTGAGGTAATTTTTTGCGGTTTACCGCAAAACCCAGTAATCCCAGACCCGCCAGCAACATCACGTAAGTCTCAGGCTCCGGAACGGCTGTCACCGTCGCCAAAATACTCCCCGAGTTATCACCATTGTTACTATCGAAATAGAATAAATTCAGCGTATTCTCAAGCGCGATGCTGGCATAGGAAGTGCCGATTGCAAAATAGTTACCGCCGCTTCCCCATTGACCGACCAGCGTCCCATGAGGCGCTGACAAACCGCCCAAATTCAGCAAACCAAAATCCCCACCGATCAATGTTCCAACAGGAACGCCCGGATCGTCACCATTGGTATCCGGAAAACCGGTTGCAAATAATGGCCCCGCCAAACCATCGGCATTAGACCAGCGAGGCAGAGCACCGGCACTCCATAAATCCAGCGGATCCACGGAAACCGAGAATGAATTACCCGCGATTACCGATACCGAAGCCCCGCTACCGCCGCCAGTCGAATTTTCCAACGCTTTCACTTCGACGACAGTTGTAGCCGCTAATGCCTGTTGCATTGGCGCCGTGATTAAAACCGCAGCTAAAAATCCCATCCATTGTTTCATCTCTTCCCCCTTAATGTTCTTTCTTGATAATTTTTAAAAATACAGCAAAGAAATTTCTAAGAACATAGGAATCGCCGCCTCTTTTTCTAGGACAGATGTACTAGCCAGCAATCCCTGCATATTGCAAAATCACATCGCGGGTTCTTGCAGGTTCAAACACCACATCGAAGCACCACTGCCCGAAACCGCCCTGTTCGTTGACTGTCTTGATCCAGACCACCATCGCAGCGCGCTTCACCCGGTTGCGCTCGTCATCAACGCCTTTCACTTCCAGCACCAGCATTTTGCCGTTGCTTAATCGAATCAGATAATCCGGCACAAAATTGCGCGAAGAACCGCGCCACAAATAGCGGATGACAAAATCCAGATGGTCGTTCTTGGCCCACGCCAGTACGTGCGGTTCTTTTTCGCACAAATTGGCCACCACCGTCTCCCACGTACTGTCGTACACCACGTGGCTGATTTGCGAGCGCACCGTCGCCTGACACGGCCGAGTCGTCAACCATGACCGCATGCGTGCCGTCGAGCCGATCGGAAACGATTCGTCGAACACGGCTTCGAGCTTTTCGGTATTTTGCGCGCTGACAAACCGGCTGACATGCGCGACCACGGTATTGATATTTAGCGCGAACAAAATTTGTCTGCGCACCGGGTCCTGATGCCACAGGCTTGGAATGTTCAATTTGTCGCTGTTCAAGAATTGCTCGATGATGCGGATCAGTTGAACGGCTAGAAATGCTTTGTCGCCGCCGAAACTATCTGCGTTTTGCAGGTACAACTTCCTCGCCGCCCGAAAGATTAAGTTCTGCAAACGAAAATCCTCCACCGCCTGCTCCAGATCGATTTCCGATGCCATCGCCAGATTGGCAAAACCAGTCAGCGACGGCGCCACTTCAGCATTCAGCGGTGTTTGCATCGGATCGAGCGTCAATGCTTCGACGCGATCCCAATCCAGTACCAGTTCCGGCTTCAATACATGATCGATGCGCTGGATATTCGGCCAGCGGATTTCCAGATGATTGCGATCCGGCTCCACTTCGACGCGCACGCTCGGCTTCGGCGGCCGCAACTCGATTCCGCCATCCTCGCTGATTTCCTGGAAAATCGACAGCGGCACGCCGAAAATATTGACGTACTCAGGCAGCAGCAAGCCTTGCTCATCCATGTCGTGCGCCACACGCCGCAAACCGCGCCCGATCACCTGCTCACACAGCAATTGACTGGTAAACGCACGCAATCCCATGATGTGTGTCACATTCGCCGCGTCCCAGCCTTCCGACAGCATTGCCACCGAAATGACATTCTGCAAACGCTGCCCCGGCTGCCCGCGTTTGCCGACGCTATCGACCAGCGCGCGCAATTGCTCCTGCTGTTTCAATGCCAGTAAATCTTGCGCTTTGTCGGACGGCAATCCGGCAGCCTCGATGATTGCCGTCAAGCGCTGCTCATAGTCGGCATCTTTGGTCACGGTTTCGCCGCATTCGGCTTTTTCCAGCACGCGCGAATCAACCCGCAGCGTTTTCTCCGGCGCTTGCGTACTTTTGATCAAACAATCACCGCTGTTGAAAAATTGCTCGATGCGCGCCGCCGTTTCGGTGCGGTTGCACACCGTCAACAACACCGGCGGGATGGTATGTTCGCTGTTCGCCCACGCTTGAGCGGTCTCGCGCCAGTCGTACGCCAGAATCGCATACGCTTTTTGCACCAGATCGGGCAGCGGATCAGTCACCGCCGCTTTGCGGTTCAAATCCTGGCTGACTTCGGCCTCGCGGTACAAGTGATACAGCTTGCTGCGGTAACTCTTGGCGTTCGGCAACGCATCGTCGCGCACCACGATACGCGGCGTTTTCACCAAACCGGCTTCGATGGCATCGTTCAAGCCGAAATCGGAAATGATCCACGAAAACAACCCGGCCTCGGTATTGGTCTTGCCGGTCGGTGCGAACGGCATCGCCGACAGATCGAAGCAGCGGCGGATGCGCCGGGTTTTATGGATGCGATCCAAGCCGTCGATCCAACGCGTCGCCTCGTCCAAATCGATGCCCAGTTCCTCCGCTTCCTTCTTGCTGATTTTCAGTTCCGCCGGTTTGCGGTAAGCGTGGTGTGCTTCGTCGTTGATCACGATTAGATTTGTGCGCCGCCAATCTGCCCAGCACACGGCGGGTGAACGCCTCATCGCTTTCGCGGCCTTTCTTGACCACCGAGCGGTCTTGCTCCTTCAGCGGCATCAACGTGTGCCAATTCTCGATCAGCAACTCGGCCTGATTCAGCCGCTGCCGCAGCGCCTCGTTCGGGCACAGGCGGAATTCGTCGTAGACATTTTTGTCATGGCCGGGATACAGCACCTGCAAACGGCTTTTGACCGTCAGCCCCGGCGTCACGATCAGCACCGCCTTGGAAAAGCGGCTGTCTTTCGGATAATGCAGCGCGTTCAGCGCTTGCCAGGTGATGATCAATGCCATCACCGAGGTTTTACCCGAGCCGGTCGCCATTTTGTTGCAAATGCGCTCCCACGGCCCGCCGTCGCCCGGCAGAAAAATCCCTTGCCTGAAGTCTTGCGGTGCTTCCAGCCACCAGATCAGTGCTTCAATCGCCTCCAGCTGGCAAAAATAAAACGGATACTGCCGAGGGCCGCCGATCCAGCGTTTTTCCTCGCTGTTCCATTCGCCGCGATCAAACCAATGCTCCAGTAATTGCCGCGTCACGCTGGTCACGCCGGGCCAACCGGCTTCGCGCCAGGCATCCAACCGCTCGCGGATGGCGTTGACGCGCGCCAGCTTTTCCACCCGCCGGGTGTTGGTGCGCGTATCGTACAATTCATACGCCGCCGGACGGCGGCCCGGTTGGATGCTGAGCAATTTGCCGTTATCGTCCTGATCCCAGTAGCGATCAGGCTTTTCGTACGGCGAATTGATGATCAGCGACGAAGGTTTGCCAGTCATGGGAATGGTTACACCGTATCCAAGCGAATCACTTTGAGCGATTCGATGCCACGGTCATCGACAATTTTGACCGCAATGCATTCGTTTTCTCCGGCAGTAAACGGCAGTGACACCGTGCCGTGGAATTGCTCCAGCAGATCTCCATTGAGTTCGGCGCGGATATCCTTGCGCAATTTGTTCCAGCCATCCTTTGCCCCCGCCAGCGGGAAAAACACCTGGCGAGGAAAAAGCAAGCGGTTATCGTAATCGGTATCCAGCGCCCACATTGCAATGTTCTTCTTGCCGCCGGATTTCAGCTCACCGGTTTTGGTATCGAAATAATCAAAGCCGCGCACTTCAACCTGGAATTGTCCATCTTTAAGTTTTTGCACCAGCACATCCGGCTGCCCCATGAGCCAGAATGATTCGTTGCTGGCGCGGCCTTTTTTCAGATCCTCAGTCAGCAAATCGGTGTTCATCTGTGCTTTCAGCGTGGTGATCCCCTTGATGTTGTCGATGTCCTTGGCCGCTTCCGGGTCGAACGTAAACGCGCAAAACACCAGCAGTTTCGGCAGCGGAAACAATTCGCCCGCTTCGCGCATGGCGATTTCCACCTGCCGCTGTTCCAATGCTGCATGTTCCGGCCCGAAGCTCACCGCCACCTTGTCGCCGCTTTCCGCCACCGTGCCGGTAGCGTGGATGTATTTCGCGCCGGAACGCGCCACCGCCACATCCGCCTGCTTCGGCTGCTCGGCTTCGTCCAACCCGAGCACGGTGGCAAACGGCACCGCTTCCACCGTGAACGGCCCGGTAATGCGCAATTTTCTTTTCGACACCGCCGGTTGGTCGTACAAAATCTCGGAATCGGCATGCGCCGCAATCGAATCGTCCATTCTCTTCTGCATCGCCTGCCGCGCAGCGTGGAAATCGTCGAACGGTTTGCTCGCCGCTTCCGGCCAGTCTACGGGGAAATCGAACGGCACTTGCCATTCCGTCAATGCGTCGTTGTAGGGTGGGTTAGCGGTTTCATCGCGTAACCCACCGTGCACGGTATCATTCGTCGTGACTGTGGATTATTGGATTCCCGCATTCGCGAGAATGACGGCAAATCCGGTTCGCTTTTTGATTGTACCGATGATGATTCAATCACTAAAAAATATACGTTAGATTTGCGACTTCAAAGCGTAAACCGGCATTCACATTGTCTGAAATTGCCTTAGATGAGTTACACGATATTCGCATATCAACAACCATCTTGCATTCTGGTGAGTATTCTATTGCTTGAACTTTAGCAGCGATTTTTCTTGGGTCCAGCGTTATCAGCTATGTGCACAATAATTGGCATGTGATCACTATTCTCGATCCAGTGAGAGGGAGTACCGACTTCCAAGGAGGCTCTTTCTAATAGAATTTCTGACAGAAACGCATAATCAATATGATATGGCTTGTCTGAACGCCGATACATGAAAAAAGTAGGTGTATTCTCCTTGCCCTGTTCCTCGCTCCGCTCATGATGGTAAAGACTTCTTAAGCCGATTTCCTGTAGCTGTCGCACGACATCGCTATGATTCCACCAGCGATCCCAAGCATCCCAACATGTGTTACTGTTTAGATCGCCGATAAGAATCGATTCTGGTTGCGTAAGGAAATGCTGATGTTGTTGCAGGTACTTCCAGAGCTGACCAATATAACGAAATGTCGGAGAATTTGCCTGCCGGGTCCACGTTGCTAGCAACGAAATTCGATTGGCTACGATGCAAGGAAGAAACAATTCAAGCGAGCCGGGATCAAGACTCACTGGTTCCAAAGATATATCTGGTTTTGCGAAAACTCCCAATCCCCGGTTCTTATTGCCGCCGACCCACAGATGGTTTTGCGCCCATTTACGGTATGAAACATCCGGGCACCTTGCGGGATCCTCACATTCTTGAATAATGCAGATGTCCGGGTCAAGTGTGGAAAGTATGTCAAGCTTCTTCCTTAAAGCACCATTACAGTTCCAGCTCACGATTCTCATAATTGCCAATCAGAGTTAGATTTCGCTTAGTTCATTGGAAATCACTTTTACGTGATAATCAAGCCTCAACAATAACCCCCTGCAACTCCTGAAACAGCAGCCGGAAATTCTTCGGTGGTTTTTCGGCGGCTTTTTCCTTTTGCGCGTTGCGGATCAGCAGCCGCAGGCGCTGTAAATCGGCTTGCGGGTATTGTTTGGCGAATTCGGTGAGCGCGTGTTCATCGCTCAGCAAGCGTTCACGCCAGCGTTCCAGTTGATGCAGCCGGACGGTTTGGTGTTTGGAGTTTTGTTGCCAGGAGTCGAGCTTTTCCTGGATTGGCGACGCATCGATTTCGCGCATCAGGCGGCCGATGTATTGCAGCTGCCGCCGGCGCGCGCCGTGTTTTTGCATCGGCCGGGCCAGCGCGATGGCGTCTACCAAAATTTCCGGCAGATCAAACTCGGCCAGTTTCTTGGGATCGAGTTCCACCAGTTGCTCGCCGATGGCTTGCAAGGCGTGCATGTCTTTTTTGCGTTGCGTTTTACTCGGTTCGATTGCTTCTGTATCGTCGTATTCTGGTTCTTTTTGCACGGTAACCTGTGTAATGCGGTGTCAAGAAGCTGTTATCATATCTTCCTCGTTTGAGATTCGCATATATTTTCATCCCGATTGCACAACATGAATGACTTGACCGCTTCCGATACCCGCTTTTCCTATTCCATCAGCACGCTGCAGCAAATCGCCCGCGACATTTTGCAACACGCCCAAAAAGGCGGCGCCAGCGCTTGCGAAACCAACGTTTCCGACGGCTTCGGCCAGACCGTCACGGTGCGGCGGGATGCGGTGGAAACGATCGAATACAACCGCGACAAAGGATTGTCCGTGACGGTGTATATCGGACAAAAGCGCGGCCATGCCAGCACGTCGGATTTCTCGCCGCAGGCAATCAGCGATACCGTGGCGGCGGCATTGTCGATTGCGCGTTATACCGCGGACGACGATTGCGCCGGACTGGCGGAAGCGGAATTGCTGGCCAAAAACTATCCGGATTTGAATTTGTACTACCCGTGGCAAATCAGCGTCGAAGAAGCGATTGAGCTGGCGAAAAGCTGCGAGCAAGCCGCATTTGCGGCGGACAAGCACATCACCAATTCCGAAGGCGCGACTATTTCCGTCAGCGAGTCGCAGTTTATTTACGCCAACAGCCTGGGATTCATGGGCGGTTACCCGTTGTCGCGCCACAGCGTCAGTTGCGCGATGATCGCCGAGCAAGGCGACAGCAAGCAGCGCGATTACTGGTACAGCGTGGCACGCGATGCTGCCGATCTGGAAACGGTGCAAAGCATCGGGGAAAAAGCGGGCAAGCGCAGCGCGGCGCGTCTGGGCGCGCGTAAAATCGATACCCGTGAGGTGCCGGTTCTGTTTGAAGCGCCGATCGCTTCCGGCTTGATCGGACATTTCGCGAGTGCCGTCAGCGGCGGCAGCTTGTATCGTAAATCTTCTTTCTTGCTGGACAGCATTGGTCAGCAGGTTTTTGCGCCGGATATTCAAATTCTGGAACGCCCGCATCTGCACAAAGGCTTGGCGAGCGGTCCGTTTGACGACGACGGCGTCGCCACCGTCGACCGCAACGTGGTGGAAAACGGTGTCGTGCAGGGTTATTTCCTGGGCAGTTATTCTGCGCGCAAACTCGGCATGCGCACCACCGGCAACGCAGGCGGTACACATAATCTGATCATGCAAAACAGTGCGGCAATGAGCTTTGACGCGCTATTGAAGCAGATGGGCAACGGCTTGTTAGTCACTGAATTACTCGGTCACGGCATCAACGCCGTAACCGGTGATTATTCGCGCGGCGCTTCCGGTTTCTGGGTCGAAAACGGCGTCATCAGTTATCCGGTGGAAGAAATTACCATCGCCGGTAATTTGAAGGATATGTTTCAGGGCATCGCCGCGATCGGCAACGATGTCGTGGTGCGCGGATCGAAACAGTGCGGCTCGGTGTTGATCGACCGCATGACCGTTGCCGGAGGCTAAAGAAACTCCCAAAAGCTACCTTGCTTTAGCATCGTATCTTTCTCAAAGACTCCTTAATGACGCTTGGGAACTATCTCAGTATTCTGAAAATACAAAATAACCGGTCTGGCAGTCAGAACTTTACCATTCAAGTGGTGATTTTTCTCACAGACAGTCACACTCGTTTTTTTTATAATAACGGGCGCTATCAATAAAAATAAGGAAACTGAACGATAACCAAGTAAGACAAGAGCAAACGAGAAAGTGCAGTTCTCGAGCGGGTAATGAATATTCTAATCTGATCCCAATATAGCGTAGCTGAGTGCAATAGTTTTTCAGAGCTCCCTCAACAAGTTGAACTAAATTTTTACACTTCTCCAGTACAAGGAAATATAGATAGATGCCGATGTGTTTCTTTTCATCTAAATTTGTTCACACATTTAGCCTATTCAGTATCCTAGGTTTGTTATTCACAAGTCCGGTATTGCCCGCATCTCTGGTACTCGATAACTTTAATGCGCCGACACCCAGAAAATTTACCGTGGTAACGGCTGCAGAAGATCTGGATACACCGGGTGTAGCGGGGCAAATTCAAACTCCCTCCTCTGCAGCACCGTTAAATCCACTAATTCCACTCTATTACAGGCAATCGGGTATTAATACGATACCCGTCATATCGGAAGAACTGCTGTTATTCGGCTTGGATGTATCCAACATTGCCGATTTCAACTGGTATCAAACAGGCGGCATCGCCTTTGAAATCAACCGTTCCGGACCAATACCAAGTATATCCCATACCTTGGAGCAACTCAGTTCCGAATCAGCAGATCGCGTTCCGGAACCGGAAACTTGGTCTTTGCTGCTGGCCGGTTTGAGTGCACTATGGTTATTCAAACGCCGCGACAGCTACAATCCGCTTCATGAATGATCTGGCTCTGATCTTTCTGCTGCGTCTCGTTGCATTAGCCGGCAGCTTAATCGGACCTACACACTCATCGCTTCTTCAGTAAGAAAATAAACTCTTGCCCCGTTTTGGATAACGATAGCAATTCATTTCCGGTTTGCTCAGCAAAAACCTGAAAATCGATCACGGAACCTGGATCCGTGGCAACGATTCTCAAAATTTGCCCGCTGTTCATCCCCGTCAGCGATTGTTTGGTGCGCAAAATAGGTAACGGGCAATTCAGGCCGCGCGCATCCAGTTCTTTATCTACCTTCTGCATATCTCAATCATGTCAATCTTTGGCGCATTACTATAATGCGTCCAACACCAAATTCAAAGCCGGTCTAAATAATAAAATCTTGCCTGAATTCATGACTGCGGCGATTGCGCAGTGTGTTTTTCCCTTTTCCTTGGCAAAATCGTTTCTTCCGTTTTTCTTGGCGCGATGCAAAGCGATGGAGCCTGCAAGGTTCGAGAGCGCATTGCTTCCTGAACCGGATCGAATCCGGCATGCATCACAAAAACCGGCAGCAAAAAATGTCTGAACACGAAAAGCAAGCATTCATGCGGGTTTCATGTTTTTGTTCCGATAAGTTTTTGAGGGGGTAGGATAAAAACTCAAAAATGATATTGAGAAAATCAATCCGGTTTTCCGAATAGTAGAATGACTTCATCGCTCTTTTCAAACGAAATCGATATAGGATTTAATATTTTTCACACTTTAGTTTTAGCTTCTTTGCCCTTCGCTTTTTCAATAGTCTTTAGGCACCAATTGCGAATGAATGCCTGCGCCAATTCCATCTCTTTTTACCTGTCGGCAAAACTCCAATATAAAGCCCCCCATCCGATTCACAAAATTACCAGCAATTTTGGTGTGCGCAGCCTTGCATCTGATAGTGTCATGATTTAACTGCCTTCATTCACAATTCGTTCCCACGATCAAATTATTATTGTGGGAACACTACAGAGCCATGGGAACAAAAGTGGGAACAATTATATGCGGATTTGTACGGAGACCAAGGAAGATACGTGTAAATATAATAGCTTAATGGAATTCTATGAAAGTGTACGGGAGCAATGCTATTTTCCGATGCAGAAATGCGAAAAAATTTCTCCCAGCAAGTCATCGGCAGTGAATTGTCCAGTAATTGACGACAAAACGTTTTGTGCCAGCTTGAGTTCTTCCGCGAGAAGTTCCAATTGATATTCACCTTGCGTGAATCTTTGCGCATTCTCCAGATACCGCTTGGCTTGCTTCAACGCCTCCAAATGACGTTGTCTGGCCATAAAAACACCCTCACCGGCTTGATTGAAACGCCAACCGGCTATCTCCAATATTTTTTTGCGTAACAGTTCGAGACCCTCACCAGTTTTGGCCGAAAGATAAATTGCACTGTTTCCTTCTTGCTCTTCGATTCGGGGATTTTCATTAACCAGATCAATTTTGTTGAATACTGTGATGTGGGGTTTGCCGGCAGGAATGGCATTTTGCACCATATCTTCCGCAATGGATCGGCACCGGCTGCGATCCATCAGCCGCAGCACCATGGTAGCATCTTTGATCGCTGCGAGTGTTCGTTCAATGCCCTTTTGTTCCACCACATCGTCGGTCTCTCTCAGCCCCGCCGTGTCGATGACATGAACCGGCATGCCCGCAATGGCAATGGTGCGTTGAATCGTGTCTCGCGTGGTCCCGGGAATTTCCGTGACGATGGCAGCCTCTTCTTGCGCCAATTGATTCAGTAAGCTGGATTTCCCCACATTGGGCGCGCCCATCAACACAATGCGAATACCCTCCTGCAGCAGATTACCTTGCTGCGCAGCCAGAAATATTTGCTCAAGCTGAATTTGGGCATGTTCTAGTTTCTCAACAATTTGCAAAGCTTGCAGGTTATCGGTTTCTTCTTCTGGAAAATCAAGCGTAGCCTCAATGAGCATGCGCAGCCTGATCAGTAAGTTTACAAGTTCTTCGATCCGGGATGAAAAATGGCCTTGTAATGAATTGGTGGCGCAACGCGCGGCTTCATGGGTACTAGCTTCGATTACCGCAGCAACGCTTTCCGCTTGAATCAAATCAATTTTATCATTGAGGTAAGCGCGTAACGTAAATTCTCCCGGCTGTGCCAAACGAGCACCGGCCGCAAGGCAGCGGTTGAGCAACAAATCCATAACCGCTGGCCCGCCATGTCCTTGTAACTCCAGAACATCCTCTCCGGTATATGAGTGAGGCGCAGGAAAATACAGCGCGATACCTTGATCGATGATTTGTCCGTCAGCATCCAGAAACTTACTGAGGCGCGCATAACGAGGTACCGGAAGCTCGCCAAGAATTACTTCTGCCAGTTTCGTCAGATGCTTACCGGAAATTCGCACGACGCCGATTCCACCTCGACCAGGTGGCGTCGCAATTGCTGCGATGATGTCAGAACTTGCTATTGATCATCTCCATGACTGCTTTGAGCTGCAGCCGGTTACGCTGGCGGTTATTGCGCAGATGCGCAATAACCGCTCACGATTTTTATTTTTTTCTTGTTTTCTTACCAGCGGGAGCACTCTTTGCTTTTACTGGCGCCTTGCCTTTAGCGGAAGCAGCTGCTTGAGTAGTTTGTTGTTTTTTCTCATCTTGCTTACCGCCTGCAGTGGAAGCAGCTTGCGCCTGGGTTGCTGTTTCTTCTTTATCAGGCAACACGGCTAACTGAGCGCTTTCCCTAGCTGGTTCTGGCTCGGGTTTGCTTTTATTTTTTTTCTTATTAGCATCTCCTTCGGCTTTACTCTCATACATACGTGTTATTTGCCATTGCTGCGCAATGGAGAGAATGTTGTTGCATAGAGAGTACAGCACAAGCCCCGCCGGGAAGAAGAAAAAGAACACACTGAACGCAACCGGCATGATCTGCATGACTTTCGCCTGAATCGGGTCGGTCGGTGTTGGACTAAGTTTCGACTGAATCCACATTGATATGCCCATAATTACCGGCAGCACATAATACGGATCGGGCACCGACATGTCGGTTATCCATAAAGCGAGCGGTGCGTAACGCAGTTCAACCGCTGCCAGCAATGTCCAAAACAACGCAATGAATACCGGAATTTGCACCAGGATCGGTAAGCATCCTCCCATCGGATTGATTTTCTCTTCTTTGTAAAACTCCATCATTGCTTGGTGCATACGCTGGCGATCGCTTGCATACTGCTCACGAATACGCTGCAATTTAGGTGTCACCACCCGCATTTTCGCCATGGAACGATAGCCCGCAGCCGATAATGGGAAGAACAGCAGCTTGACCGTCAATGTCAGCAGAATAATGGCCGCTCCCCAATTATCGGTCCATGAATGATAAAAAGAAAGCAACCAGAAAAGCGGTTTAGCTAGAACCGTCAACCACCCGTAATCAACGGTCAGATCGAGACCGGGCGCCAGTTCTGCGAGTTTGTTTTGTTCTTGCGGGCCGGCATAGAAAGGCATCGTAATATTTTTCTCTTGCCCCGGTTCAATCGCACCAACCGGTGCAATGACACCCGCAGTATATTGGTTGGGCGCCAAACGCTTAGCAAAATATTCGCGTGGGGTATTTTGTGGAGGCAACCAAGCCGTCAGGAAATAATGCTCGAGCATGGCTATCCAGCCATTATTCGAATTAGTCGGATATTCCGCTTTATTTTTATCCAGATCGGAAAATTTTATTTTTAGAAACTTTTCTTCATCTGTATACATCGCCGGGCCAGTATAGGAGTGAACCATGGTATTGGCATCCGTGGGATCGTTTGCATCCCGCAACATCTGAAAATAAGAGAATGGATTAATCGCAGCGTCGCCGTGATTTACGATCTCAAATTCAACATCGATGACATAACTGCCACGATGGAAAGTATAGATTTTGGCTGCTTGCACACCATTGACTTCTGGTGCGAGAAGACGCACCACAACCTTATTCTGACCCGGTTCCAGCTCATAGCTATAATTCTTCGAGTCTACGGTATATTTTGTTTTGTGATTCGGCAAACCATCGCCGATCAATCCGGATTGCGCAACCTGGAATCGCGCGGTTTTATCCAATAATAGCTCATAGGGCTTATTCACATCTTCCCGGGACGGATGCGCCAGCAAACCAAGCTGCCGGATATCGCCACCTGCTGTATCGATTTCCGCAACAACCAAATCCGTTTTGACATGAATTTTCTCGCCGATAGTAAACAGATTGGGCGTTATAGACGGATTGACGCCTTCGATTTCTGAGGCGGTTCCAGTCCCGCTGGCAGAAGCAGTCAACTCATCACCGGGCACAGGCAATGGATCATGGCTTTGATTCGCGGAATTCGAAGCTGCTCCAGACATTACCTGCGAAGCGGGTGGATATAATTCTTTTTGCCATGCATCCCACAAAAATAATAGCGACGTGGAAAAGATGATGATCAGTATGAGTTTTCTTGTTTCCATTATTTATCTAATCAAGTTAATTTTTCGGCAAAACTGTTTGGTCGCTGTGTATCAATCAGTATATTGGCTCTTATTCCATTTAGGCAGCACTGCTTGTCGAAATTTTTTATGTATACAGTAGCATGGCTAATTACAATTGCACTGATTTGGCATCAAGGAACAGGCTCATATCCGCCTTTACTCCAGGGATTGCAGCGCAATATGCGCCAAACACTCAACCACGTTCCACGCAATAAACCATATTTTGCATATGCTTCACAAGCATATTGCGAGCAAGTTGGACTAAAACGGCACGATGGCGCAAAAAGAGGGCTGATACAATATTGGTAGATTTTTATTAATGCAACAATTAGCCGTGACATTGCTGTAGTTGAAGCATCAGTAATTGTGTTTCAATAGCCAATTTCTTCAGATCACTCTTCGGAACAGGCCGCCGCAATCGTATCACCCAATCCATTTTTATTGTTTGATCGTTAAACCGGTTTTTGCGGAAGATCTCCCGCAAAATACGCTTAATTTTATTGCGTTTCACCGCAAACCGTTCAATTCTTTTTGAAACAATCAATCCTAGCCGCGCATATTCAAACTCATTCGGTTTCATATAAATCTGAATTAAATCACCGCTGGTCTGACATTTGAAATTGATTACTGCAGAAAACTCCGTTGCCTTATGTAACCTGCAGTTATTTGGCAAAGAATAAGTTTCAACAAATCTAAAAATAAAAATACCCGGTCAGATTTAGACGCTTAATCGAGCACGGCCTTTTGCACGTCGAGCACGAATCACAGCTGCCCCACTGCGCGTCCTCATGCGCACTAAAAATCCATGTGTACGTTTTCTTCTTGTTACTGAAGGCTGATAAGTACGTTTCATTTCTCTCTCTAGCTTATTTGGTCAATAGAACCGCGTATTAAAACTTGTTATGGGGTTTTATGTCAATATTTTTCTAAATCTATTTGCAAATAAAGACTTTAATTACTTTAGATATCGCTCTTGCAACCTTGTTCAGCCAAAGGTTTGCGTGCCGATCGTATTGTTTTGCTAAAATCCGGCTGGTTGACATCCAAGCCGAATCATTAATCGCTCATGCTGCTTGAAATAATCGCATTCACATGAATACACCTTGTCCACTCGACAACATCCGTATTGTGCTAAGCCACACGAGCCACCCCGGCAATATTGGCGCAGCTGCACGAGCCATGAAAACGATGGGGTTGCATGCATTGTATCTAATCAATCCGCGATCTTTCCCAGCCCCGGAAGCAGAAGCGCGAGCCGCTAATGCTGTCGATATCCTGCAGCAAGCTAAGGTTTGCAGCGAGCTTAATGAAGCGCTGAAAAATACTATCCTAACCGCCGCAATTACCGCACGGCCGCGCGATCTTTCGCACGATACTTTCGATGCACGGCAAGGTGCGATGGAATTAGTGCAGTTAGCTCAGCAACAACAGCCGGTAGCCTTGTTGTTCGGTCCGGAAAATTCCGGTCTTACAACGGCGGAAATCAATAAATGCCAGATCATTATCCATATCCCCGCAAATCCGCACTATTCATCGCTCAATCTGGCGAGTGCGGTACAGATCATGACGTATGAGTTGCGCATGGCGCTCACCGGGAATATTCCTCTCTCTCCTGCCAAAGGAGAGCTGGCAGATTTCAACGAGCTGGAATTATTGTATGCACATCTTGAACAATTGATGGTCACCAGCGGTTTTCTCGATCCGCAAAAACCCAAGCTGCTGATGCAACGCATTCGCCGCCTATTTGCCCGAGCACGGCTGGAAAAGGAGGAAGCACAGATTCTGCGCGGCATTTTGACCGCGCTAGGCAAACGCTGGTAATGATGTGTGCTTTCGCATCGTCAGCTAATTTTCCTTAATCAGTGTGCCGATTCCCTGATCGGTCAGAATTTCCAGCAGCAATGCATGCTCCACACGTCCGTCAATGATGTGACAGGATTTAACACCCTTCTTGACCGCATCGAGTGCCGATCCGATCTTAGGCAACATACCGCCGGATATGGTGCCATCGGCAAATAATTCATCCACTCTTTGCGCGGTCAGACCGGTCAGCAAATTACCGTTCTTATCCATAACACCTGGAATGTTGGATAGCAAAATCAGTTTTTCCGCTTTAAGAATTTCCGCCAGCTTACCGGCTACCAAGTCGGCATTGATATTGTAGGATTCTCCATCTGCGCCCACGCCGATTGGCGCGATCACCGGGATAAAATCTTGTGTATCGAGCAATGCGATAAGCGCCGGATCGATTGATTCGATTTCGCCGACTTGACCGATATTGATCCATTTTCCTGCGGTTTCACGGTCCGCCATGAGCATTTTTTTCGCTCGGATAAAAGCGCCGTCCTTACCCGTTAAACCGACAGCTTTGCCGCCGTGACGATTGATCAGGTTCACAATATCTTTATTCACCGATCCGCCCAGTACCATTTCCACCACATTCATAGTCTCGGCATCCGTCACACGCATGCCTTGAATGAATTCACCTTGCTTGCCGACGCGTTTAAGCATTTCGTCGATCTGCGGACCTCCGCCGTGCACAACCACCGGATTCATGCCGACCAGCTTCAGCAATACCACATCGCGCGCAAATCCATGTTTCAGGTTTTCTTCAACCATCGCATTGCCGCCATATTTAATGACGATGGTTTTACCATGAAAACATTGAATATACGGCAGTGCCTCAGCCAGAATCTTGGCCTTGTCTCGTGCAACGATAGCGGAAGTCGACATGGTTCTCTCAATCACTTTTTAAACAATTCTCAGAATAAATCCCGAATGACAAAAAAAGTATTTCATTCGCGGGCAACTTGTAAAAATTTTTCATCACCAATCAATCGGAACAAACTCAATTGCCACCATTGCCGTCCTTCCGCATCTTTATACTGTGCGGTAACGCATTTGGGTAATTTCTTTTTAGCTGGTTTTACCGGGGCAAATTCGGATAAATCCCTAATTCCGAGCATACTGTTGACAATAAAGCCGCCATAGAGCTTATTCTCCATTATAACCATCAGAATGCGTGACTTCTGATTGAATGACACCGGATTGCCGCCTAAGTAAACCCCAAGGTCCGTTATCCCGTAAAGATTTCCGCGCACATTGGCCAAGCCAAGAAACCACGGCTGCGTCAACGGAACATGCGCTAATTTGGGTATCGGTATCACTTCACTGACTTCCGCCATCGGTATCAGATAACGATCCCCACCCACCGCAACTCCCAATACAGCTGACGAAGCTTCATCAGCCATTCTTTCTGCCGGTACTAGTTGGGATTTTTCAGCGTTTGTCATCTCCGTACACACACCTTTTATCGTCACTACAAGGCAATTGATTATTCGTTGTCCTGTTATTTTACTGTATTATCGGTCATTAAAATTTGAATTCTACGGAGTCGAAAATGAACTATCACAAGCGCTGCTGGCTTTCCCTTCTTTTGTTTTTGCCATTTCTGGCGGGATGCGTGCCCATGTTTGCGATCGGTACCGCGGCTGGAACAGGCGCGTATATCTCCGAAGATCGCAGAACCAGCGGCATGTTCATTGAAGATGAGGGAATAGAACTTAAAAGTGCGCGGCGCATTAACCAGCAATTTGGCGACAAAGTACATATCAATATTACCAGTTATAACCGCATGGTGTTATTGACCGGTGAAGCTCCTTCAGAAACGATCAAGACAGACATCGGCAAGCTCGTGATGGGCGTCGATAATGTACGCAGAATTTTCAACGAAATTGCGATCGCCGGAAACACTTCACTGGCTTCGCGCAGCAATGACACACTACTGACTTCCAAAGTGAAAGCTCGTTTTCTTGCTGAACGGAAATTTCAAATCAACCACATCAAAATCGTGACCGAAAACGAAGTGGTGTATTTACTCGGCGTAGTGACACGGCAAGAAGGCGATAGCGCCGCGCAAATTGCCAGCTCTACTTCTGGTGTAAAAAAAGTAGTGAAAGTATTCGAATATTTGAATTAAACCCTGCCACTGACGCACATGCTGCCGGGAAATCTGCACACAGAATTACGGGCTGCGTTTCCACCGGACCGTTTTTATACCGATCCGGTGGATTGCTATGCATACGCTTATGACAATAGTCGCAAAATTTTCCCGCCCGATGCCGTGTTGTTTCCACTCACCGCAGAGGAGGTAAAACTCGCCGTTGTTCTATGTAACCGCTACGGGGTGCCGCTCATTCCCCGGGGGCGCGGTACCGGAACGGCGGGCGGCAGCTTACCGGAATTGGGTGGCATAGCCTTGTCGTTGGAACGCATGGCTAATATTATTTCAGTTGATCCCGCCAATCGTGTAATCGTGGCCGAACCAGGTGTATTGAATCAAGTCGTGCAAGATGCCGCAAAACCCTATGGCTTTTTCTGGCCACCGGATCCCTCCAGTGCCATGTTCTCCAGCATTGGCGGCAATATTGCAACCGGCGCGGGAGGTCCACACGCTGTCAAATACGGCACAACCCGTGATCATGTATTAGGCCTGAAAGCCATCACCGGTGCTGGTGATTACATTACCACCGGATGCTATACCACCAAAGGAGTCGTCGGCTATGATCTTACCCGGCTGCTGATTGGTTCGGAAGGAACACTCGCCGTCATTACGGAAGCAACGCTGAAGCTTACTGCATTGCCCGGTGCCATTGCCGGCATCACGGCACATTTTCGTGATTTAGCGAGCTGCACTGCAGCTATCGTTAAAATAATGGCATTGCCGCAATTGCCCAGCGCACTCGAATTTCTGGATGCAGGTTCATTGAATCTGATACGGAGCCACTACCCAAATATGCTTCCAGCAGCCACATTGGCGATGTTGATGATCGAAGTTGATGGCTCCCGCAACGATATCGCTGATGCCGTTTCAGCAATTTTAGCTGCATGTCAATCAGATGGCTTAATTCATGCTGATCAAGTCGAAAATACCGCTTCATTATGGCAGGCTCGCAAAGCGCTTTCACCGTTATTGCGTGAAATTGCACCGAAGAAGATTAATGAAGATGTTGTCGTGCCTGTCGATACATTACCACAATTTCTCGATGGACTGACGCACCTCAGCAGGCACTATCAACTACATAATGTCAATTTCGGCCATGCCGGCAATGGCAACATCCATGTAAATCTATTGATCAATCCTGATGATGCCGACGAAGTGGCTCGGGCGGAGCGCTGTTTGGATGAAATATTCGATTTAGTCATCAAACTGCACGGAACACTTTCAGGAGAGCATGGTATCGGCAGCGAGAAACGGGCTTTTGTGACCAAGGAAATTGATCGAGTGACTCTGGATTTAATGCGAAATATCAAACAGCTGTTTGACCCTAATAATATTCTCAATCCGGGTAAATTATTTCCAAAACCCGAATAACTTGGATATTCTATTGCATGCCGTGCTTGTGATATTTTCTGATTGACACTGACAATGATCAAATATCACAAGCACAAGCTTGTTTAATTCTAAAAAAAGAAATAGTGATCGACTAGCAATGCCACAAACAGCAGCGCTAAATAAAGTATCGAATAACGAAATGCTTCCCGAGCCAATTGATCGCTGTAATTGCGGTATATTTCAATGGCATAGTACATAAAAATGCCATTTAGTATCGTTGAGCTTACCAGATAAATCAATCCACTCATTTGTGTGACATAGGGCAGTATCGTAATTACACACAAAATAACGGTATACAACAATACTTGTAATTTTGTGTACTGATCACCATGCGTCACCGGCAGCATCGGCATGCCGATCGAAGCATATTCATTTTTTCTGTATAACGCTAACGCCCAAAAATGCGGTGGAGTCCATGCAAAGATAATCAAGAACAGCAATAATGCATCACTCGCAATTTCACCCGTCACGGCTGTCCATCCGAGCACTGGCGGCATAGCACCAGAAGCGCCACCAATCACAATATTTTGCGGCGTCAATGGTTTCAAAATCACCGTGTAAATAATGGCATACCCCACAAAAGTGCCCAACGTTAACCACATGGTTAATTCATTTACCCATTCATACAATATGAAGAGCCCGACTCCGCCTACGATTAATAGAAAAAAGAGGGTTTCAGGAACACTCACTTTTCCCTGTGGCAATGGACGGCCTTTTGTTCGTGCCATTACCGCATCCATTTTTTGCTCAACCAAACAATTTAATGCTGCCGCCGCCCCAGCCACTAATGCAATACCTGTTGTACCCAAAAACAAAATATCTAAAGGCACAGCACCAGGAATCGCCATAAACATTCCTATGACTGCAGTAAAAACAATAAGTGATACCACACGCGGCTTAGTCAACCGATAGAACTGATTGATTCGTGATGCTGTCTCATGCAATGTCATACTAATGGCCATCTCATTAACCTCCTTGCAAATCGAGTATTTTAATCTATTGATTTACGCAGCTCCCCACTATGGGAAGGCTACCATTATTAATGTTCTATTTGTGATACATGCAGCAATCTTTTCAGATCACGCCCCATTTTTGTACCATCTACTTTTTCTGGAAATCGCATCATCAAATTACCTATTGGGTCAATCAAGTAAATGTGCTTTGTTTGCGTTTCAGTGCTTTCTATAAAACCTAGAATCTCACTATCCTTGGCGTTGACAAAGAATGTGCCTTCATATTCCTTAATTAGCTCTACATTAGGTGCGATATCATCATTAATTAGCCAAAGTCGTTCAATCCGATGCTTTTCTTTTCCCTGCACCATCCTGACTTGACGCATGAAATATAGCTTTTCTTTGCAATACTCATCGCAGTGACCGGAATCTACTGTAACCAGAACCCATTTACCATGTAGATCTTTCATACGTAGTATCGTACTGTCTACCAAATTTGTACCCTTTCCAGAAACCTTCTTTACGGGCAACAGATCCCCGTAATGAGTGCTGTTAGGTTTATACTCAAAAAAATAAAGCATATAAGAAATCATTACGGGAGCGCACATAAGCGCTAGCAATAACAAAAACTTACGTCTATTCGATTTTTTTATTTCTTCGCTTAACATTCAATACTATAAAAATTATTACGGCTGTCGCAGCCAATGAAAACCATTGAACTGCATAGCCAATGTTTTTAGAAGCACCTGAATCAGGTTTACTCCAATCACGTATCAGGCCATCTTTCTCTTCACTTTTCTGCAAAAGCATCAGAGGCTGCATTGCTAAACCTGAAATTTCTTGATAGCGCTCTAAATTGAAATTATCCCAAACTTGACCTTCTACTATCTTATCCGAAAGATCAAATGTTTTGATTTCCGGCGATGCCACAATTCCGGTTACCTTTAACTCACCCTTAACTTCCACTACAGATGGCAATATCGTTCTGTCATTACCCGTAGCGATCCACCCTCTATTGATCAGTACGTGAAGTTTGCTATTCGAAATTTTAAGCGGTGTAATAACGTGATACCCTGCGCGGCCTTGGTAAATTTTGTTATCTAAATAAATTGTATGCTCGGGTAGATATTCACCACTTACTTCAACTTCCCGATATTGAAAATCTTTCAGTTTCACTAAAGTACCAGGCAATGTTACTGCTGGCTGTTTTGCATATTGTTCTAGTTGCTCATACTGCAGATTTTTCTCTTCTGCGCGGGATAGTTGCCACTTCCCCAGTTCAATAAAAATTATTGCCGAAATAATCGTGATTACAATTGCCCATAATCTTGGCTCAAAACGATACCCCAGTACATTCATTCCGATCGGATTTACAATATGAAATGTTGATTTCTGAATGAAATATCTTAATTTTTATTTGAACTGTCGTAATTCATCCACTCTTTCAAATAAAGATTCCAGCCGTTCACACGCATGATTGTTGTTTTTTCATTGTTTGTTAAGCCTGAAATTTACAATTAACCAGTGCAAAGGCTGGAACTTTAATTTTTTGCAACTAAATAACTTACATCAAATACACAAATACAAACAATCCGAGCCAAACCACATCAACAAAGTGCCAATACCATGCCACGCCTTCAAAACCAAAATGATGCTCAGGTGTGAAGTGCCCTGCTGCACTGCGGCAATAGATGACGAAGAGCATAATCGTTCCAATTGTCACGTGAAAACCGTGAAATCCTGTCAACATAAAAAATGTCGCGCCATACGCACCGGTTGTTAATTTCAGGTTTAAATCGTTATACGCATGAATATATTCATATGCCTGGCAAGCGATAAACGTTGCACCTAAAGCTACTGTAGCTAACAACCATAATTTCAAACCATCACGTCTGTTTTCTTTTAATCTCCAGTGAGCGATCGTAACGGTTACACCTGAAGTTAAAAGCAGCAATGTATTAAATGCCGGTAAACCCCAAGCTCCCATAGACGTAAATTTCTCGTGTTCACCAGGACCAGCCGTAGGCCATTTGCCATCATAAGCTGACCAGAACGAATTTCCTAACACTGTACTTTCTTCAGCTAGCCACGGTATAGAGAGATTACGCATATACCATAATGCACCAAAGAATGCACAGAAGAACATAACTTCTGTAAATATAAACCAGCTCATTCCCCAACGGAATGAGCGATCAACTTGTTCTCCATATTTACCACTTTCGCTCTCTCTGGCTACAGTGCCAAACCATCCAAACAACATATAAATCAAAATTGCAAAACCAATTCCTAACAAACCATAGCCTAACTCCATTTTGTTCATCGTTAAGGCTGCGCCTGACCCCATAAACAAAATTGCTGTCGATCCAATAATTGGATACGACGATGGAGCTGGGACGTAATAATGTCCTGATTCTTGACTCATTCTTCTCTCCTCCGACTTATGTTTTTTTCAATTTCTAACTAACAACCAATCTAACCAAAAGTATGATACTAATTACAAAAACAATAGCCCCGATAATACCGCCAACAATCAATTGAGTTGGCTTCAAAGTAGCCGCATCATTTTCGAGATCGCTTTTTTTTCGTATTCCCATAAAGGCGAACATTACTGCCTTAGCAACTTGCCATACTGTTGCGCTTGTTCGTTTTTCAGCAGCATTGTTCTCCACTTTTATCCCCTATTTTTTGATCGTGCTAGCACCATCAGGCAATTCGAAAAACGTATACGAAATTGTCACCGTATTAATATCTGCGGGTAATCCCGGTTCAATTACAAATTGAACCGGCATTTGTCTCGTTTCATTAGGTTTAAGAACCTGCTTTGTAAAACAAAAACACTCAAATTTCTTCAAATGCTTATCCAGAAAACGAGGACTATAACTGGGAATTGCTTGTCCAATTACTTCACGTTCTGAATTATTAGCAATTTCATACATCACAGTTACCGGCTCACCTGGATGAATGCGAGCGCTTCGCTGCAGCGGCTTAAACTGCCATGGCAATCCTCGTGTATTGGCATCAAACTCTACTGCAATCCAGCGCTCTTCATCCACCCAGTTGTCATCTTTAACCAGCACATCCGGTTTTAGCAAATTATTAATACCAGTTACTTCGCAAAACTTTTCATAGAACGGTACCAATGCATAACCAAAAACAAACATAATTAACGTGAAAAGCAACAGCTTTTTCATCATTAAAACATTGGCTTTTGAATTACCGTTTACCATTCTTTTACTATGACCGTAATATAAAGTGCTAATACCGTAATTAACAGAAGTAGAGCAGTTCTGTACTTCTTTCTCTTGTTATCTGTCTCTTGTGACATATGTTGTTACCTTGTTTTACTGAATAACAGGCGGCTTCTCAAAACTATGATATGGAGCTGGTGTTGGCAGATGAGTCCATTCCAACGTCGTAGCGCCATCCCAAGGTTTTTGAGGAGCTTTTTCTCCACTACGTATGCAATTGATCATGACATACAGGAAAAGAAGTTGCGTCAAACCAAACCCAAACGCACCAATACTTGAAATCATATTGAAATCAGCAAACTGCAGATTGTAATCTGGAATTCTGCGTGGCATACCGGCCAATCCCAAGAAGTGTTGCACAAAGAAAGTCAAATTGAAGAAGAACATTGATAACCAGAAATGCGTTTTACCCAATGTTTCGTTGTACATGCGACCTGTCCATTTCGGAATCCAGTAGTATGCGCCCGCGAATAGAGCAAACAAAGATCCAGAAACCAATACATAGTGGAAGTGAGCGATCACATAATAAGTATCTTGCACTTGAATATCAATTGGCACAATTGCGCATATGACACCACTAAAACCACCAATTACAAACAGAAAAATAAATCCGATCGCAAACAACATCGGCGTCTCAAACGACATTGATCCTTGCCACATGGTGGCAGTCCAATTAAATACTTTTACGCCCGTTGGAACAGCAATCAACATGGTTGCATACATGAAGAACAATTGTCCTACCGTTGGCATACCGGCCGTAAACATGTGATGAGCCCAAACAACACACGACAGAATCGCGATTGATGCCGTTGCGTACACCATTGATGAATAACCAAACAATGGTTTACGAGAAAATGTCGGTATTACTTCTGACACAATACCGAACGACGGCAGAATCATGATATAAACTTCTGGATGACCGAAGAACCAAAAAATATGTTGGAACATTACTGGATCACCACCGCCTGCTGCATTAAAGAAGCTTGTACCGAAATGACGATCTGTCAGTAGCATTGTTACAGTACCAGCCAGAACAGGCATTACCAATACCAGCAGATATGCAGTGATCAACCATGTCCATACGAACATCGGCATTTTCATCAGTGTCATGCCAGGTGCACGCATATTCAAAATGGTAGTAATAATATTAATTGACCCCATAATTGAAGACGCACCCAAGATATGAACCGCAAAAATCATCAGATCCACACCCAATCCACCTTGTGTTGACAAAGGCGGATAGAATGTCCAGCCGCCAGCTGCCGCACCACCGGGTACAAAGAATGAGCTAACTAGCAGGGTCGCCGCAGGAATTAACAACCAGAAACTCCAGTTGTTCATACGAGCAAATGCCATATCAGGAGCACCGATCATTAGCGGCACTTGCCAATTAGCAAACCCAACAAATGCCGGCATAATAGCGCCAAACACCATAATCAAACCATGCAGTGTTGTGAATTGATTGAATAATTCTGGTTGCAAAATTTGAATTCCCGGCTGAAACAATTCAGCGCGAATTCCCAGCGCCAATGTCCCACCAGTAAGAAACATTGCAAAACTGAACCACAAATACATTGTTCCGATGTCTTTGTGATTAGTTGTTGTAATCCAACGCATTATTCCGCTTGGATGATGGTCATCATGCTCATGACCGTGTGCATCACCATGTACTGCTGCCATAGTTATCTCCTTTTACTTATTTTTCCACATGCATAGATGTCTTAACTGCAGATGCGCTTTGAGCTGCTACCCATTTGCTGTATTCACCTGCTTCCATCGCCTCAACCACAATCGGCATAAAACCATGATCTTTGCCACACAATTCGGCACATTGACCACGATAAATTCCCGGTTTTTCTGCTGTAAACCATGTGTCGCGAATAAAGCCCGGAACCGCATCTTGTTTAATCCCTAACGCCGGCACCCACCAAGCGTGAATAACATCATTTGCCGTCAAAATAACGCGCACTTTTTTACCTACCGGAACCACTACACGATTATCAACTTCCAGCAGATAATTCTCACCTTTTGGCGCTTTATTTTCAATCTGAGCACTAGGCGTCGATAACTTACTGTAGAAACTTATACCCTCACCCTCACCCTGAAGATAATCATAACCCCACATCCACTGATATCCCGTTGCTTTAATCGTCATATCAGGACTTGAAGTATCTTTCATAGCGATAACTGTTTTTGTTGCAGGATACGCCATCACAACAAGAATGAGACAAGGGATTACAGTCCAGATAATTTCAACCGTAGTACTGTGATGAAAATTTGCTGCCTTATAACCAAGAGATTTGCGATGTTTGAGTACCGAATAAAACATAACACCAAACACACCAATAAAAATGGCCAGACAAATCCATAAAAGCATAATGTGCTGATCATAGATATCTTTCGCTATAACACTCTGCGGTTCGGGCAAATTATATTTAGACCCTACCGCCATGCTTGAGTATAAAGCGAGAGCGGATACCCCCGCCAGGGTTACTGCTGATTTACTTCTCATATTTCCCCCCCACATGATTACCAATTTTACAGATTTTCAGGTACGACTAAGAACGTTACAAACCTGAACGCCTACTTTGTTCAGCCAGCTTGCGGAAGTCATACGCCAAAATCCTGTTTCGTTAAAACCACACCATGATTGGCGCTAATTACTTTTCCTTGGCCGAATTTCCTTATTATCCGCAACTTAGATTTTCTTAGTTATAGAATCTTCTACATGCTAATTAATCGAAGGGAAATTCTAGCACGCCACCGCTGCCCAAACAAGGAAAAATCATGATTTTTATAGCAATATTCCCATGCTTTTAAAATGGTATTGCTTACGGATGTTGCCAAGAAACATTGCAAAAAGCAGCAAATTTCATCTTAATTATTGATAAAACTACCGCCCTAAAATTCATCACTATTGCACTTCAATCCAAAATTCTCTTCGATGGAATAATCTCCATTCAAGATAAAAACCTCTATTTATACCAATGCCACTAAGAATGTAACAAATAAAGCTATAACCACCACAGGAATGACAAATCCCATCCAGTCAGATGATGTTCCCCGTGAGCTGTTTTTTATCATTTTCCGAGTTACCGGAGGATATAATTTGCTCTATTCATTCATACCAAAACAAAGCCCCGGTTTTACCGGGGCTTTGAATACTTCAAACACTTAAAAATTAATCATCGTTACCCATAATTCCTAATATCTGCAACAAACTGATAAAGATATTAAAAATTGTCATGTACAATCCAATGGTAGCCAACACATAGTTGGTTTCACCGCCATGAATAATGCGGCTGGTATCGTACAGAATGAAACCACTCATGATCATGATGACAACTGCGGAGATCATTAATGACATAGCTGGTATCTGCAGAAAAATATTGGCTACTGCTGCCAGCAATACCAACAGGAAACCCACCATCAGAAACCCGCCCAAAAAGCTGAAATCCTTTTTTGTAGTCAATGCGTATGCGGACAATCCCATGAAAATCACACCGGTACCTCCTAATGACAATGTAATGATATTTCCGCCATTAGGCAAAGATGCATACATTGTCAACACCGGCCCCAGACCGAATCCGAGTAGACCGGTAATTAAGAAAACGATGCCGATACCTGCTGTCGAATCGGCGAAACGCGGCAATACAAACATCGCGATTACCATACCGCCAATAACCGATATTAAATAGGTCATTGGCGGCATATTCAAAAACACTGAAAGCGCAGCAGTAAATCCGCTGAACAGCAATGTCATCGACAACAGCATATAGGTATTACGCAATACTTTATTCGTTGCTAACGCAGATGTTGATCTTTGCGCAACTGTTGAGTAATTTTGATTCATTTAAATAGTCTCCACTGTAAAATTAATTTCAAACCATTCTGACGACCGCTATGACTACTATACCTTGGATATAGTTCAAAGGATCATATCACGGATTATATTAATCTTTTAATTACCCCTTTTATTCCTGTTTAACTTTTGCCAGCGCAAAATTATAGACTAGAAGAAAACCACCTCGCTCAATCAAGGTAATATTCAAGCTGACAGAGCCCGCGTCAAATTTGGCGAGACCGGAATAATTAATCCGTTTTTCACCCATTAGCGAGAATGCACTCACAGTACGTGAAAAATTAAGTTCCTGGATCGATTGAAACCGGCCAAAACTGCGATATTGCTTCAACAATTCATCCAATTGCTCATCAGTAATCGTTTGTTTGGCTTCCGGTGCTAAGTGAATCATTAATTTCTGTTTTTCCCAGCTCGAAATATCCGAAAGGATTTGTGCGATCGCAGGTTCAGCACTCTTACTGTAATAATCTTTCTCACGATTAGTATAAAAATACAACATGACAACCAGCGTCAGCAGAAGAGCGACGATTGCGCGTAATGTTTGAGTTTGCATAAATTTTGAAATATCGAAATTGATAACTATGAATTATTCTCTTCCCAGAGACCGCGATTGACACCATCTCTAGGCATGGCAATCCCAAAATGCTGATATGTGGCGGCTGTTGCCATTCTGCCTCGTGGTGTTCGCTTCAGGAAACCTTGCTGAATCAAATAAGGCTCCAATACATCTTCAATCGTATCCCGTTCTTCACTAATGGCTGCTGCAAGATTATCAACACCGACAGGACCGCCGCTGAATTTCTCCAAAACCGTCAGCAGTAATTTACGATCCATGATATCCAGACCGATTGCATCGACATCCAGCATGCTTAACGCGGCATCCGCCACAGCACGCGTAACATGCCCGTCGGCTTTGACTTCGGCATAATCACGCACCCGGCGCAGCAACCGGTTAACTATCCTTGGCGTGCCACGAGAACGGCGTGCAATTTCAAATGCCCCATCCGAAGATATCTTCACATTCAATAATCCTGCGGAACGGCTGACTATTCTGCTCAATTCTTCTGGTGTATAAAACTCAAGCCGCGAAACTATGCCAAAACGATCGCGCAGCGGATTGGTCAACATGCCGGCGCGTGTGGTTGCCCCTACCAAAGTAAACGGCGGTAAATCCAGTTTCACGGAACGTGCCGCCGGCCCTTCACCGATCATGATATCCAACTGATAATCTTCCAGCGCCGGATAGAGAATTTCCTCGACCATCGGCGATAAGCGATGGATTTCATCGATAAACAGCACATCATTGGGTTCCAGGTTAGTCAACAAAGCCGCTAGATCACCCGGGCGCTCCAGAACAGGACCGGAGGTTTGCCGCAGATTAACACCCATTTCCCTGGCGATGATATGCGCGAGTGTGGTTTTACCTAACCCCGGTGGACCGAATAGCAATACATGATCCAGCGCTTCGCGCCGTTTCCTGGCTGCTTCGATGAATATCTGCAACTGCCCGCGAATTTTTTCCTGACCGACATATTCTTCTAGTTGCTTGGGACGTAGCGCACGCTCCAGAATTTCTTCCTGTGAGGATGAAGTGATTGCGGCAACCAGCCGATCCGTTTCGATCATTCAATTCCTCTCATTCAATCGGTTACCTTTCCTTGGATAATAACTGCAGCGCTTGGCGTATACCTTCTGATACGGTTGCAGCCGAAGAGATTTGCTTGATCGCCCACCCCGCTTCGCGATCATTATAACCCAGTGATAACAACGCATTGAGTATGTCACTATCCTGCGTGGGTATAGTAGAAGTTTGATCCGGATTGGTTGTTGCGGAATCCAGTTTATCGCGCAATTCCAGTAATAAACGCTCAGCTGTTTTTTTTCCGATACCAGGCACTTTAATGAGCTGCGCGCTATCCTGCGCACTAACCGCGCGATGCAAATCGGACACACTCAAGCCGGATAACAGCGCTAACGCAGTTCTGGCACCGATACCCGAAATTTTGATCAACTGACGGAAAGTCTGGCGTTCCGATTCCGTTGCAAAACCGAACAGCAGATGTAAATCTTCCCGTATCACCAGATGCGTATGCAAGGTTATCTGTGCACCAAGTGCCGGAAGTTCATAAAAGGTGCTCATCGGCACGTCGATCTCATAACCGACACCCTGCACATCCAACAATACCTGCGGCGGATGCTTTTCCAGCAATGTCCCGGTTAATCGCCCGATCACACCAAACGCCCTCGCTTCATGCGGTAACCAGCCGTCGCAATCCTCCCCAAACCAAGGCCGCCATGCGCATGGCATATCGCGCAAGCCAGTGCATCTGCGGCATCGGCACTGGGATTTCCGGTCAGCCTGAGCAAGCGCACTACCATCTCTTGCACTTGCTTTTTTTGGGCGTGCCCATTACCAACCACAGCTTGTTTTATTTGTAGCGCGGTATACTCGGCCACCGGCAAATTACTCATAACGGCAGCACAAATCGCCGCACCCCGCGCCTGACCGAGTAGCAAAGTGGTTTTAGGATTGATATTGACGAAAACTTGTTCGATGACAACATACTCGGGTTGATACAATGCAATGACTTCGTTCAGATTTTTCAGAATCAACTGCAAACGGGAAGGCAATTCACCGGCAACAGTCTTAACGCTGCCACTGCTGACATATGCTAAATCGCGCCCGTTCTTATCAATGACACCAAACCCCGTAATGCGCAAACCCGGATCTATCCCCAGAATACGGATTTTGTCACCTGCTGATCATGAATTTTCTATTCAAGGAGGACAGCTGTCGTGTAAACATCTTGCACATCATCAAGATTTTCCAGCGCATCCAACAGCTTCTGCATTTTCACCGCATCGTCACCGGTTAGAACTGCTTCATTAGCGGGCTTCATAGTTACCTCCGCCAATTCGGCTTTGAATCCAGCCTTTTCCAGCGCTCCCTTCACATTGATGAATTCATAAGGCGCCGTAATCACTTCGATACTGCCATCCTCATTGCTGATCACATCTTCCGCACCCGCTTCTAATGCAGCTTCAATCAGTTTGTCTTCATCGGTTCCAGGTGCAAAAATCAACTGCCCGCAGTGTTTGAACAAAAAACTGACGGACCCATCCGTACCGAGATTTCCACCATATTTGGTGAATGCATGCCGCACATCGGCTACCGTGCGCACGCGATTATCCGTCATGCAATCCACCATGACTGCAGCGCCTGCGATCCCATAGCCCTCGTATCGAATTTCTTCATAATCGACACCATCCAGAGCACCGCTGCCACGCTTAATCGCACGTTCGACATTATCCTTGGGCATATTCTGGTCGTAGGCTTTGTCTACTGCCAAGCGCAACCGCGGATTGCTGTCTGGATCGCCGCCCCCCATACGAGCAGCCACTGTTATTTCCTTGATAAGCCTGGTAAACACTTTACCGCGTTTGGCATCCTGTGCAGCTTTTTTGTGTTTGATATTAGCCCATTTACTATGACCTGCCATTGCTATGCACCCTTTGTTTAGTTATTTTTATATTACCACTCTGCATTTTATGGATAAAGCATTCAGCTATTATTAGCAGTGAAAGTTAAAAATACATTCCAGTGTTGTAATAACCTAATCGAACTCGATCTGGTATGAACAATGATAATTTTTATTCAACCGTCACTGCTTTTGCCAGATTTCTCGGCTTATCGACATCCGTGCCGCGCGCCAAAGCAACGTGATACGCCAATAATTGCAACGGAATAGTATGTAGAATCGGACTCAGCAATCCGGCATGTTCCGATAAACGGATGACATGCAAATTTTCACTCTGCGTGATCTGAGAATCAGCATCCGCAAATAAATATAATTCGCCACCCCGGGCATGCACTTCCTGTAAATTCGATTTGAGCTTGCCTAACAGCTGATCGTTAGGCGCTATAGCCACAACGGGCATTTCATCATCCACCAGCGCCAGCGGCCCGTGTTTCAATTCCCCTGCCGCGTAAGCTTCGGCATGAATATATGAAATTTCCTTGAGTTTAAGTGCACCTTCCATCGCAATGGGATAGTGAACACCGCGACCGAGAAATAATGCATGGCGTTTTTGTGCAAAACTTTTCGCCCAGATTTGCACTTGCGGCTCCACTTGCAGCGCATGTTGCAAAGCCATCGGCAAATGACGCAGCGTCATAATCATTTGTTGTTCGTCTTGCGCTGATAATTTTTGGCGCATTTTGGCTAATGTTATTGTCAACAGTAACAGCGACGCTAATTGCGTCGTAAATGCCTTGGTCGACGCAACACCGATCTCGGGTCCGGCGCGCGTGAGAAAGCGCAAGTCGGTTTGGCGTATCAGTGCGCTTTCCGGCACATTGCAAATCGCGAGACTGTATTGATGGCCGAGTTTCTTAGCGTAGTTAAGCGCCGCCAAGGTATCTGCAGTCTCACCTGATTGCGAAATTCCGACCACTAGCGTATTGGGTTCCGCAATCGGATCGCGATAACGATATTCACTGGCTATTTCAACGTTGCACGGAAGACCGGCAACAGTTTCCAGCCAGTAACGCGCAACCAGTCCGGCATGATAACTGGTTCCGCAAGCCAGAATAAGTATGCTCTTGGTCTGGGAGAATATTTTCTCGGCCTCGCTACCAAACAAATTGGGGGAAATAGATTGCGCATTAAAAACCATCTCCAACGTATTGGCCACGGCGCTGGGTTGCTCAAAAATTTCTTTTTGCATGTAATGCGCATACGGCCCCAACTCAATCGCGTCGCTGGAAAGATTGCTTTCGTGTACAGTCCGTTTAACTTCCTTTACCAAACCGCCATGCAGGCAATTGACAATGCGGTAGCCATCGCGCGTAAGTTCGGCGACATCCCCTTCTTCCAGATAAATCATATTCCGGGTCGCTTTTAACAAAGCGGAAGCATCGGAAGCCGCATAATTGCCGCTTTCCCCCAACCCCAGCAGCAATGGTGCTCCGTTGCGCGCAACCACAATCCTTTCCGGATGCGCTTCCTCCATCACCGCAATCGCATAGGCACCTTGCAGTTCAGCAATAGAAGTACAAACAGCGATCATCAAATCATCGGTATGTTTGAGATTGAACGCTATGAGATGCGCGATCACTTCGGTATCGGTATCGGAAACAAACTCATAGCCTTCAGCTTGCAAGCGCTTGCGCATCACTTCATGATTTTCAATGATGCCGTTATGCACTACAGCTATCCGGGAGGATGATTCCAGCATGCCGGAGAAATGTGGATGGGCGTTACGCTCGGAAGGCGCTCCATGCGTTGCCCAGCGTGTATGCGCAATACCGGCCAACCCATGAGCGTTTTTTTCATTGGCAAGTTTCTGCAACTCGGTTACACGGCCCGTTGTGCGTAATCTGTTTAAGCCGTTACACGTTACCACCAAGCCGGCTGAGTCATAGCCTCGGTACTCCAGGTGTAATAATCCATCCAGCAATACCGGAACAACATTGTCATTAGCTACTGCACCCACTATTCCACACATAGCGCACTCTCCTTACAACGCCAGCTAAAAGAACGATACTGATTAGATATACTATACTTTTGATTTCTTGGGACGTTTCCATCCCGTAATGCTGACTTGTTTCGATCTGGATAGGGTCAGCTGATTCTCCGGAGTTTCTTTCGTGATCGTTGATCCCGCACCGATAGTTGATCCTTTCGAGATTTTTACGGGTGCGATCAACTGCGTGTCGGATCCGATAAATACATCATCTTCAATAATGGTTCGATACTTATTGGCGCCATCGTAATTACATGTAATGGTTCCAGCGCCAATATTGACATTTTCTCCTACTGTGGAATCACCGATGTAACTCAGGTGATTCGCTTTGCTGGCGGCGGCAATCTGGCTATTTTTCACTTCGACAAAATTGCCAATATGCACTTTCTTAGCCAGCCGCGTTCCAGGACGGATGCGTGCATAGGGGCCGATTTTACAATCCTCGCCGATTTCAGCATCTTCAATCAGGCTAAAGGGATGAATAACGCTTCCAGATGCCACTGTCACATTTTTTAGTATGCAATGCGCGCCTATCCGGACAGAGTCTCCCAATCTAACGACTCCTTCAAAAATACAATTAACGTCAATCTCAACATCAGAACCACACACAAGTTCACCGCGCACGTCTATCCGATTCGGATCACGTAAGCTGACTCCTCTCTCCAATAGCTTCTCAGCGCAATTCTTTTGATAAATCCGTTCAAGCTCTGCCAATTGATGCTTATTATTAACCCCCATGACTTCCCAGAAATTCTCTGCTTGTACTGCTATGACGTGCAAACCATCTTTTACTGCCATCGCGATAATGTCGGTCAAATAATATTCATGTTGTGTGTTTTTGTTTTCAAGTTTAGGCAACCATCGATGTAAATGCTGATTTGGAGTGAGCATAATTCCGGTATTAATTTCATGGATTTTCTGTTGTTCATCTGTCGCATCTTTTTGCTCGACGATTGCAATCACCTCTCCGGTCTTCGAATCGCGTAAAATTCTACCGTAACCAAACGGATTATCGATTATTGCGGTCAATAATGTGCAGCTCTTCTCCTCTGCCAAGGTAATTAACTTTTGCAAGGTTTGAATCCGGACCAGCGGCACATCACCGTACAAAACCAGCGTAAATCCATCGACATCCAATTGCGGCAAAGCTTGCATGAGTGCATGCCCGGTGCCTAGCTGCTGTTCTTGCGTTACCCAGATTAGATCATCACCATTGATCAGCTGTTTTACTTTGTCACTACCGTAACCCGCGACGACACAAATTCTGTCAGGTGACAACAACCGCGCCGCATTTATGACATGCATCAGTAGCGGGATTCCCGCCAAAGTATGTAACACTTTTGGGAGCGCAGACTGCATACGTTTTCCAGCACCAGCAGCCAATATCACTACATTAAGCTTCGACACGATAATCTACTTCTCAAATGGAATTTTGAAGGGATTTTAATTACACACACCATCGCTGAACAACTGATACAGTCAGATTTCTTGATCCATATGTTGCAATCCGTTGCATTTTTCCGCTTATAGCCCTGTCATTGTAACCAGCTAGATGCTTTAGAAATAGATACAAAAAAGGCGACATTAGTCGCCTTTTTTATCATTAGAATTTATGTTTTACTTATCAATGCCCGCGTTTTCTTAGTTTATCTATTGCTGCTAATTGCGCCATAGCCTCTATCAGCTCGGCCTGTGCTTTAGCATAATCCAATTCAGATTCCCGATTCTTCATTGCTTCTTCAGCTGCTCGTTTCGCTTCAAGAGCCTTTGCTTCATCCAGATCATGACTGCGCACTGCAGTATCGGCTAATATCGTCACAACATCAGGCTGAACTTCCAGCATGCCACCTGATACATAAACTAATTCTTCTTCTTTCAATTGTGCCTTGATTCGCACCATACCCGATTTGATTCTTGTCAACATCGGTGTATGACGTGGATAAATACCGACTTCTCCCATTTGTGCCGGTGCTACCAGAAATTCAACGGGCCCCGAGTAAATAGATTCTTCAGCACTAACGATATCAAGATGAAATATGGTACCCATCACTATTTTCTCTTGTTTTATTGAAGTGTTTTAGCTTTTTCTACAGCTTCTTCGATACTGCCAACCATATAGAATGCCTGCTCAGGTAACTCATCGTAATCACCTTCAACAATTCCTTTAAAACCTTTAATAGTGTCTTTTAGAGAAACATATTTTCCTGGTGAACCAGTGAATACCTCAGCAACGTTGAACGGTTGCGACAAGAAGCGTTGAATCTTACGCGCACGGCTAACCGCCAGTTTATCTTCTGCTGACAGCTCATCCATACCTAAAATTGCGATAATATCTCTCAACTCTTTATATCGTTGCAATGTTTGCTGAACTGCACGCGCTGTATTGTAATGTTCTTCTCCCACTACTTGCGGATCCAGCTGCCGCGATGTTGAATCAAGTGGATCAACCGCAGGATAAATTCCCAGTGAAGCAATATCACGTGACAATACGACAGTCGCATCCAAGTGCCCAAAGGTTGTTGCAGGTGATGGATCGGTCAAATCGTCCGCCGGTACATAAACTGCTTGAATTGACGTAATGGAGCCTGTTTTAGTCGATGTAATACGTTCTTGCAATCGTCCCATTTCCTCTGCAAGCGTCGGCTGATACCCTACTGCAGACGGCATACGGCCAAGTAGCGCTGACACTTCAGTTCCGGCTAATGTATAACGATAAATGTTATCAACAAAGAACAAAACGTCACGTCCTTCATCGCGGAAAGACTCAGCCATCGTAAGTCCGGTCAGTGCAACACGAAGACGATTACCGGGCGGCTCATTCATTTGCCCATAAACGAGCGCTACTTTATCCAATACTTTGGATTCTTTCATCTCATGATAAAAGTCATTTCCTTCGCGAGTACGCTCGCCTACGCCAGCAAACACTGAATACCCGCTATGCTCAATCGCAATGTTGCGAATCAATTCCATCATATTTACGGTTTTGCCCACACCTGCACCACCGAATAAACCAACTTTACCGCCTTTAGCAAACGGGCAAATTAAATCAATCACTTTAATGCCAGTTTCCAGTAATTCAGTTGATGCGGACAATTCATCGAAAGCTGGTGCTTCACGATGGATCGACATTTGTTGATCAGCGCCGATATCTCCCATTTCATCAATAGGCCGCCCCAAAACATCCATAATTCTTCCCAACGTTTTGGTTCCAACAGGAACGGTAATCTGTTTACCGGTATTCTTTACCACCATTCCACGGCGCAATCCATCAGATGAGCCCAATGCAATGGTGCGTACCACACCGTCGCCAAGCTGCTGTTGCACTTCTAACGTAAGCTCGGAGCCATCCATAATTAATGCATCATAAACTTTTGGCAGAGATTCGCGTGGAAACTCCACATCAATTACCGCACCAATACACTGAACAATTTTTCCTTGACTCATCTTTGTTCCCTAGACTCTATATTCAAAAATATTTTAAACTGCAGCAGCACCACCAACAATTTCGGATAGTTCTTTAGTAATCGCTGCTTGTCGAGATTTGTTATAAATTAATGTCAACTCATTAATGACATTACCTGCATTGTCCGATGCCGCTTTCATCGCTACCATTCTGGCAGATTGCTCCGATGCCATATTTTCAGCTACTGCTTGATATATCAATGCTTCTACATATCGCACCATAATATCGTCTATAACAGGCTTCGCTTCTGGTTCATATATATAATCCCAAGTTGCCTTCGGCTTATTGCTGTTTTCCTGCTCACTGCTTTGCATGCGCTCGTCTGTCAGCGGTAGCAACTGTTCCATGACAGGTTCTTGCTTCATGGTATTTATAAAACGATTATAAAAAATATACACTCGATCAAATTGATCCTGCGTATAACCATCTAGAACCACTTTTACTGCGCCGATAAGCTTTGTTATATCAGGAGCGTCACCTAAACCCACTACCTGTGAAGTAATGTTGGCACCGACTCTACTCATGAATCCCAAGCCTTTGTTACCAATACAGCAAACTTCTACTTGTTCCCCCTCCGCTCGCCATGTTTTCATTTGATTCACGACTTTACGAAGAACATTGGTATTCAAGCCTCCGCAAAGACCTTTATCTGAAGTAACAATAATGACACCGATTCGTTTGACAGTATCACGGGCAATCAGAAAAGGATGGCGATATTCCGTATTTGCTCGACTCATATGTGCAGCAACATTGCGTATCTTCTCCCCATAGGGGCGCGCTTTCTTCATACGCTCTTGAGCCTTACGCATTTTTGAAGCCGCGACCATTTCCATAGCGCGCGTTATCTTTTGCGTATTCTTTACACTCTTTATTTTGTTGCGAATTTCTCTACTGCCAGCCATTTGCTTAATAGGTTCCGTTTTGCTTAAATTCTTGAATCGCGGCGGTTAATTCTTTCTCTGTTTCAGCATTGAGTTCTTTGCTCTTCTCAATTTTTTCAAGAATGGCTCCATGTTGACCACGAATGTAGTTTTTCAGAGCAGACTCGAATGCAAGTGCTCTATTCACTTCAACATCATCAAAATAACCATTATTGATAGCAAACAATGTCAGTGCCATTTCTGATACGCTGAGCGTTGCATATTGAGGTTGCTTCATCAATTCCGTAGCCATCTTTCCACGCTCAAGCTGTTTACGTGTCGCCTCATCCAAATCAGATGCAAATTGAGCAAAAGCCGCCAATTCACGATATTGCGCCAAGGCCAACCGAATACCACCACCCAACTTTTTAATTACTTTAGTTTGCGCTGCACCACCAACACGAGAAACGGAAACACCTGCATTTATTGCAGGACGAATACCAGCATTAAACAAATCGGTTTCAAGAAATATTTGCCCGTCAGTAATTGAAATTACATTGGTCGGTACAAATGCTGTTACATCACCCGCTTGTGTTTCAATGATTGGTAGAGCCGTTAATGACCCCGTTTTACCTTTCACAGCGCCATTGGTTGCTTTTTCAACGTAAGCTGCACTTACTCTTGCAGCTCTCTCCAGCAAACGTGAGTGAAGATAAAACACATCACCTGGATAAGCTTCTCGACCAGGAGGTCGACGTAACAGTAAGGATATTTGACGATAAGCCCAAGCTTGTTTTGTTAAATCATCATAAACGATTAATGCGTCTTGACCCTTGTCGCGGAAATACTCTCCCATCGTACATCCGGAATACGGCGCAATGAACTGCATCGCAGCCGATTCTGATGCAGTTGCAGCCACAACAATGGTATATTCCATAGCACCATGTTCTTCCAGCTTACGCACCACGTTTGCAATCGAAGACGCCTTCTGCCCTACCGCCACATAAATGCAGAGCATGTTCTGCCCCTTCTGATTGAGAATCGCATCAATCGCCACTGCAGTTTTTCCTGTCTGACGATCACCGATGATCAATTCACGCTGCCCACGTCCGACCGGCACCATGGAGTCAACTGATTTTAATCCAGTTTGTACCGGTTGATCTACGGACTGCCTCCAAATTACACCCGGAGCAATTTTCTCTATGGGCTCAGATTTCGCTGCGGCAATCGGTCCTTTGCCATCGATTGGCTGCCCTAGCGCATTCACGACACGACCAAGCAAAGCTTCACCGACGGGAACCTCCAGAATACGCCCTGTACATTTGACGGTATCACCTTCACAAATGTGTTCATATGAACCCATGATAACGGCACCCACTGAATCACGTTCCAAGTTCAGCGCCAAGCCGAAGGTATTGCCGGGAAACTCCAACATTTCACCTTGCATCACATCTGACAAGCCGTGAATACGAACAATACCGTCCGTTACAGAGACAATTGTTCCTTGCGTACGTACTTCTGCCGTATCAACAAGTCCTTCAATCCTTTTTTTAATCAGTTCACTGATTTCGGATGGATTTAACTGCATTTCTTTTAACTCCTAGCTTTTAAGGGCAATGGCCATAGTTTCAAGCTTACCACGTATTGAGGCATCTAGAATCTCATCGCCAATCTCAACTTTAACACCGCCAATTAACTCAGGATCTATACTTACTTGCGCATCTATTTTGCGCTTGAATTTTATTTCAAGATCATCAACTAATTTTTTCAGTTGTTTACCTTCCAGCGCAAATGCACTCACAATCTTGGCTTCGAGCACACCCTCATGCTGCGCTTTCAATTGCTCAAATAACTGACTAATCTGCGGTAGTATAAATATCCGTTTATTTTCTGCCAGCAATGTCACCAGATTTTCGGCTTCGGAATTAAATTTATTTTTTCCGATCTCCAGAAATATTGCGCCGAGCTGTTTCGCTGTGATTATTGGATTACCGATGAGCATTTTCACTTCATCATCTTCTGCAATCATCGCAGCTAGCTGCAGCATATTTGCCCATTGCGCCAAACTTTCGTTAGCAACCGCGTGCTTATACACTGCCTCTGCATACGGTCTAGCAACTGTAATCGCTTCAGCCATTATTTCAAATCTTCCTCAATTGCAGCCAGTATGTCTGCATGCGCCTTAGCATCCACTTCACGACGAAGTATTTTGGCCGCACCCGCCACTGCTAGCTGAGCCGCATGCTGACGCAAGACTTCTTTCGCACTAAACATTTCGTGCGCGATATCTGCTTTAGCACCCGTTACAATCCGATCACCTTCTTCTTTGGCCGTTCTTTTAGCTTCCTCAACGATCTCTGTTGCTCGTTTTTCTGCCTGCTGAACTATCTCCGAAGCTCGTTGCTTAGCCTCTCTTAGCACATCTGCCGAACGTTGGCTGGCCAGCTCCAATTCATGCCGACCACGTTCACCAGCAGCCAATCCATCAGCAATTGTTTTTTGCCGCTCTTCTATTGCACGCAACAGAGGAGGCCAAACGAATTTGACTGTAAACCAAATAAATACCGAAAAGGCTATCGCCTGAGAAATTAAAGTAAAGTTAATATTCATGACAAGCCTGTTATATCTGACTTAAACTACAGCAGCTTTATTATTGAATCACCGCTAACAATGGATTTCCAAACGCAAACAACATAGCCAGACCAACAGCAATAATAAACGATGCGTCAGTCAAACCGAGCAAAAGAAACACTTTACCTTGCAGGGTCGGAATCATTTCAGGCTGACGCGCCGCACCTTCAAGAAAACGACTACACATAACACCCACACCGATACACGCACCAGCCGCACCGAGACCGATCATCAAACCAATACCTACTCCGGTATACGCTTGAATCATTGCCAAAAACTGCAAATTCTCCATTTTAGTTCCTTTCTGTTAAGATTAATAATATGTTACTAGATAAAGTTAGAAATTTAATTTAGTGAGATTCGTGCGCCATTGATATATAAACCACTGTCAGCATCATAAAAATAAATGCTTGCAAGGTTACAATCAATATATGAAATATTGCCCACCCCGCTCCTAGAATGGAGCCGAAAATTGTACCAGATACCCCGGTTGCAGCCCACATACCCAACAATAGAAAAATTATCTCGCCGGCATATATATTTCCAAAAAGCCGTAATGAGTGCGACAAAGGCTTCGATACATACTCAATAAAGTTGAATAGCAGATTCAATATCCACAGGAGTGGATTTTTTCCAAATGGCGTGCAAAATAACTCATGCATCCAACCCCCAACACCCTTGACTTTGAGATTGAAAAAAATCATCAAGAACCATATTGAAAGAGCAAGCGCAAAAGTCGTATTAACATCCGTTGTCGGCACAATCTTCCAATTGTGCATACCGAATACATTCTCAGTAACCCAAGCCATGATATCGATCGGCAATATATCCATGGCATTCATCATTAAAACCCACACGAACACCGTTAATGCCAAAGGAGCTACCAGCACATGCCGGTTACCATGGAATGTGTTCTTCACTTCATTATCAATGAACTCAACTGCCAATTCGATGAATGCTTGACTCTTAGAAGGCACGCCTGGTGTAGCTTTGCGCACTATCAACCAGATAGAACCAAAGCTAATAACACCAAGGACAAGAGATGTGATCAGAGTATCGACATGCAATACCCAGAATGACCCTTCACTGACTTTTGTTGTTAGATAAGTTAGATGGTGATCTATATATGATGTTGGTGTAAGTTCCGTTCCTGATGCCATGTATTGCCTGCTAACTTTAAAAATTTATCTTACTTCGTATCGTCTGCGATCAATAACGCAAAACTATGAACTAATACCGCCAGAATGAATGTTCCTATAAATACTGGCGCGTTCACGTTCTCATAAAATTTAAACACTAACCACAACAAACTTACAGTCAATATAATTTTTACTGACTCCGCTCTCAGTGCAGTTCTTATGGTTTCTCCCGCTGTGTAACCTTTGTGACGTGAGATAATGATGGCAAATGCTGCAGAGGAAATTACACTGACTAAACCACCCAGCAATGCTGATATCGCACCGTGCATACCAAGAAAATACCAGACAACCACTGCCACTACCATTGCCACTAGCAACTGCACACGCAACACGATATACAGCGGCCTATTCTTAATCCAAGACATATACCACCTGCCTTTGGAACAGGTAGCATTACCTGCCTGCGCTTAAAAAAGACGTGACTATAGCCGAATTACCCAGATCAGTCAACGCGCAATTCCAATTAACTATTATTTTTTAGAATCTTTCAAAGCTTCTCAAAAATTGCGGCTATACCTTGCCCCCCGCCTATACACATGGTTATCAATGCATATTGACCATCACAACGATGCAGTTCGTAAATCGCTTTGATCACCAAAATACTTCCTGTTGCACCGATAGGATGGCCTAGCGCAACAGCCCCGCCATTCGGATTAGTTTTTTCTGGATCAAACCGCAGCTCCTTTGCTACTGCACAGGCTTGCACAGCAAACGCCTCGTTGGATTCAATCACATCCATATCTGCCATTTTGAGACCGGCGCGCCGCAAAGCGTCCTGAACGGCAGGAACCGGCCCCATCCCCATAAATTTAGGGTCAACACCGGCATGACCATACGAAATCAACCGCGCCATCGGTTTCAGGTCACGTTGCCGCGCTGCATTATGTTCCATCAATACCAAAGCGGCAGCGCAATCATTAATACTGGAAGCATTTCCGGCCGTTACAGTACCCTCTTTCTGAAACACCGGTCGCAATTTAGCCAAATTGGCCAGACTGGAATTTTCACGTGGATGCTCATCGGTATCAAAAATAGCGGTTTCTTTATGTTTTACCACTTCCACCGGTAATATTTGATCCTTGAAATAACCATTTTTGATCGCCCGCAAAGCGCGCCGATGGCTTTCCGCTGCAAACGCATCCTGTTCCTCCCGACTGATTTGCCATTTGGCGGCAATATTTTCAGCAGTAATTCCCATATGCACATGATCAAACGGATCGGTTAATGCGCCCACCATCATATCTACCGCTGCACCATCGTTCATACGCTGCCCCCAGCGTAAACTAGGTAATAAATAACCGCCGCGGCTCATGGATTCCGCACCACCCGCAACAGCCACATCAGTATCGCCGAGCAAAATATTCTGACTTGCTGAAATAATTGCCTGCAGGCCACTTCCGCACAACCGGTTCACCGTCAATGCGGAAGTATGCTGCGGCAAACCGCCATCGATGCAGGCCACGCGCGCCAGATACATATCGCGCGCTTCGCTATGAATAACATTACCAAAAACCAAATGCCCGACTTCTTCAGCGTCAATCCCGGCACGAACGACTGCCTCACGCACGACTTTCGCCGCCAAATCAGCAGGTGCGATATCTTTAAGCGCACCGCCATAATCACCTATCGCAGTTCGCACACCGCTCAAAACAACGACTTCCCGCATATCTTCCTAATTTGACAATAATTTATGGAGAAAAGACGGAGTACGGTAATTCTTTTACCGCACAACTCAACATTTTTCCAGCAATTCCTCTAGCGCGATGATGACACGCCGGGATTCGCTATGCATTTTTTCCAGCAACTCAGCAGTTCGGCTAAGCTGATTCTTATCGCCACATTCCTCCAGTTGCTGGCAGATATCGGCAAGCAATTCCGCTCCGATATTAGTTGCACTGGATTTGAAGGTATGCGCCGCTTTGACCAGCGCATCGCTATCCTCGGCTTGAATCGCATTTTCTATCTGAGTTTGGAATGTTGGCGCAGATGACAAATAAATTGAAATCAGCTTTTTCAAAAACCCGGCTCCGCCCGCAGGATCTATTTGCCGCCAGGAATTAAGCTTATCTAAATTGAGAGCCAGATCACTCATCGATCACACGCGACTGTCTGAATAAAAGCGTTTTATAAAGCTTCGCAGATTGCCTGCGGACTATCTCCGCTGGACGACCTATCAGTGCAGAATCGTCCAGGGACAATCTTGGATTGATTATTTTTTGACGAAATCAACCAGTTTCTGATAAGTAAATAAATAATCCTGCGCCTGCAGTGGTGTGTGGCATTGCACGCAATTCAGGTCGTTGCTTTTTGCCGTGCCGTCCGGATTATAAACCGCGAAGCCCCAGTCCCCGGTGCGATTTTCCTTTGGAAAGGAAGCATCCCAGTTATTCCGGTTTTCCATCACCGCAACAGCAGCCAGCGAATCGATTTCAAACAAACCGTCACTACCGGCAACCGGCTTGCCGTCCGCGCCTTTTTTCGGTGTATAGATTTCCATAATCACAATACCACCGGGAGCGCTTTTATTTCCTTGCTTATAACCGGAAATCGCAGCTTCGTTGGCATACAGCTTGGCCACTTGGGTTTGATTCGCGCGATTCATGGTTGCATACTGCGTGAAGGTTTTGCTATAGCCTTCCGGGAATTTGACGTGTTCCGGATCTCCACCGGCATAAGCGCTCACCGAGGAAATCGCCAATGCTGCAATCATTGCTTTCAACGTATATTTCATGCTTCTTCTCCTTTCTTGGAATGTTTCTGGATAAAACAAGATTTGAATCGCTATCATACCGTATTAACTGATAAAAATTACCGCTACGCGCAACGATCTTTTATTTGGCAAAATCCAGAACCAGTTGAATGGATAAATAGATCACCAGCCATGCAACCGCTAGGTGAATCGTAAAACTGACCGGCTTTTCCTTCACTGCATCCCAAAAGGTTTTATTCTTCCCCTCACGCTTCAAGCGTGCGTACTCCGCTCGCATTCTAGCTGTCCGTTCGGTTTGATACGCATCCAGCAATACGCGCGCCTGTTCAAACTGACTATCGTCTTTAAGCCACAGCGCGGACATCGATACTCCCCAATTTCCCGCTGAGGTCTCATAAAAATCAATCGCATTGCGAGCAAACAATTCGCGTACTTCATGCGCTTCATCATCGGGAACGCCATTCAGCCTGAATATAATTTTTGCCATGAAGAGTCTTTCGATATGTTATTTTCTGTTGTGTAAATGTTTACCAGCGCCGAGTGACACTCGCACCATTTGCAAATTTATTCCTAAGTCATGAAAAATAGCAACACCCATTTACAAGTTGATCTGAAGAAATGAAAAAAACCGTACTTATTACAGGATGTTCCAGCGGAATCGGTTACTGCACTGCAAAAGGTTTGCAGGCACGCGGCTATCGTGTCTTTGCCACGGCCAGAAGGCGCAACAGCATTGAGAAACTGCTGGCTGAAGGACTGGAAAGCTTCCGTCTGGATTTAAACGACTCCAATTCGATTCATTTCGCTTTTGAGGAAGTCATGCGCCGTACCGGCGGTGAATTGTACGCGCTGTTCAATAACGGCGCATTCGGCTTGCCCGGCGCGGTGGAAGATTTAAATCGCGATGCCTTGCGCGCGCAATTTGAAACCAATGTATTCGGCTGGCAGGAATTGACCAATCTTGCGATTCCCGTAATGCGCCAACAAGGGTATGGACGCATCATACAGAACAGCTCGGTGCTCGGCTTTGTCGCCATGCCTTTCCGTGGCGCCTACAACGCCTCCAAGTACGCCATTGAAGGCTTGAGCGACACGCTACGCTTGGAACTCAGAGGCAGCAATGTGTATGTCAGCCTGATCGAACCTGGACCGATTTCCAGTCTGTTCCGCATGAACGCCGTCAAAGCGTTAGAAAAATATATCGATATCGAAAACAGCGTGCATCGCGAAAAATATCAAGGCGTACTGGCACGATTGAATAAACAAGGCCCTGCCGTTCCATTTACGCTACCACCCGAAGCCGTGCTGAAACGCGTGATTCACGCACTGGAAGCGCCCAAGCCTCAAGCACGTTATTACGTGACAGTCCCGACGTACCTGTTTGGTTTCCTCAAACGCATACTCAGCACGCGCGCGTTGGACGTGCTGCTGGCGAAATCGGGAAACAGTAACTGATCCGGGAAAATCTAAGGGTTAGCCGTGGAAGCCGCACACGATTGCAGCATTTTCCAGGCAATATCACCGAAGAACACATCCCCTCGCAGCGATGCATTGACAGTTGCGGCGTCGATTTGCTGCAACATCAAGGCAAAGGCATAAGCCGGTTTATCGTTGTCACTGCGTTGGGTGGCTGATTGAACTTCCACTGCCGGATTGCCATAGATCAAAATGGCGTCGGGATTCGACGGTGCATACGTGGGGATGGCGTTACGCAAAAAGCGAGTATCGTAGGCATGAATTTCGGAAGCGTGAATATCGGGATATTGGCGGTTCCGGAATTGCAGCGGCCGCAAGAAGGACCGGCCGTCGGATTGCAATTTGGCGGTCACACACGCCGCGAGCGCGGCGTGTTCTCCAGCCAATCTTTCTTCGAAATGCTGCGTTTTATCACCGCTTGCATCGTGCAAATTTGCACATGCCGTCATGAAGAATGTAGTTAAAACCACAATGCAGCGCTTCATCGCAGCACTTTCAAAGAAAAACGCAACGGCTGATAAGCAATTCGTTATTGATCAAATGCTAACCGCCAAAATAAACATACGGCTTCATCGGCTCAGCAGATTCTTTGAAGCGTTTGCGCTCCTCCAAATTCTGCTCTTTGTCCCACCACACGCTACGCGCCGCCAATCGCTTTTCTTTCACTTGCGGATTCTTTTCCAGGAATTCGCGCATAAATTTGGTGTGTTCAGATTCGTAGTTATAATCCATGACGTTATCTCCTGCTCTAAAATTGCAAAAGCCGAACTTTAGCACAGACCTCATGTTCGATACAGCCCCGGCCCCTACTCCCAAATCTTGCAGGCAAACCGTGCGCCGTGTTGCAGCAATGTTAAAATACCGCCGTTACCGCCATTTCTCAATTTAACTGCCCGCAATTTTTCTTCATGCTTGTTCTCGGTATTGAAACCTCCTGCGATGAAACCGGTATCGCGCTATACGACACCCAACGCGGCTTGCTCAGCCATACGCTGTATTCGCAAATCGCCATGCACCGTGAATATGGGGGCGTGGTGCCGGAGCTGGCGTCGCGCGATCATATCCGCCGCGCGCTGCCGCTGATCACACAAGCGCTGGCCGCCGCCGGCTGCGAATTGCGCCAAGTCGATGCCATCGCCTACACGCAAGGCCCGGGACTAGCCGGCGCGCTGCTGGTTGGTGCCAGCATTGGCGCTGCGATGAGCTTTGCGTTGAACATTCCGGCGCTCGGCATCCATCATCTCGAAGGTCATTTGCTGTCGCCGCTGCTGTCGACTCCAGCGCCCGTTTTTCCATTCATCGCGCTGCTTGTATCTGGCGGCCATACGCAGTTGATGCAAGTCGATGCCGTCGGCCATTACCGCTTGCTCGGTGAAACGGTCGACGACGCCGCCGGTGAAGCATTCGATAAAACCGCCAAGTTATTGGGATTGGGTTATCCGGGCGGTGCGGCATTATCGCAGCTCGCCCGGCAAGGCCGTCCGGGGCAATTCAAACTACCGCGCCCGATGCTCAATAGCGGCGATCTGAATTTCAGTTTCAGCGGCCTGAAAACCGCGGTGCTGACTTTGCTCAACAAACAGGAAAACAGCGAGCAAATCTGCGCTGACATCGCGCTGGCGTTTCAAGACGCGGTGGTGGAAGTGTTGACGGAAAAATCATTGGCTGCGCTGACGCAAAGCGGATTAAAGCAACTGGTCGTAGCCGGAGGCGTCGGCGCTAACGCGCAACTGCGCCGCACACTCAGCGAAAAAGCCGCAGCGCAAGGCGCCACGGCGTTTTATCCGGAACTGGAATTCTGCACCGACAACGGCGCCATGATCGCATTTGCTGGCGCAATGCGGCTGCAAGCGATGCCGGAATCCGCCCGGCAACCGGCGCGCAGCTTCAATGTGCACGCACGCTGGAATCTGGAGATGCTGGAAACACCTGAAGCCGATTAAACGCCAGGTTCTTTTTTCTCACCGATCCGCCCTTCCTTGCCCGCTAGCAGATTGACGATATTCGACTGATGGCGCCAAATCAGCAGCAACGACATCGCCGAAACCGCCAAGGTGCTGACTTCAAAACCGAGCAGAGCGATGCCATACAGCGGTGTTAACACCGCCGCGACCAAAGCCGACAACGACGAAATGCGCCAAATGAACGCCACCAACAACCAGGTTGCCATCGCCAGCAACCCCAGCCACAGATTCAAACCGAGCAGTACACCAACCGCCGTCGCCACGCCTTTGCCGCCTTGGAAACGCAAAAACACCGGGAACACATGGCCGAGAAACACCGCCAACGCTGCCACGGCAGCCGCTTCGTCACCCAATCCCAACTGCGGCGCATAAGTTTGCGCCAGAAAAACCGCCAGCCAGCCTTTCCCGGCATCTCCGAGCAAGGTCAGCACCGCCGCGGCTTTCTTGCCGCTGCGCAACACGTTGGTCGCACCGGGATTTTTCGAACCGTAGGTGCGCGGATCGGGCAGTTTAAAAATCCAACTGGAAATCAGCGCAAACGGCACGGAGCCCAGCAAATAAGCCAGCACGGCAAACAGCAATAACGTCATCGGATTAGCACCACCTGGAAAAAATAGACTAGAATCCGGTATCGCCCGCTCTCAAAAGCTTCCGGCCATACCCGAACAATCCGCACATTTTAGCGCTTAATCATTCATGGATATTATTTTTCTGCACGACTTCAAAGCCAAAACGCTGATCGGCGTGTACCCGTGGGAGCGCATCGTACCGCAAACCATCCAGCTCGACCTGGAAATCGCCCTGCCCAGCAGCCGCGCGTGCCAAACGGACAACATCGACGACGCGCTCGATTACGCATTGATCGTCGAAAAAATCAACGATATCCTGACCCACCAACATTTCTCGCTGCTCGAAGCACTGGCGGAACACATCGCGCAAACTATCCTGACCGACTTTCACGCGCCGTGGGTCAAGGTCAGCGTCGCCAAACTCGGCATCATCCGTGGCGTAAAAAAACTCGGCGTGCGCATCGAACGCGGCCAGCGCAACGGCTGACCGTTACCAGGCCGTTGAAAAACGTTTTCGAGGCAGCCGATACAAAGCAAAAACAGGCGAAAAAGCGCAGTTTATGCGCAATAAATGAGCATTTTGAGCTTGTTTTTAACACCGTAGCGGCAACGCAGATAGTTTTTCAACGGCCTGTTACACCCGCCGCTATTGGCAAACCAGCGCTGTCCGGTTTAAGATTCAGCCACTTAATTCTTGATATGGACCGACCGATGAAAAACCGGCTGTTTCTCGTAGAGTTGCTGCTGGCTTGGCTCGTCAGCGCGTGCAGCACCGTGCCGCCCGCTCCCGGACCGGCGCAATCTCCCACTACTGACGCCTCCCGGACGGCGCCTGACACCCAGCCGATCCTGCAAATCGACAGCGGCGGGCACATGGCAAAAATAAAAAATATCTTTTTCACTAACGACGGCAAAACGTTGATCTCAGCGTCGAACGACAAAACCGTGCGCGTATGGGACATCGCCAGCGGCAAAACGCTCCGCATCTTGCGCGGCCAGATCGGGCCGGGGAACGAAGGTAAAATTTATGCCGCCGCTTTGTCGCCGGATAACCGTTGGCTGGCTTTGGGGGGATGGTTGCATCCCGAGTGCGCGGGACAATGCGGTAATATCCGTCTGATTGATTTCGCCAGCGGCCAAGTCGTGCGCTTGTTGCAAGGCCATCAAAATGTCATTCTCAGTTTGGCTTTTTCAGCGGATGGCCGTCGGCTAGTATCCGGTAGTTTTGACAACACCGCAAGGATTTGGGACGTCACCAGCGATCAAAGCCTGTACACGCTGAGCGGGCATCGCGATCACATTTACGCCGTGGCTTTTTCGCCCGACGGCCGTTTGGTCGTGACCGGCAGTCTCGATCACAGCTTGAAACTGTGGCATTCCACCTCCGGCAAACTGCTTAACAATTTGCACGGACACGAGGACGAAGTAGCCTCGGCTGCGTTTACGCCGGACGGCCACTACCTGCTATCCGGCAGTGTCGATCGAACCATCCGCTTATGGAACGGCAAAACCGGCGCGGCGATCAAAGTGCTGGCACGGCAAGATGCTTCGGTCGAACATTTATCCATAACTCCGGATGGCAGCAAAGTGCTGACAGGAGTAGGTAAAGGTCAGGGGAGTACAAACAACGTGTTCGCCATCCCGTCCGGCGATCTGATGGCTTCGTTTTCCGGTCATCAAAACATCGTGCTGGCCACCGCGATTTCCCCGGACGGCAACACCGCCGCAACTGGCGGTGGCAACAATCAGGAAATTTATTTGTGGAATATCCGCACCGGCACAATCCAGCAACGCCTGATTGGACGAGGCGGACAAATCCGGAGCGCCGGTTTTGCCGACGACGGCCGGTCGATTGCGTGGGGTAGAGTGCCACGAAATGTAGAAATAATGAGCTTGACAGCACTGGAACACTCTTTCCAACTGCAAGATGCTGCCGGTAATTTCAGTCTGACGCTCGGCAAACCCGTCGATTCTACCGCGCCCAGTTCGCCCGCATCGGCCCGCTTCCTGCGCGCAATCGGCACGGTAGGTGCGATTTCGGTGGGTACCGCATCCGGCCGGATCGACCCCACATTGCAGATCAAAAAAAACGGCCAAGTCCTCCACACGATTACTCGCGATAACACGACCGGTTATGATCACCTCAGCATCACATTAACGCCGGATGGCCGCACGGTGATCAGCGGTGGCGGCAATGGTGTCCTCACAGCGTATGATACCGCCAGCGGCCGCGAGCTGCGCGATTTTACCGGCCATACCGGCGACGTCTGGGCGGTTGCGCCTTCGCCCGACGGCCGTTTACTGGTTTCCGGTTCGGTCGATCAAACGGTCAAATTGTGGGAAATCGCATCGGGTAAGTTGCTACTGACCATTTTCCACGGCAACGACGGCGAGTGGGTGGCGTGGACCGAGGACGGGTTTTATACCGCGTCGGCGAAAGGCGATGCTTATGTCGGCTACCATATCAACCGCGGTGACGGCCAAGCGGCGGATTATGTCGGTCTCGACCAGATCGGCCGGCATTTTTACCGCCCCGATCTGGTGGCGAAAACCGTGCAAGGCGGCCATGAACGCGAAATCGCCGCCGAACTGGCACGCATCGGTTCGATCGATCAGCTCATCGCCAACGGCTTGCCGCCGGAAGTGCGCTTGTTGAGTGCAAGCGGTGAGAAAAGCGATCAGAGAAACTTCATCTTGCAAGTGGCGGTCAAGGCACTGAACGGCGGCATCGGCACGGTGCGTTATTTCGTCAACGGCGCTGAAATCGCCTCGACTACCGCGCGCTCGGAAGCGCCTTCAGCCCTCCGCCGCAGCGGCGTGATCAAGGACGACGAGCAGTATGCCGAAAAACCGCTGACGTTGCCGGACGGCGACAACACCGTCACGATAATCGCGTGCAATAAAAACAACACCATTTGCTCGCGCGGCACCCAACTGACGCGTAGCGTGCACGACCCGCAGAGTAAACAACCGAGCCTGCACATTCTGGCGGTCGGTATTTCCAGCTACCGTGACCGCGACCTGAATCTCAAGTTTGCCGCCAACGATGCGCAAACGCTGAGCCAACGTTTGCAACAGCAAGCACAAGGCTTGTACCGTACCGTGCATACGCCGGTAACGCTGGTCAACGAAAATGCCACGATTGAAAAAATCGAAAAAGCCTTTGCTGACACCGCCAAGCGCGTGGAACCGAACGACGTGTTCGTACTGTTCATGGCAGGTCACGGCATGGCGTGGCAAGGCGATTATCATTTCATCCCGTGGGAAGCACTGTACGAGAATACCGAAACACTGGTCAAGGCCAGTCTGTCGCAGGAAAAAATCGCGGCGCTGCTGAAACGCATCCCGACATCGAAGAGCCTGATCATTCTCGATTCCTGTTCCGCCGGACAACTCGCCGCCGATTTTGCCGAAGGCCAGCAGTTTGCCATGCTGACACGCGGCGGCATTGGCGACAAATCGGCGATCGACCGCCTGATGCGCGCCACCGGCCGTTACGTGCTGGCCGCCACCACGGAAAAACAGCAAGCACTGGAAGGGCACGACCAGCACGGCGTATTTACCTGGGCATTGCTTGAGGGCTTGAAAGGCCACGCCAGCCGCGCAGGCTCGAACGACGGCAGCATTTCGCTCGACGAACTGGCCGACTACGTGCGCGAACAAGTGCCGAGAATTACGCAGCAGAAATGGGGCTTCGAGCAGATCCCGATGCGCCTGATCCAGGGCGATTCGTTCCCGATTGCGTGCAAAGCCGGTTACGATAAGCCGGGCTGTAAACCATAAGCAACCCGACCATGACGTTTGAACGATTGCAGCAATCGCTGGAGCAATTCAATAAAATCTTACCGGCGCTCGGCGTTATTTTTACCATTGCGGTGGCGCTGGCGGCATGGGTGCTGCACGACATTCAACCGCTGCACATGCTCAAGCGCATCGTCGCCGAACAGCAAGGCTTCGATTACGCCGAGCAGCAGCGGCAATTCCAGCAGCAAGTGGTGGCCAATCATGTGGCGCTCGGGCAGGCGTTCTTAGACGACCAGCTTTACGATCAAGCCGATGACGAATTCGGCAAGGCATTGGCGATCGACAAATTGCACGTCGACGCACAAATCGGCCGCTTCATCGTCGAAGCGGCACGTCAAATCCGGCAGGATTTCCGGCCGCAAGCGGTTGAACGGCAACTCGATTTTCTGCAGCGGCAGCAGCCGGATAATCCGTACGTGCTCATTCTGTACGGCGATCTTGCGGTGCAGCGGGAGGATTTTGCCGCAGCGCAGAAATATTACGAAACGGCGATGCAATCCGGCCGCCAACCGGCAGCGGCTTATTTCGGCATGGGTTATTGGCATGAAATCCAGTCGAATCTAGCGCAAGCATTGGTGCACTATCAGAAAGCAGTCGAGCGCTCACCGTGGAATCAGTCTTATTTGAACAATCTCGCCGGAATTCTCCGCAAGCTCGGCCAATACCCAGAATCGATCAAATTGTATGAAAAAATCCTGACGCTGGATCGCGATTACCTGCTGGCGCATGTGGGGATCGCGCAAAGCTATGCGCATTCGGGTAAACCACGGATGGCAAAGCTCTACTTGGAGCAATTCATGACATTAGCCGGTCAGAAAACCGTCAGCGATCAACCGAAGAATCAAGCCACCTGGAATTTTCATGGCACGTTGCTGGAAACGCCGGACGAGAAGCGGCAATACGTGTTGTATCAGCTGGGATTGATGCAGTTCCTGCTGGATCAGCAAGATGACGCGCAGCGCACGATGCGAGCAGCGCAAGCGATCAAAACCGGCATCGGTGCCGATATTCAAGCCGCTGTTGCTGAAGATATCGCGCTGCTCGACAAGGCAAATGCGGAATATGCGGCTCAAACTGGTCTATTCAAACGGCTGTATCTACAGTAGATCATTTACAATCGATGCAAGAACCGCTGGTACTGTTCAGAGTCTTAGTGCACGTATGATCAGTGCTTTTTCGTCATGCGATTGCGTTGCTGGTTCCTTGCCGTTACAGATTCAGTTGGTAAAAAACTTGCGACGGCCGATTCTATAATTTGATAATATCGTTCACTTATCCGGGATTTGGAGGTATTCAATGCGCACAATACACGTTACCCCTATTTTTTATGCCGTTGCAGCGGTATTCGCTCTGAGCAGTGCGGTTATGGCACAGGATGTCAGCGAAATTCAAAGACAATTCAATGCGGAGACTGTTGGCAAGCCCTTCAGCGTTCCCGATGACGCTACGCTGACGAAAGCGCTCAAAGAAGCCACGCAACGCGGTACGCCGACCAAAACACCGAGCTATATGCCGGGTTGCTATGGTTTAGGTTGCGTTTTAGGGCAGAATTATGGTTATGGCAGTTATTTCGGCGGTTACACACGCCCTTATTACGGCGGTTTGTATGGCGTTAACAGTTATGTGCCGTATTACTACGGCTGGTAATTTTGCGGATAACCGGCAAACAGAATTGATCACGCAAACGATTTAATTTTTTATTAATCATCAGAAGGGAGATGCAATGGGTTACTCCATTAACAAAAATACCTGGGTAATGACAGGAATCGCGCTATGTTCTTTGATTTTAAGCGGGTGCGCCGCGGTTCACACGTCCATTGCCAAAAAGGATCTGGATGTGCAAACCAAAATGAGCGACTCTATTTTTCTGGATCCCGTCGAACCCAGTAAAAAAGTCATCTACCTGAACATTCGCAACACTTCCGATAAAACCAATTTTGATATTACCGCGACAGTCGCCAGAGCATTGGAAGGCCGCGGTTACCGTATCACCACCAATCCGAAAGAAGCGCATTACTGGCTGCAAGCCAACGTGCTGAGTGTCGACAAGGCCAGCCCGACCGCCGCAGAGTCTGCGCTGAGAGCCGGGTATGGCGGCATGGGTAGTGCCGCCTTAGGTGCTGCCGTGGGAACAGCCACTGGCGCGGCGATGGGCGGTTGGACGGGCGCTGGCATTGGCGGATTGGCTGGCGCGGCGGCGTTTGGTGTCGCGAGCACGCTCGCCGATGCGGCGGTGAAAGATGTCACATTCATGGCGATTACCGATGTCGAGATCGCGGAACGCGCCGAAGAAGGCGTCATTGTCCGTGAAGACCGGCAGCAAGATGCAAAACAAGGCGTCGGTGGCGCGCGAAGACAATCGTCGACAAAAGTCAGCGAGATGAACAAATTCCGCACGCGCGTAGTGAGCACAGCCAATAAAGTGAATTTGCAGTACGAAGAAGCCGCGGTTGAATTGACCAATGGATTGGCGCGTTCTATTTCCGGCCTTTTCTAAAACAGAATCTGGACTCCAATCCGGTTGAAAATATTCCCCCGGTTGCAGACGATCGCAACCGGGGCTTTACTTCCCTTCATCCACAAAACACTTTCTTTTCTATTGTAAAAACCTAGGAGCGCATGATGCAAAAAAAAACGATCCTTGCAATGCTGGTCTTGATGCTATTTTTTACCGTCTCTGCCGCGCACGCGCAAAAGAACAGCTCACCGGCAGACGGCCGTGACGCCATCAACCGGATGACGAAAGAATTGGGGTTGAGTGATACGCAGCGCAGTAAAGTTGAGACCATTCTCAACACGGAAAAAATGAAAGTTGAAGCTGTTTTCAACGAAGAGCGGAAGAAACTGCAATCCATCCAGGAAGAAACCCGATCCAGTCTGAAAGCGGTATTGAGTCCGGAGCAAATGGAAAAACTCGAGAACAAAATGCGCCAGGAAAGCAAAAAAAACGCAGTGCAGAAAAAGTAGCTGACTGTATCGCCGGGGTTTATCGATCAAGCATTAGTCAGCTTAAGATCGATAGCAGGCCGGATCGGTCACACCTGCCGCTGCAAACCCCGCCTTGCGAATCCGGCAGGAATCGCACACACCGCACGCTCGCCCCGTTTCATCCGCTTGATAACACGAAACCGTCAAGCTGTAATCAACACCCAACGCAATCCCTGTTTGGATGATTTCTTTTTTGGACAAATGCATCAGCGGTGCATGAATCGTTAGTTTCTTGCCTTCGATCCCCGCTTTAGTCGCCAGGCTCGCCATCTGCTCGAATGCCTGGATATATTCCGGACGGCAATCGGGATAGCCGGAGTAGTCGACTGCATTCACGCCAACAAAAATATCCTGACTTTGCAGCGTTTCCGCCCATGCCAGCGCGAGCGACAGCATGATCGTGTTTCTCGCGGGCACATAGGTCACCGGAATTTGCGTTTTCTCTCCGGCAGTTGGAACTGCAATCGCTTGATCGGTAAGCGCCGATCCGCCGAAAGCAATCAAATCGAGTTTGATCATCTGGTGCTGGTAAGCGCCGAGCGCGCACGCGACTTTTTGCGCAGCTTCCAATTCCGACCGGTGACGCTGACCGTAATCGACGCTCAAAGCATAACATTGAAAACTTTGGTCGCGCGCGATCGCCAGCACAGTGGCGGAATCCAATCCGCCCGACAACAATACCACGGCTTTTTTCATCGCCCCGGCCCCTCGCCCCACAGCAGTTTGTGCAATTGAACCTGCATCCTGACCGGCACTTGGTCGCGCAATATCCAGGACGCCAATTGGGCAGGATCGAGGCTTTCATAAACCGGAGAAAAAAGGATCGGGCATATCGGCTGCAACTGCTTGCTCTCAATCAGTTCACACGCCCAGCGATAGTCAGCTTCGTCGCACAGCACAAATTTGATTTCGTCATGCGGTGTCAGGTACTCGAGATTGTTCCAGTTATTTTTGGAAACTTCGCCCGAGCCGGGTGTTTTGATATCCATGATCTTCGATACACGCGCATCGACTTGGGATAAATCCAGCGCTCCGCTGGTTTCCAGCGATACCGAATAGTGCGCATCGCATAACGCTGTCAGCAAAACCAGACAGGCTTTCTGCGCCAACGGCTCGCCGCCGGTGACCGTGACATAATTCGTCTTATACCGGGCGACTTGGCGCAAAATTTCCGCTATCGAACGATTCTCACCGCCGCTAAAGGCATACGCCGTGTCGCAGTAACCGCACCGCAAAGGACAGCCCGTCAGCCGCACGAAAACGGTCGGCAAGCCGATCCGGCTGGTTTCGCCTTGCAAGGAAAAGAAAATTTCACTGATACGCAAGGTTGTCGTTTCTAACACTTGCACCATATCGAATGCCTGGAGGAAAAATGCAGATTTTGCTGGATGAATGATACGGAAAACTGCGGTCGATTGGCTATTTTTCAAGCCGGAAACTTACTTGATGTTGGCCAAGCGTTGCTTGGCTTTTTTTGCCGCATCGCTTTGCGGATATTTCGCCAGTATACTTTCCAGGGTTTGCTTGCTTGCTTTGCTATCGCCCATCTCCAGCTGGCTGGTGGCAATATTCAGATAGGCATCCGGCACTTTGTTGCTGTTGGGATACTTGGCGATCAATCTTTTCTGTGCTGCAATCGCCAACTGGTAATCCCGCATCGCATAACGCGCATTGCCGATCCAATAAGCGGCACCCGGCGCCAAGCTGGATTGCGGGTAATTTTCCAGGAAACTTTCAAATTGCGCGATGGCGTTAGCATATTCACCATTCTTGAATAGATCATACGCTGCTTTATAAGCACTATTTTCCGTCGCGCCGTCGGCTGGCGCCGCTTCATTGACTGCTGACGAAACGGAATCCGCAGCCGCAGCAGAATCCGTTCCAGCGGAATATTGCGGCTCCGCAGCCGCTACCGCATCGGCTGGCGGCGCAGCGGCGCGCTGCTCTTCCGGCTGCGGCTCAGCCATGCTGTGCGGCGTATTTTTCGGTGCCGGATGAGCGGAAGGCGCTCGCTTGTCCGGCTGCTCGATCGCACGTAACCGGTTGTCCAGGTCGATATAGAAATCGCGCTGCCGTTTTTGCAGCAACGCGTTATCGTTACTCAGCATTTCTATCTGACCGTTCAGCTTCCCCAGTTCCTGTTCCAGCGTTTCAACTTTGCTGTAGAGCTCCAGCAATGCCTGGCTATTCAGCGCTTGCTCCATCTTGGCGATACGCGCTTCCATTTCCTTGACCTGCTGACGTAATGCATTGATCTGCTCGCGTGCTTCGTCATCGCCAAACAATGCGGCATGGCTGACGCTGCTGCTCAGCAATACCAGCAGAAGAAAAGCGCGTATCAGCATGTTTATTCGCCCCGGTACAGAATGTCAGTACGGCGGTTCTGACTCCAGACTGCTTCGCCTTGTCCCAGTGCGCGCGGTTTTTCTTCACCCAGACTGACGGATTCGATTTGCGCATCGCGGGCGCCCGCCAAGGTCATCATGTTCTTGACGCTATCGGCGCGGCGTTGACCTAAAGCCAGATTGTATTCGCGGCTGCCGCGATCATCGGTGTTTCCTTGCAGGATTACGCTGGCGCTGGCGTTGTCACGCAAGAACCGGGCATGTGCCAATACCAGTTCCCGGTACTCGCCTTTGACGGTATAACTGTCATAATCATAATAAACGCTGCGTTGCGACAAGATACTGTTAGGATCATTCAGTTGGCTGAAGTAGCCGGGTCTGCCTGAGCCGCTTCCGCCCAAATCGCTGCTGCTCATGCCGCCACCGGCACCCGAGCCGGCAGCAAGATCGTCCACTTCGGGTTGCGTGGTTTGGCTGGCGCACGCCGATAACAGCACGATCAATGAAACACCTAATAGCTTTCTCATTTATTAACTCCTTGTGATTAAAAATTGCGAATTACTTCCATTTCGGTAGGGGCCCCCACGCCGGCTCTCTGATATCGCCTGTTTGAACTGACAGATGCTGCCTCGTCTGCCCGTCTCTGGAAACAGCGGATAATATACCATGCCCGTTAATCTCGGTTGCATACAAGATCATCTTGCCATTCGGCGCAAAGCTGGGAGATTCGTCGAACTTGGAATTTGTCAGTATTTGCACCTGACGCGAACCGACTTCCTGAACCGCCACGTTGAATTGGCCATTATTGCGGTGGATGAAAGTAAAACTTTTCCCGTCACGGCTATAATCCGGGCTGACATTGTAGCTGCCCTCAAAAGTCAGACGTTCGGCATTGCTAGATTCCGAATCGGTTACTGGCATGCGGTAAATTTGCGGACTGCCGCCGCGATCGGATGTAAACAAAATGTACCGGCCATCCGGAGAAAAACTCGGCTCGGTATCGATTCCTGAGCTTTTACTCAAGCGCTGCAAACCGCTGCCATCCGCATTCACCAGGAAAATTTGCGATCCGCCTTGCCCGGACAGCACCACGGCCAATTTCTTACCGTCGGGAGACCAGGCCGGTGCGCTGTTGCTGCCTTTAAAACTGGCAACCGCTCTGCGTTCGCGCGTTGCTAATGTCTGCACATAGACAATCGGTTTTTTATTCTCAAAGGAGACGTATGCCAACTGACCGCCATCCGGCGACCAGGCCGGCGAAATGATCGGTTCGGTGTATTCAATGATCGATTGGGCGTTGTAGCCGTCGGAATCGGCCACCTGCAAGGCATATTTGTTGCCGCGCTTGAGCACGTAGGCGATCCGTGTGCTGAAAACGCCCACATCGCCGGTCAGCGCCTCGTAAATGACATCGGCGATACGGTGCGCCGCCGCGCGCAATTGTGTCGTAGGCACTGTGATCGCCAAACCGGTCAATTGCGATTTCTTGGCGACGTCCATCAAACGGAATTGTATTTCCACCTGCTCGCTGGATAACGCGACCACGCGCCCGATCACCAATGCATTCGCGCCGCGGTTTACCCAATCGGCGTACACGACTTCCACCGGCGCATGCGGCGACAAACCGGCGGGATTGATCAGATTGAACAAGCCGGTGCGATGCAAATCGGCACCGATGATTGGTGTGATACTCTGCTGTAGTTTATTTTCATCGGCAAAAGGAACGATCGCAATCGGAATACGCGATGCGCCGCCACCGAAAATTTCGATATTCAGTTGCGCATGCGCAGGTATGCTGATCAGGCATAACAACAGAATCCATACACTACGGATAGATTTGAACCAATAAATTGACATAGCGATTAAATTTTCAAAAAACAAAAAATTACCGATTGATTATAACAATCATTCACGATAATGCACCTTAATATTCAGATTGCGGAACTCGTTAAACAGCGCCGGATCGGGCGGTAACGGCAGCGGTTTGGACAAAAAGATGGCGCGCTCGACCGCGCTGTCAAAAGACGCGTGTCCGCTGCTTCTGATTAATTTGACATCAAGAATATCTCCACCCGGTAACAAAGTAATGTTAAATTCAACCACAGGATTACCTGGAAGATCGGGTGGCATCACAGTTCTGCTTCTGATTTTTGCTCCAATCAGTGCCTTGTATTTACCGATCTCGCTTGTCACCTGATTCCTTGCCGCAGCCTGTTGCGCGGCGCGTTGCGCTTCTGCCTCACGTTGCGCTTTGGCTTCCTGTTCACGCTGCCGTTGCGCCGCCAGTTCTTGTTCTTTTTGCTTCTGTAATTCTTTCTGCTTTTCCAGCGCCTTCTGTTTCTCTATTTCCTTCTGTTTTGCCAATTCCTTTTGCTTTTCCTGCTCTTTCTGCTTCTCGGCTTCTTTTTGCTTCTCTAACTCTTTCTGCTTTTCTAGTTCCTTCTTTTTCTCGAGCTCTTTCTTTTTCTCAAGTTCTTTTTGTTTTTCCAGTTCCTTTAATCTTTCCTGTTCCTTGATTTTTTCCTGTTCTTTTTTCTTTTGCGCTTCCAAATCCGGTTTTTCTTTGACTGGTTCCGGTTTTTCCTTCATCGCGATATCCGGTTTCTTGACTGGCGGCGTCACGGTTGCTTTGGGTGGCGCAGGCTTAATCGGCTCCGGCTTAAGCGGTTCGGGCTTTGGCGGCTCTGGTTTCGGTGGCTCGGGTTTAACCGGTTCCGGTTTGGGTGTTTCCGGTTCTGGCTCCGGTTTTGGTTTTACAGGCTCTTCGACTGGCTTAGGCTGCTTCGGCGGCACTTGCGTTTTCACCGGTTCCTGAACCGGCTTGGGCAATTCAGTCCAAATATCGACCACCATCCCTTCCGGCGGGTGATCTTTCCAGCTCACACCAAAAATCAAAAATGCAATAAACACCACGTGCACCAGCACCGCCAGCACACCTGCGAGTAATGATCTTGGTTCGGAATGGGGAGAATTGCGCGGGTCGCTCGAACTCATGAGCAATCGTTCATTTCTGTTGAGCCAACAAACCGACTTTCTGCACCTGGTTTTGCTGCAGAATATCCATCACTTTGATGACTTCTTCGTAACGCACATTTTTATCTGCGGCGATGACAACCGGCTGCTCGGCATTTTGCGTCTGCTTTTGCTTGATCGCTTCGATCAGCTGATTGCGATCGACTTTTTGCTCTGTTGTTGACTTGGCACGATCGCGCAGGGTCAGACTGCCGTCCGCTTTAATGATCACTTCCAGCGGCGCCACCGGTGCCGCCAGCGATTTGCCGATTTGCGGCAATTCTATCTGGCCGTGGTTAATCATCGGTGCCGTGATCATGAAAATGATCAGCAGCACCAGCATCACATCAATGTAGGGCACTACATTGATTTCATTCACCAGCCTATGCTTGGCACGACGCGCCATAACAACCCCTCAATCTCGTTTATTCAGCTGCTCGCCGTTGCAACACATTGGACAACTCTTCCATAAAACTCTCAAAACGCGTTGCCAGTTGATCCGTTCTGCTGGCGTAACGGTTGTAGGCCACTACCGCCGGAATCGCCGCAAACAATCCCATCGCGGTGGCGATCAACGCTTCGGCAATCCCTGGCGCGACATGGGCGATGGTCGCTTGGGTCACGCTCGATAAACTGCGGAAGGAATTCATAATGCCCCATACAGTACCGAACAGGCCGATGTAAGGACTGACCGATCCGACAGTGGCGAGAAAAGACAAATGCGACTCCAGATAGTCCATTTCCCGCTGATACGTAGCGCGCATAGCCCTGCGCGTGCTTTCCATCACCGCTTCCAGATCAGACCCGGCAGGATGCTTGGTGAACTCGCCAAAACCAGCGGCAAAAATGCGCTCCAAGCTGCCTGATTCATAGCGCGAACTGATGATACGTTGATGCAACGCGTTCAAATCGACACCGCGCCAGAAAATATCCTCGAAATCATCGGTTTTTTTGATCTCGTAGCGGATGACGAACAATTTGCGGAATATGAACCACCACGATGAAAGTGAAATCAACATCAGAATCAGCATCACCAATTGCACCAACACACTGGCGCTAGTGATCAGATGAAGAAACGACATATCTTGTGTTACTGTTGTACTCATGCGACTTTCCTAATTTTCTCACGTAATAGTGCGGGAATACGCGTGGGTTTGAGCGTTTCCGCACCGACACACACCACCTGCACCGTGGCATTGACTAGCTTTACATGACTGCATGTGATTTCCTGCAGTAATGCGATACGGCTTCCGCCGACTTCGGTAACCGCAACCGATACTTGCAGCAGATCATCCAGCACGGCCGGTTTTAAATATTCAATCTCCAATGCACGCACCATGAATAGTATCTTATGAATTTCGCTCATTGAATGCACATTGAACCCCAAGGCCCTGAGCCACTCGTAGCGCGCCCGTTCCAGGAAATTCAGATATGTCGAATGATAGACCACGCCGCCCGCATCCGTATCCTGATAATAAACGCGAACGGGAAGCGAAAAATTATCGTTTAGCATTGTGAATTGAACACCAGGCTGCAATGATACCTCATACCGGCTTTTTTTCCCTAAGCGGAAAAAACACCGGTCGACAAATAACGATCGCCGCGATCGCACACGATGAAGACGATGACAGCGTTTTCAACCGCAGCGGATACGCGCAATGCAGCCACCAATGCTCCACCGGATGAAATGCCGGCGAAAATTCCTTCCTCGCGCGCCAAGCGGCGTGTCATATCCTCCGCTTCGGGCTGAGAAACATAAATCATCTCATCGACTTGTTTGGCGTCGAAAATTTTCGGCAGGTACGCCGGTGACCACTTGCGGATTCCGGGAATCTGCGCGCCTTCCTCCGGCTGCACGCCGATCACTTTGACCGGTGTTGCCTGCTCCTTGAAAAATCGCGAGCACCCCATGATGGTACCCGTGGTTCCCATGCTGCTGACAAAATGCGTGACTTTTCCTTGCGTATCGCGCCAGATTTCCGGTGCCGTGCTTTCATAGTGCGCCAGCGGATTATCCGGATTGGCGAATTGATCGAGAATGATACCTTTTCCTTCAGCACGCATCTTCTCCGCCAGATCGCGCGCCTGCTCCATGCCACCACTTTTCGGCGTGAGGATGATTTCCGCGCCGTAAGCACTCATCGACTGCCGCCGTTCGATGCTGAGATTTTCCGGCATAACCAGCACCATGCGATATCCCATCATGGCGGCAGCCATTGCCAGCGCAATGCCGGTATTGCCGCTGGTGGCTTCGATCAGGGTGTCGCCCGGTTTGATTTCGCCGCGTCTCTGCGCATGGGAAATCATCGACAAAGCCGGACGGTCTTTTACCGACCCCGCCGGATTATTGCCTTCAAGTTTGGCAAGAATAATATTTTGGGTTTTTCCGGGTAGGCGCTTGAGTCTTACTAAAGGCGTGTTGCCAACAAAATTCTCAATCGTTTTATACATGAATTCAAACTTTTTTACGGATAGGCTAGATTATCGCACAAGCTGCCACCCGCATTGAAACAATGTAATCACACAAATAAAAACCCCTTCTGAATTACTTCAGAAGGGGTTCTAATCCACCACAACAAACTACTCCGGCTTAGCTGGAACTTCTGCGCTTTTTTCGCCTTCGACAATAGCCGCATCACGCAGCTGCTTGATTGTTCGCGGACCGATTCCGCTCACTTTTGCCAAATCGTCCACGGAAGTGAAAGCACCGCTTTTCTCACGATACTCAATGATCGCTTTTGACTTAAGGAAGCGCTGAATAAAGCACCCCGCCGCAAGCAGCGGGGTATTAACTGCGCTCCTCAATCTGCTGGTTCTCAACCAGCTTTCGCCCCAAGGGGCGGGGAATTGAACCCACAGAGATTAATTCGGCGAAGGAGACGAAGCGATAGGCGCACGGAACGCAGCAACCGAGACATATCAACAAGATAAGTGAGAGTGTGAGTACCGCGCAACGAAGCAATTCGCTCGCGCAGTCAATTAATCAGCGTTTCCTTAAGGAAATTCTGATTATGCACAGGAAGTTATCCTGGCAATACGCAATCTTCCACTACTGCTTATTACGATATTCCTCCCATTACCACCTTCTGCTGGTGGTTTTGGGCACAATGTAATTGTGCCGGATTGAAATGCACCAGTAATCAGTTTAGTAATCCCCTGTCCATCATAAGAAACATACCCGCTAACATTTGCATTCCCAGAAAAACTATAACCACTTGGTAAGGATGACATTGTAGTGAGAATTTGTTCACCGCCACTAATATTCGCATTGTTATCTAGATCAACAAATACAACCCACCCTTGACTCCAATTGCCTGAATTCGTACACGACAATCCATCCGAACTTTTGCAAACGACAACGCGTGAATTCCTTTTTATCGCTTCCGATCTAGCTAACGCCATATGAGAAAACAGTGTATTGGAATAACTATTCAAACGGCTACTAGTGGAAAACTGGTTGAAAGAAGGCACACCTATAGTTAGTAAAATTGAAAGCACTGAAAGAGTTACTAATAATTCAATCAGAGTTACCCCACGAGGAATTTGAAATTTCTCTGTGATGTCCATTTTCTCACTCTAATTTTGTATTTTATTGCTGCAAATACCAGTATGCCCGGGTTTTAGCGCTAGATGGTGTTGCAATTGCTTGAGGTGATGCCCCTTCAAGCGGAGAATCGGGACTCGAACCTATTACAAATGGCACTGTAATATTTTGACCAGTGGTTGGATGTACAACGGTCACTAACCCAGCCACTGGTGAAGGTGGCAAACCACCACCTGTAATTGGAATATATCTTGTTGTTCCAGAGGCAGGCTTCCCATTCAAGAAACCAAGATTATATACACGCGCCAATCCTAAATTTGACCCACAGCTATTTGAATCAGTAGGTGTCGGTGTATGAGTACTAAAGGTAACAACCCCGAGTACAGCAATTGCTGATGTCACAACCTGCTCCTTATCATGATCACCAGCACCAAAAGGCATATACCACCCTTTCTTGGCAGCTAATTGCTCATCTGTTGGTAACAAAGTACTATCGGGATCTATCGAAAGCAGTGAAGTAATACATGCCAACGCCTGCGACTCACAATTTGCTGCTTCCGATGACCACCACACAGTATCAGATGGTTTGTCTTTAATCATGAAGAATGCATTATCGACACTGACCGTGGTTGTATTACTTAAAAGTGGGTGCTCACGATCGCCAGACCCGATCAAAACGATGTTGTAGTCAGGCGCTACAACGACTTCGGGAGCAAACATAAATTTACGATTGGCCACTCCGCCTGGGCAATTGGTTGTACTGCATCCAAGCGAAGCAATCTTTGTAATAGTCCAATTAGCAGGTAGATTTGATCCGATCGTAATGCGATAAACATTTCCACCCGTATCGGCTGCGTAAGCATATTCCGCCAATCCCGTGACAGAATTTGGCACAACCGTCACATCTCCCACTACACTGCGATCCGTAGAGAAAGTTTTGAGTAAGATTCCACTATTCGCATCCAAAACAAAAACCCTGTTTCCCTTTGGAGCTGTGCAGGTATTGAGATCGCTTCCTCCCGTTCCATCTTCACAAGTGTCGTATCCGCCTCCTATGATTAGCATTGGTAATGGCGCCGACCCAGAAATATAGCCTGATGATTTTAAGGTGATTGCCGCCGACCAGGTTTGTCCAATGCCACTAAAGTCAGTTGAAGTACACCCTGTATCATTGTTCAAATTAGGGCAGCCCTGACGCCATTTCAAACTAGGGTTTGTTGGCGTACTTGCATCAAAAGCATAAATCATCCTTCCACCACGCCGTTGCGTAGCGTAAACCCATACGGTACTCGCATCTTTATAGGCGGTAACACGGCCATCAAAAAAATAAGGTTTAACTGTGATATCACCAATACTTGGATAGGTAATAGCCGGGCTATTATCATAAATACGTTTTAACCGTCCGTATTGCTCGGGTGCAACAAATGTCCATAGCTCACTGCCGGGCGTTAAAGTTCCAATACTACTCGTTTGATTTCCATTGATCGCATGAAACATGCCGTCACTGGCACCATAAAACACAACGACCCCGGTACTTCCACCATAGTCAACAGCAACAGGCCTTGAATGAACAATATCGCCATGTGCAGATGGCCTCATTTCAGTGATATTCCCATTAATATTTTCATCCTTAACATCCTGACCACGAACCCAATTGATGAGATTGGTTCGCTCACTACTACTTGTCACTCCCAATAAGGATTGGGTAATTGAAGTGTTAGCATCATTAAAACTAGTCAACCCCGTACAACTGGCCGCATCACAAGTTTTAACAATGCGTGACCCAGAACCAATCGCTCGTACTTTATAAGCTGCTGCACCTTTTTCAACAACTTCCCCATCTGGGGTATTGGATTGTTCGGAGTTGGCAACAGCTAAGCACGAACCCTGCGGTGTAAAAGACCAATAGGTGTCAGGGCTTGTTGTGCTCGGCGTCCAAAAACTACGAGCGCATTGGGTAACAAATCCAGTTGTATTATTTATCGCCAAGACACCGTCAGCATCTGCTAACTTTAATTCGACTTTATTATTCACTAAGCTTGGTTTAAATTGGTATTGCTTGAGATTTCCTGGCCAACGGGGACTTGCAGTCGCATCTGGACGAAACATACCTACAAATATCTGATTTAAGTATGTACCCTGTGTATTAACACTAACCGGTAAGCTGGCCGAAGAAAAAACACTATTTTTTGCTTGTATTTCAGAAAAAATTTGATTTAATGCTACGGAAATCTGCGAACCTCTATCAACCGAAGAATTGACTGCAAAATATTTTCCCTTACCTTGACTTGCCATACTCTTTAACAATGCGGTAAATCCAGGTCCTTGGCCTGTAGTTCCTGGATCCACGTCAACGGTGTACGTGATAATTTGCGTATTACTTGAATTTGCCATGAAACGCGCCCATTCATCTGCGGAATTTGACTGCGATCCGCTAGGAGAAATCGTAATTTGCGATGTGCTGCCTCCGGCTGCTGACAGTTTTGAATTGGATGTTGATGTGTCAGAACTATTATCCTGTACAGGGCCATTACTGATGTAAATAATAAAATTCTTTTGACACCCTGAACTCACCGGACTCTCATAGCTAGTATCATTCGAAGACGATAATGCATTTCCGCTCAAAGCGTAAACGGCAGTAGATGCAGTAGTACCGGAAGTATTTCCAGTGTAATCTCTCTTTGCTTTATTGTATCCAGCATAGGCATTTACACCTGAGAAATAATAATAGGCTTCAGCTAGAGTTAATCCGAGTTTACCGTTATTGGATTTATCATTGAGTACGTGCAAGCTATTAACAAGGGTCTGATATTTCGGTTTATTTGAAGAATCCATCAACCGAATTGCAGCCCGCACATATCCACCATCGGGATTCCCGTTACCCGATCCCGTCTCACTAAACATCATCAACCCTACTCTAAATTTATTTACAGCCAAACCGCCTAGAACTGTTGATAATGCATTAATCTCATTAGTGAATGCAGTATTCCAGTTTGCTGTATTGTCAAGGATGATCAGAACATTAGGAACATCTGCTGAACCGGAAGGCGTAACACCCGTGAATAGATCAATATCTTCAGCAATTGAAGTGGCGCTGATAATTGATAGAAACATAACAATTATCAAATTTCTTCTAAATATTGCCAACATAGATATCCTTTCTTTCTGAAATTATTATGTTGAACACAAAGACAACAGATATTCACTTTGCGCCATTTCCTTACCAATACCCTGCTTAGCAACGACCGAGGCACCAGTTGCCTGATTCTGAGCAGTTGCTTCAATTTCCCAGAGTGTCAAATAATTTGATGAATTGGTTATCGTGGAATTAATTCCACTCAATGCTGCTACATTTGCCGGTGCCAAGGTGGCTTTTAAACAGAGGGGGGTTTTAATGGTTACGACATAGTCAGTCGTATTATCTTGATCAATATCGATATCAATGGCATTCGGATAGTTTGCGGGATCAATGGTTGCGAAATTAATATCGATAGTTTGTTCGATAGCTATATTGGCAGATGCAATAGCTTCATTGCGGAATTGCATATTACCAACTACTTTCAGATTGCTGCCGCTAAGTGAAAAAGCTGATAGCATTAACAAAGTAATAGTGACCAGCATAATTAACCCAACTACCAAAGTAGCACCATTCTGCTGTGAGAACGAATTCTCATTTCTCATGGTTTCTCTCTTCGACCAGATGGATTCATCAAACCGATGTAACTAGAGTACACATGACGTACATATCCGTCATTAAAAGGCCCTAATGTTGCCGCCCCAAGCCGATAAGTCTTATCCTCCACATAACCCGCAGAAGCTTCTAAGTTCCGCGCAAGTACATATACTTGAACAGCAACTACATTTGCCCAATCCAATGCTGTGCATGTAGTACAATCATCAAAAATATCCACACTTCCATTTCCATCCGTATCTCGGCCGTATTCAAACCGTATACTTTGTATACCCTCAATAATCGGTTGCGCTGTCTGCATTTTGACGACACCACCACTCAAATCAAAGTCCGCACGCATGAGTGTCGGTATTCCATCTCCTAAACTAACAGAATAATTTCTCACATAGAAAATAGAAATCATCATTTTTCTTTTGTCTGCTACCGTTACACAGTCTTTTTTATAAACCACGTCTGTGGAAACGCTCAATAATGGCGTAGTAGCAGCGCCGGGAACATAGTGGGTATGCGCTATATCTCCGCATAACTGGGTCTGCAAATACAATTTTCCTGCTGTGAAACTCTCGCAGCCCGCGACACCCGCAACGCAAGTCGAAACTGAGCGAATTACAAGAACATCAGAGTCTGCTTGCCGGTTTGTCACGATTGAGGAGCACTCAGAAGGTAATGCTCCACCCGCTGTATAACCTTGCACGGGTATTGAATAGATATTACTAATATAAGCCGCATCCCAATCAGAAAAAGCCAAGCATGGATTGGGTATTGCTGTTGGAGGCAGTACCGACGGTAAAACTGGCACGTAAGTATCCCAATATCCAGCGTGCCACAACCCTTGTTGCAATATATGCAGAGTTAATCGGCCATTTTCAACTTGCCGATTCATACGTGCTAGCTCAGCATTGCTTCTAGTCAAATCGGAATATAATGCGAGCACTCCAGTCATAATTAATAATCCCAATGCGATTGAGACCATTAACTCGATCAAAGAAAAGCCACTTTGTTGATAAAGCGTCCCAAACCCCGGCTTATATATTTTGCGACTTAATATAAATATATTCATGGTGATGCAAGATTTGCAATGCGCACAATAGTGCTCATGGAACGTCGGCACAAATCATTTATACACTTGGTTTCAGTCACGCTATCATAGAGCCCCGCCCCACAATTTGATGGTGGAGCCGAAATCGGGGTCATGCCTTGCCATACGACAGTGATCATGTATTGATCGCCTGTACCGAGATCTTCTATACACCCTCGAGCCCCCACCATTGCACCTACATTTATTGAGTCCGATGATTGCTCAGCAGCACCTTTTAGCGCATTACTCCATTGACATACGTCGTAGCTTTGGCCGTTACCCGAACAAGAAATAGGTTGACTATCTCCTATGCCCAGAGGATTTGCTGCTGTAGTAACATACGCGGCTGCATTTGCGCGATTAGTCGATATTCTGTTTGTCATATCCTCTAACAAGATTAATGCTTGAGTGCGCTGATACGATTCCAGCTCGGACGATTGCAAACGTATTTGCAATCCAGCCAATCCCAGTAAGCCAACGGCCAAAATTACCATGGTGACAAGAACTTCAATCAGTGACACTCCGCGCATTAAAAAGACAGAAGCTGGATTACATGAGATCTGCATTTCTTATTACCATTTATCTACAGGAGTTTTGCCCCCCTCGCTAGTGAGTATCAGATTCCCATCAACCGCTTGCGCTCCTGTTGGCGTAAAGGTGAGCGTATAGGAAGGAATTGTCCCTCCTCCAATAGCAATTGCATATCCATATTTACTACTTACGCTTGATGGCAACGTATAACCACTTGCTTCCAAAGTTGCTTTGCTCGCATAACTCCGATTGGATAGCAAGAATTGCTGCTGGCGATTAGCAATATCCATCATCTCTGACTGAGCTGCCGCACGATTCGCTCTTATCACGTATTGCGTATATGCTGGATAAGCCACCGCAGCCAAAATGCCGATAATAGCTACCGTGATCATTAATTCAATTAATGTAAAACCCAGCTGGATCGTTAAAACTTGTTTCTTTTTCATTGGTAGAATTTCCGAGCAATTCACTTTAATCTAATTCTATTTCACGCATTTGAATGACTGTTGATTTAACGGTTATGATGTTAATTAACTTTAGTTTTAAAGAAGGTAATTTCATTTACCCTTTACTTCATAATTTCGTCATTTAACGTTTACTTGGATGTAAAACCCATAACAAAGAATATAGATTAGCCTTATCCAAAACCCTATCAACATAAACAAGCAATCTATTTAAATATGCAGCAAGATATAATTATCATCGGTGCGGGAATCATAGGACTTGCAACCGCAGAGCGCCTTTTAATCCAAGGCGCTAAAGTTACAATTCTTGAACGCGATAAAGCGGGAAAAGAGGCATCTTGGGCGGGTGGCGGCATTCTGTCGCCACTTTTTCCCTGGGATTATTCCGATGCCGTTGCTCGTCTTGCCAGCTACAGCGCACGGCAATTTCCGGCTTGGGTTTCAGTTTTACAGCAAACATCCGGGATTGATCCCGAGTATGAAATATCCGGTATGCTCATATTGCCGCCGTTTGATGGAGAAACCGCACGACTATGGTGCTCCAAGCAAGAAATTAACATGGAACAACATTCGGCTTGCAATATTCATTCAGCCAATAACAATATCGAAGTTCATGTACAAAGATCGCAAGATAACGCCTTGTTTTTGCCGGATATAGCTCAGATCCGCAATCCAAGACTCTTACGTGCGTTGCGCAGCCGTGTTGAACTATTAGGAGGGAAAATCATTGAGAACTGCGCGGTTAATCACTTTAAAACCGCACATCAACACATACAAGCCATTGATTCATCGTGCGGCGAATATGCCGCCGATTACTATATTGTTTGCGCAGGCGCATGGAGTAAAGAAATTTTGGGAATCCACGCACTCGGACTGAATATCAGACCAATCAAAGGACAAATGTTATTATTTAAATTTGACGTGCCGCCAGTACGATCCATTATCGTCCAAAACGACATCTATCTCATCCCGCGCCGTGATGGTCATTTACTCATTGGCAGTACTTTGGAAGATACTGGGTTTGATAAACAAACAACAGTCGCCGTTCGAGATTATTTATTACAGCGCGCTCAAGCCATTTTTCCAACGCTTAAAGGAATGCCGCTTAAGCAGCAATGGTCAGGATTACGTCCAGCTTCGCCGGAAAATATTCCAACGATTGGGCGGCATCCCGATATTCGTAATTTACTGATCAATAGCGGCCACTTCCGCTATGGTGTCACAATGGCTCCCGCCAGCGCCGAGATGCTGGTAAATGAGATCACCGGAGCATCGCAACCATTTGATACTACTCCCTACCAAGCGGGATGGAGCAAGCACTAATTAACCTTAAGGAAGTGCTGAGAAACTACCACACATGATCATACAGCGCTGAAATCAAAACGGAAATTCTCATTGTCCATTCGTAAACAACGTTCTCCGGCTAATTCCACTTAGCCCGATCGCTCCTTCGCCCTCGCTACTTTTTTACCACCTCTAAGCTTTGGGTAGCGGAAATACAACCGACTCCACAACCCCGCTCAACTCTTCAATTGTCACATCCTCACCAATTTGTTCGGCGCCGATTTGTTTAAGACGGGCAATCACTTGTTGTACCAGTATCTCCGGAGCGGATGCACCAGCTGTTATACCGATATTTTTCTTCCCGACGAACCACGATTCCTGTAGTTGCTCAGCACGATCCACCATATAGGCTTCGACATTGGCATTTCTCGCTACTTCACAGAGCCGGTTGGAATTCGAGCTGTTGGGAGAACCGACGACGATGACCAAATCACATTGATTCACCATTTTCTTAACGGCATCCTGACGATTTTGCGTGGCATAGCAAATATCGTCTTTCTTAGGGCCGATAATCTGTGGAAACCTTCTCTTCAAAGCATCCACAATGCGTGCCGCATCATCGACCGACAATGTCGTCTGCGTCACATACGCAAGATTGCTTTCATCCTTAACTTTCAAGGTATCGACATCCCTTTCAGTCTCGACCAAGTACATACCATTGTCGGCACCCTCAATTTGCCCCATCGTGCCTTCAACCTCCGGATGTCCTTGGTGGCCGATCATGATAATTTCCTTTCCTTCCTTGCGCATTTTGGCTACTTCGACATGCACTTTGGTAACCAGCGGGCAAGTGGCGTCAAATACTTTTAATTTCCGTTCAGCCGCCTCTCGTCTTACCGCATGCGACACACCGTGCGCACTGAAAATCAGAATGCTGTCTTGCGGCACTTCATCCAGATTTTCAACAAATACGGCCCCCTTCTTTTCGAGGTTCTCGACCACGAAGCGGTTATGCACTACTTCATGGCGCACATAAATCGGCGCACCATGCATGGTTAATGCGCGCTCAACGATTTCGATCGCACGATCCACGCCAGCACAGAACCCTCGCGGGTTCGAAAGTAATACTTTGATCATTTATTTATCCTCCAACAATGGACAGGCAATCTAAACTTACTCATCAATACAAGTTTAGGGTATTAAAATTTAGTTTTTCACGCTTCTTGATAACGTCGGCTCAATGCAACACGTCTTTCATACGCTTCCCGGGCAATTTGGATGTCTTCCAGAAATTGCGGTAATTCTTTCAGCAGCAACGCTTGCGGACCATCAACCAACGCCTTGCTTGGCACCGGATGAAAATCGACCAGCACCATATTAGCGCCCGCAATAATACCTTGCGCCGTGACATGCATAATATCCAAGATACCCTCGGGTGAACCGGCGCGTGTGCCCACCGAATGAGACGGATCGATACAAACCGGCATGCGCGTCAGCCGTTTGACCACAGGAACATGGGAAAAATCGACAAAATTGCGATGCGGATCCCCCATATTGGTTTTCATGCCGCGCAAGCCGAACACCACTTTGCGATTTCCTTCCGAGGCCAAATATTCAGCCGCGTTTAATGATTCATCCAGAGTAATGCCAAAACCTCGCTTAATCAAAACCGGAAAATTTTGCTGCCGGCCGACGATCTTCAACAACTCAAAATTCTGTGTGTTTCTGGTTCCAATCTGCAGCATGACTCCGGTCGCATTTCCCGTTTGGTACAATGCGTTGCTTATTTCTTCCAAATGCGATTCGTGCGTAATCTCCATAGCGATCACTTTGATCCCATATTTTCCCGCCAAATCGAAAACATAGGGTAAGCAGGTTTTTCCATGACCTTGAAATGAATAGGGACTGGTACGCGGTTTGTATGCCCCCATGCGCGTACAAACTTGTCCATGTTCGCGCAGTGCTTTCATCATCGTCTCAACATGCTCGATAGTATCTACTGCACACAATCCAGCAAATACATTCAGTGAATCCTGCCCAAAACGGACACCGTTATAATCAAAATGAGTTGGCCGGTCATCATTTTTGTGCCGCCCCAAAACCCGGTACTCCTCGGAAACTCTGACTACGCGGTCAACACAAGGAAGGGCGCTAACTTCCTCAATCGACAACACTTTGGTATTACCGATCAGGTAGATTTCTGTTAATGTTTGCTCAGTACCGGCTTCAGTATGAATGCGTGCCGATATCCCAGAAAAGTTGGCAAGATGCGCCATCAACTGTTTATATTCCAGACTATCAGACCGGGTGTTGGGAACAAGGATCAGAATCATAAAATAATTTCAATAAGATGATGCTAACTTCCGACAGACTATAAAACCGGCTCACGATTCTAACCGAAAACACCGTTGCTTACCATGACCCCGGCAAATGTTCCTATTGCTAGAGTTTTTTATCCTATCAGCTGCGTTACAGCAAAAATATACCGCACTTTTCCGCGCAATCAATCTGGTAAATTCCGCATGAGACAATTTGTCGCATAGCCATACTGTAAAATTTACGCTAATGTTAGCAATTTTGCAGGCAATCAAAGCAGCACCATCCCAAATGTTCAGTGATCTCAGCCAATCCCCGCTTAGCAAAAATTTACAACGCCTATTTCTGTTGCGCAATATCGCCATCGCCGCGCAGTGCTTAACCTTTGCACTCGTGTACTGGACTATCGATATCGTTATTCCCTGGGCAGAAATGATCACCGTTGTTGCAGTGCTCGCTTTATTAAATCTGCTGACATGGGTTCGGTTGCATCGCAATTGGCCGGTATCTCACTTGGAATTTTTTTTACAACTGCTGATCGATGTCTTGGCACTCAGTACATTGCTGTATTTCAGCGGGGGTTCAACGAATCCGTTTATTTCCTTCTTTTTGTTACCCATGACGATCGCCGCCGCCACACTACCGTGGCGCTATACCTGGACCATGGCTGTCATCACAATCGCCTGCTATACCTTATTACTGTTCAATTACATACCGCTACCGCACGATCACAACAAGCATCTGGTTGAATTTGCATTGCATGTGTCCGGAATGTGGCTTGCTTTCGTGTTAAGCACCGTCATCATCGCGTGGTTCGTTGTGAAAATGAGCTCTTCCATCCGCGAACGCGATCAGGATCTGGCGAAAGCCCGGGAACATGCGTTACGCAACGAACAAATCATTGCACTAGGCACATTGGCTGCCGGTGCCGCACATGAACTCGGCACACCGCTTTCAACCATGGCGGTTGTGGCGGGAGAGTTGCAGCAAGAGTATACGCAAGACAAGGAATTCCAAAATAATGTTCATATCCTTCGCGATCAAATAGCGCATTGCAAGCAAACCTTGACGCAATTACTCGCAAAGGCGGGTCAAACCAGAGCCGAGCACGGTAGTGAATTACCCGTTGACGTATTTCTTAATCAAGTTCTCGACAAATGGAAGTTGATACGTCCTTCGGTCAAATTCACCTATCAAAGCACAGGCGGCCAGCCCGTTCCCAAAATTATGGACAATCAATTATTGAGCCAGTCCTTGCTGAACTTGCTGAACAACGCCGCAGACGCATCTTCCGAGCGTATTGAAATCAAGAGCCACTGGGACAATAACCTGGAGCTGAAACTGGAAATTATTGACGACGGCAAAGGGTTATCCGCAGAAGTGATACAGCGAGCCGGTGAAGCTTTCTTTTCCACAAAAGCGCCGGGGCAGGGTTTCGGCATCGGGCTGTTCCTCGCCAATGCCAACATTGAACGATTTGGCGGCAGTGTCCGCTTGTTTAATCTCGAAGATGGCGGAGCCTGCACGCAAGTTGTTTTACCGCTGATAGGATAAAAACATGATTGAACCCGCATTAACAGACAGTAGTGAGTACCCGAGTTTACTAATCGTAGACGACGATGAAGTCTTTTGTGGTGTGTTATCCAAAGCGCTCACCAAACGAGGTTTCAGCATCACTTGCGCACATACGATTGAAGAGGCGCTGAGTCTGGCTGAAACAGCCACTCCGGAATATGCGATCGTCGATCTGAAATTATCCAGTGAATCGGGTTTGGTATTGGTTGAGAAATTGAGAAACCTGGATCCAGGAACCCGGATTGTCATGCTGACCGGTTATGCCAGCATCGCGACCGCAGTAGAAGCGATCAAACTGGGCGCCACGCATTATCTTGCCAAGCCCGTCGATGCGGATGAAATCATGGCGGCTTTTGAGCGTACGGTAGGTGAAGCGAATATTCCGATCAGTGCGCACCCCTTATCCGTGGGACGATTAGAATGGGAGTACATTCAACGTATCCTCACCGAGAACGACAATAATATTTCGGTTACTGCAAGAATATTAAACATGCACCGCCGCACATTGCAGCGTAAGCTTGCCAAACGGCCGTTGCGCGAATAAAAAAGCTCTACAAAAATTTAGCAATTACCCGGATATCTTGACCGATCATACGCACATCCTGAATTTCAAGCTTTTTCTTTTGTTCAAGCTGAGTTAATTCAGGCAATTTGATCATACCTTGCGCGTCATCGCCGAGTAAATGCGGCGCTAGATAAAGAACCAATTCATCCACCAATCCGGCTTCAACCAAAGCGCCATTGAGTCCTTTCCCGGCTTCAACCAGCACTTCATTGATTCCGGATTCGGCCAGCACGACCATCATTTTTTGCAGATCAACCTTACCGGCGGCATTCGGCAAAACAATGACTCGGGTATTCATCTGACCGAGCGCGGCTTTCTTTTCCGGATTCCCAGTTTGAGCGGTAAAAATGAACGTTTCTTCGTCATCTTGCAATACTCGGGCGTCCAATGGAATCGCCAGACGGCTATCCACCACGATTTTTTTTGGCTGACGGTCTGTTTTGATGTGACGAACGGTCAACTGCGGATTATCGGATTTTATTGTGCCGATACCTGTCATGATAGCGCATGAGCGCGCCCGCCACCGATGGCCATCTTGCCGCGCAGCTTCACCGGTAATCCATTGACTGGCGCCATTGTTCAGCGCAGTCTTGCCATCCAGGCTTGCCGCTATTTTTAGCCGCACCCAGGGCTTTTTCCTCGTCATCCGAGAAATAAAACCGGCATTCAGCGCCTGTGCTTCTGCTTGCAACAATCCCGTCTGCACGCTGATTCCCGCTTGTTGCAATAAAGCACGCCCGCGCCCTGATACCAATGGATTGGGATCTTCCATCGCCATAACAACCCGCGCGATGCCTGCCGCGATCAAGGCATCCGCACAGGGCGGTGTGCGTCCATGATGACTGCAGGGCTCGAGCGTGACATACGCGGCCGCACCGCGTGCCGTTGCTCCAGCCTCGGCCAAGGCATTAATTTCCGCATGCGGCTGACCGGCTTTCTGATGCCAGCCGCTGCCAACAATCTGCTCATCACGGACGATTACACAACCGACGCGCGGATTGGGCATCGTGGTATACAACCCCTGCCCGGCCAAGTGTAAAGCATGGGACATGAAGACGTAATCTGCAGCCGAGAACATCTAAGCTGTTATTACTATGAAATGATCGGGTTGATGGTGCCGGAAAAGAAACGCACAGACGATCACCTAGCTGTTTCGGGATACTTTCTTGGATGGCAATGACGGATGCGGTTTCTGCACTTCCTTGATCGCATCGCGAAAATCATCCACATCCTGAAAGCTTTTATAAACCGAGGCAAAGCGGATATAGGCAACTTTATCGAGTTTATAGAGCTCTTCCATCACGCTCTCACCAATACTGCGTGAAGTCACTTCGCGCTCGCCCATGGCTAAAAATTTTTGCACAATCCGGTCAATCGCAGCATCGACATAACTGGTGGGAACGGGTCTTTTATGCAACGCCCGTTTAAACCCCGTCAATAATTTGTTCCGGTCAAATTCCGTGCGGCTGCCGTCGTGCTTTACCACTTGCGGCAAACGCAGTTCGACCGTTTCGTATGTAGTAAAACGCTTATCGCAGGCAGGACAACGGCGGCGGCGGCGAATCTTGTGACCATCCTCACTGACCCTTGAATCGATGACATTGGTGTCTTCGGCATTACAAAAAGGACATTTCATATACAGCTAAACGCACACTAGTCAACCTGAACAAACGATTATTCATTCTGTCCAGGTCAACGTGGGTTATCCATAAACCGGGAATTTTGCACACAGTTTTTGCGCTTCGCCAGCTACACGCGACAAAACCGCCGCATCTTCCGGTGCCGCCAAAACATCGGCGATCAAATTAGCCAAGTGCTCTGCTTCCAGCTCTTTGAAACCTCTCGTAGTAATCGCTGGGGAACCGACACGAATGCCGCTGGTTACGAACGGTTTCTGCGGATCGTTCGGAATAGCATTTTTGTTAACCGTGATATGCGCATGTTCCAGCGATGCTTCCGCCTGTTTACCGGTCAGATTCATCGCTCGCAGATCAACTAAAAACATATGACAGTCCGTCTGCCCGGAAACGATGCGCAAACCGCGGTTGGTCAGCACCTTCGCCATGACGCGTGCATTCTCGATCACTTGTTCTTGATAATCCTTGAATTCTTTGCTGGCCGCTTCCTTAAACGCAACCGCTTTCGCAGCGATGACATGCATCAGGGGTCCACCTTGGGTTTGCGGGAAGATAGCAGAATTCAGCGCTTTTTCGTGCTCTGGTTTTGCCATGATAATGCCGCCGCGCGGACCGCGCAGGGTTTTATGCGTGGTACTCGTCACGAAATCCGCGATACCAACGGGATTGGGATAAAAACCGGCAGCGACCAGTCCGGCATAATGCGCCATATCAACGAACAAGTAGGCGCCTACAGAATCGGCAATCTTGCGGAAACGTTTCCAATCAATCACTCGCGCATAAGAAGAAGCGCCTGCAACGATCATCTTCGGTTTGTGCTCATGCGCCAATCGTTCTACTTCGTCATAATCCAGAATTTCTGTTTCCGGGTGCAAGCCATACGAAACAGAATTAAAAATCTTTCCACTCATGCTGACGCTGGAGCCATGTGTCAAGTGCCCGCCGTGCGCCAGTGACATACCCAGCAGGGTATCGCCCGGTTTAAGCACGGACAGATAGACGGCCGCATTAGCTTGCGAACCGGAATGAGGTTGCACATTGACATACTCAGCGCCAAAAAGCGCCTTCAAGCGATCAATCGCTAGTTGCTCTACCTGATCGGCATACATGCAACCGCCATAATAGCGTTTTGCTGGATAACCTTCGGCGTACTTATTGGTTAGAACCGAACCTTGGGCTTGCATAACTGCCGGGCTGGCATAATTTTCCGACGCAATCAATTCGATATACTCTTCTTGACGCTGCATCTCCCCTTTAATCGCTTGCCATAATTCGGGGTCGACATTTTCTATTGTGTGTTTCTGCGAAAACATGGTGATACCAATCCTTTGAAATTTTTGGAAACCGAGAAAATTTGTATATTACCATTACCTGAAGAAACGCTGATAGCTGATCTCAAGTTAATGGCGAAAAAATAAGGGAGGTTCATTTTCATGAAACCTCCCTTATTTTACTTGCAAGTGATCTGCGCTGGATATTTTAGGCGATCTTCACTCTATTGCAGAGTGGCTGCTTATTAATCAAATGATCGCAGCTTCCTCTTCAAAAGACAGTATTACTTTATCATTATCATCAATATCGACGGTTACCTTACCACCGTTGACCAATTGCCCGAATAGCAATTCGTCCGCCAAAGCGCTACGAATAGTGTCTTGGATTAACCGCTCCATTGGACGTGCACCCATGAGCGGATCGAAGCCATGTTTCGCAAGATATTTGCGAAGTTTTTCCGTAAAGCTTGCTTCCACTTTCTTCTCGTGCAACTGAGTTTCCAGTTGAATCAGGAATTTATCGGTTACCTGCAAAATAATCTCTTGATTGAGCGGAGCAAATGAAATAATGGCATCAAGCCGGTTGCGAAACTCAGGCGTAAAAAGCTTCTTAATATCGACCAATTCATCACCCGCGGATCTTGATTGAGTAAATCCAATCGAGGATTTACTCAAAGATTCGGCGCCTGCATTTGTGGTCATAATGATGATGACATTGCGAAAATCGGCTTTACGGCCATTATTATCCGTCAAAGTGCCATAATCCATGACCTGCAGCAGAATATTGAAAATATCTGTATGCGCTTTTTCAATCTCATCCAATAATAAAACCGAATAGGGATGCTTAATCATGGCTTCGGTCAATAATCCACCTTGATCATACCCGACATACCCGGGTGGCGCACCAATCAAGCGAGACACTGCGTGGCGTTCCATGTATTCGGACATATCAAAGCGATGTAAATGAATACCCAGCGCATAAGCCAATTGTCTGGCCACTTCCGTTTTCCCAACACCCGTGGGACCGGAAAAAAGGAAACACCCCACCGGTTTTCGTGGATTACCTAGCCCGCTTCTTGCCATTTTGATCGCCGCCGTTAATGCATTAATTGCATTATCCTGGCCAAAAACAACTGCTCTCATATCTCGGCCCAGTGTCTTCAACTTATTGCGATCATCGGTTGAAATATTTTGCGGCGGAATTCGCGCAATTTTTGCCACCACGCTTTCAATTTCACTTTTACCGATAACCTTGCGTTTCTTGGATTTCGGTAATAATCGTTGCGCTGCACCCGCTTCATCAAGCACATCGATCGCCTTATCCGGCAAATGCCGATCGTTAATATAACGTTCTGACAGTTCTGCAGCAGAAATTAATGCACCTGAAGTATATTTAACTTTGTGATGCTGCTCATAACGTGATTTCAGCCCGCGTAAAATGGCTACTGTTTCATCAACACTCGGTTCATTCACTTCAATTTGCTGGAAACGCCTTGATAACGCATGATCTTTCTCGAAGATTCCGCGATACTCATTAAAAGTTGTAGCACCAATACATCGCAATTGCCCTGAACTTAAAACCGGCTTCAGCAAATTCGATGCATCCAAAACCCCGCCTGATGCAGCGCCTGCACCAATAAGCGTATGAATTTCATCGATGAACAAAATTGCATTTGGATTATCAGTAAGCTGTTTTAGCAATGATTTTAAGCGCTGTTCGAAATCTCCGCGATATTTGGTACCTGCCAATAACGCCCCCATATCAAGCGCATAAATCTGGTGCTTTAGAAGAAGATCGGGCACATCTTCATCAACAATGCGCTTAGCCAAACCCTCAGCAATGGCCGTTTTTCCGACACCTGCTTCACCGACTAGCAAAGGATTATTTTTACGGCGCCGGCATAACGTTTGAATAACACGTTCAATTTCTTTTTCACGCCCGATTAACGGGTCAATTTTATTGATTAGCGCTAAGTGATTAAGATTCACTGTGTAACTTTCGAGCAATCCGCCAGAATTCGATTCATGCTCGGTATCTCCTTCGCTCCCGGTTTTAGCGTCATTCTCCTGCGGCACTTTGCGGATATTATGTGAGATGTAATTCACTACATCCAAACGTGTCACACCTCTTTGATGCAAGAAGTAAACAGCATGAGAATCCTTCTCACCGAATATCGACACCAAAACATTCGCACCTGTAACTTCTTTCTTTCCCGACGACTGAACATGCAATATGGCGCGCTGAATGACTCGCTGAAAACCTAATGTCGGCTGTGTATCAACATCCTCATTACCTTTAATCACTGGAGTATGACGTGCAACGTGGTCGAGCAATACTGATCGCAACTCTTCGATATTAACCAAACAAGCATTTAATACCTCCACAGCGCTTGCATTATCCAGCATTGCCAACAGCAAATGCTCTACTGTAATGAATTCATAGCGCTTCTGTCTGGATTCCACAAACGCCATATGCAAACTGACTTCTAAATCGGGTGCGATCATTTCAGTTTTCCTCCATTACACACCTTAGTGGATGCTGATTCTTTCTAGAAAATTCAACCACTTGCCTCACCTTTGTACTCGCAATATCACTAGGGTATACACCGCACACTCCAACCCCCTCCGTATGCACCTTTAACATTATTTGCGTTGCTTGCTCCTGATTCATAGAAAAAAATAGCTTTAATACCTCAATCACAAACTCCATCGGTGTAAAATCATCATTCAACAATAATATCTTATACAGCGGAGGTGGCTTGTGCTTTACCTTTTCCTCTGCGAGTCTAACGCCTTCTGCGTTACTTTCCATCATCACACAATTCCTATCTCATCCCTATTATCCATTATAAATATATAAATATTATCCACATAAATAAAATACCTCCTTTTAGGAAAAACATATTTGACGATTACGACAAAATTTTCAAGTCTCTTAAGATAATTACCAGATCTAGGTATACAAATACCCCGTAACCTCTTGACTTTAACCCTGGATTTGCGTAAAACAGCAAATGGCGTTTGACTTCAAGTTTCAGCGGTACAGGTTTTATCCGTCAATAGTCTTGAAATTCAAATAGTATTAGGGTTTCCGGCCCAGTTTTTTATATAGGAAGTAGAAATGGCAACAGGTACAGTAAAATGGTTCAACGATTCCAAAGGTTTTGGTTTTATTACTCCAGATGATGGCAGTGAAGATTTATTCGCACACTTCTCAGCAATCAACATGTCTGGTTTTAAAACCCTTAAAGAAGGTCAGAAAGTGAGTTTCGATGTCACTCAAGGACCGAAAGGAAAACAAGCCTCTAATATCCAATCCACTTAACTTTTATAAAATACTGGTTTAGGACTTATTGACAATAATAAGGTTTTAACCTGATGACATAATGCCTCTTCCTATATTATAGGGAGAGGCATTTTTTTATCATCAGCTTAAATATTTAATCATCTCATTCCCGAAAGCAGAGCACGAGACCTGTCTGGCGCCTGGCATTAATCGTGCGAAGTCATAAGTAACTGTCTTATTTTGAATGGTAGTTTCCATCGCTTTGATCATCATATCGGCCGCTTCCACCCAGCCCAAATGCCGCAACATCATCTCGGCGGATAATATAATCGAACCGGGATTGACCTGATCTTTTCCTGCGTACTTAGGCGCCGTACCATGGGTTGCTTCAAAGATTGCGACTGAATCGCTCAGATTAGCTCCTGGCGCAATGCCGATACCTCCAACCTGGGCAGCCAACGCATCGGAAATATAGTCACCGTTCAGATTTAAAGTAGCTACCACATCATATTCTTCCGGGCGCAATAAAATTTGTTGCAGAAAGGCATCCGCGATCACATCCTTGATAATAATTCCGCCTTTTTCCGGCGGCAATTTCATCCATGGACCGCCATCCAACAGCTCTGCTCCAAATTCCTTGGCAGCTACTGCATAGCTCCACTTCTTAAACGCTCCCTCAGTAAATTTCATGATATTGCCCTTATGCACGAGCGTCACGGACCGGCGCTTATTGTCTATCGCATACTGAATAGCTTTGCGCACAAAACGCTCCGTGCCTTCCCTCGATACAGGCTTGATACCAATACCAGAGGTTTGAGGAAAACGTATACTCGTTACCCCCATATCTTTCACCAAGAAATTAATTACTTTTTTGGCAGACTCAGATTCCGCTTCCCACTCAATGCCGGCATAGATATCTTCAGAATTTTCCCGGAAAATGATCATGTCTGTTTTTTCCGGATTCTTAACCGGACTAGGGACGCCACTAAAATAGCGCACAGGCCGCAAACAGATGTATAAATCCAGCTGCTGACGCAACGCTACATTAATCGAACGAATACCCCCACCCACTGGAGTTGTGAGCGGACCTTTAATGGAAACCACAAATTCTTGAGCCGCTCGCAAAGTTTCTTCCGGCAACCATACATCGGATCCATAAATTTGCGTTGCTTTCTCGCCCGCATAGATCTCCATCCAAGAAATCTTACGCTTTCCTCCATACGCTTTCTCAACCGCCGAATCCACAACTTTGCGCATTACCGGGGTGATATCGATACCAATACCATCTCCTTCGATAAATGGAATGATTGGATTATTAGGTACTCTCAATGAATTATCATGACCGATCTGAATTTTTTCTCCATCATGAGGTATCTTTATATGCTGATACATGACATCTCCAAGTATTCAAATACAATTTATAATTAAGTCTAGGTTGCAAGCAATATTTCGCAAAAACTATTCAACCGTACCATTAATCTCATTACAAGAAAAACCTTTTACTCTTGTATGGGCTTAAACTAGCTGATCATTATACGTCAAACAGGATGCCTTTCTACGATAGACACAAGAGAGACTGCATTCTTTGCCAATGCTGATCCCATTCTAATCAGAAAATTTAAAATAGCCGTAAACAATTCTTCTATAATGAATTTAAACATCCTCATACCCAATTTGTTTTGGCCTGACGCAGTACAGATCAATATTTATAATGAATTACCGGTTCATCACCTGGAAGCACTGTTGTCAAAGAGTGTTTCGACAGTAGACCCAGCACAAGAAATGGAAATTTGGCTGTGCCGGCAGTTTAATATTGCACAACAGCAAAACGATTGGCCGATTGCAGCAATGATGTTGCACATGGACGCTCCTGACTTAGCAGCAAGTAAAGATTTCTGGATACGTGCCGATCCTGTCCATCTCCGCATTGAACAGAATCACATCATGTTAGCTGATAGCCAGGCTTTCCAGATCACTAAAGAAGAAGCCAAGGAATTGACACAAGATCTAAATCATAATCTTGCTGACTACAATTGCGCACTCTTGCCGTTACGGCCCGATAGGTGGTATCTGCAGTTATCGAAAATACCAGATATGCGAACATATACGCTGGGGCAGGTAACATGCAGAAACATCAATAATTTCCTGCCATCTGGGATTGATAGCAATATATGGCATAAAATTTTCAATGAAATTCAGATGTTGTTACATGAACACTCAATCAATCTGGCGCGCGAATCACGCGGCGAATTAGCCATTAATAGCGTTTGGTTGTGGGGAGGCGGAAAATCGCCGCAATCGATCCAATCACCTTATACCCATATATGGAGTAATGATGATTTTGTCCATGCATTAGCATTGGTTAGCACCACCAAGTATTCAAAGCTACCGGCGAATGCTAATGAATGGCTAATGACTCAACCGCAAGGCGATCACCTCGTGGTATTGGATTCACTCCGGGGAAAAGCCAAATATCGGAATGCTTATAGCTGGCGCGAAACACTTGCAGCGATGGAAAAAGACTGGTTTTCTCCGTTACACGCAGCACTTAAGCAAGGGAAAATCGATCAATTGACGATTACAGCACTCGATGACACCTCAACGCGAAATTTTATGCTCACTCGTTCAAACTTATGGAAATTCTGGCTTATCACCAAACCCCTTTCTACTTACAGCGAGAAACACTAAGCCTAAATCAAAATGAACATTATAGCGGCTCTAACTTTACTCATAGCCAAATCACCATCATGAATCTCGGCTCTCCGGAATAAGGAATTATCATGCAAAAAACTTCTTTATTTGATAGCGTTAAGCCCTATTTAGCAATCAGCATTGCGTTGACTCTCGCTGCCATCCTGATAGCTGACGCTTTTTTTATTGGCGAAATTGCATCGCATTGGCGAGCAACATTATGGTCCTCACTGATTTTCACAATTTCAATCACAATCATTCAGATAGCACGTACAGAGAAAACTATCCGGAATCTTTCCGATCAGCTCACTATCAGCAAGGAAAGACTCGGAAATGAGATCAAACACCGGTTATGGGCTGAGAAAACCGCATCTGAGAATAAAATAAAATCACAGTTTATTGATGAAAATATTCCAGTTATGTTGGCTTATTTCAATACTGATCTACGCTGCCGCTACCACAACCGGATATTCCGCCGCTGGTTCGGATTAAAACCGGATCAAATCGATGGCCGACACATAAAAGAGTTTTCTAATGAAGAATTTCTCTCGGATATCCAGAATCGTATCGAAGAAATCTTATCCGGAAAAACCGTTCATAATGAACGCATCCTTAAATCTACCAAAGGATTTCCTTACATTTTCACAGAACAGTACCTGCCACATTTAGATAATAAGGGAAAAACGATTGGTTTCTATACGCTGCACACACCACGCGCTCAGGAAAAAAGCCGCATCTCGGCAAAAAATAACAAAGTAGATAACGCACCAAAACCGGAAGCGAAGAAATCCAATGCAATAGAGAATAAAAATGAGGCAACCTTTCAGCTCAGCACGCAAACATCTAAATCGGGTGTTACAGCAAACCGCATTGCACAGGCAATCGAAGGTGGAGAATTCAACTTATACTGCCAAAAAATAGTCCCGATCAAACCCTCAGTTTCTTCCGCTTCTCATTACGAAATTCTGATCCGCATGCACGAAGAAGAAAATAATTTGATGCCACCAGGCTCATTCTTGCCGCTTGTCGATCAATTCAAAATGATGCCGAAATTGGATCGCTGGATTATCAATCACATCATCCACTGGCTATCCGGTCACCCCAAAGCCAATTCAGTCTTTTATCTGAATGTTGCCAAAGATTCTCTGAGTGACCAAGACCTCCCCGGTTTTGTTCAAGATTTATTAAAAAGAACGGGAGTTCCCGCTGCCAATATCTGCTTTGAGATCGAGATCTCCGATGCAGAAGCCAATTTAGCCGATACCGCTGCGTTTGCCAAAAAGATTCGCGAATTAGGGTGCTTGGTATCACTATGCAGTTTCACCGAAGCTCCTGAATCATTCAGTCTGCTTGATAAGATAAAAATCGATTATCTGAAAATTGACGGGGGCATCGTTTGCAATATACTGCGCGACGAAGATGACTTAGCCAGAATAAAAAGTATTCAGCAGTTTGCTACTGAAGCAGGTACTCAAACAATTGCTGAGATGGTTGAAACAGATGATATTACTGCAACGCTGCGGGAAATCGGAGTGGATTATGCGCAAGGATTCGGTATTGCCAAACCTCATCCATTCAATGATCTTGAATCTGTAGCGCAATGATTTAACTGGCGATAAAAACAAAAAGGCGCAATTAACTCAATAATTGCGCCTTCTTTCTAGACCTTAATTCTTTACATCACAGGGCCTTAACCATATTTTCAACGACTTTCTTGGCATCGCCAAAAATCATCATGGTCTTATCCATATAGAATAGGTCGTTATCAAGACCGGCATAGCCCACAGCCATACTGCGCTTGACTACCATTACCGTACGCGCCTTGTGCGCATCCAATATCGGCATGCCATAGATTGGGCTACCGGAAACATAGGCGGCTGGATTTACCACATCATTCGCCCCCAACACCAAAACCACATCGGTATTCGAAAAATCGCTATTGATCTCTTCCATTTCCTGAACTTGCTCGTAAGGGATCTCAGCTTCTGCCAGCAATACGTTCATATGACCCGGCATACGTCCGGCAACAGGATGGATGGCAAAACGCACATTTACTCCTTTCTCGTGCAACTTCTCGGCCAATTCCTTAACCGCATGCTGCGCTCTGGCAACCGCCAAGCCATAACCCGGCACGATAATAACGCTATCGGCATTTCCCATCAGGAATGCTGCATCGTCAGCACTGCCGCTGCGGTAGGTTTTTTGTACCCCGCTGTCCGCTGCCGCAGTACCACCATCGCTGCCAAACCCACCCAAGATAACGGACAAGAACGGGCGATTCATCGCCTTACACATGATATAGGAGAGAATCGCACCGGAACTACCAACCAACGATCCGGCAATGATCAACATCGGATTGCCCAACGAAAAACCGATACCGGCAGCCGCCCATCCGGAATACGAGTTCAACATGGAAATCACCACCGGCATATCCGCGCCACCGATCGGGATAATGATCAGGAATCCCAATACAAAAGCAATGGCTGTCATGGCGACAAACGCGTTCCAGTTGGTGATTTCGCTGAAGAAAAACCACAACCCGAAACCAACCATCATCAGCGCCAAAATTAAATTCAGCGCATGCTGGCCAGCAAATACAATTGGCGTGCCGCTCATACGTCCGGACAACTTCAGGAATGCAATAACGGAACCCGACCATGTCATGGCGCCGATGAATGTACCCAAGAATAATTCCAGCTTACTGCCCGCTGGTAACACTTCGGGCAATCCGAACGAAACCGGATTATTGACTGCGGCAATCGCAATAAAAACCGCCGCCAAACCCACCAAGGAGTGCATGAACGCAACCAGTTCCGGCATCGCGGTCATTTGCACGCGTTGCGCGACAATGGCACCGATCACGCCGCCCACAGCGATACAACTTAAAATCAAAATCCAGTTCTGAGTCAGTGTCAGCGTTGTGGCAACAGCGATTGCCATGCCGATCATTCCGAACAGGTTGCCGCGGCGCGCAGACTCAGGTGAACTGAGACCTTTCAGCGCCAGTATGAAGAATACCGAAGCGACTAAATATGCAAGTGCGACCATATTGGCTGACATTTAGGCATTTCCTTTTTTATCTTTTTTCTTGAACATTTCCAGCATGCGTTGACTCACCAGAAACCCGCCGAACACATTAATCGCCGCCAGTGTAACTGCTGCGGCGCCCAACCAGACACCCCAATCGGTTTCCGCAGGGCCCGCCGCCAGCATGGCACCAACCAGAATAATGCCGGAAATGGCATTGGTTACCGACATGAGCGGGGTGTGCAACGCCGGTGTGACGTTCCACACCACGTGGTAGCCGACAAAAATTGCCAGCACAAAGACCGTTAAATTGACAATCACCGGATCGACTTCACCAATCATGATTACTCCTTTAAATTATGACTTAGCGGCGATTTCTCCGCCGCCGCACAGTAATGTTCCCGCAATGATCTCATCCGCACGATCTATTTTTAATTCACCGCTTGCCGGATCAAGCATCAGATTCAGAAAATTCATCAGATTGCGCGCGTACAAGGTGCTGGCATCCGCTGCCACCAAACCGGGCAGATTCGCAATACCGATCAGATGCACACCATGTTTGACGACCGTGCTGTTCAATTCCGATAGCGGGCAATTACCACCGGCTTCCACCGCCATATCGACGATCACCGAACCCGGTTTCATCGCCCGGACGGTTTCTTCCTTGATCAGAACAGGCGCCGGGCGTCCGGGGATTAACGCGGTGGTGATGATGATATCCGCCGCCATCGCACGCTCGTGCACCAATTCACCTTGGCGGCGTTTGTAATCATCCGACATCTCAGTCGCATAGCCGCCCGCTGTTTCCGCTTTGGCTTTTTCTTCGTCGCTGAGTGGCACTTCTACAAACTTGGCACCCAAGCTTTCGACTTGCTCTTTCACCGCCGGACGCACATCAAAGGCTTCAACCACGGCTCCCAATCTTTTCGCTGTCGCAATTGCTTGCAGACCGGCAACACCTGCACCCAGAACCAGAACCCGCGCAGCCTTGACAGTACCTGCTGCGGTCATCAGCATGGGGAAAAATTTTTGATAGACATTGGCCGCCATGATTACCGCTTTATAGCCTGCAATGTTGGCCTGAGACGACAAAACATCCATATTCTGAGCCCGTGAAATGCGCGGCAGTTTTTCCATCGCAAATGCAGTCAATCCATGCTGTGTCAGCGCATCGACACTTTCCTTATGATGCGGCGACAATAATCCCAGCAACACCGCATCCTTACGCATCATGGCCAATTCACCCGGTTCCGGGCCACGTACTTTGAGTACAATCTGTGCTTGCGCGTACAATTCAGCCGCATCTGTGACAATCGTCGCACCGGCTTCCTGATAAGCTGAGTCCGGTATACTGGCACCTGCTCCGGCACCTGATTGCACTGAAACTTTATGAACACCCTTGGCAGTATATTTTTTCACGGTCTCCGGTGTAGCTGCTACACGCGTTTCTCCGCCGCGAATCTCTGCGGGTATGCCTATATGCATTGATGATCTCCCTTTTCTTGCCAGCTTGCTGGCAAATAAAAACTAAAATTGTGCTTAATTTTTTAATGAATTGCGGATTATAAATCAATTTGCCTGAGATGCATTAATTGCATCAGGAAAAACTTGATACAGTGGGACTCTCTGATGATTCACCAAGTTTTTTGTAGTGATAATGGCAACACATGAACACGACATGCGATGGATGAGATCGGCTGCTCGGTCACACAGTGTTTATTCGTGAGCTGCCACCAAAACAACGCGCGGTTTCTGCCGTGATGTTTACTCGCTCATGTTGCTGAATTCGTTTTCCAGTTGTTGTGTAATCCGTTCCAGCAGAACAGGAATCTCGGCCATTAACGATTCCGCACCGGACCAGTTATTCTCTGTACCCGCTTTTTCCAGCGCTTCGCATAAATCGGCAAAACCCGAAGCACCGATCGTTCTGGCGGAAGATTTCAATTTGTGGCCTAAGCGGCCTAGCGCCAGCAAATCTTTCCCGGCTTGCGCCGCTTTCATCTCCACTAACGTGTCAGTGGCTACTTCAATGAATTTAAGGCCGAATTTACGCACCAGTGCCGGATTGTCATGAAACATCCGGCGCATGACGGCCATATCGACCGGTAATGACTCATCCGGAAACGCTCCTTTTTCCACTTCGTCAATCTCAATCACTTGGTTTCATACTCCGATTTTTAAACAACGATCGATCCAACGGCTAGTCAGCTTCTCTTGCACAGTATTCTGGCGCAAACGCATTGCCAATCCTGGGAAGTCGACTTGATCCAATGGTTGATCTTGATTGTAGCAAGAAAACACGTAAGTAATCTTGCCGGTTTCCGGATCTTCGTGCGGTTGTAAGCATTGCGCACAAATCTCCTTCATCATGCATTGCATCGGTGAATTGATTGAGCCGATGGCGAAATGATCTGCTTTCAGATAAGGCTTTAACTGATTGTGGCGCGCCACGCCGACAGCCGCCATCATGCGATCGGAACCGATGGCAATGATATGCCCGGCATCCGCCAAAGCCACTGGCTGTTCACCCAACTCACCGCTGGCATAAGCCACCATAGCCTGTACAATGTTTCCGGTAAAACTTTTGTCTTGCGGACGGGTAGGCGTAAATCCGGGCGCTTCGTCACAGCACCACACTACAATGTCGGCAGCTGCTTCAATTTCAGCCACTTTATAGCGATCCACCAGTTTCTTGTAACCGGCGAAATACAGCACTTTGGATCCGGCTGCGCGAGCGGCAGCACCGATGGAGAACAACACGGCATTACCCAAACCACCACCCACTAACACCACGGTCTCATGCGATGGGATTTCCGTCGGTGTGCCGGTTGGCCCCATCAAAATGACCGGTTCGCCCGGTTTCAGCGTGGCGCACAGATTGGAGGAGCCGCCCATTTCCAGCACAATCAGCGAAACCAGACCTTGCTTGAGATCCACCGATGCGCCGGTCAGCGCCAAGCCTTCCATTGCCAACCGGGTATCATTACTGATCGGGGCATGTGTGGCAAAATTCTGGAAGCGGTAAAACTGACCGGGCTGAAAATGTTCCGCCGCCATAGGTGCATGAACAATCACTTCAATAATATTAGGCGCCAGTCTTTCCACTTTATGCACAATCGGCCGCAATTGCCGGTTCAGCCCGTTAAAAAATTGCTGCGCGGATTCGTTTGACGCCGGTTTAACCCGCTCCAGCACGCGACTGACCACCGGATAACCTTGTTTCGCGCTGGACATGGCTTTGACCACGTTACCCGAGAACGAAGGATGCAAATCGCCGAAGAAACTGATGAAACGACCATCTTGCGCATCCTTGTAACGGCTCAGCAGAACGGCCGGATAATCCGGTTTGGGATTGGCGTACGTTGGCTTGACCGGATTACCCTCTTCGTCGCAAGCATTGAAGTAACGGCCATCGAGTTGATAGGTTTTGTCATCTTCGCGCGCCAGCACGGTATTCGGCTGCGTACCAGCCGCCACCAGCAAGGCGCGTGCCGCTAATTGCACTTCACCGGCATCGTGCCATTCTCCGGCTTCATCGCGTTTTTGCACAGCAAAACGCACCGATTGCGTATGCCCCCAAACATCGACATCGACGCGTACCGGCGTCATGCCTTCGGCGAACCAAATGCCTTCTTCCAGCGCTTTTTCAACTTCTTCATGATTCAATGTATAGGAAGGACTGTCGATCAAGCGTTTGCGATATGCAATCGTTGCGCCTCCCCAGGATTGCAGCAAACCGATGACATTCGCCGCCCGTCCCTCCTGTTCCGCAGCTTGACGCTCGGCACGGATGGCGCGCGCATGATTCAGGAATTCATCCGCGATGGCTTTTTCTTCCTCATCCCAAGTGTCCCGGATCGCAGCCTCGCTTTGCACGACCGTGAGAATTTCATAGCGCTTGAGGAATTTTTCCACTTGCACCGGATAATACGCCAGCGCTTCAGTTGCCGTATCGATGGCGGTCAAGCCACCGCCGATCACCACGACCGGCAAGCGCAATTGCATATTGGCGATCGAATCGCTTTGCGCCGCACCGGTCAATTGCAGCCCCATGAGGAAATCCGACGCCGCACGCACGCCGCGCGCTAGGCCGTTTGGCATGTTGAGCACCGTCGGACGCCCGGCGCCCGCCGCTAGTGCGACGTGATCGAATCCCAGCGCAAATGCATCGTCAGTGGTCAATGTACCTCCGAAACGTACACCGCCGAACAAAGCAAACTCCTCTCTGCGTTCAAGCAGCAAACGGATTAATTTCAGAAAGTTCTTATTCCAGCGCACAGTAATGCCATATTCGGCGACGCCGCCAAAACCGCCCGGCATGCGCTCGTCTAAATTCTCTTCCAAGGCGCTGGCGGAACGGATCGCTTTGAACGGCACGCGCCCGCCTCGCGCATCAACTCCGGAAATATCCTCCGGCAGCGGTTCAATCTTAAGACCGTCGATACCGACCACGGTATGCCCCTCGTTCATCAAATGATGCGCCAGCGTATACCCGGCCGGTCCCATGCCGACCACCAGAACCTTGCGGCCGGATGCCGCTTTCGGCACCGGACGGCGCAGATTCAGCGGATTCCAGCGGGTCAGCAGACTGTAAATCTCATAGCCCCACGGCAACGCCAGCACATCTTTCAGTGTGCGGGTTTCGGCTTGCGGAATATCGACCGGATCCTGTTTCTGATAAATGCACGATTTCATGCAATCGTTGCAAATGCGATGACCGGTACCGGCGCACATCGGATTGTCCAGCACGATCATCGCCAGACTTCCTACCGCGACGCCTTGCGTTTTCAGTTTATGAAACTCGGAAATGCGCTCCTCCAGCGGACAACCCGCCAGCAGCGCGCCCAATTCACTTTTCTTGAAGGTTACCGGCTCATCCGGGGTTTTGGGTTTTTGTTTAAAGCCTTTCGAGCAGGAATCCTTGCCTTGTTCGTGGCACCAAATGCAATAATTGGCTTCGTCGAGCGCACCCATCAGATCGGTGCCGTCATCGGTCAATGCAAAGCCGTTGCGTTCGCGCAAATGCCCCAGGCTGTGCAACGGATATCCCGCCGATTCGTCGGTGTGCAAGGACAACAAGTGCTGAAAATCCAGTTTGGCGGGCGTCTTGAATAGAATGCCCTGCTGCGTATGCTGTTGCCCGGCCGGTGTGCGCAATGCCCAGGCGGCATAGTGCAGTGCCTTGTTCAGACGGGCTTCGTTTTCAGTCTCCGCATCCATCCATTGGGCAACATGAGTAGCAAAAACAAGTTCCGAGAAAGCTGCGCCAAATTCTTTTTCCAGTTCTTTTTCCAACGCAAAACCATCGATGGTTGCCAATTCTTCGTCGCTCACTTTCCCTTTGGCGCGGCGTTGCACAAATTGCCGTTTGCAAAAATACAGCGGCGCCAGTTCGTGATGCCGTGCCGCCAATTGTTGAACTTCAGCCTCGATATTGAATAACCGTGCAACAAAGTCTTCCAGCCAAGGTGCAATCTCGATCAATAACGCGGATTCGTCTTTGGGTTGCAAATCGCCAGGATGCGCGCGCGCGTGTTCGAGTTTTTTATACAGCGCTTCATCGCCAGCGTGGAGAAAATCCAGAAAAACTTGATCCAATTTGACCAAACCGCTGCGCCGGTAGAGATCGGCGATGGTAAAGCCAAAACTAAAATTTGCTGAATCAGCGATTGCTTCTGGTTGTGTGTGCGGCGTTGCATCCATTTTTGTCATATTCTCAATAAATTAGTCTCTTGTTACGCAATTCTATACGATCCGGCAATGATCTCCGATCATACCGCCAACTACTGCTGGTTTATGGTTTGAGATCCTAGCTGAACCGTCCATCATTTGTTTTTTTCATAAGCAGATAACCATTCGGTAAACTCACCGCCCAGCATCGGTTTGGCAATAAAAAAACCTTGAATTTCGTCGCATCCGAGTGCTGCCGCCAGCTGGTAATCCGTTTCGGCTTCTATGCCCTCCACAACTACATTCAGGCCAAGCGCCTTACCTAATTTTATACTCGACTCCAGTATGGCACGCGTAGCCGGATCCTTCGTTGCCCCATGCGCGAAAATCCGGTCAACTTTGAGTTCGGTAAAAGGCATGTGCTTCAGTGTTTCCATCGATGAATAGCCGATACCGAAATCATCGATAGCCAATCCGAATCCCTTCAGTCTAAGCCGCGTGAGAATGTCCAAGGATTGCGCAAAATCCTTTCCCAGTTTGCCTTCGGTAATTTCCAGCGTTATCCGGTCAATCGGCACAAAACACTCACGCACCGCCGATTCATAAATCTCCGGCAAATTAAACCGATCCAGATTTTCCATCGAAACGTTGACAGAAACTTTTAAGTCAAATCCTTGTTGCAACCACAAATCCAATTGTCGAGCAGACTTCCTTAATACATCGCACGTAAAATCATTGATCAATCCGCTTTGCTCGATCACCGGAATGAAATTATCGGGAGAAACATATCCGTATTGCGCATGACGCCAGCGTACCAAACATTCGACACTGGTAACACGGCCACTGGAAACAGCAATCTTAGGTTGATAAAACAAATCAATCTGTTCCGCCGCCAGGGCCTGCTGAATCTCATCCACAGTAAAGATCTGCCGTATCCGGGTAAGATCGGTGTGCTTTGAATTGGGTGTCGACAACTGCTCCAAAATGGTTGCCAGAGCGCCCACTGTCACCGGTTTCGTCAGCGTGCCGATGACATTCAACCCACGTACAGAAGCCAAGCGTTCCGTTGCTTTGAGCAAATCGGGATCCACACTGGAAAACAACACAATCTTGCCGCTGTAATATTGATCCGCAATATTGCGCAGAAACTCGATACCATCCATGCCCGGCATTTCTATATCACAAATCAGCAGATCAATCGCGGTGACTTGCGCAGACAGAACAAACAAACCAGCCTTGCCATCCTCGGCAACCAGCACCTCACTGACACCCAATTCCCTGAGCAAATGACTGACAAACTCGAGCATAAATTTGTCATCATCGAGCACCAGCACACGTATCGGCTTTTCTTTATTCATCCCGAAACTTAGTTAATGTGCAAACAATACCGCCAATTCATCAGGAAAAGCTTTCATTGTTTATCTTTTAAGGCTCACGGCATTAACACATCCTGCTTTGGTATCAACCACTTCAACAGCGTATCGACCAATCGTTCCGGATCAATCGGTTTCGCCAGAAAATCATCCATGCCCGCGTTCCGGCATAAGTCTCTGTGATGCTCATCGGCATTGGCTGTCACGGCGATGATCAATGCCTCCGAACATTCCGGGTTGGCGCGGATCAATTGTGTGGCCTCCAAACCATCCATCACCGGCATTTGAACATCCATCAGGATGCAATCAAAGGGCCCTTCACTCAACATTTCCAAGGCTTCTTTGCCGTGATTGGCTATAGCTACCGTTGCACCGTTATATTCCAGCAGGCCTTTGGCCACTTGCTGGTTCAACTCGTTATCTTCCACGACCAGGATGGTAAATCCCTTCAGTTTCTTATTCTGTTCTTTTATTAAATTCATAGTGTTAGCTTGATTTAATATTTTTTGTAGTTTAGGCCCGACGTATTACAGCCGGTATTCTACCCGCATCCGCGAATTAATCGCATAATTGATTCGATATTACTTAGCAATCCGCGCTACGGCCGCTATGCATTTCCCGCCAATTTACAGAGCATAAGCACAGCAATATTAAACACAAGCTCAGTTTTACTTTCGTCCGGATAAACAGCAGTTATCAAGCGATCATTCGACTTTGCGTTATTTATGCTGCCCGGTCAGACGGCAAAATCATTCCGGCAGCCACGGTATTATTACTGCTTTCATCAATAACGATAAAACAGCCGGTGGCACGGTTGCGTGCATAATCGTCACAAACCAGCGGCTGTTGCACTTTCAATCCAACACGCGCAATGTCATTCATTTTGAGCATATTAACCGCTTCCTGCGCCATCGAATTGACGTCGATGCGGTAATCGATCCGGCTGATTACGGCTTTAACAACGCGAGTCGTTTGCTTAATCAAATATTTCCGGTTCAAATCGAGTGGTTGCTCGGAAAGCCAGCACAGCATCGCGTCGAACGCTTTGGTCGCTTGCGGGGTATCACTCGTCTTCACCAGCATATCGCCGCGGGAAATATCCAGATGATCTTCAATGGTCAGCGTAACCGATTGTGGCGCAAACGCTTCTGCAAGCGGCCCCTCGTACACGAGAATTTCCTTGATGCGCGAACTTAAGCCCGATGGCAACACGGTGACCGCGTCACCTGTGCGCACCGAGCCCGATTCAATGCGCCCCATGTAACCGCGAAAGTCGTGCAATTCCTTCGTTTGCGGGCGGCATACCCATTGCACCGGGAAACGGAAATCCTCCCGGTTGATGTCATCTTCAATCGATACCGTTTCGAGCAAATCCATCAGGGTGGAACCTTGATACCAATCCAGATGTTCGCCGCGTTCCACCACCATGTCGCCATTCAGCGCCGACATCGGGATATAAACGATATTCCGCAGATTGAGCTTCTCTGCAAAAGCGCCGAAGTCGCTGCAAATTTTGTCAAAAACCGCTTGCGAATAATCCACCAGATCCATTTTATTGACTGCCACCACCAGATGCGGAATTCCGACCAAACTGGCCAGGTAGGCATGGCGGCGCGATTGCGTCAGCACACCCTTGCGCGCATCGATCAGGATAATCGCCAGATTCGCGGTCGATGCGCCGGTCACCATGTTGCGGGTGTATTGTTCGTGCCCGGGGGTATCGGCGATGATGAACTTGCGTTTGGGCGTGGCGAAATAGCGGTAGGCCACATCGATGGTAATTCCTTGTTCCCGTTCCGCTTGCAAGCCATCGGTCAATAAGGATAGATCGACACCCTCCGCACCGCGTTTACGCGTCGTATTGGTAATAGACGTCAGCTGATCTTCAAAAATGGACTTAGAGTCGTGCAGTAAGCGGCCGATCAACGTGCTTTTGCCGTCGTCCACACTCCCGGCAGTAATAAAACGCAACAATCCGGTTTGATCAAGTGAAATCTTTTCAATCGCCGACATTTGGAAACCTTCTGGAAATGACTAATGCCATAAAAAAATTAGTAAGAATTGATTGGCGCACACACAACTTGGATGAGTCTGTGCCATACCACTAACGCAGCTATTTCCTAGGGAAGCTCTGAAAAAGGTAGCGAGCGACGGTCAGGTAAGGCGGAATCAGGTGAAAAAGCCCAGTTTACGAGGTGTAAATGAGCATTTTAAACTTGATTTCAACGCAGCATGGCCGAGCGCAGTAGTTTTTCAGAGCTTCCCTAGAAGTATCCCTCTTTCTTGCGAGGCTCCATCGATGCTTCCGATGTCTGATCATCCATGCGCGTCGCGCCGCGTTCGGTAATGCGCGTCATCGCGGTTTCCGCAATGATCGCCTCGACAGTCGCCGCAGCCGATTCCACCGGACAGGTGCAGCTCATATCACCCACGGTGCGGAAACGCACCGTGATATGCTCGGTTTTTTCTCCTGCTTGTGGTTGCACCAGATGAGAAACCGGCAGCAGGCCGGCAGCACGACGGATCACCTCGCGCGAATGGGCGAAATAGATCTCGGGCACTTCCAGTTTCTCGCGCGCGATATATTCCCAGACATCCAGTTCCGTCCAGTTGCTGATTGGGAAAACGCGGATATTCTCTCCCGGATGCGTACGGGTGTTATAGATATCCCATAATTCCGGACGTTGATTCTTGGGATCCCACTGCCCGAACTCATCGCGGAAAGAGAAAATCCGCTCCTTGGCGCGCGCTTTTTCTTCATCGCGGCGCGCACCGCCGATACAAGCGTCGAATTTGAATTCCGCAATGGCGTCCAGCAACGTTACCGATTGAAAAGCATTACGGCTCTGCGTCTCGGAACGCAGCACTACGCGCCCCTTCTTGATCGAATCCTCCATGCTGCGCACGATCAGCCGTTCGCCCAATTCTTTCGCGCGATGATCGCGGAACGCAATCACTTCGGGAAAGTTGTGTTCGGTATCGATGTGCATCAGCGGAAACGGAAAGCGGCCGGGGCGGAAGGCCTTCTCAGCCAGGCGCAGCAAAACGATCGAATCCTTACCGCCGGAAAACAGCAAAACGGGATTGGCGCATTCCGCCGCCACTTCACGCATGATATGGATGGCTTCGCTTTCCAGCGCATCCAGATGACTGAAAGGATGATTACTCATTCTACTTTTTGAACGTACAGTTAAATTTATTTCGGACAAACCGGGATGACTTACAACGCAGGAGTCACGCTGAATTGCAAGCGTTTATTTTATGGGAACAACCTTACTCGTATGCAGTCCGCATTCCTTGGTTTCCGGGGCTTCCCACCACCAGCGCCCAGAGCGGATATCTTCCCCTGGGGTAATGGCACGGGTGCAAGGCGCGCAGCCGATGCTGGGATAAAATTTGTCGTGCAGCTTGTTATAAGGCACGTCATAGTGCTTGAGATATTCCCAGACTTCCGCATTGGACCAATCCAGCAATGAATTCACCTTCTGCATGCGATTGTCCATATCATAAGCAGATACTTTCAAATTTGAACGTGTCGAGGCTTGTTCGCTTCTAATGCCGGTTACCCAGGCGCGTTTACCCTGCAAGGCACGGCGCAACGGCTCGACTTTGCGGATATGGCAGCAGGCCTTGCGCAACTCGATACTGTCATAAAACCCGTTGACACCGTGTTCGGCGATATAGGCTTCAACCTGTTTCACGTTGGGAAAATAGATACGCAACGGCGTCTTGTAGCGCTCCCGCACGATTTGCATCAAATCATAGGTTTCTTGCGGCAAACGCCCGGTATCCAGACTGAACATTTCGATCGCGAGTTGGTGGCGGTCGATAATATCGGTCAACACCATATCCTCGGCCCCCAAGCTGTTGGCAAACGCAACCGGCGAAAAGTCACGAATTGTTTCGGTCAGAACTGCAATAACCTGTTCGATTTTTTGCTGCAAGCCGCTCATTGACTGTTTTCCGCCTGACTTCCCTTGCGTTGCACGCGCCGGAACAGCGGCAGCTTTGGATCAAAAGAAGTTTGATACACCTCGGAAAAATCGCTCAACCCTTTGAGGGCGTCTTCAATCTTCCGGTCCGGACGCGGCGCAAAGGCATCAAAACCCACGCGCTGCATATAAAACAACTGATCGCGCAGTACGTCGCCAATCGCACGCAATTCTCCGGTATAACCCAAGCGCACGCGCAGATTAAAGGCAATTGAATAACCGCGGCCATCGGAAAATTTGGGAAAATCCACCGCAATCACGGTGAATTTTTTTATGTCCTCTTTCAATGCTTCGGGACGCTCATCACTCGCCAGCCATACGCCGATTTCCTCGCGCTGCTGCAACACATCGCGTTGCGCTTGCCATACTTTCAACGGCACGATGATTTTCCCTGCCGCGACATGAACGCTTTCGGCTGCCTCATTTTCTTGCAGCCGCAACACCGTCCAATCATCTGCAACAATGGCTTTATTCTTGATAATCATATTCTAATCAAAACCTCGGTGAAAAATACGGCACATCATACTGTGCCGGCGCCACGCTATGCTTGTCGGCAACTTCTTCTTCCTGCACACTGAAATCAGTCGCATACACATGATCCTTGAAAGGCGCATGGCCGATGCGACGCACCGTATCGATAAAGCGTTCGTCTTCAGTGCGCTCGCGCAAATAGACTTGCACGAGCCGTTCAATCACTTCCGGCACTTGATGGAAAGTAAAGGACGGACCGATAATCTTGCTGATCGAGCTGTCGTTGCCTTCGGAACCGCCGATCGATACCTGATACCACTCGTCGTGATCTTTCTTTTCCACACCGGTGATGCCAATATTGCCGATATGATGTTGACCGCAAGCATTGACGCAACCGGAGATGTTCAGCGTAATCTCACCGATATCATATTGATAATCCAAATCTTCAAAACGCTCGGCAATCAATTTAGCCAAAGGAATCGAACGCGCATTGGCCAAGGTGCAAAATTCAGCGCCCGGGCAACTGATAATATCCGTCAGCATTCCGATATTTGGGGTGGTCAACTCTTGCGCCGAGGCTTCTTGCCACAAACTGACCAAATCCTTTTGCCGCACATCCGCCAGCACCAAGTTTTGTTTATGCGTGATGCGCAATTCGCCGAAGCTGTAGCGGTCCGCCAGATCCGCAACAAAGTCCATTTGCTCGGCTGTTGCATCGCCCGGCGCATTGCCTGGCTTTTTCAAGGACAGAACTACGATCGCATAACCGGGAACCCGGTGCGGCTTCACGTTATGCTGCAACCAATGCGAGAATGAACGGCTATCGGCCTTGAATTCGTTCAACTTCGAATCGTGATCGGGTAATGTTTCATAAGCGGGATCAGTAAAGAATGACGCGACACGATTAACTTCCTCGCTGGTCAATGTACCCGGACCATCCTTTAAATCCGCCCAGTCGGCTTCCACCTGACGCTTGAATTCATCGATTCCCAGCGCTTTAACCAGAATCTTGATACGTGCTTTGTATTTGTTATCACGGCGGCCGTATTGGTTATAGATACGCAGAATCGATTCCACATACGTCAAAATATGCTGCCAGGGCACAAATTCACAGACTTCACTACCGATGATCGGTGTACGTCCCAATCCGCCGCCAACCAGCACGCGGAATCCAACCTCGCCTTGTGCATTTTTCGTTACCGCCAAACCGATGTCATGTGCATAAATGGCTGCGCGATCTTCCTGTCCGCCACTGATGGCAATCTTGAATTTACGCGGCAAATAGGCGAATTCCGGATGGAACGTACTCCATTGACGCAGAATCTCGGCATACGGACGCGGATCGACTACTTCATCCCGCGCTACCCCCATAAATTCGTCCGAAGTGATGTTACGCACACAATTACCGGAGGTCTGAATAGCATGCATCTGCACTGAGGCCAGATCGGCGAGAATGTCCGGTGTATCCTGCAATTTAAGCCAATTGAACTGAATGTTCTGGCGCGTTGTGAAATGGCCGTAACCGCGATCGTACTTGCGCGCGATATGCGCAAACATGCGCATCTGCCGCGAAGATATCAAACCATACGGCACGGCAATCCGCAACATATAGCCATGGATTTGCATATATAAGCCATTCTGCAACCGCAGCGGCAAAAATTCCTGCTCGGTCAATTCACCGGAAAGACGACGGCGCACCTGATCGCGGTACTGCTTCACACGCTCATCGACTATTTGCTGATCATATTCATCATAGCGATACATCGTTAATTTCCTCGCCTATTTGTTCAAAGATGCCCAGAGGTTACTAATTTTTAAGACTCTGACTGCGTATAACGTTTGGATACTGGTAACGATAATGCCGCATCCAATGGAAATTTGGCGCCATATTTCATAATATGGTCGACATCATCATCTTCATCATGCCGCAATGCCATGCCGATATAAGCATGCTCACCGCTTTCCCCGACCACGATACCAATCCGTCCGCCGCAACCATTAAACCATGTCACTTGTTTTGGCTTATTCTCAATGTTTGTACTCATTAATTAATCAATCCTTGTTTCATTAATGGGAAATTGCCGGAAACCGCCATGGCCGGCAGCCCGCCACCCCAGCCGCTCAGCTTTTATCCTGGCGCACAGAACAGCTTCTCTGCTTTTATTAAAATTTTTTTGAACATACACTGCGATCGCATGACCAGTCGTCACCGGCATTTCACAGCCTTAGAATACAAAGCCCTATTGAAGCTCAGCGTAATTTGTATTTTATCAAAAAACCCGGGGGCAATCGCTCGCAACTCACCACGACAATCAATCCCGGCGCGTATGATAAATGAAACTGATCAGAGAACCTGACAGAATAAATCCCGCAACTGCATTTTTCTTTTTTACTGCTCGGCATGATAACAATACCCATTTATAAATCAAAATAATATTATATTAGATAGATATAATAATTTTTTATTAGCAGGCATAACCCATGAAACTTCAGCAACTTCGCTATTTATGCGAAACCGCCAATCAGGATATGAACTTATCCAAGGCAGCCAAGAATCTGCACACCTCTCAACCGGCCATCAGCAAGCAAATCCAATTGCTCGAACAAGAACTGGGCGTCGATATCTTTCTTCGCAATGGCAAACGGATAGTAAAAATAACGCCGCCAGGACAACTGATCATACAAACCGCCGTCAGGATGTTACGCGATGCCGATAATCTCAAGAAAATAGCCCAGGAATTCACCAACGAAGCCGGCGGCACATTAACTATCGCAACCACTCACACGCAGGCGCGCTATTCATTACCTCCGGTGATCAAACGCTTTACCGCGCGCTACCCGAAAGTCAAACTCATTTTGCGGCAAGGCAATCCGACACAGATTGCCACTTGGGTTTCTTCCGGAGAAGCGGATATCGGCATTGCCACCGAAGCGCTGGAACAATACCCGGAACTCATCATGTTGCCATGTTATCAATGGAACCGGTGCATCATCGTGCCGCCCAAACACCCGCTGCTAAAATTAAAAAAACTCACCTTGGAAGCGATCAATCAGTACCCCATCATCACTTACGATTTCGCTTTCACCGGTCGTACAAAAATCAATCAGGCATTCGCCAGCCGCGGACTGGAACCCAACGTGGTGCTGACGGCCATCGACTCCGACGTCATCAAAACATACGTGGAACTGGGGCTGGGTATCGGCATATTAGCCAACATGGCTTTTGATGCCAAGCGCGACAAAAATCTCAGGTCGATCGATGCCAGTCATCTGTTTGAGCCCAGCACGACACGCATCGGCATCAGCCGCAACAGCTATATACGCAACTACATTTTCGATTTTATCGAGATGTTCGCGCCGCATCTTGATCACGCGAGTATTCAAGCCAAACTGGAAAGCGGCAAATCCGAAGATAATGACAATGCAAGTTGATTCTCGCCGGGATTGAAAGTACGATGACCGATGAAGCTGTACTCGACCCCAAAAAGACAAGTGGTCAATCACCTAATGAGGTCAAATCATGAAAACGATCCTGAGTTTGTTTTCAGTAGTACTCGTTCTGGTTCTCATCGCTCTCGGTTCCGGAGCCTACAACATGGCAGCTACCGAAAAGCATTGGGCTGTCACAGAAAAGGTCATCGAGTGGGTGCGTGAGAGTTCTATCGAAGCGCGCGCCAGGAATCTGGAAGTGCCTTCTTTGGATGACGAAGAACGGTTACTGAAGGGCGCCGTTCACTACGACGCCATGTGCCCGATCTGCCATCTTGCGCCCGGTTTGGAACCTACCGAACTCTCCGTTGGTTTGTATCCTCAGCCGCCTATCTTTCACCAACGCCAACCGGTCGTTGATTCAGCCGCAAAACAGGATCGTGCCAGAAAATACTTCTGGGTGATAAAAAACGGTTTAAAAATGACCGCCATGCCGGCTTGGGGACTCAGTCACGATGACGATTCGATCTGGGCGATGGCCGCTTTCATCCTTAAAATGAGCCAAATGACACCCGAGCAATACCAGGCGCTCATTCATTCAACCGAAGACCACACGCACACTCATGCGCACGGCCATGCGCATGGCGAACATTAACCGAAAAAAATTTTGATTTCCTCAGCGATCTCTGCTCATCTGATTACACACTACACCGATGCGCATTACCGGATCGGTACCCTGGCCGAACCTATTACGCTGAGAATCGATCAATACTCGGCGCCACTCGCGCGTTTTTTAGCTACATCTCATCAATCGTACGCCGCAATCATCAGCGCTTATAATCCCTATAGCGAATTATTAAGCGACGAAGAGAATGTGGCGGCACATGAATCGCTCCGGAATTCCCTGATGCACCATGCCACTCCGGTCATTGAAAGCTTGAATATCGACCCGGCTGGGGTGTGGCCTGCGGAAAAAAGTTTTTTTATTCCTGGAATCGATTTAAATACCGCAAAATCATTGGGACAGCAATTCAACCAAAACGCGATCGTCTGGATTGATCGCGATGCAATCCCTCGTCTGATCTTGCTGTGTTGAATCGCAGAAAATGCATGGTGTGTTGCAACTGGGAGCATTTTGAAATTATTCAAAACATTTAAGGTCGAAAAATTCCGTGTAGCTGGCAATGCAAACCCGATGCTATACTCATTTTTTTAATAACAGCTTGGGAGACAAAACGATGAAAAAAACACTCACCTTTCTGACTTTGGCTTTTCTCAGTTTCGGATTGCTCGCCTTTGATGCGGAAGCAAAACGCATGGGCGGCGGCAAAAATGTAGGTACGCAACGTCAATCGGTTAATCCGCAACAAGCAGCTCCGAATAAACCGCAATCCTCTGCAGCGGCACCGGCGGCAGCTGCTTCGGGTGGCAGCAAATGGGGCGGTGCGTTGGCAGGTCTTGCGGCTGGCGGCTTACTGGCTGCGCTCTTCATGGGCGGCGCGTTTGAAAACATCAACATGATGGATTTTGTGGTTTTGGCGCTGCTGATCGGCGTTGTTTTCTTTATCATCCGCATGCTGCGCAAACCCAAAAGTGCAGAGCAGGCGTCCCCGATGCAATATTCAGGAATGAACACCGGCACGCAAGACCGCTTTACTCCGCCGCCGTTTAGTTCAACCGCAGAAACAGCGAGCGATGAAGCTGGCGCAACACAGCGCCAACCGGCCATCCCAGCGGATTTTCAAGTAGAGCCTTTCATCCGCAACGCCAAAGCTTCGTTTATCCGCTTGCAAGCTGCGCACGACCGTGGCGATATCAACGAAATCCGTGATTTCACGACACCGGAAATGCTGGCGGAAATCAGTCAGCAAATCCAAGAAAGAGGCAATGTACAGCAAAAATCGGAAGTCATGTTCATCGACGCCCATTTGCTGGAAGTGGAAACAACCGCGGATATGGCCATTGCCAGTGTGCGTTTCACCGGTCAACTGCGCGAATTGCCGAACGGTGAACCGGAAGCCTTTGATGAAATCTGGCATGTGCAGAAAGATCTGAAAGATTCCAATGCCACTTGGTTATTGGCTGGAATTCAACAAGTTTCGTAAAAATTCTGCAGCAACGCAACATTGAATCAAAACCCGGCCGGATCACAACGCTGAAAACAGGTGATCCGGCCGGAAACCATTCATAGAATTCATTTTTGCAAATTCCGTTAGATCTTCAGCGCACTTTAATCGACCATGATTACGAGATTATCCAAACTTGTCATGGTCTTGGCTTTCGCGCTGTATGCTTCGCTAGTGGCTTTCGGCAATCTCACCGATTACAACTCCAATTTCACACTTGTCGCACACGTGCTGATGATGGATACCACGTTTCCCGGCAACCAGGGACTATGGCGGGCTGTGCACTCTCCGCTGGTTCATCATGCGGTTTACGGTTTCATCATCGGCACTGAAATTGTCATCGCAGCACTATGCTGGTTAGGCGGTTTTCGCCTATGTAAAAATATCAAAGACCCCGCTGCTTTCAACCGAGCGAAAGGTTTGGCGATTCTCGGATTCACATTGGGCTTTTTACTGTGGTTCACCGGATTCATGACGATCGGCGGCGAATGGTTTCTGATGTGGCAATCGGAAGTTGCCAACGGGCAGCAGGCTGCATTCCGTTTAGTGATGATCATCGTAGCAACGCTCATCTACTTGGTGCAAAGTGATGAGGAAAGACATCGCTAAGGATACGGTGGATTCTCTAAATGCTTATCAACCAGCAAAAACTCTATACTTCCTGCGCCAGATCAACCACCGGATAACCACGCATCAATCCCTGCTTGAGCGATCTGCGCATCTTGAAAAGACCGCACCCCGCTGACACCGATTGCGCCGACGAATTGTTGATCGATCACAACCGGTAACCCGCCTTCGACCGGCAACGCACCGGGTAACCCCAAATAGTGCTGGCGGCCTTCGGTAATATTGTTCTCCCAAATTTTGGTCGGGCGGCGGAAGGCAATGGCGGCGCGCGCTTTCTCGATGGCAACCTGGACACTGCCATACTGCGTTTCATCCAGGCGTTGCAGATAAAGCAAATGGCCGCCGTCATCGACAATCGCGATGACCACCGGCCATTCATTCCGCTTCGCTTCCGCCTCAGCGCCGGCAGCGATTTTCTTGGCATCATCGAGTGTCAGTATCAGTTTATGCATCGTCATAATCACGCTGATTTAAAATTAAAAAATCAAATCCCGGCACCATTTTCGAACACTTCCTGACGCATCTGCGCTTGCGAAATATTACTGCCGGGCGGAACGCTGCGCGTCAGCCAGACATTGCCGCCGATCGTCGATCCGCGCCCGATGGTGATGCGCCCCAATATCGTGGCACCGGCATAAATCACTACATCATCTTCGACAATCGGGTGGCGCAAATTACCTTTTACCAAGGCGCCGTTCTCATCTACCGGGAAACGTTTTGCACCGAGCGTAACCGCCTGATACAGACGGACATTCTGCCCAATGATCGCGGTTTCCCCGATCACCACACCGGTGCCATGATCGATAAAAAAACTGCCGCCGATCTGCGCCCCGGGATGAATCTCGATACCCGTTGCCGAATGCGCAATCTCGGAAATCATGCGCGCGATCAATGGCACACCCAAACCGTGCAGCACATGCGCCAGCCGGTAATGCATGATCGCCATGATGCCGGGATAGCACACTAGCACCTCATCGACATTGCGCGCCGCCGGATCGCCTTCATACGCCGCTTTGATGTCGCTCTCCAGCAAGCGCCGGATTTCCGGTAAACATTTGGCGAATGACTGTGTCATGACGATCGACTGCGCGCGATCTTCATCGCTGAGCGCTTCCAGACCCGAGTTATAGTGCAGTTCATGCTGAATTTGCACCATCAACTCGCGCAAAGTCATATTCAAGGTATGGCCGACATAATGATCGACCCCCTCGTCCGCCAACTCCGATGAACCCAAGCGATTCGGAAACATCGCCGCGCTCAGACCCTCGGCAACGCTTGCCAGTATCCTGCGTGACGGCAATCTGGGCGGACGGTCATGCCGGTTACGGCTTTCCAGTGATGCCAGCCGCTGCACACGCAACTCGGTCACGATGCTATCCACATCCAAATACGTCCCGCGCACCCGAAGATCCCTTATTTTCTTGCTCGTATTCACTCTGCCGCCAAACCTTGTTGATCGAACATGCCTTCAAACAAAATACTACTCAGATAACGCTCGGCGGAATCGGGCAATATCACCACGATGGTTTTCCCGGCATTCTCAGGCCGCTTGGCATGGCGCACCGCTGCCGCTACCGCAGCGCCGCAGGAAATACCGGCCAGAATGCCCTCCTCGCGCGCCAGGCGCCGTGCGTACAGGATGGCTTCTTCATTGCTCACTTGCTCGATTTCATCGACCAGCGACAGATCCAGATTATCCGGCACAAAGCCTGCACCGATGCCTTGAATTTTATGCGGCCCGGGCGACAGCGACACGCCTGCGCGCTTTTGTGTCAGCACCGGACTCGCCGTGGGTTCTACCGCCACAGATGTGATCGCCTTGCCTTTGGTGTGCTTGATATAACGCGAAACACCGGTAATCGTGCCGCCCGTTCCCACGCCTGCGACAAAAATATCGACCGCGCCATCGGTATCGTTCCAGATTTCCGGCCCGGTCGTTTTCTCGTGGATGGCCGGATTGGCCGGATTCTTGAATTGTTGTAGCAACACGTAACGCCCGGGATCGGACGCGACGATTTCTTCCGCCTTCGCCAACGCCCCATTCATGCCGCGCGCGCCTTCGGTCAGTACCAATCTGGCACCGAGCGCTACCAGCAACTTGCGCCGCTCCACGCTCATCGTTTCCGGCATCGTCAAGGTCAGTGGAATACCTCGCGCCGCTGCGACAAATGCCAACGCGATGCCGGTATTACCACTGGTCGGCTCGACGATTTCTTTTCCCGGCCCCAGCAACCCCCTGCGCGCGGCATCATCGATCATCGCCACACCAATGCGGCACTTAACCGAATACGCCGGATTGCGCCCCTCAATTTTCCCCAATACTAGCGCCGCCGCGCCATCTGTCACCCGGTTGAGCCGCACCAACGGGGTGCGGCCAATCGATAACGAGTTATCTTCAAACCAATTTGCCATGAATTTTCCTTTTTTTGTATGAGATGCCGATCGCACGCGCATCATAACCAACTGTAACACCGGATCATAATCGTTTCACTATAGCGCATTCATTACGTAGCGGAAAGTACAAACTGCATCAGCCTATGCTGTTGAAGGGAAATTTAGAATGCACTTGCATCATTACAGGTTTGGAGTGATTTCATCTGGATCTTCCGCGGGAAAATAGCCAAACAAATTGCAATTTATTGAACTGCAATATGATTGCTATCCCGCTTGTGAATCAGGAAGTAGACCACCGGAATCACCAGCAGGGAAAACAACGTCGAGGCAAAGATACCGAAGATAAAACTCCAGGCTAGTCCCGAGAAGATCGGATCGAGAATGATCACCAAGGCGCCAAGCATTGCTGCACCGGCAGTTAGAAAAATGGGACGCAGGCGGATCGCACCGGCTTCGATCAAGGCTTCCGGCAATGTGACATCGCCGCGCGCGCGGATGCGCTCGATGAAATCGACCAGGATGATGGAATTACGCACCACGATGCCGGCCAGCGCGATCATACCGATCATGGCTGTAGCGGTGAAATAGACCGGATTGGGATAACCTTCGATCGGCGACGCCATGACCAGATTGAGCAGCCAAAAGCCCGGCATGATGCCGATGATCGTCAGCGGTATGGCGATCATCATGACCAGCGGCATGGTCAACGAAGCGGTCTGACCGACCAGCAAGATATAAATCATCACCAGCGCAGCCGCAAAAGCGAGACCGAGATCGCGGAAGACATCGACTGTGATTTTCCATTCACCCTCACCGGCGAGTTCGACGGTATAACCTTCCGGCAGTGGCCGTTCGGCCAGAATGTCTTGCAGATCGAAAATGGCTTCGACCGGGCTGCGTCCCGCCATTTCGGCCACGACAAAATGCACCCGGCGCAGGTTCTTGTGATAGATCGGTTGATCCGCGTGTAACGGCACCGGCGTGACAATTTCACTCAAAGGGATCAGATGGCCCTGCGCATTCTGTACCCGCAGCGCCAGCAGATCGGCAGCGGAGGAACGCAGTGCGCGCGGCAGTTGCAACACGATCTCCAGCGGCAGGCGTTCGGTATCCGCATGCACGATACCCGCTACATGCCCGGCAGCAGCGATGCGCAGCGCCTCCGCAACCTGTGCGGCATTGACACCGGACAGCGCGGCTTTTTCGCGGTTAAGCCGGAAATGAATCTTGTCGTGCAGCGCTTCGGAAAAATCATCGGCATCGACGACGCCCTCGATGGTTTCGATATCGCCGCGCACACGCCGGGTGATCTGAACCAGATCGGCGATACTGGCTTCGGGCGGGCCGTAGATTTCCGCCACCACGCTGGCCAGCACCGGTGGACCGGGCGGAACCTCTACGATTTTCAGGTTGGCGCCGTATTGCTTGCCAATTTTTTCCACCTCGGGCCGGATGCGCAACGCAATTTCGTGCGATTGCTGCTTGCGCATATCCTTGGGCAGCAAGTTGATCCGCACATCGCCCATGTAACCGCCATTGCGCAGATAATAGCGCCGCACCATGCCGTTGAAATCCATCGGCGAAGCCGTACCGGTGTAGGTTTGATAATCGGTGACTTCATTGACGGTAGCAAGATAACTTCCCAGTGCGCGCGCCACCTCGTCGGTTTGTTCCAGCGTCGAACCGCGCGGCATGTCGATGACGATCTGCAGCTCGTTTTTGTTATCGAACGGCAGCAGCTTCAGCGGCACAGCCCGAGTAAGCGCCAGCATGACCGAAGCCGCAAAAGCAACCAGAATGATCAGCAAAAAGAACCATGCCCGGCCGGGTGTCGCCAGCAGCGGATGCAATGTAGCGTGATAAATGCGGTAAACCGCTGTTTGTTTGAATTCCACGGGCGCTTCATGCTGCGGTTTGTGATAATCAGTTTGCAACAGTTTGTAACTGGCCCAGGGCGTAACAGTAAAGGCCACGATCAATGAGATGAGCATGGCCACAGGAACATTGAAGGCCATCGGCGCCATGTACGGCCCCATCATGCCGGTAATGAAAAACATCGGCAGGAAGGAAACGATGACGGTGAACGTCGCCAGTATGGTCGGTGGCCTGACCTCCTCAACGGCTGTTAGCAGGGCATCCAGCGGTGATTCCTTGCGCAATTGGTAATGGCGGTGAATATTTTCGACGTCGACGATCGGATCATCCACCAGTAAACCGAGAGACAAAATCAGCGCGAACAGCGTGACCCGGTTGATGGTATACCCGGTGAGGTAATCGAGCAGCAGCGTCAGCGCCAGCGTCATCGGAACCGCAATCGACACGATGAACGCCTCTTTCGGGCCGAGCGAGAACGCCAGCAGGGCCATGATGATCACGATCGCAAAGCACAGATGTTTGACGAGTTCGTTGACCTTGTGATTGGCGGTTTCACCGTAGTCCCGCGTCACCGTCAGCAAAACATCGTGCGGCACGAGCGTGCCATGCAGCTTGCCAGCCATAGCGAGCACATCCTCGGACACAGTGACGGCATTGCTGCCCTTGCGCTTGGCGATGGCAAGCGTCACCATCTGGCGCTCCTGCCCGGCCTGCGGCTGGGCACCGGTTACCTGACCGGCCGTAACCATGTTTTCCACCGCAGGACCGAAACCGATGCGCGTGTAATGGTTGACATCGGCCGGACCGTCGATGACACGCGCGACATCACGCAGATAAACCGGCCGGTTGTCCGTGCTTTTGATGACGGTAGCTTCCACTTCCGCGGTCGAACCGAAATGCGGGCCGACCTCTAGCAGAATCTCGCGGTTGCCGCGCTCGAAAGCGCCAGCCTGCAGATTGATATTAGTTTCGGTCAGCGCGCGCACAATCTCGTTCAAGGCAACGCCATGCACAGCCATGCGCGCCGGGTCGGCATGAACCGACACGCGCCGCTGCTCACCGCCAACCACCCAGCTCTTACCGACATCGTCGATGCTCCGGAACGCCACGATCAGCTCATCGGCAATGCGGCGCAAGGCCATGGAATCATGCTCGCCGCTTTGCGACGATAGCGTCAGCAACACGACCGGCACATTATCGATTTCGACCGGATTGACCCGCCAGCCGGTCACGCCCGGCGCAATCAGATGTTGATTGGAAAGTAGTTTATTCCAAGTTTTGATCAGGCTGTTCTCGTAATTCTGGCCGACATAGTAACGCACGGTAATCACCGCCATGCCGGGCCGGGATACGGAATACACATATTCCACGCCATCGATCTGCTTCAGCAATACTTCCAGCGGCGTGGCCGCGAGTTTTTCCACTTCCTCGCTCGACGCACCGGGATACTCGAGCAGCACATCCATGACCGGCACGACGATTTGCGGATCTTCCTCGCGTGGCGTCAGTATCAGCGCAGCCGCACCCGCCAGCATCGAGATGATCAGAAACAGTATCGAAAGCTGAGAGGTCGTGAAGATTTTAACGATCTTGGTCGTCAAGCCATGCTTGACGTTCCGGTTTCCGGTGTTATCCATCATTGCGTCTGCCGTGAACCGGTCAGAACAATTTCGCCTGCCCGCAATCCGGAAAGGACCTCGACCCGGTCGCCGAAGATTTTACCGGTGCGGATATGACGCGTGGATTCCCGCCCATCCGACAGCACCCGGACAACTTCCAGTTGACCCAGATGCTGCACGGCACTGACCGGTATCAGCAATGCGGCATGTTCGTCGCAGGCTTGTTTCAACCAGCCAAAATGTCCCGGTTTCAGACCTTCTACCGCGGGCAGTGCGATTTTGATCAGTTGCGAGTGCGTCTGCGCATCCATTTCGGGGATGATCTCGTCGATGGTCGCGTCAAAAGTCCGGTCGAGCGTATCGATCCGTACCACCACCGTTTCCCCCACATGAAACGCTCCGGCACAAGCGGCCGGTACTTCGGCTTCCAGCCTGAGACCGCGCGGTACCTGTAGCGTCACCACCGGAATACCCGGCATCCCCATGTCTCCCGGCTGTTTCAGACGCTTGACCACAGTGCCGTCGAAAGGCGCCAGCAAAAGTGTGTCGGCCAGCCGCGCCCGGATTTCAGTCAACGTCCCGCTAGCCTGGTTGGCGCGTGCTTGCGCCTCCTTCGCCTGTGCAACTGCAGCGTCATATCGCTCACGCGTCGCCGCCTCTTTCTCGTACAGACCGCTGATCCGCTGTTTGTCCGCACTGGCCCGCGCTTCTTGTGCATTGGCACCGGACAACGCGGCAAGCGCAGCTTTTTCTTGCGCCCTGAGATCACGCTCGTCCAGACGTGCGATCACATCGCCTTTTTTGACGGTGTCTCCCGCGTTGACTTTGATATCGACGATCCGGGCTGTCAGTCTGGGTGCGATATCGGCGACGGTTCTGGATTTGACGACACCGGGCCAAGCCATTATGTCACCCACTTGCTGTTCTTTGGCAACTACCGTATGACCGGCTGGCGGATTGCCTTCGCTAGCCCGAGGTGTCGTTCCCGGCGTCACTTTGCCGGTAAAACCACCCTGCATGTAAATCAACAGCAAAATCAAGGCTAGCATCACGACGGCAATCGTGGCGATTCTTCTGATATTTTTTTGTCCATTCGCCGTAGACATAGATTTTCCTTTTATTTCCAGACGCCAACCGCTTTTTTCAGTGCCATTTCCGCGCTCAGCGCATCGTAATGCGCGGCAATGGAGCCGGACTGCGCTTTATTGCGAGCAACCTCGGATTCAATATAGCGCGTAACCGTGGCCATTCCAGCCCGCCGCTCTTCATGCACCAATCTTAAGGCTTCTTCGGCAGACTGCACCGAGGTTTCGGCAACATGCAGCCGTGCCAGCGCTTCCTGCAGCTTCAAGAAAGCGGTTTTGACTTCCTGCTCGATCGCCAACCGGGCTTTCCGTTCCACCTCACGCATTTCCTTCACCTTTCTTTCTGCGGCGCTGATCCGCTGTTTGGTATTGAGCCCCGAAAACAGATTCATTTCGACGGCGACCCCGACGGTGACGTTGTCCTTCTGCCCGGAAAAACCGGGTGACTGGCTGTTCTGGCCATAACTGACGAAAGCATCGGCCTTAGGCAAATACGCGCCCAGCTCGGCTTTGAGTTCACGTTCGCTGATTTCAACCTGCCTAGCCGCCGCCATGATTTCCGGACGTCCGGCCAGGGCCTGTCCAAGCATCTCGTCAAACGATCCGGCCCGTTGAGGTTTGGTTAGTTTGGATGCCGAGGCAATCGTGAATGCTGTGGAATTTTCCAATCCAAGCAGATTGGCCATACTGGTTTTGGACAGTTCGATACCATTGGTTGCCCTGATTTCGGCTTCCTTCGCTTCGGCCAGTTTGACATCGAGAGACAACACCTCGGATTTCAGCGCGGTCCCTGCCTCGTATTGCAGTTTGGTTTGCTTCAGTTCGCTGGAAATGGCATGGATGGAGTCTTGTGCGACTTTCAGCGCCTCCTGTGCCGCCAGGTAAGCATAATAAGAAACCGTTATCGCTTCCACCAACGCATTTTTCACGGTTGAGCGCTCGAATTCGGCAGCGTCGATCCCCAGTTCAGCCGCCTTGCTTTTTTGATAATCCTGTCCGCCGCGAAAAAGCGAAAAGGTACCGATAATCTCCGGGCGAAAGTTTTGCCGGTAGCCGGGGCTGTTGATGTTCTGCATGGCGTTGGCATCAAAATCCCGCTGCGCCACGATCATCGCAAACACCTGCGCCGGGTTGTTGGAATTCTCATAAGTGGCCCGGGCCGAGATCTGCGGATAAAACGCGGAAAGTGCCATACCCAGCCGGGCTTCGGCCTGTTTGATGCGCTCGACGGCAATTTGCAAATCGGGATTGTTGGCCAAGGCATAATCAATGGCCTGATCAAGCGTAAATACCTGTGCAGCCATTTTTTTCGCTGCCGCTTCACCGGCATGCGCGCCGAAAACAGCATTTTCGTTTGCTGATAGATGCGCTGACATCATGATCAATATCAAAATGGATACCAGCTTGTTTTGAATTATTTTTGGCATATCTTCACGTATGAATGACAACCAGCAGTGGCCATCACCTGAGCGAAAAAAATACATCCGGCTCAGTACAAACAGCTGGCAAGCTAGAAGCTTTGGCTCTTCAGTGTTCCGTTTCCCCGAATCTTCGTCCAATTCAAGTTTTAACAGAACGGAACCACGCAAGTAATCAGAAGGCACTGCCCGGCTTGATACCCAGCTTCTTCAGGAACATGGCCATCGGACAGAATCCTGTAAATGCGGACTGCAACAGATTAGCACCGACAAAAGCGGTAAACCACAACCAATTGCTCGAATGAAAATGCGCCAGCAATAGACTAATCAGGATGAAACTGCCCGCAACTGCGATTACTGCTCTATCGAGTGTCATTTTATTTATCCCCTTCCTTTAACCGGGTGAGTCCCATCAGTTTAAGGATCAATTTTTCATAGTAGGGCTCGGTGATGCCTTTACGTATTTTACGCATAAAGTACTTCTCAAAACCGATTTTGGCGAGATGCACCCATTTTCCTTCCGAAGACCATGTGATGTTACGCGGAGGGATCTGCGGCTGCGCCAGGAAGGCCACGCCGGAATCGCCAAAATCGGCCAGACACAAGGCATTCCATGTCGCCTTGTGTGACGGCTCCTTGCCGGACAGCTCCTCGGCAATATTGTGAGCAACCGCGGTTACCATGGATTCGATCATATAACCCGTTTTCGGTGCACCGACCGGCAGCGGTGTTTTCTCAATGGGTGGAATGGCGATACAGACGCCGACGGAATAAATGTTTTTATAAGCCTTGTTGCGCTGATATTCATCCACCAGAACAAAACCGCGCGGATTGACCAAACCTTGCGCTTTGACATGACGCACTGCGTCGACGCCGGTAAAAGCAGGCAACATCATGGAGTGTTTAAACGGTAGCTCGTGCTTTTTTTTGTCATGACCGTCTTCGTCAACTTCGGTCACATACATCATTCCGGATTCAATCTTGTCGACCCGGGCATTCGTTATCCATTTGATAGTCTTGTCGCGCAAGGCGCTTTCCAGCAAACCTTTGGTATCGCCCACACCGCCCAGCCCAAGGTGGCCGATATAAGGCTCCGAGGTAACGAAGGTCATCGGTACTTTGTCGCGCATCTTTCTGTTGCGCAATTCGGTTTCAAGCACCATCAGATATTCATAAGCGGGACCGAAACAGGAGGCTCCCTGAACCGCGCCTACGACGATCGGGCCGGGGTTTTCAATGAACTTGCGCCAGTCTTCCGCGGCGGCAGCGGCATGATCGACATGGCAAACCGAGGAAGTATGGCCGTCCGGTCCCAGCCCCGGAATTTCATCAAACGCCAAGCGCGGCCCTGTCGCAATGATCAGGAAATCATAGGGCACGGCGGATTGATCGTCGAGAATCACCTGATTGTTGTCCGGATCGATGGATGACGCCGCTTTTTGAATGAACGCAATGCCTTTACTTTGCAAAACAGGCGCAAGCTCGATTTTCAAAGCTTCCGCAGTCCGCCATCCGGTCGGGACCCAGACATTCGATGGCACAAAATGGAAAGTTGGCGAATTCGATATCACGATCACTTCATGATGTTGACCGACAGCTTCCTTCATTTCATAAGCCATCGGAACACCGCCGATACCCGCGCCCAAAATAACGATACGTGCCATGTCAGTCTCCTTGAATGTTATTAAACATCATGCCCAACTATGCAGAAATCTGATTAGAATTTTGTTTATTTAAGATTATTCATTGATCATTAGTCAATTAAGTATATAACAAAATATAAAATAATAGAATAAAATTCCCAGAAAATCGGATAATCTAATTCCTGTTTTACGCAGTTACCGGCAGGGGATTCCAGGCACCTAGTTCTTCGGTATGCGGGTTAAATACCAAAACTTTGTGCTGCAAATTTTAATAACGCAATACTGTATTCATAGCAATCCGTCCGCTTTTCGCTTTGCCAGCAAGCAAATCAGATCGCAGGCGATATGCGCAGCGGCGAGCGCTGTGATCTGGCTGTGGTCATAGGGCGGCGACACTTCCACGATATCCATGCCAATCAGATTAATGCCGGTGAAGCCGCGAATGATCGCTAATGCTTGCGCGGTAGTCAATCCACCGCACACCGGCGTGCCGGTGCCGGGCGCGTACGCCGGATCGAGGCAATCGATATCAAAGGTGAAATAAGCCGGACGGTTGCCTACGATACGTTCAACTTCGGCAATCACCGCGTCGGTGCCATGCCGGTGTACCCAGGTGGCATCCAAGACATGAATGCCCATGAAATCGTCATTCCAGGTGCGGATACCGATCTGCACCGAACGACGGGGATCGATCAATCCATCCTGCACGGCTTTATAAAACATCGAGCCGTGATTGAGTGAACTGGGTGAATTGTCCGGCCAAGTATCGCTATGCGCATCGAAATGAATCAATGCGAGCGGCGCGCCGAATTTTTCCGCATGCGCTTTCAACAACGGATAACTGATGTAGTGATCACCGCCGAACGTCAGCATGCGCGCACCCGACGCCAGAATATGCCGGGCATGATCGGCAATCGCCTCATGGATCGTCATCGGATTATGAACATCGAGATAGCAATCGCCAAAATCGATCACCGCGAGATTCTCGAACGGATCGAAACCCCACGGATAGGGTTTCAGCGAAGCAACTTCCGCCGACGCCAAACGGATTCCTTGCGGCCCGAAACGCGCGCCGGAACGGTAAGACACCGCTAGGTCCAACGGCACACCGCTGATCACCAGATCGGCCCCGGCAATATCTTTGCTGTAATTGCGCCGCATGAAGGAAAGCACCCCCGAGAAAGTCGGCTCGCGCAACATGCCGTAAGAATTCTCGCGTGCTATCGCACCATTAATTTTGATCTGGCTGTTATCCGTCATCGTTCAATCCTTATTCTTTTGTCATTGAATGCGTCGGCACAGTCTTGCAACTTCAGCACCGGCTTGCGATGATAATATGATCAATCGATGCGGATTCAAGATTCTGTGATATGAACAAAGATTCATGGCATGGATCATAGACATAGATAATGACCGTTATAATCAACCACGTTTTGAAAACTTGTGAATGACAGACACTATGCAACCGTCAACCTATCGCAAGCATTTGGGCATGATGTTACTGACCACCAGTTTGATCAGCGGCTGCGCTTCGATGTTTTCCGGTACTTCGCAACGCTCACCGGATACAAGCAGTCAACGTTACCCCAATCTCACCGCACCTTACAACAAACCTTACAAGATAAACGGCGTCACCTACTACCCGATGCGCTCCGCCGCCGGTTACCGGGAGGTAGGCCACGCCTCGTGGTATGGTTCGGAATCAGGCAATCGCACCGCCATGGGAACGCGCTTCGTTCCGCATGGCTTAACGGCTGCGCATAAAACCTTACCGCTGCCGTCGCGCGTCCGGGTTACCAATTTGCAGAACGGCCGTCATGTCGATGTTCTGGTCAACGATCGCGGACCGTTCAAGAAAGGCAGAATCATCGATTTATCGCATGGTGCGGCAAAAAAAATCGGCTTGCACGGCGTTGCCAGAGTCAGGGTCGAGCATCTCGACGAGAAAATCAGTCAGAAATAGAACGTTTAGCGCATTACCGCTACGCAGCGCAAATGCCGTAGCGCGGCAACAGTTCATGAATCACATAAAAGCGATGCACCTGTAATGCGTCGTGGAACAATTTCCAATTGCTTGTCAAAAAGCCTGGTCTGAATTCAAACTTTTCATTCTTATCATCAGTCACTTTGATCGTACCCAGCGCTTCATGCTTCCAGGAGCCGGGGCCTTTTTCGATATACGTCAAATTGGCTGGCGGAAAATCGAAATAACCAGTTGCGATACGCTCCAGCCATGCTTGATGCCGAGCGCGCTCCTCTTCGTGCTTGATATTGCGGAACAATGCCTCGATTCTGGCTTTATCGGTAGCTTGCAACCCTGGAACATCGGCATTGGCGTCTCCGAGCCGGAAACGCCGCATGGCGATATACATTTTCTCCGCCGCTTGTAAAAAAATTGCCGCATTGTCCCGGATAACCCGGTTCTTTTTACTATCTTTGTAGCTCCATTTCAAATAAGGGCGATCCGGATAGGAAAGCGCGGCGCCATGACCCAGCGGCAATGTATCGCCGATCAGTTTGCTGGCAATCGCATCGAATTTGTCACCAAAATAATCCTTCAGCCGGTTTGCCAGGTAATTGCCGGGATTGTCTTCATCGTTCAGCTTACTAATATCGTTATTTTTGTGATTAACCCCGGCGAACCCCTGATGCGACCAGGTATCGGCATAAACATGCAGCGTAATGCCGAGCCGTTGCAAAGCGTGTGGACTGTTGCGGCTATCGATGCACGCAGCCACCATGTCCCTGGCAATGGGACTATCCGGTTTGCAGACGATTTTGTCCATGAAGGTATCCAGCGGATTCTCCCCGGCATTCGCATTATTATTGCCCGGCAAGAAATGGAACGGCAGCCACGCCTGATGATTGGCCAATTCGTCAAAATTCTTGTAATCGAGTGTTTTATGCGCCGAGCTGATATGTTCATACATAGAACCGTCAGTGAAGTGAACAACACCGGCATTAGTCGCATCATCGACATATTGCGAAGCATAGGCAATGATCTCAGCCTCGGCATGGTCGAAATCGGCCAAGCGCGCCAGCACATAGGTTGTGGCATGGTGAAAGTCTTTTTGCATGATCTTCCTTTTACTCGGTTGAATTATTCTGCTTTCGTAAAGTAGCCGATACAGGCTTTTTGTTCCGCCGGTGTCATGAACCCTTTATGCTCGTAACGCGCCGGCAAACCCAGTTTCTTCAGCTTATCGCTCCACAGCGGATTGTAGGGCATCAATGCGCACGACTTGACGCCTTGCTGATCGAGAAATGCGGCGATGGCGCGGAGATTATCTTCGGTCGCCGTTATTCCCGGAATCAGCGGAATTCTTGGAATCACCGGGATATGCGCATCCTTGAGCAAGCGGGAAAAATTATCCAGAATGCGCTTGCTCGAGTGCCCGCAATATTGCTGGCTGGCCGCTTCGTCCATCAGCTTGATATCGTAATAGATCAAATCCAGCCAGGGCAGCATTTCATCCTTGAAGCGTCGATAATCGAAAAACCCGCTGGTTTCAATCGCTGTGTGAATGCCTTCGCGCTTCAAGGCTTGCAGCAATTTACTGGCGAAACCCATTTGCAACGTCGCTTCGCCGCCCGACAGCGTGACACCGCCGCCGCTTGCAATAAAAATCGGTTTGTCTTGCAGCAAACGGTACATTAATTCGTCCACCGTATACCATGTGCCGATCCGGTTACCATGAATATCGGTTTCGGGTTTGACCGCTCTGCCTTCCGGATTCTGGCACCAAATGCAGGAAAGCGGACAGCCCTTGAGAAAAACCGTGGTGCGGATACCGGGGCCATCTTCGCTGCAATCGCGCTTGATGTCGAAAACCAGCCCTTTCTCGCTGCTCATAAAAATTCCTTCATGGCCGTCTGAACGTTTTTGCCGATGGCGCCGAACTTGAACATATGCCCGAAATTGCCGGTAATCTGCACCAGATTTTCAATCAACAACTGCGCTACATCCGCATTTGGACGCTCGGCCAATCCCAGAATCGCCTGGGTATCCTTAAAGCGGATCACCAAATCCACTTCATCCGGATCGCGTTCGATCCGGCCTGCTTCCGCTTCGCTGAGTGCTTCGGTGGTCACGATGGCAACCGGATTCAATTGCTTACCGAACGATGTTTCGATAAAAAGCGCTTGCGGATCGGGGCAGAATTTAATCAGCACATTCATGTCGTCATGCGGTTTGCGCGTGCGGATCAGGATTTTTCCCTGGTAGTAGCGGATACCGCCCGGCGCATTGGGATCCTTGATGACGAAATTATCATCGAAAAAATGCCGTGCTTTTTCCGCTTTGGATTCGCTCAAATCGAGGCAGATCAAAAAACCGAAACCCAGCTTGATCAGTGCCGCCATACCGGCGGCCAACAGTGTGCCTTCCATGCGATTCAGCAAACCGGCCAGACTGCCATCGGCCTCGCCCAATTGAATGCCGGATTTTAAAATATAATGTATGCCGTCCGGTAACGCGGGAATGGTGGCGTGCATGGTTATGCTCCTGTAGTTGTGTGCTGCTCAATGCCGCTTTTCATATCGAAATTGGCGCGATCAATGATTTCCTGCCGCATCAACGGACTCAACGTCACGTAGTAAGCGGAGTAACCGGCCACCCGTATCATCAGATCTTTGTACGGCGCCAGCGCTTTTTGCTCGGCGTCACCCGCACCGGCCTGGCTTGCCGCCGTCGCGGCGGCGTTCGCCGCGATGAAATCCTCGATCGAGGTCACGCACAGTTGAACCAGCACACCATCCTGATCCATAAACGTCTTCATATGCGTGGCAAAAAGCTCGGTGTCTTCGTCGAAATACACTTTGCCGCGCGGCGTTAGACTGAGATTATAGGTGTAGCCGTTTTGCACCGTGTCCGCGTCGACGCTGGCAACCGACAGCATGTGATCCAGCAGCATCACCGGCTCGCCGTTGGCTTTGACGATACCGGGGCACGGCGTAATACCGCTGGCGAACGATGCGCTATTGACCCGGCCATTCGGCGTAGCCCGGCTCAACATGCCGAAACCGGCGTGATTGGTCATGCTCCAGTAACCGGTCAAGTAACGTCCGCCGCGATGCGTACGGTACTTGAAAAAAACCTCCTGGATCATTTTAGTCAGCAAGCGCGTGTATTTAACCGCCATCGCGTTGTTGTAAATGCCACCGGGTGTTTCATCGACCCCGGCACCGTATTTTGGCGCCAGGCGGATCAAGCGCATGCACTCCCGCAACCGCTGAGGTGTCATCGCTGCCGGATGCGTGCCGGAACCGCCCGCCAACTGCCGGATACGATCCAGCCAGTTCTTGGCAAAATTGTGCGCTTCCGCCTCATTGGTAACCAATGGGCTGCGGCCGAAATTTGCATCCAATACCGCGATCAATTCCTTGGCCGACATTTTGCCGCCGAACACCAGCGCATCGATGACGCAAAACGAATCGATCACATCGGCAAGTCCGATAATAGCGACCCCGGAAGAATTATATTTGGCACCGCCGGAAGCAACATCGCGGAATTTGGCGCCACTTTCTCCCGGTTTGTTCGTAGGGCCGTCGAATAATCCCGACAGCAGCGGTGAAGGCCGGATTTTTTCCAGCGTGCGCCCCAGATAATTGTTGAATTGCACGCAATGCCGCGCCATTTCATCGAGCTGGAAGCGGAAGCTGTCGATGAAATCCTGCATCGATGTCATGGCCGTCAACGGCGGGGATGTGTAATCCGGCTTGCCGTAAAACAGATTAGGATCCTTCTTGCCGGTACCGTCGCTGCGATGCTTGCCGCCGAACATCGCCAGCTCCAGCACCGCCGGCAGCACCAGCAAAGTGGAGCCAGTATGGCCGTAATGTTTATGGTCGGCATTTTGCTCGATACAGCCGATCGACGCGTAATCGTGCGCATCCGCCAATGCTTCGTCCGCCGTGACATGATCGTGCTTGGCGTAATAATTCGCCATACTGCGGATCACCGGCGCATCGCCGTGCAGCGCAGGAGTTGCGCGAGTAACCAGATTCACTTGGCAGATGCGTTTCAGATATGGGGAAATTTCATGCGCCGCCAAAGGCGTGCCGTCCGGTGCGCGATGATGAACATCCTTATGATAGCGCGCATGCACGTTCGGATCGCGGATGGACAGCATCTCGGTCGCTTTCAGGATAATGTAAGTCATGTCGTTGACCGCATCGACCGTTTGACCATTCTCCCAGCGCGTGCCGCCTACGGTCAGGGCTTGGTTCGAGCCGCTACCGGCAAACAGCACTTCTGCACTTTCCGGCGACAGCGGCACATGATCGGAGCAGCGCAAAAAGAAGTGGCACATCAACTCAACTGCACGCTTTGTATACGCCGTTTTCGCCGCTTCGTCCGGTTGCGACAGCCAGTCGCGCAGATAGAATTCATTCAGCGTCTGATCCAACCGGCCCAACGAAAGGCCGAAATTGGTATTCTCCTGCAGCAGCAAGTGGTAGCAGATCCAGACGACGGTAATCGCTTCCGCCAGCGTACTGGCAGGCTCTGCCGGAACCTTGCGGCAGATTGCCGCCAGCTCGTTATTTCCAGCTTTCTCGGCAGCCTCGGCCAAATGTTCAGCGTAAATCTTAGCGCCTTCGTAAACCGCGATGACACTTTGGGCAAATTCGATTTTTTCCGGCGTATCGGCAATACCGTTCACGATATCTTTCTGCAATTGCGCAATCAATCCGTTAAACCCGAATTGCAGTACCCGGCCGAAATCCGGTGTGGTATGGGAAACAGCCGTGGCTTTATCGGACAAGTAAAAAGCCACCCGCTCAAACAATTCCTGGCATTTGGGCGTTTCACCGGCCCTTTTTTTCAGCGGCGGGTCGATGGACGGCTTGCCTTCGCACATTCCGCCATCGACCTCATCGCGCTGATCGTTTGCGTAATTGGCGGTATCGTAAGCGCTATAACGCGCCGCCTCTTGTACCGTGCGCCGCTCCAGCCAGAAGGGAAAAATTTCTTCGTTCAGCCGCTTGGCGACTTCCGGTTTGATCTTGAACGGATTCTGCGGCCGTTTGGCCAGCGTTTCCAGTTCCGGCCAGATGCAATACCCGCTCATGTCCATATACACAACCGGGCCGACAAAGCTGGTGGTCGTTTGCCCCGGGAGTAAATCGGTGCTGCGCACCAGCGGTGTTTTGTAGCTGAACACATGTTTCAACGCCTGCGCGCGGCGCGTCACCGGCGGCAGCGCTGCATGATCGGGCTGGCGCAGAAATTCAGTCAATAAACGCGGCAGTTCATCGCACACTTCTGGAATCCATGCCGGATCGAACAATTGATTGCGCCACGCCTGCACGACTGGGAAGTCGCTCAGTCGAATGTCGCTCAGCGCCAGATCGTGCAATGTTTTGATCTTATCCGGCGTGGTATTGGGAATAGGAAAAATGGCGATGTTTTCGCTGAATGCGGCAGCATCCGCAGTGCCCTGTTCCAGGTCGATGCGGATACCGCCGCGATTGAATTTGTCATTACTCATCATCTTTTCCTCCACGCTGATTAATTCAATGTATCCAATCCGATTGCCAGCCGGTGATACTGCCATGCATCATCGAGCAGCAAAAAATAGCCGAACAACTGGTAGCGGTATTCCGCAGGGTCGACCGATGAATGGAACGGTTTATCCAATGCCGTGGAATAAATCAATTGCCCCAGATAAAGGCCGTCGGCGATTTCAACGATTTCGTCGAGACAGAAGCCGATCGGAACCGGACCGCCGATCATTGGAAAGCGGTAGTGAAACTGAAACACTTTTTTCTTTTTCCCGCTGCCGTTATTCATCGGCAAGATGGACTCGCGGTCATCCACGCCAAGAAAAATGTAACCCTGCCTGGCGAATGGTGATGGGCCGCTTTCCGACACCGCTTGCAATGAAGCATCCGGCACGCGGTAATTCATATCGGCGATCCGCATCAGCGCGTCGGCGGCGACAATGCGCTTATCCTGGATATTGCTGCCGTCCACCCAATGCTGCGCCGCCTCATTTTCCCAGAATGCCTTGTCTTCATCGGACATACCGCGATCCCAGGTGCCGCTTTTCAAATGCCGGGCGTACACACCTTCCGCATCCCAATAATGCGCTTTGTTTTTTTCCACCAGAGCGTAATGCGGCGCGCTGGCGATATGCGTTTTAAGCTGGTGAACGCGCTCGGGATAACGCTCGGCCAAATCGTCGCTTTCGTCGAGCAGCATGCTCAATTTCCTTCCGGAGATTTTTTCATACGACTTGCCTGCCCACGGAAAAATATACTTGCCGATGCTGTGCCATACCACGTTGAGCACGTTGGGCGTACCGCCTCCCAGTGCCAGACCGGCAAGCTGGCCGGGGAAAAGCTGCTCGTCGCCCGGCTTGGCATTGGGATCGGGGCAAAACGTTTCGGCAAAGCCGCAATGCAGATTGAGCGTCGCACCGTGATAGTAATCAAAACCGGTGGTGCGGGTTGTTTCGCCATACCAATCGGCCGTTTCCCGGCTATCGGCACGCACATTGTATCCGCGCTCGCCATGTCCCTGGAACAAACCGTTTTCTACCACCGGCGCTACGCCGCGGCGGAATAAACGGTTAAGCTTCTCAAAATATTTCAAGTTGTCTTGCGGATTGCTTTGCGCGGAAATTTCCGCGCTGATCCGTTGCAACATCTGCAGAATCGATTCACCGTCTTGCCGTAGTTGCGTTACATCGCCGTCTTCCGCACCCTTGGGTGACTCTTCCAGAATGAACGTGGTGAATTTACGATTGAGCGCTGCATCTTTTTTCCAGCCCTCAGTCCAATCGGTAATTTCAGGCCAGTTCTGCACGCCCGCTGTTGCCGTTTTCGCGGCTTCCGGCTCGTTTGAAATCACCGCCGCTTGCGCATAACCCAGTTCGTTATAGCCGATTTCCCCAGCACGCGGGCGCAGTTGCGGAAATGCATCGTCGGCATAAAATGCCTTGGCAAAGGCCGGATCGACCATTAGGAAAAAGCCGTTGTTCTGATAACCGTAGGGATCGCCGTCATCCATCCAGCCTACGGGGAAAATCCGTTTGATATTGTCGATCATCGAATGGTAAGGATAGCTGTCGCCGATCGATAGGGCATGGCCATCCGGCAAAGTGAAGGCCCCCAAACTGTAATGATGCGTGGCGAACACCAATTGTCCCAAATAAATACCGTCGTCGATGCGGACGATTTCATCGATCAGACGCGTCATGGGATACACCGGCCCCAGACCGGGCCAGCGGTAATTGAGCTGATACACTTTCTTGCCGTTCATTTCCGGCACCACTGAAGTCCCCATGTTGCAGAGAAAATATCCGCCCGTTTTGCTATACGGAATCGCTTTTTCCTTGGCCAGATTTTCCGCTCGCAATTCACAATCAAATCCTGTCGTATCCGGACGCATCGGCCGGTCTTTCAGCTTCCACAATTGCGTCAGCGCAGGCAATCCGATCGCTTGCAGCGCATTGGGATCGGGCGGCTCGCGGAAGAAGTTACGGCCGATGCGCACCGTGGCCGGATCATAGCCGCTCATTGTTTTTGCATCATTGGCAGTTTTTTTCGCCACCGTGTCGCGCGATACCGGCTCAAATGTTTTTCCCATCCACAAACCGGTGTCGGCATACGTCGCATTCCAGGCGGTCGCCATCCATTCGATATTGGCCATCAGGGATCTATTCTTGCCGAGCAACTGAGCGGCTTCCTTGAAATAATCGCTATCGCGTATGGAAACGGGAATGCCGATCATCGGTCCGCTGATGACCTCGGCTGTGCCGCATTTGAATAAGGTATCGAGCTTTTTATGGATTTCCGGCCAGCGCTGACGCTGATGGTTATCGGCCAGAATACGCTGGTACATGCCCAGCAATGCGAAGAAATTGCCCTGATAATCGTTCTTAAGAATAGCGTCTAGGGCATTCGACAAGGATTGTTGCTCATCACTCGAGCGGGGTGTGAAATTTCTGCTACTCAAAAAGGTCGTCATGGAATCCTCCCTTTTGCATGTTAAGCACAGCTACTTAACCAAACTTACCGCTAACTCATTAAACACCCCTATTGTATACCTTGCCGCTAAAGAGGCACTGCATAATTCGTTGCGCAAGATCAAAGAAAGATAGGAACGTTAGACGAATCGCCCGTGCAGCAAATCGCCCTGCGCCAAAATTCTTCAGCACTTTTCTAAGATTTCTGATTAACTTGAGTATTACCGGCGGAAGGCGTAAACACATCGGAAAAGAAAGCATCCTTGGGCAAATTGCGATGGCCGGTAAAATCGTGATAAGCGGCTTTCACCATGACGGGGGCGCCGCACGCATACACCTGATACTTCTCCAGGTTCTGATGGTCTTGCATCACAGCTTCGTGCACCAATCCCGTTCTGCCATGCCAATTGTCCGATGGTAATGGCTCCGACAGTACGGGGATAAAAGTAAAATTGCCGTGCTGTTGTTGCCAGCTTTGCGCCAAATCGATCAGATATAAATCAGCCTTAGTACGCGCCCCCCAATAGAGGGTTATTTTTCTTTTTTCGTTTCGATTGTTTTCTTGATAAAAAATATGCTCAAGAATACTTTTTATGGGTGCGAATCCGGTACCGCTTGCCAGAAAAATAATAGCCGTGTCATCCGCCGGCGCTTCGCGCAAGAAGAATGAACCCAGCGGCCCCGTAAAACGCAGCATGTCTTTAACTTTCATCTGCGTAAACACATGCTCCGTAAACGCACCGCCCGGATAATTCCGCACATGCAACTGCAAGAACTCGTCATCATGCGGCGCGTTTGCCAAGGAAAAACTGCGGCGTTTACCCTCTTTGAGCAAAATATCGATATACTGTCCCGCCAGAAATTGCAGCCGTTGATTCGTTGGCAGTTTGAGAGAAACAATCATGACATCCGGAGCAACAAGCTCGAGTTTTTGCACACGACAGGGTAACGTTTTAATTTCAATATCCTTGGTTGCGCTAATTTCATGACATTCAATCACAACATCGCTCAGAGGAGAAGCACAGCAAAACAATGCATAACCGGCTTGTTTTTCTTCTTCGGTCAAGGTTTCTTCACTATAGTGACCGTAGTCCACCGTCCCCTGGATAATTTTTCCCTTGCAAATTCCACAGGAACCGTTGCGGCAACCATACGGCAGTGAGTATCCTTCACGTAAAGCCGCCTCAAGAATTGTTTCGCCAGGTTCCACCTGGAAAACATGCCCGCTGGGCTGAATAATGATTTGATGCGACATTGAGTGGCAAACAAATAGAGATATTAATTAGAGACAGATTCTATGAAAGAAACATTATTAATTGTTGGTTGCGGTGATGTTGCGCTAAGAACTGCGCCGCTTTTACAAGCACATTACCGGATTCTCGGTCTGCTGCGTAATTTGGATAGTGCCGATCACTTACGATTGCACGGCATTACCCCGATTTACGGAAATTTAGATTCTCCGGAGAGCCTTGAGAAACTCGCCGGAATCGCGCAGCGGATACTGCACCTAGCGCCTCCCCCCAGCCACGGATTACGCGACAATCGAACTGCGCATCTGCTGTCCGCACTCACCAAGCGAACTAAAAACCGAGTGCCGATTTTACCACAACGATTGGTCTACATCAGTACCAGCGGCGTTTATGGTGACTGCCACGGCGCATCAATCGATGAAAACCATCCGGTCAATCCTGAAAATGACCGGGCAATCCGGCGCGTCGATGCTGAAAGACAGATAAGAAGCTGGGGTAGGCGAAATCATGTTCCCGTTGCTATTTTACGAGTCCCCGGTATTTATGCCGCGGATAGACTGCCGCTGAAACGCCTGCGTGAGGGTCACCCGGCCATAGTGGATCGCGAGGATAGTTATACCAACCATATTCATGCCGATGATCTGGCGCGAATCATTGTGGCCGCTCTGCATTACGCAAAGCCCGGCAGGATCTACCATACAAGTGATGACTCCCGTCTGAAAATGGGAGCATATTTTGACTTGGTGGCGGATCATTTTAGCTTGCCGCGCCCGCCCCGCATCACTCGAAACCAGGCATACGAACAAATATCGCCGGGTATGCTGTCATTCATGAAAGAATCCAGGCAGCTCAAAAACTCAAGAATGAAAAAAGAATTACGCGTCAAATTACTATACCCGACGGTATATGAAGGTGTCGCTGCAGCGCAAACCAACAATCCATGAAATCTTGCAATTGTGCCGCGCACGTTTTCAATTTCACCGATTAACACTAAGACTATACCAATCTGTGCCGTTTATTGCGCACAATCTCAAAACAATCACTCGGGTTTGGACGTCAAGAACCACGGCAGAATTTAAGCTTCTGCAGCATTTCTAACGTTATGATTTTCTGAGAACCCTGGTCCTTAGGAGTTAATATGGCAACCGTAACCGCGCAGGCAGACAAGAAATTAAAGGAATTCAATTATTCATGGGAAGGAAAGGATAAAACCGGCAAACAACTGAAAGGTGAAATGCGCGCCGCCGGAACTGTGATCGTGACTTCCACATTACGCCGCCAAGGCATTAAAGTTACCAAAATCAAGAAAACCGAATCCGGTGGTAAGATAACCGACAAGGATGTCACTTTATTTACGCGCCAACTCGCCACCATGATGAAATCCGGCGTGCCACTATTGCAGGCCTTCGATATCGTGGCAAGAGGCCACAGCAACCGTGCCTTGAGCAAGTTACTGCTGGACGTCAAAGCCGACGTGGAAACCGGCAGTAATTTAACCGATGCGTTCCGCAAATATCCACTGTATTTTGATGCACTTTACTGCAATCTTGTTGGTGCCGGAGAAGCCGCCGGTATTCTGGATGGCATTCTGGATCGCTTGGCTACATATAAAGAAAAAATTCAGGCGATTAAAGGAAAAATCAAATCCGCGCTTTTCTACCCGATCTCGATTATTGTTGTCGCATTCATCATTACCGCAGTGATTATGATTTTTGTCATTCCGGCTTTTAAAAATTTGTTTGAAGGATTCGGTGCCGAGTTGCCCGCACCAACGCTGCTCGTAATGAAGCTCTCGGATTTCTTTGTCGCATATTGGTGGGCAATTATTGGCGGTCTGGGTGGGGCAATCTATGCCTTTTTATATACCTGGAAACGCTCAATACCCATGCAGCGAGCTATGGACCGCCTTGCACTTAAATTACCGATCTTCGGTGAAGTTATCCGCAAAGCCACCATTGCCCGTTGGTCACGCACACTCTCAACCATGTTCGCAGCCGGAGTCCCGTTGGTGGAATCATTGGATTCCGTTGCCGGTGCCGCAGGAAATTTCATTTACTACGAAGCGACCAAGCATATACAACTCGAGGTCAGCACCGGCAATAGCTTGACCTCTTCCATGGCCGGCACTAATGTATTTCCGAATATGGTGATTCAAATGGTTGCGATCGGAGAGGAAGCCGGATCGCTCGATGCCATGCTCGGTAAAATTGCCGATTTCTATGAAGCAGAAGTAGACGATGCAGTAGCCGCGCTTTCGAGCTTGATGGAACCTATCATCATGGTCGTATTGGGCACACTCATTGGCGGCATGGTCGTTGCGATGTACTTGCCGATCTTCAAAATGGGTATGGTTGTCAGTTAAACCCAAATACTTAGTCTCCTCAAGAATCATGTCATTCCTATCCTTATTGCAAGATTCACCGGTCTTATTTGCATCCTGCATAACAATACTCGGTTTACTGGTCGGCAGTTTTCTGAATGTTGTGATTTACCGCTTACCCGAAATGATGAAACGGAGTTGGCTGCAACAGTGTGCGGAACTTCGAGGGGAAACAGCCGAAGCTTTACCGGCGTTCAATCTTTTCACGCCGCGCTCAACATGCCCCCATTGCGGGCACAAAATTTCCGCGCGGGAAAATATTCCGATCATTAGTTATCTCGTACTTCGAGGACGCTGCTCCCGGTGTCATGCGCGCATCTCCCCTCGTTATCCCATCATAGAAGCCTTAACAGCCTTGATTAGCGGTTTTGTCGCCTGGCATTACGGTTACGGTTTTGTGGCGACCGCGGCATTGATTTTTGTTTGGGCGCTGATCGCCTTGGCTGTCATTGATCTGAATACGCAACTGTTGCCGGATGACATCACGCTGCCATTGCTCTGGATCGGCTTACTGGTCAATATCAATCAGGGTTTCACCGATATTCAAGCGGCGGTCATCGGTGCGATTGCGGGCTACCTTTCCTTGTGGTCAATTTACTGGTGTTTTAAACTCATAACCGGTAAGGAAGGCATGGGCTATGGTGATTTTAAGTTGTTAGCGGCAATTGGGGCATGGCTAGGCTGGAGCATGCTTCCCGTTGTTATCCTGCTCTCATCTCTGGTGGGTGCACTTGTCGGCATCGGTTTGATTCTCGCAGCCAAACTGAACAGAAATATTCCCATTCCATTTGGCCCTTATTTGGTCGGTGGTGCACTGATCGCTTTGTTTTGGGGAGAAGAATTGGTTCATATCTATCTTGGCTTATTGTGATCTATGACTTTTATTGTTGGTTTAACCGGCGGAATCGGTTGCGGAAAATCAAGCGCCAGTCAGCTATTTTCGGAATTGGGCATTGACGTTATCGATACCGACGTCATTGCCCGGCAATTAACCCAGCCGGATGGCCAAGCAATAAGTTTGATCAGAGACGCATTCGGAAATGCATTTTTGACAGCAGATGGCGCTCTGGATAGAGAAAAAATGCGCAATCTGGTTTTCTCGGACAGCCGTGCGCGGCATCAACTGGAAAAGATTCTCCATCCGCTCATACTGCAAGAAACCATAGCGCAGATTAAACAAAGCCACTCTCCCTATACTGTCCTCGTGGTGCCATTATTACTTGAAACGAACGACTACAATCCTATTGTTCAACGCATTCTGGTCATTGATTGTGAGGAGCAGATACAAATTTCACGCACCATGGCACGCAGTCAATTATCGGAGCAACAGGTAAAAGCGATCATGGCACAGCAGATTTCGCGCAAAGATCGCTTGCAGAAAGCTGATGATGTGATTATGAATGATCGCGGTATCGATTTTCTGAAAGCACAAGTCATCCAGCTACATCATCAGTATCTGATGCTTTCCAAAGATGAAGAAAAAGCTGCAAATTAGTGAAAAGAAATTGTTTGGGAAAATTAATTTTTTTATGAAATAATCTAGGCGGCAAGATTTTAATATCACTAATTTTTCTTGTGGATGCATAGCTACTGTGATTTGTTATGAACACCCGCTGAATGAGCGTATCCGTACCCTTCTCCGGCTTGAGGATCTGTTTAATAAAATTGATTTCTTTTCTACAAAAGATACCGCTACCGAACATCATGCTTCCCTCATCGCACTTTTCGAGGTTCTTGAAATAACCAGTCGCGCGGATATTAAATCAGATTTATTGCAAGAGCTTGAACGACAGAAGCAGGTACTTGAGATGCTGCGAAAAAATCCAGATGTATCGGAAACAGCATTGGACAATGTACTCAATGACATAAAAATCACCTTCCGGGAAATGCTGAATTTTCCAGGAAAAGTTGGGGAACATTTACGTGAAAACGAATGGCTAATGGCGATCAAGCAGCGCATTGCGATACCGGGCGGCTGCTGTGTATTTGATTTACCATCCTATCACTACTGGTTGAACTTGGAGCCTGCGCAACGCCACAAAGACTTCGATGAATGGCTGATACCATTTCAACCCATTCGCAACGCTTTTGGAATTGTGCTGTACTTATTAAGAAAAAGCGGCAGAACCCAGCAGGTTGTCGCGAATCAAGGAGTCTTCCAGCAAACAGGATCGGAATATACCGCGCATATGTTAAGACTGAATTTGAGTGATCAATTGCCCTGCATTCCAGAGATTAGCGCCAACAAATACGCGCTCAATATCCGTTTCATCCCGATGCACGTCAATCAGAAAAATAAAGTTTATGACGGTGACGTCAAATTTGAACTCACTTTTTGCAATTTATAGAATGACGAGAAGATACCATTCTTCTGCAGCGTTCTTTCAATAGGTGAAGACAAGATGCTCAATGTTACGGCAGTCTTATCAAAACCAAACATACTCACTTCTAACTATTTAACAACAAATCTTTAATGCACTTATACCTATCGGTGCAGCTACTTTGATAAGCTGCACCGGCATACCGGCCACCGTAATTAGTATTTTAAGCAGTTTCGCTTGATAGATCCCGCTTAACAGTCATAGTCAATATACAAGGTTACCCTAATGCGATGCGGCTATTAATCTGCCCCAGCGATTGTTCAACCTGATCGACCAAAATAAGACATAACTCACCATCCTGCAAATTGGACAGCGCTGCGTCAATTGCAATAGATTCGCCAATTATTTCACTAATTTTTTGCGTGCGCTTGGCATTACCTAAACCTTCCCGCAATAGAGTCAATACTTCCCCATCAGCGCGGCCACGCTGACACTGATCCTGATACAGCACCACCTCATCAAACGCATCACCCAGGATTCTTGTCTGCTGACGAATATCCTCATCACGCCGATCGCCTGCTGCGCTAATGACCACTGAGCGTTTTTTCGATGGAATATTATCAATAGCGCTAACCAGTGCCTGAATTGCATCTGGATTATGCCCGTAATCCGCAATTAAAGTTGCGTTACGATAATTGAAAAGATTAAAGCGGCCTGGTGCCGTTTGTGTATCGCTCACAAAACTTGACACCCCCGCATGAATCACCTTCCATTCCAAGCCAAGCGCCCAACCGGCGCCAATAGCAGCCATCACATTTTCTATTTGAAAGTTGATACTGCCGTTCTTGGTCAAAGGTATTTCTTTCAATGGTATGCGGTATTCGCCAGTTTCACCTGCTGCGACGATACAACCGCTTTCCACAAAAATGGCACGTTTATGCTGTGCTCGGTGCATGGCTAGTACTGGATGATGCTTATCATGCGCAAAGAAAATGACCGAACCGGGGCAATGATCAGCCATACTGGCCACGAGCGGATCGGCCGCATTAAGCACCGCAAAGCCGGTACCCGGTGTCACATTTTGCACAATAACCCGCTTGACCACAGCCAGCTCCTCCACCGTATTGATATAGGCCATACCAAGATGATCACCCATACCAATATTAGTCACTACGGCAACATGACAGCGATCAAACCCCAAGCCTTCGCGCAACAGACCGCCACGCGCCGTTTCCAAAACCGCTGCATCGACATCCGGATGAAAAAGGATGTTCCTTGCGCTCTTCGGACCACTGCAATCGCCGGTATCAATGCACTGTCCATCCACATAGACACCATCGGTGCAAGTGACACCAACACGTTTATGATCTTTCTGCAAAATATTGGCAATCACACGAGTTGTCGTTGTTTTACCATTGGTGCCGGTAACCGCTATCACGGGAATACGCGCATCTTCTCCTTGGGGAAACATATAGTCAATAATGGCTTCCCCCACAGCGCGCCCTTTACCATACGAAGGTTGCAAATGCATACGCAAACCGGGTGCCGCATTCACTTCAATGATGCCACCTCCTTGATCCTCCAGGGAGTTCATAACATTATCGCAGACCACATCGATACCGCAGATATCCAGCCCCACAACTTTTGCCGCCGCAATCGCACGCGCTGCCAGCTCCGGATGAACATCATCAGTCACGTCCGTTGCTGTGCCTCCCGTTGATAAATTGGCATTCTTACGCAATACAACGCGCATACCCTTCACGGGAACCGATTCGGCCGTTAATCCTTGCGCCGCTAAATACGCTAAAGAGATTTCATCCAGATGAATTTTCGTTAACGAAGAAACATGACCTTCACCACGCATTGGGTCGCGATTGATCTGCTCCACCAGCTCAAAAATGCTATGCACACCGTCACCAATAACTTGCGGAGGATCACGCCGTGCAGCGGCAACCAGCTTATTTCCGACAACCAGCAAGCGATAATCGTGTCCGGGAATATAACGTTCTACTAAAACATTATCGCTAATTTCAGCTGCAATCATAAAAGCCGCTTTTACCTGTTCGGCAGTGACAAGATTAACTGTTACCCCTTTACCCTGGTTGCTGTCTTGCGGTTTTATCACAACTGGAACACCAATTTCGCAGGCTGCCGCCCATGCATCATCGGCATCCGTTACTTCCCGGCCTCGAGGCACCGGTATGCCCGCTGCGTGCAACAAGGTTTTCGTTAATTCTTTATCTTGCACGATTGACTCAGCAACAGCGCTGGTCCGATCACTCTCGGAAGCCTGAATACGACGCTGCTTACTGCCCCAGCCGAATTGCACCAGACTGCCTTCCGTCAAGCGACGAAACGGAATACCACGCGCTATTGCCGCTTGCACGATAGACCCTGTACTCGGCCCCAAGCGGATATCTTCATTAAGCTCGCGCAAACGACACAGAGCACTTGTTAAATCAAAAGCGGTATCCTCGATAGCCGAGATACATAAAACCTGAGCCAGATCGAAAGCCAGCCGCCCCACTTTCTCTTCACTATATCCGACGATGACCCGATAAGTATCTGCTTCAGGAGTTTGCACCGTACGGCTGAATGTTACCGGGCAACCAGCTTGCACTTGCAGACCCAGCGTGGCAAATTCAAGTACATGAGCTATCGTAACCGCTTCATGGTGACCGGCAGTTTGAAGTAAGGAAATTTCAGGAAAACGCTCGCGTAGCCGCGCTTCAAAACCGGGAATGCTATCAATGTTGCTTTCAAATCCGCCACAAAAGACGGTGGCTTCAATAGAAGTATGCTGACTCCATAAATTAGGTCCGCGCAACGTGCGCATACGTAACACTTTCATAACTTAATCCCTTGAGTTTGTAATCCGGTAGAAAGATTCTGATTTTCAGGTTTGTATTTGTCTTGGCAAAAACCAAATGTTTCAATTCCAACACGTATGAGATCAGGTTCAATACCTAATGCCCACGCAGCTGCCACTGCCGCCAAAATATTCTCTATCGCTTGTGTGCTTTTCGCCCTGCTTTCCACAGATATTCCGCGTAAATTAAGCAGTAACAATTCATCTGTACCGGAAGTAAGCACAATTTTGTCATTCCGGATGATGACAGCGCGTTTTCCTTGGGTAGGACCGGTTCCATTCACTCGATGTTGAGCGATCACGGGTAAATCCGCTTCACTACTAAAGAAGATAACTTCGCCGTGACACAATTCGGCCATCTCTACCGATATGTCATCTTTCGCATTGAGCACCGCAGCACCGATCGGCAGCTTTACATCTTTTTCCACATCGTCAATCGCTGCTGCAGTCGGTGTGACAACATCGACCTGAGAGCGCAAGACGGTGTAGACTTGCTTGCGGGTTTCAATGCCATGCCGGCCAAAATGACAAGCAGGATCAATATTTGTAATCACCCCGACCTGGCAGCTATCATAGGCCAGCCCCTCATTCATTAGCGTATCGAAACCATTCTCAAAAACAGCGGCTTCAACAGCCGGGTTCAGTAATGTGCGATTGGCCGCTGCCCAATTAGCGCTATTGTTTTTATCGATTTGCCGGTAATCCAGATAGAGCCCATTACTACATGCCAAACCAGTCTGTTTACCAGAGAGAACCAGCAATCTGGCTACAAGATAAGCCACCGGTGTTTTGCCATAGCTTCCGGAAATTCCGACGATAGGAATGCGGCCGTTTTCTTGATTCGGAAACAAGTGATTTACGATTGCTTTTCCAACAGGCCGCGGCGTGCCGACTGCCGGCTTGATATGCATCAGCAAACTTGGGCCCGCATTTACTTCAACAATAGCGCCATCTTGTTCATTCAATGGACGTGAAATATCGCTGGTAACCAAATCAATCCCGGCAATGTCCAAACCGATAACACGTGCCGCAAGTGACGCAATAGACGCAGTACTCGGATGAACTTGATCCGTCACATCGAAGGCATGATTTCCATTGCGCTGAATCAAAACTGTGATGCCCGCCGGCACAATTGAATCACGTTGATAGCCTTGACGGGCAATTTCTATTTCTGCTGCGCTATCCAAACGGATCAAATTCAGCGGATGATCTTCCGTCAATCCTCGCCGCGAATCAGAATTGATTTGCGATTCGATCAGATCAGCGATAGTTGAAACGCCATCCCCCACAACAGATACCGAATCACCGCGCGTAGCAGCGACAAGACGATCACCCACAATCAACAAGCGATGTTCAGTGCCCGGAATATAACGCTCAACCAATACTCCGCTGCCCTCTTTTAACGCTACGTGATAGGCCGATTCGATTTCTTCACGTTGGGTGAGTTCTATGAAAACGCCACGTCCATGATTACCATCGCACGGTTTTATAACAACCGGCATGCCAATATCATTCGCTGCTTCCCAAGCAGCTTCCGCACTCTCGACGACACGCCCTTCCGGAACCGGAACACCGCATGATTGCAGCAATGATTTCGTCAAATCTTTATCGCGGGAAATACTTTCGGCTACGGCCGGTGTACGATCAGTTTCTGCAGTCCATATGTGACGGCAGCGCGCACCATGACCCAGCTGCACAAGATTTCCTTTCTCAATCAGACGGATAGCTGGGATATTACGAGCAACGGCCGCATCCACAATGCAAGCTGTAGAAGGCCCAAGCCAAAGCGAATCGACGAGATCGCGTATACGCTGAATAGCGCCATCGACATCGTAAAACGGGTTACGCGCTTGCTGAAAATTCATTGCAGCCAACACCAGTTCACGCGCTGAATACAAAGCAGCTTTGGTAATTTCCGCATGCCATGCGCTTAATGCAACTTTATAAACACCGCGCACCGATGTTTCGCGTGCCCGGCCAAAACCACCGCGCATTCCAGCCAGATTCTGCAGCTCCAAGGTGACATGCTCAAGAATATGGCATGGCCAGGTACCATCCTTGACGCGGCGTAAAAAACCGCCGCGCTCCTCATAGCTGCAACGATGCTCTATCAGGGACGGCAACCATTCCGATAGCCGCTCATAAAAACCCGGGATCTTATCGGAAGGAAAATCCTCCAATTCGCCGATATCGACGGTCGCTTCCAAAGCAGGATAATAAGTCCACATATTGGGACCGTTCAGGTGCTTGATTTCAAGAAATTTAATATCTTTAGAACTGTTGCAGCCTAAATTTAAGGAGTCAGACATAGCATTTGAATCAGAACGAAGAGATGCTATTAACGCTAATCCAATTAATAGGTTTACAAAAAACAAAACAATTTTCAGTTACATTATTCCATTCTCCCTGAAAAGATCCCCAGAAACTCAAAATTAATCATTAAATATCATAAATATATTTCAGTATTTAGATTATCTACAATCTAATATCGTGCATAAAATAATCAATATCTCTCAACCCAGCGGCTCTTTTTGTTGACAAAAATTTGCTTAGACTCAGAATATATGATTGTTTATTTAATGCTTTTATCATTACTTACTACAGGTGATTCTTGGAAGATATGCCGCTGCACATCATGCTAATCGCATTGGTGTTTTTACTTGTCTTATCAGGCTTTTTCTCCCTATCCGAAACCAGCATGATGGCGATCAACCGCTATCGTTTGCGGCACCTTGCCAAGCAAGGGCATCGTGGCGCCCGCTTGACCATGAAACTGCTCGACAAGACTGATCGGTTATTAGGCGTCATTCTTCTCGGCAACAACTTATTGAACACGGCATCGGCAACCTTGGTCGCCATCATTGTTGCCACTCTTTTTGCTCACGATGATTTTGCCTTGCTCATGGGAACAATCGCTGTGACCTTTGCCATCCTCGTGTTCAGCGAAATCACTCCGAAAGTCATCGCCGCTGCTTATCCCGAGCGGATTGCGCTGGCGGCAAGCTATGTATTAACGCCTTTGCTGATTATTTTCTATCCCATCGTATGGTTTGTTAATTTATTTGTTAGCGGATTGCTGATCCTGTTCCGGTTAAAACCCCAAAAAGGCGAACTCGAGCAAAAAATCAGCACCGAAGAACTGAAGACATTGGTGCTGGAGGGCGGGCATTTCATACAACACAAGCATCAGAGCATGCTTCTGAACTTGTTCGATCTTGAAACGATTACCGTTGACGACGTCATCGTACCACGCAGTCAGATCGAGGCGATTGACTTGAATGCAGACGATGACGTCATTCATTCCCAATTACTGACTTGCCATCACACTCGCTTACCGGTCTACCGTGAACGCATGGATAATATTGTCGGTATCGTGCATGTGCGGAAAGTATTGAATCAGATGCAAGGAGGAAAAATAACCGCTACCACGCTAGAGAAGGTGATGCGCGAACCCTATTTCATCCCCTCCGGAACATCGTTGTTTTCCCAATTGCAGCTATTTCAGGAAAACCAGAAAAGAGTTGGTTTGGTCGTGGATGAATACGGCGAATGGATGGGATTGGTTACGTTAGAAGATATCATCGAGGAAATTATCGGTGAATTTACAACGCAAGCGCCAACTCAGGCTAGTATTTTTCAAAAACAGGAAGACGGTAGCATTCTGGTTGAAGGAAGCACTTTATTACGCGAATTGAACCGTAAGCTGGGTTTGCAATTCCCGCTAGACGGACCAAAAACTCTAAATGGCCTGATTCTTGAATATTTCGAGGATATTCCCGAAGCAGGGACAAGCCTTAATATTGCCGGTTACCCATTGGAAGTGATTCAAACCAAAAATCGCGTGGTAAAAACTGTTAAAATTTTCCCTGTCCGGGCACCGGTGGACACGGAAACCGGCCAACCCGGATCATCAAGATAAACATTAAGGCCGGAACCACCTTGTTTTTTGCGTGGATCAGGAGCTCTCAAGCAATCCAGGTTGGACGAGAATAATAAAAGCGGTTATCCTGTCGCCCGGCAAATGCTGGAAAATAATTTCCCATCATAGCGCCCATAGCTCAGCTGGATAGAGTACCGCCCTCCGAAGGCGGGGGTCGCACGTTCGAATCGTGTTGGGCGCGCCAATTCATCAGGAAATCCATTGCTTAAATGAGTTAAATACAAATTCAGTTTGATTTTTGAGACAACCGGTCGTATTATCTTCGTATGCCAAAATCAAGTAAAAAAGAATTGAATCGAGAAGGCCTGCTGAATCAAGGCGTTGTTTTTTTCATGAACCAAGGCTACCACGGCACCGGCTTACAGGAGATTCTTGATGCAGTTAATGTCCCCAAAGGTTCTTTTTATAACTACTTCAGCAGCAAAGAAGAATTCGGCGCGGCGGTCATCCAGCATTATATCGAACCGTTCATTTCGCGGTTGTCCACGCATCTTCAGCAATCCGGTTCCGATGCACTGGGGGCTATCCGGCGCTATTTTGACGAGCTGATTGTGGAACTTGAAGAAAACAAATTTAAAGGCGGCTGTTTGCTGGGCAGCCTCATGGGAGAAATTGGCAGCACCAGCGACGTATGTCAGCAATCATTGCAATCGGCAATCGCACGATATCGCGATTTATTACAATCCGGCCTGGCCCAGGCACAGCAACAAGGATCGGTCAGAACGGACAAAACTCCCGAAGAAATGGCTGATTTATTGATCAATACGTGGCAAGGCGCGCTGTTGCGGATGCAAATAGAAAAGTCGTCTGCCCCCGTCAAGCAATGCTGTCACGATTTACTGGATGATTTTTTTATACGGTAGTTATTTTTTGCATTTAAAAATACGACCGGTCGTTTTTAATGAAAATTAAAGGAGAAAGATATGCCTAAATACATTATTGAACGTGAAATCCCCGGAGCAGGCTCGCTCACGCCCCAAGACCTTCAAGCCATTTCGCAAAAATCCTGCTCTATTCTGAACAGCATGGGACCAAGCATCCAATGGCTGGAAAGTTACGTAACCGATGATAAAGTGTATTGCCTCTATATCGCGCCGAACGAGGCCGCTATCCGAATGCACGCAGAACAGGGCGAATTCCCTGTCACTCGCGTTGCGCAAATCCGATCCGTGATTGATCCGACTACAGCTGAATAGCTTCGAGAAACTTCCTGTTAACCTGATAATCAACATTTTTTACGGAGGCAGCTATGCATCCTCGAGTTATTGTTTCCCCCTTTTTGATGGCGCTCTTAGCCGTCGCAAGTCCTGTTGCATCATGGGCCACGGCTGAGAAAGAAAGCAACCAATCTCATGCTGCCGCATCCGGCGCAGCGCAGCAATCTAATGCGAAAGAACACTACGCGCCTCGCCTGCAAAACCTCGGCAAGCACGTCTTTCCTGTCAGTACAAGCAATCCATTAGCGCAGCAATACATTAATCAAGGGCTCAATCTCGCCTATGGATTCAACCATGCCGAGGCTCGTCAGGCATTCCGCGAAGCGGCACGGTTGGATCCCGGCCTTGCGATGGCGTACTGGGGACAGGCGCTGGTGCTCGGCCCGAACATTAACGCCATGATGGAGCCGAATGAAGAACCCCAGGCGCTGGAAATCATGCAACAGGCAAAATCCCTGATGGCACAAGCGACCGAGAAGGAGCAAGCGCTCATCAGCGCACTTGAAAAACGTTACTCCGGCAAAGCCGAACACAGAACCACGAATGACCAAGCCTACGCGGCAGCAATGCGCGAAGTGCACCAGCGCTTTCCGGACGATCCAGACATTGCGATGCTGTACGTCGAATCGATGATGGATCTGCGGCCGTGGGGCTATTGGATGCTCGACGGCGTTCCCTATGAAGGCACTGCCGAAATCGTCGCGCTGACCGAAGACGTACTGCGGCGTTACCCGGAACACCCCGGCGCCTTGCACATGCATATTCACCTGATAGAGCCAACATCGACGCCGGAACGTGCCGAGAAATCAGCCGATACACTGCTTCAATTAATGCCGGAAGCAGGACATATGATCCATATGGCATCGCATATTTATCAACGCCTCGGCCGCTATGCCGATTCGATCAAGAGCAATCAAATGGCCATCGCGGCGGACGAGTCTTACATCGCGCAAGATCATGTCCACGGCTTATATCCGATGGTTTACTACCCGCACAATATTCACTTTCTCTGGTTCGCTGCGACATCGGATGGACAAAGCCAGCTTGCCATCGAATCGGCCAAAGAGATCGCCCGGAAAATCGATGATGACGTGCTAAAAGCAATTCCGCTGACCGCAGTTTTCCGCGTGACGCCCTATTGGGCGCTGGCGAGATTCGGGCGTTGGCAGGAAATTCTTGACCTCGCCCCGCCGCCATCGGTTAATGCTTTCCTGACCGGCAGTTGGCATTATGTGCGCGGCCTCGCGCTGGTGGCCACGAAACAGCTGCCACAAGCCGAGCAGGAACTTGTGGCGCTGCGCAAAATCATGACGGATCCCCGGTTAGACCACCCATTATTGTCGAAAAATACCTCGAGCACCGTACTTCGTATCGCTCCGGAAGTGCTTGCAGGGGAAATCGCTGCCGCGCAAGGGCAATATGACCAAGCCATTGCGTATCTTGAAAAAGCAGTGCGGCTGGAAGATGCGCTGATCTATACGGAGCCGGCCGAATTTCATCAACCGCCACGGCTATCGCTCGGTACTATTTTGCTGGAATCAGGTCGGCCGGAGGAAGCGGAAACGGTTTTTTGGGAGGACCTGCGCCGCAATCGCAACAATGGCTGGGCGCTTTATGGCTTAATGCAGGCCATGCGCGCGCAAAAAAAGAACGATCAAGCGACACTGATCGGAACGCGCTTCAAAAAAGCCTGGGAACGCGCCGATGTAACGCTAACTGCACCCCGTTTCGGGCGCCAGACCAGGTAATCAGCGCCAAGCTACCATCCGGGCAGATTCTTGCCAACAGGTAATGCTAAACTATGCGCTTTATCGGATTATGCACCCTGGAAATTTGAATTGTTTACCGGAATCATTGAAGCTGTGGGCACCATCGCCAGTATCCAGCCTCGCACTGAAAAAGGTCATGACGGTTTGTCACTGATCATTTCCACGCAACAGCTGGATCTGAGCGATGTTGCATTAGGAGACAGCATTGCGGTGAATGGTGTGTGTCTGACGGTAACCGCATTGACGCATGATTCGTTTGCTGTCGATGTTTCCGGGGAAACACTGAATTGCACCGTTGGACTGGATCAACCAGCCGCTCGCGTCAATCTGGAAAAGGCCATGCGTTTGTCGGACAGGCTTGGCGGACATCTGGTCAGCGGCCACGTCGATGCCGCCGGCGTTGTGGTGAAAGTGGAATGCATTGGAGAATGCGTCGAGCTGGTCATCCGGGCGCCCCAATCCGTTGTCCGCTACCTTGCACACAAAGGTTCCATAACCGTCAATGGTGTTAGTTTAACGATCAACCGGATTGAAGATCATACGTTCTCCGTCAATCTCATTCCGCATACTTTGGCAATGACGAATCTGAAAGAACTCGTCCCGGGAATGCGGGTAAATCTGGAAACCGACATGCTGGCGCGTTACGTGGCCAGGTTACTGAATCTTGAAGATAGCCAGGATTAATTAAACATGAGTATTAGTGCAATCGAGGACATTGCCGCCGACCTGAAACAAGGCAAGATGGTCATCCTGGTCGATGAAGAAGACCGCGAAAACGAAGGCGATCTGGTGCTGGCCGCCGATTTCGTCACGCCGGAAGCGATCAACTTCATGGCAACGCACGGACGCGGGCTGATTTGTTTAACCCTAACCGAAGAACGTTGCCACCAATTGGATTTGCCCTTGATGGTATCGGCCAATCGCGCGCCGCTCGGCACCAACTTCACCCTTTCCATCGAAGCCGCCAGCGGCGTCACCACCGGCATTTCCGCCGCCGACCGCGCGCGGACGGTGCAAGTCGCCGTTAAAGCCGATGCCAAACCGCAAGACATCGTGCAGCCGGGGCATATTTTTCCGCTGATGGCGCAAAAAGGCGGCGTATTGGTGCGTGCCGGTCACACCGAAGCCGGTTGTGACTTAGCCAGGATGGCCGGTTTGACCGCAGCCTCGGTGATCTGCGAAATTTTGAAAGAAGATGGCAGCATGGCACGCTTGCCGGATCTGATCGCATTCGCGCAAAAACATCAACTCAAAATCGGTGCCATCGCGGATTTGATTCAATACCGCAGCCAAACCGAAAGCCTGGTTACACGTGTAGCGGAGCGCGCCATCCAGACTGTGCATGGCGAATTCCTGCTGGCCGCGTATCGCGACGAAATTGCCAATACCGCCCATCTGGCCTTGATCAAAGGTGAAATCAACCCCGCAACAGAAACGCTGGTGCGCGTGCATGAACCTTTGTCAGCCGTCGACTTGCTCGATATTCATGACCCTACGCATTCCTGGAGCATTCATGACGCTATGAAGCTGATCGCTGAAGCCGGGCGGGGTGTTATCGTGTTGCTGCACCGCAAAGAAAGCCCGGCAAAACTGATCGAACGGGTGCAATCAAAGGAAATGCATGTTCCCACTCAACTTAAACCGGATTTACGCGACCATGGCATTGGCGCCCAAATACTGAAAGATCTTAATGTCGGAAAAATGCGCTTGATGGCGGCTCCCAGAAAAATGCCCAGCGTCACCGGATTCGGTCTGGAAGTGACCGGTTACGTGGACGCGCCTAGGGAAGCGCTGATTAATTCGGCGAACGAGATGAAGCGATAGGCGCACGGAACGCAACGGCCGGGACATATCAACAAGATAGGCGAGGATTTGAATACCGCGCAACGAAGCGATTCGCTCGTGCAGTCAATTAATCAGCGTTTCCCTAAGCTATAATTCGCATCCTGGCCGCATGAGAAACAAGCGCAATTGATAAATAGACAAACAGGAATTAGACATGCCGTACTATGACGATATACTTGAATTTGAACCGAACTTGGATGGATCCGATCTGCGCATCGGTATTGTTATGAGCCGTTTTAACATCGATATTGGCGAAGGTCTGCTCGGTGCCTGCACGGCGGAATTAAAGAAAAATGGCGTGCTGGACTCCAATATCCTGATTGCGACTGTACCCGGCGCACTGGAAATTCCATTGACGTTAAAAAGAATGGCCATGTCCGATCAGTTTGACGCCCTGATCGCATTAGGTGCCGTGATCCGTGGCGATACTTACCATTTTGAAATAGTCGCCAACGAATCGGCGCGCGGCTTGCTCACGGTGCAACTGGAAGCAGAAATTCCCATCGCCAACGGCATTTTGACCACCGATAACGAAGATCAGGCGATTGCCCGGATGAGCACCAAAGGCACAGAGTCCGCGCAGGTTGCACTGGAAATGGCCAATTTGCATATCAAAATTGATGAAATCGACTTATGAGCAGTGCAGTGACTGAAATTGATCCATCCAGCGGCAACAAAACGGAAAAATACAAAAGCCGCCGCCGTATAGCACGTGAATTTGCTTTACAGGGTATTTACCAGTGGCAAGTAGCCGGCGGTGCGGCAAATTTTATCGAACAGCAGTTACGAGAATCCGAAGAATTCAAACATGTCGACGGCAAGCATTTCGTTCATGTGCTGCATGGCGTGCTGCAACATGCGGAAGAACTGGAAAAAATCATCCTGCCGCATTTGGATCGCGCCTTGAATGAATTGAGTCCGGTGGAATCGGCGATTTTGTTATTGGGCACGTTCGAACTGATCCATCACCCGGAAATCCCCTATCGCGCCATCATCAACGAAGCGATTGAGCTGGCCAGAACTTATGGCGGCAGCGACGGTTACAAGTATGTCAACGGCGTGCTGGATAAATTGGCCATACAGCTCCGCCCCGTTGAGGCCACCATGCCGAAAACGGTAAAACATCGCCCGTAAAGCCAAAGAAAGCCGCATGGCTTCGGAATTCGACATTATCCGCGACTATTTCAAGCGGCCCATGACCGGTGCCCTGCTTGGAATCGGCGACGACGCAGCGCTCCTAGCCGTCAAGCCCGGAACCGAACTGGCCTTATCAACGGATACCCTGGTAAGCGGCCGGCATTTTTTCGCCGATGCGGATCCTTACCAGCTCGGCTACAAATCCCTGGCAGTCAATTTGTCCGACATGGCGGCGATGGGCGCCAAGCCGCGCTGGACTTTACTGGCATTGACGCTGCCAGAAGAATTGGCAAGCCCGGATACAAGCTGGCTGGCGGAATTCAGCAAGGGTTTTTTCACTCTCGCTGACCGCTATCGGGTCGAATTGATCGGTGGCGACACCACCGCCGGACCGCTAAATATCGGCGTGCAGATCATCGGCGAAGTTCCTGCAGGCCAGGCTTTACGCCGAAGCGGCGCGCAACCAGGCGACGATATCTGGGTTTCCGGCAAACTAGGCGATGCTGCGTTGGCGCTGAAACATGAATTACAACAGATTACGCTGACATCCGAAGAAATTGCACAATGCCTGCCGTCGTTACTGATGCCGGAAGCCAGGGTGGAACTCGGGCGACGACTGACCGGTCTGGCGCATAGCGCCATCGATATTTCCGATGGTTTAGTGGCGGATTTGGGGCATATACTCGCCGCTTCGGAAAAAGCCGCCAGCATCGACATCACGGACATACCCTGTTCCGCGGTGTTAAAAAAATATTGGCAGCAAAAGTTCGCCACCGATTGCTTACTGGCGGGCGGAGACGATTACGAGTTATGCTTCACGGCAGCGGAAATCAATCGCCGAGAAATTGAAGCGCTTTCTGCAGAATTGGCCGTTCCGCTGACGCGCATTGGCAAAATTCATTCCGGTGCGGGGCTGATCGTAAAAGACGCGCAAGGACATGCAATGACATTGGAAATCACAGGCTATGACCACTTCAACACCTGAAACGCATCAATCGCAAGATGACTCCGCCGCCGCGCAATTCCGGCCGGATATCTATTTTGTCTACAGCCATGCCGCTTCTCTCATTGCATTTTCCGGCGGTGCAGGACTTAGTCCCATTGCGCCGGGCACGGTGGGTACATTGGTAGCGTTTCCGTTATTCTGGTGGCTCAATCATTATTTGAACCCGGTTTATTTTCTCTTGCTGATCGACATCATGTTCATCGTCGGCATTTGGGCCTGCGGTCTCTGCGGCAGAGCGCTGGGCGATCCCGATCATGGCGGCATGGTTTGGGATGAAACTGTGGCGTTCTTGCTAGTGCTGTACTTCACGCCCGACGACTGGACATGGCAACTCGCGGCTTTCGTTCTGTTCCGCTTCTTCGATATCGCCAAACCGCAACCGATCCGCTATTACGATAACCGCCTGACAGGCGGATTCGGCGTCATGTTCGACGATATGGTGGCAGCCTTCTTTACGCTACTTTGTTTGGCCGGATGGAAGGCTTGGGTTTTATCCGAGACCTATTTCTAGGCCGACTCTGAAAAACCACTGCGTCCGGCAAATCATATGAATCAAAGATATTTACACAAAATTACCGGCAACTTTAATTAGCGTGATCGGCTTTTCCGGGTCAATACCCCACCTTACACGGTGGGGGTATTGATTGCTTATTTTTAATTTTCTGATTCCCAATTGTTCACGCCTAAAATTGAGAAAATCAGAAATTAAAAGATATTAATCGGCTTGTCTTCTCAAGAAAGCAGGTATATCCATTGGATCCACACCGGATTGACGCATTGCCGCCACGGTAGCATTACTTCTTCTGCCCGTACGTATCACAGCAGGTTCTTCAGTGGAAAAAATGGAATCCCGATCATCTGTACCAGTGCGCGTATGCACCACGGTTAACGGTGAATTCTGATTCTGATTTTGGTTTTGGCCGACCATGCTGCCGAGACCGGTTGCAACCATGGTAACGCGCAAATTATCGGTCATATTCTCGTCGATCACGGTACCGACAATAATCGTTGCATCTTCAGCGGTCAGGTCTTTAATGGTGTTCATCACTTCATGCACTTCGCGCATTTTCAGCGACGAGCTGGCGGTAATATTCACCAGAATGCCGCGCGCTCCGGCCAAGGAGATATCCTCGAGCAGCGGGCTGGATACCGCACGTTCCGCTGCAACACGGGCGCGATCGACACCCATGGCAATCGCAGAACCCATCATCGCCATGCCCATTTCCGACATGACCGTTCTGACGTCGGCAAAATCCACGTTAACCAAGCCGGGACAATTGATCACTTCGGCGATACCGGCTACCGCGCCGTACAGCACGTCGTTGGCGGCTTTGAATGCGTCCAGCATGGAAATATCGTTACCCAGTACCATCATGAGCTTATCGTTCGGGATCACAATCAGCGAATCTACATGCTGCGACAAAGCTTCCATGCCCGCTTTGGCGGCGAGTAAACGTTTACCTTCGAATGCAAACGGTTTGCTGACCACAGCCACGGTTAAAATGCCCATTTCCTTGGCGACTTGCGCTACCACTGGTGCCGCACCGGTTCCGGTGCCGCCGCCCATGCCGGCGGTGATAAACAGCATGTCCGCGCCCTGAATCAATTCGGCGATGCGGTCACGGTCTTCCAGCGCGGCTTCGCGGCCAATTTCAGGGTTTGCTCCCGCGCCGAGTCCTTTGGTAATACCTGTACCCAGTTGCAGTACTGTCGGCGCTTTATTACTTTTCAATGCCTGGGCATCAGTGTTCATACTGATGAACTCAACGCCTTGCATGCCGTTCTGGATCATATGATCCACAGCATTGCTGCCGCACCCACCAACGCCGACAACTTTGATGACTGCTTCTTGAGTTTCGTTATTCATGATCTCGAACATATTGTTTCTCCTTTAGTACATTGAAATTAAAGCCGCTTGACTGCAATACAACCCGTAAAATTTCGCATTAAAAATTTCTTTGGAACCACCCCTTCATTCTGGAGAAAATCTGCTTCGCAGAGCCTCCTTGTAATCTTGAACCATGCTGATGCTGCATCTGCTCGATACCGGCCAGAATCAGACCAATCCCAGTCGAATAACGTGGCGTATGGATCACGTCTTTCAAGTTGCCGTGATAATTGGGCATGCCCAATCGCACCGGCATGTGAAAGATCTCTTCGCCCAATTCCACCATGCCGCGTAACGAAGCGGATCCGCCGGTAATCACGATGCCCGACGATAGCAATTCTTCAAACCCGCTACGGCGCAACTCGGCTTGCACCATGCAATAGAGCTCCTCGGCGCGCGGCTCTATCACCTCAGCCAGGGTTTGTTTGGAAAGCTGGCGCGAGCCGCGATTGCCCACATCCGGCACTTCCACCATTTCATGGGTATCGGTGAGACTTCTCAAGGCACAGCCGTAGCGGCACTTGATGTCTTCCGCGCTTTTGGTCGGCGTGCGTAACGCCATCGCGATGTCGTTGGTGATTTGATCTCCCGCGATTGGAATCACCGCGGTATGGCGAATGGCGCCATGAGTAAACACGGCGATATCCGTTGTACCGCCACCGATATCCACCAGACAGACTCCCAAATCCTTTTCATCCTCGGACAGCACCGCCATGGCCGAAGCCAGCGGCTGCAAGATCAGATCGCGCACTTCCAGGCCGCAGCGGTGCACGCACTTGACGATATTCTGCGCGGCCGAAACGGCGCCTGTGACAATGTGCACTTTCACTTCCAGCCGTATGCCGCTCATCCCTACCGGTTCACGCACATCCTCTTGACCGTCGATGATGAATTCCTGATTCAAAATATGCAGAATCTGCTGATCAGCCGGGATATTCACCGCCTTGGCCGCTTCCATGACGCGCTCGACATCTTTTTCGGTCACTTCCTTATCTTTAATGGGCACCATGCCGTCGGAATTAAAACCTTTGATGTGACTGCCCGCTATCCCGGTATAAACTTCATGAATCTTGCAGTCCGCCATCAACTCCGCTTCTTCCAATGCACGCTGAATGGCATTCACAGTCGTCTCGATATTGGCCACGACGCCTTTTTTCAATCCACGTGAAGGGTGGCTGCCCAAGCCGATCACCTCAAAACCGCCTTCCGGAATGACCTCTGCGACAATGGCCACGATCTTGGATGTGCCAATATCCAGGCCGACCACTAGATTTCTATTTTCTCGCGCTTTATTCATCTAATCCCATCTCCATGGTCTTACGTCTCTCTCCTCGTGCCGGATTTACGGGGTACTTGTTGTATTACTTCGGGCATACGGATGGCAAAGCCATTGGGATAGCGCAAATCGACATACGCTAACGGTCCTTGCTGGCTTAGCCGTGCAATACTATGGTTATAGACTGAAACATAACGAGCCAGCCGCTCCTCGATCTCATTTCGCCCCAATTCCAAAACTGTTCCGGTATTGAGCTGAATGCGCCACGCGTAACGCGCGGTCAGGCTGATTTCCGCGATCTGTTGTTGCAGCGGCGCCAAAATCCGGTTGAAGCGCCGGAATTGCTGCGTCACTTCGTGCGCGCTGGCTTCGTTAGGTCCTGTAAACACCGGCAAATCAGTATCGGCGGTTACCCGGAACACCTCGCCATAAGTATTGACCAACGCATGACTACCCCAATAGGCCAATGCTTGATGCTCCTCAAGCGTCACATTCAACCCGTGCGGCCATTCTCTTTTCACCCTGGCTTCTCGCACCCATGGTAATTTTACAAAAGCTTCGCGCACTTCAGTGAGATTTACCGAAATAAAATTTCCCGCGATTTCATTTCTCACCAGTTGCTCAATTTGATCGCGCGTCACATGTTCCAGCTCGGCTCTGCCTTTTTCCGCACCCTGAATGACTTGCACATTAATTTCCTTGATCGGAAACAGCGGCGGCTGGATAAGCTGCAAGCTGACGGCATACAGAACCGCTAGCGCCACCGCAGTGAGCAATGTTCCGGATAGCATATTCAAGGCATGATGGTTATTCCACATGAGCCAAATCCAATATTTTCAGAACCAGATCGTCAAAAGAAATCCCCGCCGTTCTTGCCGCCATCGGCACCAGACTGTGGCCGGTCATGCCGGGCGAAGTATTCGCCTCGAGGAAATAGAATTGGTTGGTTGCACTCAAGATCAAATCAACTCTTCCCCAACCCCGGCAGCCCAGCACCTGATAAGCCTTTAATGCTTGTTTCTGGATCGCCGCTTCCAATTCCGCCGGCAAACCGCTCGGGCAAAAGTATTGCGTTTCATTGGAAAAATACTTGGCTTGGTAGTCGTAAAGCTCGCCCGCAATTTCAATTCGCACCACCGGCAGCGGCGTTTCACCCAGAATCGCCACGGTCAATTCCTTGCCCGCGATGAATTCTTCCGCCAGCACCAACGCATCGTGCCGGGCAGCCAGCCGGTACGCTTCCGCCAAATCCTCGACACGCTTCACTTTGGTCAAACCGATGGTCGAGCCTTCGCGCGCCGGTTTGACGATCAGCGGCAATCCCAGCGTCTCAGCAATCTGCTTCCAATCGCTGCCGGCATGCAATAGCTCATAGCGCGGTGACTGGATACCTATTGCTTGCCAAATCAATTTGGTGCGCCATTTATCCATCGCCAGCGCACTAGCCATCACACCGCTGCCGGTATAGGGCAACCCCATCAACTCCAGCGCGCCCTGAATCGTGCCATCCTCGCCGAAACGGCCGTGCAGTGCGATAAAAACCTTATCGAAACCTTGTTGCGGCAGTTTCTCCAGCGCTTGCTGCGCCGGATCGAACGAATGCGCATCGACGCCGCAGCGCAGTAATGCATCCAGCACCGCTTGCCCGCTTTGCAGCGATACTTCCCGCTCGGCGGAACGGCCACCCATCAGCACGGCTACTTTGCCCACGTTATGCCCGATCACTATGACAATCTCCTGGCGTCACCGATGATCCGGACTTCCGGAACCAGTGCTATGCCCGTTGCTTTTTTAACCCTGCCTTGCACCATCATGATCAGAGCTTCAATATCCGCCGCGCTGGCATTACCGGTATTGACAATGAAATTGGCATGCTTGGGCGACACCATCGCGCCGCCGATACTGCATCCCTTCAAGCCGCACGCTTCAATCAAACGCGCCGCATGATCGCCCGGCGGATTGCGAAACACCGAACCGGCATTCGGCTGATCGAGCGGCTGGCTAACCACCCGTTGCGCCAGCAATTGCTTGATGCGTGCGCGGGCTTGCGCCTGATCGCCTGACGGCAACCGGAAATAGGCGCCGGTGAACCATTCGGTTTCCAGCGCACTGGCTGACCCGGGATGCCGTTGCACGCTGCGGTAGCCGATTGCGTATTCGCTTGGCTGGCGTATCAAGACTTGTCCGCTGCGGTCAACAACTTGCACCTGCTGCACGATTTCCCAGGTTTCCGATCCATAACATCCGGCATTCATCGCCAGCGCGCCGCCGACCGTGCCTGGTATCCCGGCCAGAAATTCCGCCCCTGCGAAATGATGCTTAGCGGCAAAGCGCGCCACCTTGGCGCACGCTACACCCGCGGCCGCATAAATCAGTCCACCAGATGAATTCTGTTCGATCAAACGCACATCATTCAAGCGCGCGTGCAGCGCAACGACCGTGCCGCGCAACCCGCCGTCCCGGACCAGCAAATTGCTGCCCAAGCCGATGACATAAAGCGGTTCATGCGGTGACGCACGCAGGAAATTCACCCAATCATCCAGATCCGCTGGCAGGTAATAGCGATCGGCACAGCCGCCGGTGCGCCAGGAAGTATGCCGGTTCATCGGTTCATTGACGCGCAGTTCGCCCCGTAAGATAGGCGCCGCCGCATTACCGGCTGTTTCACCTGTTACCGGCATGGCGAACCTCACATTTTGATGGACAGCGGTCATTCCTCATCATCCTCAGCATTCACAGCCATTCACGACGGTCAGCTTGTTTTTCATTTGCGCAATGTGCGGCGCCACTCGGGCCACCGAACCCGCACCCATCACCAGCACAATGTCGCCATCCTGCACGACATCCAGGATGGCAGCCGGTAAATCGTCCACTTCTTCGATATAAATCGGTTCCACTTTGCCCTGCACCCGGATCGAGCGCGCTAGAGACTTGCTATCGGCCGCGACAATCGGTTCTTCACCGGCCGGATAAACTTCCGTGAGCAGCAACACATCAGCTTGCGACAAAACCCGGGTGAAATCCTCGAATACATCGCGAGTGCGCGTGTAGCGATGCGGCTGAAAAACCACTACTAGCCGCTGGCCTGGAAACGCGCCGCGCGCCGCTTTGATGGTGGCTTCCATTTCCGCCGGATGGTGGCCGTAGTCATCGACCAAAGTAAAACTTTTCTGCGCGGATAAGCGGATTTCGCCGTACTGCTGAAAACGCCGCTCGACGCCCTTGAATTCCGACAACGCCTTGACAATGGCGGCATCCGGCACACAGATCTCATTGGCGACCGCAATGGCGGCCAGCGCATTCTGGATATTATGCAAACCGGGTATATTCAGCGCGATATCGAGTTTCCGGGCAGAGCCGTTTACACCGACAATCGCGGTAAATTTCATGCGGTGACGGTCTTGCCGGATGTCAACGGCACGCACTTGCGCCTCTTCGGACAAGCCGTACGTGGTGATCGGTTTGGTAATCAAAGGCATCACTTCGCGGATATTGGCGTCGTCCATGCAAACCACCGCCATGCCGTAAAAAGGCAAGTGCTGCAAGAAATCCACGAAGGTTTGCTTCAACCGGCTGAAGTCGTGACCGTAAGTTTCCATATGATCCGCATCGATGTTCGTCACGACCGCCAGCATCGGTTGTAAATACAAAAACGAAGCATCCGATTCATCCGCCTCGACGACGATGAACTCACCGCTACCCAGTTTGGCATGGCAACCCGCCGCTTCCAGTTTTCCGCCGATGACGAACGTCGGATCCATATCCGCCGCCGCGAGAATGCTGGCAATTAAGCTCGTCGTGGTAGTTTTGCCGTGCGTGCCCGCAATCGCGATACCGCTGCGCAACCGCAGCAACTCCGCCAGCATCATGGCGCGCGGCACTACTGGAATATTTTTGTTCTTGGCGGCAATCACTTCCGGATTGTCCGGTTTCACCGCCGTCGACGTCACCACCACATCCGCTCCGGCAATTTGCTCACTGGCATGACCGGCATAAACCTTGATGCCGAGCTTTGCCAAACGCTGCGTCACCGGGTTATTCATTAAATCGGAACCGCTGACCTGATAGCCCAGGTTGACGAACACCTCTGCAATGCCGCTCATGCCCGCACCGCCGATACCGACGAAATGAATATGTTTGACTTTATGCTTCATGCAGCGCTCCGCTCAGTTGGATACAGGCCTCAGCCACCACCCGGGTGGCATCCGGTTTTGCCTGGCCGCGCGCGGCCATAGCCATGTTCAGCAATTTTTCACGGGTTAAATCTTTGAGCAAATCCGCCAGCTTTTGCGCAATCAGCTCGCGCTGCGGCAACAATAGGGCGGCGCCATGCCGGGCAAGAAATTGCGCATTAGCGGTTTGATGATCATCGACTGCATGCGGATACGGCACCAGAATGCTGGCGACCCCAGCAGCACTTAATTCCGCGATGGTTAACGCACCGGCGCGGCAGATCACTAAATCGCAATCGGCGTAGCGTTTGGCCATATCGTCGATGAACGCGCTTACTTCTCCATCCAGTTGCAAGTCTTCATAAGCCTTTTTAACCGCTTCCCAATGTGAGGTACCGGCCTGATGCACGACCAGGGGGCGCAAATTCTCCGGTATCAATTTAAGCGCTTGCGGCACGACAGTATTCAGGATTTGCGCACCGAGACTGCCGCCCACCACGAGCAGTTTCAATGGGCCTTGCCGTCCTTGAAAGCGTTTTTCCGGGGATTCTATCTGTGCTATCGCGGCACGCACCGGATTACCCGAATATAGCGTTGATTCCGGATTACCGTGAATCGCGCCGGGAAATCCGAGAAAAATCCTGTCCGCGAGTTTCGCCAGAATTTTATTGGTCAATCCGGCGATCGAGTTCTGTTCATGAATCACCAGCGGCTTATTCAGTAATGAAGCCATCATGCCGCCGGGAAAAGCCGGATAGCCACCCATGCCCAGCACCACATCCGGCTGCACGCGCTGGATGATGCGCATGCTCTGCCAGAATGCCTTAAGCAGCCGTACCGGCAGCGTCAACCAAGTCACCAATCGTTTGCCGCGCAATCCGGAAAAGCGGATCACTTCGGTTTTATAGCCGTGTTGCGGCACCAGTTTTAACTCCATGCCGGCTTCCGTTCCCAGCCAAATGACCTGCCAACCGGCTTGCCTGAGATAATCGGCCACCGCCAATCCCGGAAACACATGTCCGCCGGTGCCGCCTGCCATGATCAATATCGTATGTGTGCTCATACGTTCAACCCCCGCAGCCGTTGCCGGTTTTCCCAGTCGATGCGCAGCAAAACCGCCAAAGCGATGCAATTCGCCGTGATGCTGCTACCGCCGAAACTCAGTAGCGGCAACGTCAATCCCTTGGTCGGCAAGACGCCCATGTTGACGCCCATATTGATCAGCGCCTGCACGCCGATCCAGATGCCGATGCCTTGCGCCACCAGTGCCGAGAAAGGGCTGCCCAGTTTTGCCGCCAGACGGCCGATGACAAAGGCGCGCGTGATCAACCAGATGAACAAAACGATTACAGTCGCCACACCAACAAAGCCGAGTTCCTCGGCCAACACCGATAGTAAAAAGTCGGTGTGTGCTTCTGGCAAATAGAACAGTTTCTCCACGCTGCCGCCCAGACCTACACCTAGCCATTCGCCACGCCCGAACGCGATCAACGCATGGCTCAACTGATAACCTTTACCATACGGATCGGCCCAAGGGTCCATGAAAGCAATCACGCGATTCAGCCGGTACGGCGAACTCAAAATCAATTCGTACAAACCGAACGCGAGGATCGCGATCAGACTGATGAAAATTTTTAAACTGACACCGCCGAGAAACAAAATCGACATCGCCAGCGCAGCCACTACAAAGAAAGCGCCGAAATCCGGTTCGAGCAGCAATAATGCGCCGACCACGGACAGCACGATCGCAATCGGCACAAACCCCTTGAAGAAAGAATTCAGATCGGCTGCCTTGCGGTTGACGTAGTCGGCGGCGTACAACACCATGCAAAACTTCATAAATTCAGATGGCTGGATATTCACCACGAACAGCGAAATCCAGCGTTGACTGCCGTTCACTTCATGCCCGATGCCGGGCACCAATACCAATATCAACAGCAAAATGCTGGTGATGAGCAGATAGGTAACGTATTTCTGCCACATCTGCATGGGCACTTGAAAAGCAATCAATCCCAGCAGCAATCCAACCCCCAGATATGCGCTGTGCCGCAACAAATAATGACCGGCGCGATCGGGACCAAATTGGACTTCGGCGATGGCAATCGAGGCGGAGTAAATCATCACCAAACCGATGCTCAGCAATAGCACAGCCGACCACACCAGCGCCTGGTCAAAATCGGCCATGATTCTTGGTTTCTGATTGCTTGCCTGATAAATCATCGGTTAATGTTTTTTCTGTCCGAAATTGAAAAATTTGTTTTCCAGATCCTTGACCGCCGCAACGAACACTTCCGCGCGATGGATATAATTTCTAAACATGTCTAAGCTGGCGCATGCCGGTGAAAGCAAGACCACATCGCCGGATTGCGCCAGCAAAAAACTTTTTTGCATGGCCTCTTCCATGGTCACCGCATAATGCAAAGGCACGCCGCAATCTTTTAACTCATCCGCAATGATGCCCGCATCCCGGCCGATCAATACGACAGCGCGGGTGTTATTGGCAACCGCTTCCCTCAGATAAGAAAAATCCTGCCCCTTGCCGTCGCCACCGGCGATCAGAATGGCATTTTGCTTCATGCCGCTCAAGGCAGCCACGGTAGCACCGACATTGGTGCTTTTGGAGTCATCATAAAAAGTAACGCCATTGAACGCCGCCACTTTCTCCATGCGGTGCGGCAAGCCGCGGAATTCCCGCAGCGCGGACAAAAGCGGATCGATGGGCGCGCCAAGCACGCGGCACAACGCCAAGGCCGCCAGCGCGTTGACCGCGTTGTGCAGGCCGTAAACATTCAACTCGGAAGCTTTCATTAATGACTGGTGACCTTCCATCAGCCACAAGTCATCGCTGTCATGGTGGAGGCCATAATCCGCTTGAGTTGGCGATTCATCGACGCCGAACGTGATTTGTTTTCTGCCAGGCAAAGCCATGGCACAAACGCTGGGATCATTGCGGTTTAAAATTTGAATGCCTTCGCCGGCTTTCTCCCGCAGAAACACCCTTGCCTTAGCCATGGCGTAGTCATGCATGCCGCTGTAGCGATCTAGGTGATCCTCGCTGACATTGAGCACGGTTGCGGCATCGGCGTTTAAATTGTGCGTCGTTTCCAGTTGAAAGCTAGAGGTCTCTAAAACCCAGGCCTGCGGCCAGTCGCCCGCATCCATACGTTGCATCAGCGCATTCAACACAGCGGGGCCGATATTACCCGCTACCTCGACATTCCAGCCGCATTTCCTCAGCATAGCACCCGTCATGGCGGTAACTGTCGTTTTTCCATTGGAACCGGTAATCGCCACGACTTTCGGTCTTGGTAAGCGGCTTTGTTCAAGCGCCCAGGAAAACAGCACCATGTCGCCTATCACTGGCACCCCTCGTTGCACGGCACGCTGCACTTCAGGATCGGCCAGCGATACGCCGGGACTGATCGCAATCATGTCGATACCGTCAAATACCGGCGCGGTAAATCTGCCTGTGTGCAGTTGCACTGCTGGAAATTCGACGGTGATTTGCCGACAGTTGGGCGGCTCCAGGCGGCTATCGGCGGCGCGCACCTTGGCGCCTTGCCGCAGCAACCATTTCACCATGGATAAACCGGTTTCGCCCATACCCAGCACCAAAATTGTTTTACCTTGCAAATTCATCGTAACTTTAATGTCGACAACCCGACCAATACCAAAATAAAGGTGATGATCCAGAATCTGACCACCACTTGATTCTCTTTCCAGCCTTTCAATTCAAAATGATGATGTAAAGGCGCCATGCGGAAAATCCGTTTGCCCAGCAATTTGAACGACGCCACTTGCAGCATCACGGAGAGCGCTTCGACGACGAAAACACCGCCCATGATGACCAGCACGATTTCCTGGCGCACGATGACGGTGACGATTCCCAGCGCCGCGCCCAGCGCCAATGCGCCGACATCGCCCATGAAAACTTCCGCGGGATACGCGTTAAACCACAGGAAGGCAAGCCCGGCGCCGGCCATGGCGCCGCAAAACACAGCCAATTCCCCGGCGTTGGGGATATAGGGAATGCCGAGATACTTGGCAAATACGACGTGACCGGATGCGTACGCAAAAACCGCCAGCGCGCTGCTGATCATGACCGTCGGCATAATGGCCAGGCCGTCCAGACCATCCGTTAGATTCACCGCATTGCTGGTACCGACGATGACAAAATAGGACAGCGCAACAAAGCCCGCCGCCCCCAGAGGAATCGCAACCCCCTTGAAAAAGGGCACGATCATGTCGGTTTGCGCCGGAATTTCAGCGATCGACGCCAGATACAGCGCAACCGCGAGCGCGATCAGCGATTGCCAGAAAAATTTAGCACGCGCGGAGAGTCCTTTCGGATTGCGGTAAACTACTTTGCGGTAATCATCGACCCAGCCGATTACGCCGAATCCCAACGTGGTCGCGAGCACCACCCAGACATAGCGGTTGTTCAGATCCGACCACAGCAGGGTTGTCAAAACAATTGCCGTCAGAATCAAGGCACCGCCCATCGTGGGGGTACCGGTTTTGACGAGATGCGTTTGCGGACCATCGTCACGCACCGATTGACCGATTTTGTAAGCGGTCAGTTTACGGATCATCACTGGACCGATAATGAAGGAAATCACCAAAGCAGTCAGCGCAGCCAACACGGTGCGCAAGGTAATATAACTGAACACATTGAACGCGCGGATGTCTTGCGCCAGCCATTGCGAGAGTGTCAGCAGCATGATGACTCCACCGGCTGTTCCAGTTGCCGCACCACGCGTTCCATATGCATGAAGCGCGATCCCTTGACCAGTAAAGTTACATCATCCGCCAGCAAACCTTCCGTCTCGTGCAGCAATTCATCGATATTATTGAAATGCCGTGCGCCTTTGCCAAACTCTTCCGTTGCGTACGCGCTCAGCTCACCCAACGTCAATAAGCAATCCAACCCGGCGTTGCGCGCATCGCGCCCGATTGTGCGATGCAAATCAATAGCGGATTTACCCAATTCCCCCATATCTCCGAGCACCAGTATTTTTTTCCCGGGAGTTGCCGCCAGCACCGCTAAAGCCGCACGCACCGATTCGGGATTGGCGTTATAGGTATCGTCGATGAGCAGTGCATGGTGCAAACCGGATTTTTTCTGCAGCCGCCCTTTCACGCCCTGGAATGCTGTGAGACCGGCAGCAATCGCTTCCTTACCGATTCCCAATGCCGTCGCAGCAGCGGCGGCGGTCAGCGCGTTATACACATTATGCACGCCCGGTGCTTGTAACTTCACTTCCACGTTGCCATCCGGTAATTTCAACTGAATCCGGTTGCTCAATCGATCGGCCTGAAACTCGGCACTGACCAAAGCCTTCTCACGCAAACCGAAATCGATTATTTTGCGTGCACCAGCATATTCCCGCCACACAGCGGCATAGCGGTCATCCGCGTTGATCACGGCCGTTCCTTGCGCATCCAGTCCGGCAATGATCTCCGCCTTGGCGCGTGCCACCGCTTCGACCGACCCTAATCCCTCGATATGCGCAGCACCGGCATTGGTAATCACGGCGACACCGGGTTTTGCCAATCCGGTGAGATAACCGATCTCGCCGATGTGATTCATCCCCATCTCGATCACCGCGTAGCGATGCTGCGGCCGTAAACGCAACAACATCTGCGGCACGCCGATATCGTTATTCAGATTTCCTTCAGTCGCTAGAACCCGGTCGGCTTGTTCATCTGCACCGGCATCATCGCGCGCCGCCTGACGCAATATTGCGGCAATCATTTCCTTGACGGTGGTCTTGCCGTTGCTGCCAGTAACACCGATCACCGGGAGCGTAAACCGGCTGCGCCAGTGTGCCGCCAATTGCCCCAATGCCAGCCGTGTATCCTTGACGCGCAGCAGCGGAATACCGGTTGCCAATTCGCCACCGATTGTCTGCGGAACCAGTGCGGCAACCGCGCCTTTTTCTTCGGCGCTGGCGATAAATGCGCTGCCATCGAACCGGTCGCCGCTCAAAGCCACGAACAGATCGCCCGCCTTGAGCGTGCGGCTGTCGGTGCTCACACCGGTAAACAATCCATCCTGCCCGTTCCATTCGGCTTGCAGTACTTGCGCCGCTTCCCGGATTGTCATCATGATTGAACCCGTACCTTTCTGGCTAAATCCTTCAGCACCTGCTGCACAATTTCCGCATCGCTGAATGGAATTTTCCGCCCTTTGATTTCCTGGAATTTTTCATGGCCTTTACCTGCGATTAGCACGATATCGTTATTTTGCGCATTGGCAATGGCCTGATAAATAGCCAGCGCGCGATCGGGCTCGATCTGGTAATTGTCCGCACCCGCACCCGCCGTCATATCGTGAATAATGCGCAAAGGATCTTCCGTGCGCGGGTTATCGCTGGTAAATACGGCTTCATCCGCCAACCGCGTGGCGACTTCACCGATCATGGCACGCTTGCCTTTATCCCGGTCGCCACCGCATCCGACAACACAGAACAGCCGCGCGCTTCGTCCCGATGCGCGTTTCTTCGGTTGTGCGCTGCGCAACAGCTCACGCAACGTGCACAGCACTTTTTCCAAAGCGTCGGGAGTATGCGCGTAATCCACGATAATAATCGGCTGGTCAACCCCTTGGTATTTTTCCATCCTGCCCGGAATGGGTTGCACATTTTCAAGTGAACGGACCGCATCCGGCAGGCGAATGCCGCTTGCCAGCATGGCAGCCACAACAGCCAGCAAGTTTGATGCATTAAATTTACCCAACAATCCAATTTTCAAATGTTCGCGATTATCCTCAAATTCGATATCGAATTCCAGGCCGTGGATATCAACTTTCAAATTGGAGCCATAAACCATTTTGAACTGGCCCGAGTTACGCTTCTCCGGATAATGAAATCCATAGCCGATCAGGGTTGTGGATTTATGGGCGAGTTGGCGCGATAGCTCGACGCCCAGCACATCGTCCATGTTGATGACCGCATACTGCAAACCAGGCCAGAAAAACAAGCGCGCCTTGGCGGCGGCATATTCGTCCATATCGCGATGGTAATCCAGGTGGTCGCGCGACAAGTTGGTCAGCACGGCCACCGCGAACACGGTGCCATTGATCCGTCCTTGCACCAAACCGTGCGACGATACTTCCATCGCCACACCGTGTGCACCCTGTTCAACGAATCCAGCAAGCGAGCGCTGCAATACCGCAGCATCGGGCGTCGTATTCTCCGCTTTTGCCAATGCGCCGCAAAAACCGTTTCCGAGCGTTCCCAGTACGGCCGTTTTCTTACCCAGGCTTGTCATGGCTTGCGCGTACCAGTGGCTGCACGATGTCTTGCCGTTGGTTCCGGTGATTCCGATCATCCATAATTTCTCAGAAGGATGATCATATACATGGCTGGCAATCGAACCCGCCTTTGCTTTTAGATCGTCGATCGCCAATGCCGGGATGCGCCACTCGGAATTCCAGGTAAAATCCCGCGGATCCCACAGTACGGCGTTGGCGCCCGCGGCGATCGCTTGCGGAATGAAGTCGCGTCCGTCCGCGGCTTCACCAGCGTAAGCGAGAAAGGTATCGCCGGGCTGTATCTGCCGGCTATCCGTCACCAGATTTTTAACTGGAACACCCAGCTCATCCAAACGATGATGATCGAACAACTGGGAAGTTTTCTTTTTGATCGTCATCCCATTCATCCTTCATCACCCATCTCGGGTGTCGCGGTAAACGTAATCACATTGTTGGCCGGTGCATCCGGTGGAATATTCAGAATGCGCAACGCGCCGGACATGACTTTACTGAACACCGGAGCAGCAACGGCGCCGCCGAAATATTTACCGGCGGAAGGCTCGTCGATCATCACGGCGATGATCAGACGCGGATTTGATGCTGGGGCGTAGCCGACAAATGTGGAGATATAGCGTTTATTGGCATACTGGCCGTCGACCAATTTATGCGCCGTGCCGGTTTTTCCGGCGACGCGGTAGCCGCTGATTTGCGCCAGCGGAGCCGTACCGCCCGGCTTGGTCGCCATTTCCAGCATGCGGCTCATCGCCTGCGCGGTATCGCGCGAAATGACACGCTGTCCCATCACCGGCATGTTTTGTTTCAACAGCGAGATCGGTTTTAATTCGCCGCCGCTGGCGAAGATCGTGTAGGCGCGCGCCAATTGCATCAGACTGGTGGATATGCCGTGGCCGTATGACATGGTGGCTTGTTCAATCGGCCGCCATTTGTTGTAAGAGCGCAATATGCCGCTGGCTTCGCCGGGAAAACCGGAATTCGTCAGCGTGCCGAAGCCGGAACGGTTAAACATTTCCCACATCGTTTGCGATTCCAGCGACAAGGCGATTTTTGCCGTTCCGACATTGCTCGACTGCTGAATGATTTGCGCCACCGTCAACTCGCCTTTATTGCTGACATCGCGTATGGTTTTTCTGCCCACTTGCCACATGCCCGGTGCGGTTTGCAGCACCGTGTTGGCATTGACTTTGCCGATTTCCATCGCAATCGCCACAGTGAACGGTTTCAATGTCGATCCCGGTTCGAACGTATCGATCAACGCCCGGTTGCGCAATCTTTCATTGGTAATGGATGAGCGTCGATTCGGGTTATACGCCGGTAAATTGGTCAGGGCCAGAATTTCACCGGTTTGCGCATCCAGCACGACGATGCTGCCGGCCTTGGCGTTATTGGCCAGCACTGCTTCTTTCAATTCCGCATGCGCGCGATACTGAATTCTTCGATCGATCGACAACACCAGATCTTGCCCTGGTTTGGGCGGACGGATGTTTTCCACATCCTCGATGATTTGCCCTTTGTTATCCTTGAGGACGCGGCGCCGCCCCAGTTCACCCGCGAGCGTATCCTGCCAGCCGCGCTCCACGCCTTCCTGGCCTTCGTCGTTGATGTCGGTGAATCCCAGCACATGCGCGGCAAATTCGCTTTCCGGATAGTAGCGCTTGGATTCGCTGGTTAAATGAATCCCTTTGATTTTCATCTTCATGATTTTTTCAGCGGTATCCGGAACCACTTGCCGCTTCAAATAAACAAACCGGCTATTTTCCCGGTTCAGGCGGTCATTGATTTCGGCGCTATCCATCTCGAGCAGACTGGCCAGCTTCTTCAGTTGCTCCGGTTTTATTTCCACTACTTTTGGATCGGCGTAAATCGAGGCAACCGGTGAGCTGATTGCCAGAATATGGCCATTACGGTCGGTTATCATGCCGCGGTCGGCATTCATTTCCACCACGCGGCTGTAACGCGATTCGCCTTTTTCCTGCAGGAAGTCATGGTGCATGCCTTGCAAATACGCTGCACGCCCCGCCAAACTGATTAAGCCCAGCACCAGCAAGCCAAACAGCAGCAGCGAACGCCACGTCGATAACTTGATTTGCCGTGGTTCGGGTTTAATCATGGTTTTAACCCTTTTGCATCCGCTTCATTGATCGATACGATTTGAATGCTGGCGGCAGACGGCACAGTCATTTTCAGATGCTCTCTTGCGATATGCTCTATCCGGCCATGCATGATCAATGTGCTCTGTTCCAGTTGCAATCTTCCCCATTCCACATCCAGCTTGCGCTCGATTCCCTTTTCATTTTCCAGCGCCATGAATAACTTGCGCACCATGTGCTGCGAGGTCACCACGCCCAGGGCGCAAGCGATCAATATAAAAACCAGAAAAATGTTCAGTTTGAACATCCCGTCATCCGTTGAGGGTTACTTTCTCAGCCACACGCATTACTGCGCTTCTTGCCCGCGCATTTTCTTCCACTTCCCGTTCGCCCGGACGCACGGCCCGGCCGATTACACGCAAAGTCTGTTTACTCAATCTTTGCACATCCTTTTCCCGCAGCGGCACACCGCGCGGTAACTCATCCGTACTGGCTGCCTTACGCATAAATTGTTTGACCATGCGATCCTCCAGCGAATGAAAACTGATCACCACCAACCTTCCGCCCGGATTCAGCAACTCCACGCATTGCGGCAGCACCAGCGACAATTCCTCAAGCTCCCGGTTGAGAAAAATCCTGATCGCCTGAAAAGTGCGCGTCGCCGGATGCCGTATGCTCTCGCGCTGACGTGTGCGCACCACCGCTGACACGATTTCGGCAAGCTGCGATGTCGTCACGATGGGTTGCCGCGCCCTCGCAGCCACAATCGCCCGGGCAATCTGGCGCGCAAACCGCTCTTCGCCGTATTCCTTGATCACCCGTTCCAGTTGCTCTTCCGCCACCGCCGCCAGCCACTCCGCCGCGGTTTGTCCGCCAGTCGTATCCATGCGCATATCGAGCGGTCCGCCAGCGCGAAAACTGAATCCGCGCGAGATTTCCTCCAACTGCGGCGACGACACACCTAGATCCAGCAATACACCGTCGATCTTGGCAATCCCAAGCTGCTGCAATATCCACTGCATTTGCGAGAAACTGCCGTGGCGGATACAAAACCGTTGGTCCGTAATGGCTTCACCCGCAACTACCGCAGCCAGATCCCTGTCCAATGCCACCAGCCGTCCCTGTTCACCCAATCGCGACAGGATCAAGCGGCTATGGCCGCCACGGCCGAATGTTGCATCCACATAAATACCGTCGGGTTTGACCGCCAGCGCATCGACCGCTTCATGCAACAACACCGGAATGTGCATCTATTGCTTTTTCCGTCTCAATTACAATGAAAAACCGTCCAGCTCGGGCGGCATATCGCCATCCTTGAACGCCAGCGCTTCTTCAATTTGCGTATTCCATTGCCCTTCATCCCACAACTCAAATTTTGATCCTTGCCCAACCAAAACCACATCCTTGGACAAACTGGCAAAAATACGCAGCGGCGGAGGCAACAAAATACGGCCAGCAGCGTCCATTTCGACGTCGCTCGCATTACCCACCAACAGCCGCTGCAAATTGCGGGTCTTCGAATCAAAACTGGAAAGATTATTGAGTTTTTGTTCTATCGGTTCCCAGGCCGGCTGAGGATAAATCAGCAGACATCTGGAAGGATCAACCGTCACGATCAAGTGACCTGCACAAGAAGACGCCAGTTCGCCACGGTATCTTGCCGGTATCGCAAGCCTACCTTTTGCATCCAGACTGAGTTGCGTGATGCCACGAAACATGCTGTCTCCTCAAAATACGGAAAATTCATCGAGGCCCACCAAATTTTCCCACATTCTCCCACCACCTCCCACTTTAATCAAAAAAAACTGGCTAGTCAAGATGAAAATTGGGTTTTTATATTTATGCGACAAAGACTTAAAGCCGCAGCGGATTACCGCTAGGAAGGTTGTAAAATGTTCAAATAAATAAGATAGATAGGAGAAAAACGAGAGAAAGGTTGTTAATTCAACGACAGAAAAGGACCAAAATAGGATTGTTTTCGGAAGTAAAAAAATGCACACTGCGCGATTTTAATTTCCCACTTTACTCCACGATGACGCCTGCTTATTGGACGCAAGCAACGCAAGAACTGGCCGCGCGCGATGCCGTCATGCAGCAATTGATCGCGCAATTCGCCGATGCCTCGCTGGAATCGCGCGGCTGCGCGTTCACGACGCTGGCGCGCTCCATCGTCGGCCAGCAAATTTCCGTTAAAGCCGCCGAAAGTGTCTGGCAGCGGGTCATCGCCACCATCCCCGACATCACCCCGCACACCATTGCCGCAGCCGAACAGGAATTGCTGCGATCATGCGGCTTATCCGCAAGGAAAGTCATCTACCTGCACGATTTATCGCGGCATTTCCGCGAAGGGGATTTGAGCGAAACGGCGTGGGGAGACATGAGTGACGAAGCCGTCATCAAGCAACTGATTCAAGTCAAAGGTATCGGCCGCTGGACCGCGGAAATGTTCCTGATCTTTCATCTGCATCGCCCCGATGTGCTGCCACTCGACGACATCGGCCTGCAACGCGCCGTCAGTCTGCATTATTTCGGCAAACAAGCCGTCGATAAAAACACTCTGATCGAAACCGCCAAACCGTGGCAACCGTGGCGCTCAGTTGCTACCTGGTACCTATGGCGCAGCCTGGATCCGCTACCGGTGGTTTATTGAAACTCGAACTCCGAAAGACTTTTTAATCAACCTCTCTGTAAACAACCCTGAGATTTCTCACGAATTCTTACAGCCGAGTCATTCCCTGCGGGTTTCTTGGCGCGATACAAAGCGATGGGGCCTGCAAAGGTTCGATAGCGAACCATTTCCTGAACTGGATCGAATCCGGCATCCGCCATAAAAACCGGCAACAAACCGAGAACGTGATCGTGAATCTCTTCAAACCAGCGCACAATCCATGAGATCAGCCACATGACGGCATCGTGCGGCGCGCCGAAATCCGCCACGTGCAACTCACCCCCCGGTTTGAGCACGCGGAACGCTTCCCCCAACATCAACTGTTTATCCTGGCGCGTCAAATGATGCAGCATCAGGCTTGCAAAGATGCGATCGAAACTTTTATCGGGATAAGGCAGACAAGCCGCCGACCCCAGCTGCAGCGTGATGTTCTCTCCCGCTTTCCCGATCTTTTCTTGCGCGATGCTCAACGCCCGAAAATCCATATCCAATCCATAGACCGCCGCGCCCGGCTCGGTTTGTTTGATCAGCAACGTCAGCGTACCGGTACCGCACCCCGCATCCAGCACGACTTGACCGGGTTGCAGACGAGCTTGCGCGATCAATCCCGCTTTGATCCCCGATTCGGGAAACAACCACCGCATCATGGGATCGTAGTAGCGCGTCAACCAATGAAAATGGAAGGCCGGGATATAACGGAAGTGTTTTTTCATCCTATCTGCTTTAAGTGCGCACCGAACCGGAATCTTTGCATTACTGCAAAATAATCAATACCGGTAACGCTAAGGAAGCCCTGAAGAGCTAGTAAACGACGATCAGGCAAGGCGGAATCGGGTGAAAAACGCAGTTTACAAGGTGTAAATGCGCATTTTGAGTCTGATTGCAACATAGTATGACCGAGTACAGTAGTTTTTCTGAGCTTCCATAAGAGCAATTCGTTGCATCAAAGTTCATCATGGCTGTTGCTTGCGCGTAGCGATGCGAGCCCCCATCAAGTTAATGCACAACCCCGTCATGATCAATGCGGCGGCCATAACTTTCCAGGAATGAATCGGCTCACCCAATACCAGCGCGGAACTCGCAAACCCGAACACCGGCACGAGCAGCGAAAACGGTGCGACCGTCGCCGCCGGATAGTGGCTCAGCAACCAGTTCCACGCTGCGAAGCCCAGCAAGGTAACCGGGTATGCATTGTATCCGATGGAGGCAAACGAGCGCCACGTCAACCCGGACAAGCTTGCGAGATTCCAAGCGTCTTGTTCAAAGATGAATGACACCAGCAACAGCGGCGGCCATGCAACGAAGCTTCCCCAGATGACCAGCGCCAGCATGTCGATCTTGCCGAGCCGTTTGGAGATCAGATTGCCCGCGCCCCACGAAGCTGCGGCCGCAACGATCAACACCATACCCAGCGCCGAGATGTCGCCACCCAGATTGGCGGCAACAAGTCCGATACCGGAAAACGCAACGATCGCACCGGCGATTTGCCAGCCGGAAGGTTTTTCATCCAGAAACACGACTACCAATAACATCGTAAAAAACACCTGCACTTGCAGCAATAACGAAGCCAAACCAGCCGTCGCACCGGCAGCCATACCGAAGAACAGCAACGTAAATTGCAACGCAAACATGGTGAATCCGAAAATCAGCACGCGCCGGAAAGCGATGGCAGGCAACTGAACAAAAAAGATTGCCGGAAACGCCGCAAAAAAGAAGCGCAGCGCACACAGCAGAACGGGTGGAAGCTCGTCAAGCCCCGCCTTGATCATCACGAAATTGAACCCCCAGATCACCGCGACGAAAACGGCCAGTGCGATATGTTGCAGATGCATGGTTTTATGTGTTTAAAGTAAATTAAATTTTCGGGATCATAACTCATGACCGATGTTGCGCAGATCATTTAATTTACCGGCAATGTAAGCTTGTCCGGTCATTACGGTGTCTGGCGTATTTGATAAAAAAATGAAATCTCCATTGTCATCATGTTTCCTATAAAATACAATTTGCCAATGAAATACGAACTATCAACGACAGGAATATTTGACGAATGGTTTCAGAAACTGGATCGCACAACACAAAACAAGCTGCTCGCGCGTTTTGCTCGAATCGAAAATGGCAATTTTGGTGATTACAAAATCATCAAGAATAATCTGTTTGAACTGCGCTGTTTCTTCGATGGCGGTATCAGGATTTATTACACGATCCGCGATGACCATGTCGTTTTGCTACTGTCCGGCGGTAACAAAAGCAGCCAGACCAAAGATATTGAGAAAGCCGGAATAATCCTTGAAATGCTTGGAGATTAACAAATGACTGTTAAAACCAGAAAACTTGATATTGCAGCCCACCTTGAAACCGATGAAGATATTCGTGAATTTCTACGCGAGGTTGCGCAGACAGGCAATACGTCCGACTTGATCCACGCCCTAAACACCGCTGCACGCGCCAAAGGCATGACCGAAATAGCCAAGCAGGTTGGTGTAACGCGAGCAAGTCTATACAAATCCCTGTCGGAAGACGGCAATCCGCAATTCGACACCATTGCTAAGATCGTTGAAGCACTGGGGTGTAAATTGATCGTGTCTTGAGTGTTACGATTCGAGATTTTTGGGAGAAATTATGTCAATTACAAGGCTTGCCCCTCATGGTGTTGCGAATCGTCATTCCCGCGCAAGCGGGAATCCAGGATTACGGGCAGTATGGCGAAATATTGGAGATTCTTTGTGTCACTCCAACCCACTGTACTGATCAGCAAAGAAAATTTATTCGATCATTACGGTGTCCGGCGCATTTGGTGAAGAATCTTGGAAATTAAGCAGTGGCATGAAACCAGACTTTGATATAGATCATTCCTTTAGTAGCGCTCGTGAACTGATCGATTGCTTCCTCGAAGACAATATATTTGCACCGAACAGTCTCTTTGATGTAAGCGAGAAATTTATCAATGGATACATTTTTCGTGGTCAAGCGAGAAAAGATTGGCCCCTTCTTCCGGCAGCACATCGGACTTATGATGCTCTAGAGAAATACACTCCTCAGCCACCATATAAAGGAACACTCGACAGTGGTGATACTAGGGAATATTTAGCTTCTCATGTGCATGCCGAATTGAGAGCTGTACAGCTTTTTTTAGAAGCGGCTGATCGAGTCGGAATACAAACGCCTCTTGACTATAGCGACTTAGCTCTCCACCGATCTTTACTTGAGGCACTATTTTCAGATCAAGAGATCGAGTCACATTCAGAATTCCCTGCTGAACGTTTTCTTCCGAGCATGGCGCTAGCTCAGCACCATGGTGTTCCAACACGACTTCTAGATTGGACCGAATCACCGTTAGTTGCTGCATATTTCGCTGCTGAGAAAGCATCCGTTCTAGCTGATAATGATCGAAGGGATACTGAGTTCGCTATTTTTGGTTTTGGAACTCAGCTGCTCGGAAAAGTAGAAAGTATCACACTTGTTTCACCGCCGCGTGCAAACAATTCTTTTCTACGCGCACAACGAGGAGTATTTACCGTTATAAAAAATGCCAACCAGTTCTTTTTGGAGAATGGCAGGTGGCCAAGTATAGAGGACACAGTGCGCGCCGAACGTGATGGAGCACATTACACTAAGCCTCCTCTAATTCGTTTCTCTCTACCGGCAACCGAAGCTGATCAGCTATTGCGATTGCTATATAGATTAGATATATCAAGACTTACACTCATGCCATCTCTTAATCATGCTGCAGAGTACTTAGCATACAAGAGAACGTTATGGCCCTAATAATGACATGATAGTTCTAGCAGTATTAGCAGTGACGGTGCAGACCTTACAACTGACATCCCCATCTATCCGCACCAATGCATTATCTTCAGCGAATGGCCCTTCGCTTATCCATCCTGCCACTTACAGTAATTTCCGCGCATCCCGCCACAACGAGATCCCCTTCACCACCGCATACACCGCCAGAAAAATGATCAGCACCAGAATCGCTGCTGACATCATACCGTCGGCCATCGGAGCGGCAATGCTGGGCATGGCAGGCAACAGGCCGATGATGCACCGATGTTAATTATCGTGATTGGCCCTATGCAGTCAATCGCGAGCATTGTCGAAGCAAACTCTTTTGTCCTTCACTCACGAAACGGATTTTCAATCAACAGTTCACCGACTTGCTGTCCGTGTTGCAAATCTTCTGTGTATAAGCGGGTGCAACCGGATTCAAGCGCTGCGGCGACAATCAAGGCATCGTAAAAACTAAAGCCATAACGCGCCTGAAGTTCGAGACCTTGTTGATACAGTGCCGGACTTGGCATGGTTTGCCATAGAGGAATCAATATTTGCTCGAGAAAACGCCGGGCATTTTCCGTACTCATCGGGGATGGCAGTTTGCGGGTCACAACATTGAGCGTTTCCTGGATAACTTGGTAACTGATACAAGCATTGCGCGTCTCCAGCGCCTGCTGAATCAATTGTTCCGCGATTGCGCGTTTGCGGTCATCGGTTTCATCGAACAGGTAGATGAAAAGCTGGTATCGATAAATTCACTGCTGATTCATTTCCTCGCGCGTGAATTTGCGGCCGCCCGTTCGCACTTGTTCGCGCAATTCCTCGATCAATGCCATCGCCGATCCGGTTTTCTGCTCCTGCCGGACATAATCGGCCAGCCAACGGCGGAACTGCTCGTTCAGCGTGGTTTGTTCAGCACGGGCACGGGCGCGGGCGGCTTCAATCAATTTGTCATCCGCGCTCAAGGTAATATTCTTCATCGCTATATCCTCTCAAATATTGTGTGCACGAAGTAAGTGTACACTATTATGAATAATTGGATTGGTAAGTGAATCGAGCAAACATAGCACCGCCCGCCATTCTTCACGCACCCGCCCGCCGTATCGACATCCCCTTCACCACCGCATACACCGCCGGGAAAATGATCAATGTCAGAATCGCCGCCGACACCATGCCGCCAACCATCGGGGCGGCGATGCGGCGCATGATTTCGGAGCCGGTGCCGGTGCTGAGCATGACGGGCAGCAGGCCGATCACGCTGCCGGCGATGGTCATCATGACGGGGCGGATGCGGTAGACGGCGCCTTGGATCACCGCTTCGTACAAATCGGAAAGCGTCACTTTTTCCGTCATCGCTTTGCGTTGCCGCGCGAGGGTGGTGAGCGATTGATCGATGAAGGTCAGCATCACCATGCCGGATTCGGCGGCGATGCCGATCAGGCCGATGAAGCCGACCACGGCGGCGATGCTGAGATTGTATTCCAGCCAGTACATCAGCCAGATGCCGCCGACTAGCGAGAACGGTATCGACAACATCACAATCAGCGTTTCGGTCAAGCGGCCGAAATTCAGATACACCAGCAGGAACACCAGTGCGATGGTCAACGGCACGACCAGTTTCAGTTTCTCGGTGGCGCGCTGCATGTATTCGAACTGTCCGCTCCAGGTGGCGTAGTAACCCGGCGGGAATTGCACTTGCTCGCGCACGGCTTGTTGCGCATCGGCGATATAACCGCCGATGTCGCGGTCGCGGATGTCGACGAAGATATACGCGGACAGCAGCGCATTTTCCGTGCGGATACTCGGCGGCCCTTGCACCAGCTTGATTTTCGCCAATTGACCGAGCGGAATCATCGTGCCCCCCATCGCAGGCACCAGCACTTGCGTGGCGATGGCTTGCGGGTCGCTGCGCAATTCGCGCGGGTAGCGGATCGCCACATCGAAACGCTCGCGCCCCTCCACGGTGGTGGTGATCGCTTCACCGCCGAGTGCAGCCGAGACGACCTCGAGCAAATCGCCGACGGCCAAACCATAGCGCGCCAGTGCCAGGCGATCCGGTTCGATATCGAGATAATAGCCGCCGGTGATGCGTTCGGCATAGGCGCTGGCGGTACCGGGCACAGTTCTCACCACGGCTTCGATCTGTTTGGCGATGGCTTCGATTTCACTCAGATTGCTGCCGAACACCTTGATGCCGACCGGCGTGCGGATACCGGTCGCCAGCATGTCGGTGCGGTTCTTGATCGGCATGGTCCAGGCATTGGCGACACCGGGGATTTGCAGCGCCTGGTCCAATTCAGCAATCAGTTTGTCGATTGTCATGCCGGGACGCCACGCGCTTTCCGGCTTCAGGTTGATGATGGTTTCGGTCATTTCCAGCGGCGCCGGATCGGTGGCAGTATCGGCACGCCCGGCTTTGCCGAACACCGAGGCCACTTCCGGGAAACCCATGATGATTTTATTTTGCGTCTGCATGGTTTCCGCCGCTTTGGTGACCGAAATGCCGGGCAATGTGACGGGCATGTACAGCAGCGTGCCTTCGTTCAAGGCCGGCATGAACTCGGTTCCGAGCTTCATCGCCGGATAAACCGTGGCACCCAGCACACCCAGCGCGGCCACCAGTATGGATTTCTTCCAGCGCATCACCCAGCCCACGACCGGCTGGTACCAGCGGATCATCCAACGGCCAATCGGATTATCTTCTTCATGGGGAACGCGGCCGCGGATCAGCAGCAGAATCAGCACCGGAACCAGCGTAATGGACAACATCGCCGCACCGGCCATGGCAAATGTTTTGGTGTAGGCGAGCGGCTGGAACATGCGCCCTTCCTGCGCTTCCAGCGCGAACACCGGCAGAAACGAGACAGTAATGATCAGCAGGCTGAAAAATAACGATGGGCCGACTTCCTGGCACGCCGCGATGACGGCATTGATGCGCGACTCGCCCTGCCTTAAGCGCGCTAGATGCTTGTGCGCATTTTCCACCATGACGATCGCGGCATCGGTCATTTCCGCAATCGCCAGCGCGATTCCGGCCAGACTCATGATATTGGAATTGATGCCGAGCTGCGCCATGGCGATGAATGCGATCAGCACGCCGATCGGCAGCATGATGATTGCGACCAAAGCGCTGCGCGCGTGCAGCAAAAAAACCGCGCACACCAGCGCCACGATGGCGATTTGCTCGATGAACACTTCTTTCAGCGTCGCGATGGCGCGATGGATCAATTCGGCGCGATTGTACACCGATGTTACCGCGACATCCGGCGGCAGCCCGGATTTGATTTGGCCGATCTTCGTTTCCAGATCGTGAATGACATCCAGCGCATTTTCACCGTAGCGCGCCACCGCGACACCGGATACCGCTTCGCCTTCGCCGTTCAGTTCGGTGATGCCGCGGCGTTCGCCGGGAACCAGCTCGACGCGGGCGACATCGCGCAACAACACCGGTTTGCCGATATGAGCCCTGACTACCAGATTTTCCAGATCGCTGATGCTTTTCAGATAACCCCGCCCGCGCACCATGTACTCCGTTTCCGCCAATTCGATCACGCGCCCGCCGACATCGCGGTTGCTCGCGGCAATGACTTCGGTGATGCGTTTCAACGGAATGTCATACGCTTGCAAGCGGCGCGGGTCGACCGTGATTTGGTAAGTTTTGACGAATCCGCCGACGCTGGCGACTTCCGAGATTCCATGCGTGGTGGTGAGTTGATAACGCAGAAACCAATCCTGGATGGTGCGCAATTCATCCAGAGTGCGATCCTTGGCCGTCACGACATATTGATAAATCCAGCCGACGCCGGTGGCATCCGGACCGAGCGCGGGCCGCACATCGCGCGGCAGCTGGCTGGCGGCAAAATTCAGGTATTCCAGCACGCGCGAGCGCGCCCAATAAATATCCGTACCGTCATCGAAAATGACATAAATGAACGAAGCGCCGAATGCCGACAAACCGCGCACAACTTTCGCCCGCGGCACCGCCAGCATCGCGGTCGTAAGCGGATAGGTGACTTGATCTTCCACCACTTGCGGCGCTTGGCCGGGGTATTCGGTGTAGATGATCACTTGCACGTCGGACAAATCGGGAATCGCATCGACCGGCATCTTCCACAGTGCATAGACTCCCCAGCCAGCGATAAACACGGAACCCAGCAACACCAGGAAAATATTGCGGATCGACCATTCAATGATGTTCTTCAGCATGCCGGTGTCTCCTAGTGGTCGTGAAAGGAATCTGCCGGTTGAATGCGCACAATCACAAATTCACCGGCCGGTTCTTCGGCGATTTCAAACGCAACTTTCTGACCCGGCTTGAACGATTGCAGCGCAGTTGGCTCCTGAATACGAAAATCCATCGTCATCGCAGGCCATTTCAGGCTCGGAATCGGCCCATGCGCGAGCGTGACCGTCGCATGCGCGAAATCGATCGCTTCGATTTGGCCTTCACCGCGGTATCGCACTTGCGCCGGGGACAAAGCCGTTGAACTGGACGTGATTTCTTGCGCCTCGGACACGGGATAATAGGTATTGTGACCAAAGCTGTTGAGCGCGCTTTTAAAATTGCTTTCCGCATCGATCAGAAAATTCGCCTTGACCACCACCGCTTCTCCGCTTCGAAGACCACCCAGCACTTCGGTGTAGCCATCGGCGTGCATGCCAAGCTTTACCGTGCGCGGCTCATAGCGGCCTGCGCCCAGATCAACCAGAACCACGCGACGGGTGCCGGTATCCAGCACGGCGGAATCCGGCACGGTCAGAACTTTATTTTTACTGTGAAACGATGCGAATTCGACGTGCGCATACATGGCAGGCTTCAGTTTCCCATCCGGATTGGGAAGCTCGATACGCACGCTGGCGGTACGTGTCTCCGCTGTGATTTGCGGATAAACAAAGGCCACTTTACCGTTAAAAACTTTATCGGGATAAGCATCAATGCGGATCGTGACCAACTGGCCGGGATGGATCATGCCGAGATCCTGCTCGAACACATCGGCTAGCAACCACACGGCCGACAGATCGGCCATTTCGTATAATGTTTCTCCCGGCATCATGCGTTGTCCGGCTACCGCTTTCTTTTCCAGTACCACGCCATCCGCCTTGGCGCGCAGAGCCAGATACTGCTGCACTTCGCCGCTGTGCTGCAAACGCCGTATTTCAGTTTCCGCAATATCCCAGTTGCGCAGTTTCTGCAATGCGCTGGCAACCAGGCGCTGCATTGCTGCTCGCGTTTGCGCATCGGCATCGGCGACCGCCTGCAATCCTCTGGCTGCGATCAAGTATTCCTGCTGTGCAGTAATCAACTCGGGGCTGTAAATCTCCATCAGCGCATCGCCTTTTCTGACGGTTTGCCCGGTAGCATTGACATGGAGCCGGTGAATCCAGCCTTCAAATTTGGTCACCACTTCATATTGAGTGCGCTCATTGGGCTGAATCGTAGCCACTGCGCGCACCGTGCGTATCAGCTCGCGCAACGCCGCAGCTTCGGTGCGCACACCCAGTTTCTGCACTTTTTCCGTGCTGATGGTGATTGCATTTTGCTCCAATGGTGGTTCCTCACCGGCATAAACCGGCAAATAATCCATTCCCATCGGATCTTTCTTCGGCACTGGGGAGGTGTCGGGCAATCCCATCGGATTGCGGTAATAAAGCACCTTTCTCTCTTTACTATCCGGTGGCGAGTCAGTATGCGCGGTATCGCTCTGAGACTGTGTTTTTCCCCACCAGTAACCAACAGCCAGCATGGTCATCAGCATCATTCCGGCTACGATCAGTTTCAAAATTAATGTCATGAATGACTCCTTCGTCGCTATCCGTCAGTGCTGTTTTTTGCCGGACAGAAAATCAATTTCCGCCAGCGCTTTGTTGTAATTTGCCATCGCGGCAATAAGACTGGCCTCGTAATCGAACACCGTCATCTGATTATCCAGCAGGGTTAAAAAATCAACCCGGCCCACTTGATAGGCAGATAATGCGGATTCGACGGTCAGCTTGGCTTGGGGCAGAATCGCCGTTTGATAGAGCCTGACCGATTTCAGGCTTTGCTCGGCGATGGCAATTTGCTGGCGCAGCTTGGCGGTGATTTCATTCGTTTGCGCTTGATACAAGCTGATCGTTTGATTGCGCATGGCCTGGGATTCCGCGATGCGCGGTTCGATTTTGCTGCCGCGCCATACCGGCAGATTGACGGCCACCGTCATACTGACCATGTCGTCGCGCCGCGTGCCGTCCAGCATGTTGTCGCGCTGTCCATACGAAACACGCACATCCAGATCGGGATAGTAGGCTTTACGCGCCAGATCAACCGATTTCTCATTGCGTGCGATCAGGCTTTGCAGTGCTAGCAATTGCGGACGTTCCGTCAGCGCTTGTTGTTGCAGTGTTTCCATCACCAAAGGCGCTTCCTGAATGTGCAGCGGCATGGGGATTGGCATTTCCCCTTTGCTGCCGCGCCCCAAAGCACGCATCAAGTCCGCTTCCAGAACCGGCTGCTCCCGCGCCAGGCCAAGCAAGCGGTCAAGCATTTTCGATAACTGCGTTTGCGCTTTCAGCACGTCGGCCTGACTGCCTTGTCCTACCTGATAACGCGCTTCCGCAATGCGCAGAAAATGCTCAAGGGTCTGCTTGTTTTTTTCAACCAGTTTGATCGTTTCCAGAGTAAGTCCGAGATCGAAGTAGGCTGTTTTGAGGTCGTGCACAACGCGATTGACGGTTTCGTGATAGCCCTGCTCGATCGCGTCGGCGTCCTTGCTGGCAACCTCCTGGCGCAGGCTGCGTTTACCGGGAAAAGGCAGGCGCTGCGACAGGCCGATCATTTTCATCGTCATGTCTTCACGGTGAAATGGCGACGATGCCAATGGCGCATTGATGACGCCAGCCTCGAGCATGGGATCGTCCAGTGCGCCTGCCGGTGCTATGCGTTGCCGCGCGGCTTCGCGTTCTTGGTAGGCTGCCTGGATTTCCGGATTATTCTGCAATACCTCTGCAATTAAGCCTGACAATTGAGTGTCGTTACGCAAGCTGGCGCTATGCGCCGGTACACCGGCGCTGGTTTTGCTTAACACAGTCTCTTGCCCTTGCGCCGCGGTTGCCATCATGATTGTTATCACTGCAATCGCGATCATCCCCGCGCGGCTCATTGCAACCTCCCGGTGGATTCTTGCCGCCGTTGCCGAGTTTTGATAACCAGCAAAAGGAACATGTTAACCTCCTGATCGATAGTCGATAGAACCAGCAGGCCTGCCAGTAACGAACAAGCCATGCTGATGGTTTGCGGACTTTACACCCGCAGCCCGGCACCCCTCGGTGCGGAATGAACTCGGGTGAAAGTTTTGCCTCGCCTGATAACAGAACAGGCGGATTTTTACAGGGAGATCAGAAGCGGCGGGCGCTGCGGTTGTTCCGGCACAAACGAAACAAAGCCGGAACTCAGTGAAGGAATAGCAAGTGTAAGGTTTGGTACTGAAAGCACACTCTGACTGGTCGGAATCGGCGTATTGCTGTATGCATCGCATGAATTATCATCGCATGCCAGACTGACCAGGATATGATGAGTGTCGTTATCAGCCGCTTGCTTTTGACAGCCCTCGTGGTGATGGCTGTCAATGGTGACTGCTGATTTTTCAACATAACGGTTGGAATTTTTTTCCTGCGCACAGACCGACAAAATAGCCGCAGTGGCACCTTGCAGCGGCAGCCACAGCATGAAAAAAACCAACAGCCATTTGTAATTGAGTGCTTTCATGATTTTTATTATAAACAATTCCCAGCGCTTACAAAGAAAATCCTCAAAAATTCATCTCTATCACTGAATCTTTGAATGAGCACTATCAATTAATTTACGGCGTTGCTCATCATAATAATTGGCTTTCGCTTGATTGCCAGCTTCCTTGGCCGCTTGCGCAGCGCGATTAAGCGCATTGCGGCGGTTCGGGGTGCGTTGCAGCGAGGCTTCCAATTCTTGCAGCGCGGCGGCCGGTTGATTCAGCGTCAGCAGCAATTCACCGAGTAATTCCCGCGCCGGAATGATTGCGCCGGGAGTGACGTTGTCTTTTTCCGTGGCGTCCTCGAGCGTTGCCGCTGCGCGCATCAACCGCAATGCTTCTTCGTTCCGGTTCTCGGCAGCGGCGATCCAGGCGGCAACAGCCAAGCGCTGAATTTCGATTTGACCGGCGGTGTAGTCTTTATGGGCTGAACGATCAAGATCACGCAATGTTTCCAAACGCTGCAAGCTGTCTTTCGCATCGGTAATGTTGCCGGTTCTAGCCGCACCTACGCCCTTGGCAAAATGGATGATCGCTTCGCACCAGCCGAATTGCTGCCACGGGAAATCCGCCGGATGCAGGCGCAGTTTTGCCGCTTCGTGCCAATCTCCGCGTTCAACCGAATAGCGCGCCGGGATAGCGGCGTAGGCATAGGCAACGGTGGTATTGGACGGTTGCGCGTTGCCGATGGCTTGCACTTGTTGCACGATGTCCCAGGCTTTGCCCGTTTCGCCCAGTTGCAAATAGGCGTACAGCATATAATCCATGAAGTGAAAGCGCTGATCCCAGCTATTGCTTGACGCGTGCTGCCGGGCGTGTTCCTGCGCGGCCTGGTCCGCCGCCAGATTGGATTGCGCCGCATCTTGCCATTGCCCCAGGCGGATAAAGATATGCGACGGCATGTGCAGCGCGTGCGGCACGGCCGGTGCGATTTGCGTGTATGCCCGGGCGGCATCGAGTCCGAGCTCCGCCAGCTCTGGGTAATCGCTGCTGTGAATGATGTAATGCGCGACACCGGGATGTTGCGGTTCATCTTTCAAAACACGTTGCAACAATTGCAGCGCTTGTTTTTGCTTGACGAAAGTTTTGTCGTTCGGCGCGGCATTCGAAATCAGCGCCAGCGCATAAAACACCGCGGCTTCGTGATCATCGGGAAATTCTGTGACGATACGCTTCATCGCTTGCTCGTACATCAATTTCCGGCTGCTGTAATCGTTGCTGTCATCGAACGGATATAAAGTTGCAGCGGCATTCAAATAAGCTTTTTCCCGGGTAGTTTTGATAGTTAGCAATTTCGTTTGCGCGATGGCGCTGCGTCCTTGTTGCAATTCCGAAGCGGATGGTGTCGTCGCCCATAACTGCTGGTAAAGACTCATGGCGATACCCCAATAACCCATCGCGCAATTGGGATCGGTGGTGGTGACCTGACGGAAGGTTTTTTCCGCTTCGTCGTACCAGAACGAATGCAGCATCGCGACTGCCTGGTTAAATTGCACTTGTGCAGCGGGTGTACAGGAAACCGGGAAATGTACCTTACCGAGTTTTTCCTGATCGAGGCCGCCGGCATGATGATGATCACCGTCGGCGGCTACCGCTCCGGTCAGTAACAGCAGGATTGCTAAAATAAAAAAACGTGTCATAAATGTCATCGTAGTTCTCCTCGTGGTGCGCTATCGTCACCGGCCAGATTATCAAGAATGGGGCATTGCGGGCGTTCGCCGCCGTGGCAATGCGCGATCAATTGCGTTAATGCGTGCGCGATTGTTTGCAACTCGGCGATGCGCATTTGCAGATCGCTCAGGTGCGCGCTTGCCAATTCTTTTACTTCGCGCGCCGGCCGTTGCCGGTCTTGCCACAGCGACAGCAGTTTCTTGATTTGCGCTGTGCTGAAACCGGCAGTCCGCGCCCGGCGTATGAAACGCAAAGTATGAATGTCGCGCTCATCGTAACGGCGATAGCCGGAATAAGCGCGCGCCGCTTTAGGAATAAGCCCCGTCGTTTCGTAATGACGGATCATTTTTGCCGATACGCCGGAAGCGCTTGCTGCTTGTCCTATGTTCATTTTATCCTCTCAATGATGACAATGCGCCAAGGCATGACCGCGTCCACGCGCAATCAGCCAGCGGTTTAGCGGAAATGCGGCGGCACCGGCGATTAACAGCGCAGTGAAGAGACTGCCCCAGAATAGCACCGAATCAAGCGGTGCCGCCATCGCTCCTGGAATGATCACCATCATCAGATTATCGACGATTTCCATGATAGCGATCGAAGCGGTATCCGCTGCGAGTGCAATTTTTAAAGCTGCCCGGAGCAGGTAGCCAGCCCGGAGAATGGGCAGCATGGTAAGCGCATAACCGGAAAGAAACGCGAGTCCGGTGGCCAGAACGATTGTTTCCGCAGCGCTCCATTGCAAAGTTGTTCCAATCACCATTCCGGCAACTTCACCGATGGCGCACCCCATTAAACAGTGCAGGGTAGCGATGGCGGCTGTGTGATTAAGCGATTGGTCTTGATAATATGAATGGCTTTTCATAGAGAACTCCTGAGTCATTTGTTAAAGGAGTCCAAATACTAAACCTTGCCATCATTGGAAGGTCAAGCATGCGACTGCAATTTCTATGCAATTGTTTATTGCAACCCGGAGGATACTCGATTACAATCGATTGCAACATTGTTGCATTTATCTCAATATGTCTCATCAATTTCATCATCGCGCAGAAGATTTGATCCGGCACAACGGCGGAAAGGTAACCGCGGGAAGAGTTGGAATTCTGGCTATCTTACTCGCCGAGCAGCAAGCCATCACACACCGCGAAATTGAACAGCGCCTGCCGCAAACCTTGCAATTAGACCGGGTGACTTTGTATCGTGTGTTGGAATGGCTGGCCGGAAAAAAACTGATTCACAAAGTGAGCAGCGACGACCGGGTGTGGCGCTATCATGCCAACCGCGATGTGCAATCGCATCAACACGCGCATTTTAAATGCACGGGCTGCGCGCAAGTGATCTGTCTGGACACATTACCGGTGGAACGCAATTGGCCGTTACCGGCCGGTTACCGCTTCCAGGAAATTGAGCTGACCGTGAAGGGTCTTTGCGCCAGTTGCTGCTGACCATGATACGCAAAAGCTTACTTCTCTTTCTGACACTTGCATTTCTGGCTGTGCCGGTGTTTTTGATGGCGCACGCCTTCACGCATTATGCGCAAACCGATGTCTCTGAAAACATCGAAAGCGAGAATGATGCCGGTGTGGATCTGGATGAAGTTTGCTTCGATTGTGTTGCGCTGACCGCGCTCAATTTTATTTTACTCACGGCAGGGTTATGCCTAAGTAATCCGGCAACCCGCCGCCGCTTGTCATTATTCGTACCGCAACATCACGCGGAAGACAGTGCTCTTCCCTATTTCTCACGCGCACCGCCATTTTAGCTTCCTCGATACACCAAACTGTTAATCCAAGCCTGACTTCATAATCGGACAGTCGATTGATTGTTTCGATCTATTCTGTTTGCTTGCGATTGATCAGTTTCATTGGTGCAACCCAGTTGCACGACTGACACCCTATCGAATGAGGAAAGCTCAATGAATTATTCTAATCATGCATTGAATAATACCGGGCGGCTGCGCAATGGCTTGCAATTTAAACCTGCCGCAGCCACGCTGCTGATGTTGTTGCTGGATGCACCGGATAGCCATGCGCAAACTGCCGGCAAAGATGTCGAGCTGCCAAGCGTCATGATTACCGCTCCCATCCCCAGCTCGGCTGAATCATCCGGCGTCAAAGCGGATACAGTTGTACAGGGCGATCGCCTGCGCCGCAATCGCGCGGCCAATCTGGGCGATACGCTGTCGCACGAACTCGGAGTTTCTTCCAGCAATTTTGGTCCCGGCGCCGGACGTCCCATCATTCGCGGACAAGATGGCCCGCGCGTGCAAATACTGGAAAACGGTATCGGCACCGGGGATCTTTCGGTCATCAGCCCGGATCATGCGGTAGCCACGGAAACCCTTAGTGCCTCGCGCATCGAAATCCTGCAAGGCCCAGCAACACTGTTGTACGGCAGCGGCGTTTCCGGAGGCGCTGTGAATGTCATCAATGCACGCATTCCGGATCGCTTGTTCAAAACACCGCAGGCCAATTTCGAAGGGCGCTTCAATTCCGCGCTGGAGGAACGTAGCGGCGCATTGAATGCATCTGGCAGCATGGGCAAAATGTCATGGTATCTCGAAGGCAACAAGCGAATCACCAATGATGTGCATATTCCCGGCCGCGCCAATGTGCACGATCCCAACAGCGATGTTGGTTTTATCAGAAATAGCGCCATCGACACCAGCAATCTATCGGTTGGCAGTTCTTACGTCGGCGAGCGTGGGTTTATCGGCGTTTCGGTATCCCGATTGGATAACCTCTATGGTATCCCGGGACCGGAGGGGTCAAAAATCGATATGGGGCAGACGCGATACGGTTTAGCCGGTGATTTGGACAATCCGCTTAAAGGATTTGAGCAACTGAAGGTGCGCTTCAATTATAACGATTACCGCCACAATGAGCTGACCGAACACGAGATTGGCACCCGCTTCAAAAACAGAGAACAGGAAGGCCGCGCAGAATTGGTTCACGCACCAATTGCGAACTGGCGCGGCACAATGGGTATTCAACTGCAAAACCGGGATTTTTCCGCCAAAGGCGATGAAGCGTTCGTGCCGTCCAGTGTTTCGCAGTCGGCCAGTATCTTCATGCTGGAAAAGCGTGACTGGCAACGCTGGCAGTTTGAAGTGGGCGGGCGTTTTGAGCATGCCGCGCATAATCCGCAAGGCGCTCTGCTGCAAACCCGGAACTTTGATCTCTATAGCGTTTCCGCCCGCAGCGCTTGGAAATTTATCGACGGTTATCAACTCAACTTAACCGCCACACGCGGGCAACGTGCGCCCAATACCGTTGCGCTCTTCGCTAATGGCTTTCATGTGGCGACCAATACCTTTGAGCAGGGAAACCAGATGCTCGGCAAAGAAACTTCCAATAATTTCGATATTGCATTACAAAAAACTTCGGGGATACTCACAGGCAAAGTCAATTTGTTTTACAACCACGTCAATGATTATATATTTCAAAAAAGCCGTGACAGTAATGGCGACGGACTTGCGGATCGCGTCAATGCGGAAGGTGTTTTGGATCCTCAAGGCGCTTTTCTGGTGCAGGATTATGCGCAGACGAACGCGAAGTTTTATGGCTTGGAAGCCGAAGCCATTGTCGCTGTTGTGCCTGATATGCTGAATGTGCGGTTTTTTACCGACATCGTCCACGGCCGGCTGAAGGATAACGGTAATATCCCGCGCATAACGCCGCAACGCTTTGGCTTCGATCTCGATTTGAAGAAGAATGCCTGGTCAGGCAATTTTAACCTGACGCGCGTCGTGCGCCAGGATCGCGTGGCCGTGCTGGAAACCGAAACGCCCGGCTATACCCTGATGAATGCCGAAATGGCGTATCACATGAAGCTTGGCCGATCGGTTAACTATACGTTATTTCTGCAAGGCCGGAATTTGCTCGACAGCGACATGCGCGTGCATACTTCCTTCCTGAAGGATATTGCGCCGCTACCGGGACGCGCTATTGTCGCGGGTGTTCGAGGCGCTTTCTAAAAGTCTTGTCTATAAAACCCGGCGCCTGTTTTCGGAGCGCCTGCCTAAAACCTGAATGTGCTTGCAAAATAGCCTTTTAGTGTTACTCTGCGATACCCATAATCACTCCCGATATTTTTTAATCACAGCCTACCCATAAGATTTAAATACATGGTCAGATGGCTTAAATATTTTTTTCTTGGCACTCTTACCGGCCTGCTGGGCGTGATCCTTTATTTATCACCCGCCGGTTTATGGCTGGAAGAGAGAGTGGGTTTAAACACATTATTTCATTTGCGCGGCGCGATCGATGCGCCTGCCGATGTCGTCGTCATCGCGATCGATCAGCCTTCGGCCAGCCAGCTTAATCTATCGATTAAGCCGCGATTATGGCCGCGCAGTCTTCATGCGCAATTAATCACTCAACTGGCGGAAGCAGGCGCCAGTGCGATCATTTTTGATCTTATTTTCGATACACCGAGCGACATACCGGAACAGGATGAAGCGCTGGCAAATGCCATTAAGGCAGCGGGCCGTGTGGTATTGGTTGAGCGGCTGGATTATGAGGATTCCGCGCTTCTAAACCAGCATGATGACGCGATTCAGCACCACTATATCCGCGAAGGCGCTGCGCAACTGCTGCCGCTGGTTGCCGATGCTGCCAAAGCGCACGCGCCTTTTATTTTGCCCAAAGTGGAAAGGGTTCATCATTATTGGACATTTAAGTCGAACGCCGGCGACATCCCCACAGTGCCGGTCGTTGTCCTGCAATTATATGCATCCGCGCTATATGGCGACTTCGTCCGGTTGCTCAACTTGTCAAACCCGGAGCTTGCGGCGCAGTTACCTGCTCAAATGGATGAAGCGGATATCGAAGATCTGATCCTGACGCTACGAAATATGTTTGTCAGCAGCCCGCAATTAGCATCGCAACTGAAAGAGAATCTGGATCGCGACAATCGTTTAAAGGTGGAAGAAAAAAGAGTAATGCGTTCGCTGCTGGAACTCTACTCCGGTGATCAAATCCGCTACCTGAATTTTTATGGTCCGCCACGCAGCATAAAAACCATTCCCTACTATCAGGCGTTGCAGTTAGATGCAGACAACCGGAATCATCAATCAGAACGAGAAAATTTAAAAGATAAGATTGTTTTCGTCGGATTCTCGGGCACTTCGCAATCCGAACAAGATATTGTCCGGGATGATTATCCAACGGTATTTTCCAGCCCGGACGGGCTTTACATCAGCGGTGTCGAAATCACCGCAACAGCTTTCGCTAATTTGCTAGAAAATAAGCCGATCAGACCACTATCAACCGCTGGTAATTTGAGCATTTTGTTTCTATTTGGTTTTGCCATAGGGTTGTCGGCGCAAATTCTGACCACCCGAAAAACTATCGTTCTCAGCCTTCTTCTTCTCAGCATTTATACATTCATTGCCTACGCTTTCTTTAAGAATGCCATGATATGGCTACCGCTCATCATACCGGTTGCACTCGTTGTGTTTACATTAATGCTAGTTTGGGCATTAAAGGTTCTTGCGCTTGAGGAGTTTATTGGCAAATCCGGACCGGACGACGAGCTGGATGCGATTATCGAAAAACAGGGTGGTGTGTTCTCGGGTACATGCTTAACAACCGACATTGCAGGCTATACAACGCTGGCCGAAACCATGAATCCCTCCGCGCTTGAGAAGCTGATGACTAATTATCGCGCAACATTAAAGAATCCTATTGTTCAGCATCATGGCAGGGTTATGGACACAACAGGGGATTCTTCACTTTCCATCTGGAATAAGAAATCAGAAAATCCACACGCAGCAAAACTTTTCGGCTGGGTCAAGAAGGCACCAAGCCCTGCTGATAGGTCTCGTGCATGCAAAGCAGCTCTTGATCTCAATGCCATGATTACGCATTTTAACAAACGAAATCCTTCGCTTCCAACCAGAATTGGCTTACATTCCGGCGAAATGTCTTTAAATAAAAGCGACGGCATTTATCGCGTTACAGGCGATGTCGTCAACACAGCCAATAGGATTCAAGGCGCCAATAAGATTTTAAAAACAAGCATTCTGCTGTCGGGTGAGGTCATCGAAGGGTTGGATGATTTTCTGATACGTCCGTTGGGGAGCTTTGCCTTACCTGGAAGAATTAAACCGGTTGAATTGTTTGAGCTTATTGCATACCGGCAATCCACCAGTAAGCAACAACTATGGTTATGCGAAATCTTCGCTAGCGCTTTAGAGGCCTATCAACTAAAGAAATGGCATGAGGCCAGTCAATATTTTCACGAAATTCTGAGCACATTTCCATCGGATGGCCCTACACATTACTTTCTTTCACTGTGCGCAAAATATCAAAATGAATCTCCCGCGGCTCCTTGGCCTATTATCAGAATAGATAGCAAGTGATTCTGAGCCGTTTACATAAAAATCAACAACAAAGTCGCGAAGGCTCGCTTGTGAGAAATATCACATACAGAAAACAAACCTTTAATTAAAATTTCAATCGGATTTGATAAAAATCATATTTCCTAACTAGTTATAACGATACCCATTTCGTATAATGGGGGCATGCATAAAGTAAGTCGCTTATATCCAGTTTCTTATAAACAAATACTCACTCATTATTCGTAATTAGGCCGACGGATAGAAAGAATGGTCAAAAATGAAAATATGCTGGGCGATTGCGATTTATGTATATCGGCGGAAACTCCCGGCGATGTTGCTCACTGTTTTTACAGTGACCTGCTGGATGGCCTTAATAACCAAGTCGCACGCAGCATCAGCTTGCAAAACAGAAGTAGCACGCGTGGTATCGATACAGGGAATAATCGAAGTACGCCGTGCTCAAGAAAATGCCTGGCAGCAAGCCGGCATGGATATCATTCTTTGCTCGGGCGATATGATCCGCGCCCGGTCGCAAAGCCGCGCGGCGCTGCGTTTAAGTAACGACAGCATGTTGCGTCTTGATCAGAAAACCAGTATCACATTTCCGCAACTGCAAGAAGAGAAAGGCACATCGCTGCTGGACTTGCTGGAAGGTGCGATCCACATCATCACGCGCACGCCCAGACCCTTTAAAATCAGAACGCCCTTTGCCAATGCCAGTGTGGAAGGAACGGAATTTTTTGTCGGCCTTAAAGCGGACAGTACAGAAGTTGTGGTGTATGAAGGCAAGGTGTCGGTTAGCAATGAGCTGGGAAGTTTGCTTCTCAACGATCATGAAGCAGCCGTTACACAAAAGGGTCAAGCGCCGCACAAAGAGATTATCATTCGCCCGGCCGATGCCGTGCAATGGGCATTGTATTACCCCGCCATTCTGGATTATTGGCAGCGCAATGAAAACAGCGCTGGCGATTTGATTCGCAAAGCAAGTCATTTACTCACGACCGGGCAAGCCGAAGAAGCCAAGGAAGTTATCCGGCAAGCTCTGCAACTCGAGCCTGATAATAGTGCTGCGCACGCACTGCTGGCCATTATCGCGGTAGTACAGAATGAAAAAGACCGGGCGCTAGAATTGGCCAACAAGGCAATCACGCTGGATCAACGCTCTGCTGCCGCGCATTTAGCGCTCTCCTACGTGCAACAAGCACAATTCGAGATTGATTCAACGCTCGAAAGCGTGCAAAAAGTAGTCGCACTGGACAAGAAAAACGCACTTGCTTGGGCAAGACTGGCCGAATTGCAGATGTCGTTAGGCTATCTGGATCTTGCATTAGATGCGGCACAGCATGCAGTCAGTTTGAATGCTGATCTAGGTAAAACCCAAACGGTATTAGGTTTTGCGCATTTACTGCAAATTGACACCCAATCAGCAAAAAATTTCTTCACACAGGCCATTACACTTGATCAAGCTGACCCCATGCCAAGATTGGGATTAGGAATTGCCTTTATCCGTGAAGGCAACTTGGAAGCCGGGCGCATCGAACTGGAAATCGCCGCCAGTCTCGATCCGGCGAATTCTCTTATCCGCAGCTATCTGGGAAAAGCCTATTTTGAGGAAAAGCGTTACCCGCTCGCCGGCACTCAATTCGATCTCGCCAAAGAACGCGACCCCAAGGATCCGACACCGTGGTTTTACGATGCCATTCAAAAACAAACGCAGAACAGGCCTGTTGAAGCGCTACGGGATATTCAGAAATCGATCGAATTGAATAATAACCGCGCGGTATACCGATCTAAGTTTCTTCTGGATCGCGATGAAGCGGCTCGTGGTTCAAGTCTTGCGCGTATATTTGAAACTCTGGGATTTGAGCGGCGCGCAATTATGGAAACCGCAAAATCTCTGAGCTTCGACCCCTCCAATCATTCCGCGCATCGGTTTCTTTCGGATACTTATGCTAACACCCCGCGGCATGAAGCTGCACGTGTCAGTGAATTGTTGCAGGCACAGCTTTTACAGCCGATCAATGTCAATCCTGTACAGCCACACATGGCCGTAGCCGATCTGAATATCATTACCGGCACGGGTCCATCTGTAGCAGGATTTAATGAATTTACACCACTAATGGAGCGCAGTAAGCCGCAATTGGTCGCTTCAGGGATTACTGGTAGCAATGCTACCTTGGGTAATGAAATTGTTTTCTCAAAATTTAATGAGAGAACATCGATCAGTTTAGGTCAATTTCATTATGAAACCAAAGGATTTCGTAGAAACAGCGATCAGAATCATGATATTCTCAACGCTTTCGTCCAGCATGCATTAACTACTAAATTGAATATCCAGGCTGAGGTGCGTACACGCTCATCAGATCAGGGAAATTTGTTGCAGAATTTCGATAAGCCTTCGGATGATCCCAGAGATGCGCAAAATAGAATTCGACGAAAAATTGATGATGATATCGCGCGTTTGGGCGCCAAATATGATCTATCTACCAATCAGTACATTATTGTATCTAGTCAATTTAATGATAAAAAACTTGAAGACATCACAGGTATAGCTAGTCTTCAGCATAATCTTGTCAATAAAAGGATTAAGGGATATCAAACTGAGGTCCAATATTATTTTCATAATCATTTATTCAATTTAATAGCGGGGTCTGGCGTTTTTCGTACGAATTCTGACGAATCCTCTCAAGTAATCAGCGCGGTTAACGGCAGCCCAATTGGTGATTCTGTACCTAGCAATGGAAATCACAATAAAACTAATGGCTACATTTATACTAATCTCAACTTTGCTCCAAATCTGAATACAACTGTTGGATTTAGCTATGATTCCTATCATCAAACAAGTTTTCATGCCATTGATGGATTTAATCCAAAATTTGGAATTCAATGGGATATTCTCAATAACTTGCGATTGCGCATGGCTTGGATTGAAACAATTAAGGCCCCTTTAGCCACTTATCAAACCATAGAACCCATTCAGGTTGCCGGATTTAATCAATTATTTGATGATCTCGATGGTACAAAATCCCGCCGAATGGGAATTGGTGCTGATGCGCATTATGATAATAAAGTTTTTAGTGGTTTTGAAATTTCAGCACGTCATTTGAGTTTTCCTATATCCTCAAGTAATAAGCATTCAGTATTAATCCTAAATACATCATCAATCCAAGAGCAGAAGGAAGAATTATATTCTGGCTATTTATATGGAATTTTGCATAAAAACTGGAGTGCTAAAAGTGAAGCCCGATTTGAAGTAATTTCTGGATTCTACGAGCCTCACAAGATTGAAACTTTAAGTATTCCTACCAGTATCAGTTACTTTAATCCTCAAGGTTTTTTTACCAGCCTAACCGGAACATATGTTCATCAAAATATAGAGCGTAGTGGAAGGAAAAATGAAAAACCAGAAAAATTCTTCCTGGTAGATGCATCAGTAGGTTATCGCTTTCCTAATCGACGAGGAATTTTCAGTTTGGATGCAAAAAATTTATTTGATGAAAACTTCTTATTCCAAGACATAAATTTTCACTCATCTCAAACCACCGTTACTCGTTTTGTTCCTAGTCGCACAGTCTTCGCAAGAGTTACATTAAATTTTTAAAAGGGGAGGGAAATATGTTGAATCGTTTGTTCCACGTAATGGCTTTATCTCTACTGACACTTAATCTTGTCGGTTGCGCGAAACCTGTTCCTAAAGATCTTGTTTCAACAATTGAACAACAACTCAACAAACATTCAGAAAAGGAGTTTAACCTTGGATTTGTTACGCTTTTCGATAGCGATAACAAGAAAACCAAATTCTTGGCTCGTGAATCTGAGCCAGATAAAGAAGTCGAAAATGAATTTTTTCTCAGACCAAAAGAAATAAATGAAAATACATTAAAAGATAGCGCTTCAGAAATAAAAGAGCTATCAACGATTACAGTACTCGGACTTTCGGGAATTAAAGTAAATGATACGACATATGATTATTGTAAATACATAACTATAGATAATCAGAGTCACCCAGATTTAGCGGAGTTAGTTTGCAAGATCAATGAGAATCAAGAAAAAGAAAAGAATGATTTGAGTATAAAGAATTTGAAAGTTCTTGATCCTAAATTTGTTAAAGAGCTTAGTGAAGTTGCAAAAATTAAAAACATTGGGCTTATCGTCCTCAATGATTATAAAACCGGGCAACCAGAACTTTTTTTAGCGAAAGATAATTACGTCAGCCCCGATGTTAAAGTTGATTTCCCATTGCTTCTCGCTAGGGATGCCAAGGAAAAGAACAATGAGAAGATGACCATTACCAGCTTAAATACATGGACGGTAATTACCTACCGGCAAAATCCTTGCAAGTCTTGCGCCACTAGTGGCGGCACAGGTGATTGCACGCGCGTTAAGGATAGTAGCTGTTAAAAATAAAGAATACTCTCAAAAAGAAGATAGCTTCCGGGCTAGTAGATTAAATCTGCTAGCCCGGAAGCTATCAAATCATTGTCGGTTTTCAAATATTTCCCAGTAAACCAAAATCAAATAAGCCAGTGCGATAATCTATCACGGGAGGATCAGTATCTGGGTCCACGCCATCCCAATAGTGCTTAATGGTGTCAACTGCTTCATTTACTACTAAATTAGCCAGATCCACATCATTTCTAGAGACTTCAGCAGGTGAGTTTAAGGCATTGACAAGTAATGACCGATATTCTCCACTTTCTTTATTTGGAAAAACCTTAATTTGATTCAGTTCAACATCATCAAGTCTGGAGAATATGTTAATTAAGGAACCGTAAAATACGGATTCTAAACTTTTAGCAGTCGCAGGAATGCTGCCTAAACTTGACACACCTAATTCATCGGCATCATAAACACCATCATCATCTTGATATGATTTAACAGGCTGAAAGAAATCCTCGTAATCTCCTGGATCTTTTATTTTTGATAAAACTGATTTTTGTAATGAGTCATTTGATAAAATTCCTTCTTTGCCATTAGTTGCAATTAGAGATTCTAAAGAATTTAAGTCAGTATTTATCAATATCTTGGTAAAATCTAGGTTCTTGCTATTTTTTCCGATACTATCGAAATATCCGCGTACATCATCCACTGAATAACCCGATAGTTCACTCAGCATTTCACTGGTAATGCCAAAATCTCTGGCGGCTTGGAATATATTGCCTGGATTCCGAATATTTGAATTGATAAAATCTTTCGCTTGTTGAATAGTAACCCCGAATTTGGTTAGTTGTGTTTCTACTGACATGCATTACTCTCCTTCTTTGTTTTTTAGAAATTGGTAACTATGCAATAGTATAAGACTCTAGACTAGCAGAAATTACTTACACCGTATGGTTTAATCATATTGCCGTACAGAAGTGTCGGATTATTAGTCTTTGATACGCTGGGAAATATGGTGCATAACCGGAGAATGGCGATATCGCTACAATCGTGCCCCCATGTATCGGAAATTTTGGGTGACTATAATTACGACTCCACTTCTCCAATCATCAAATAGAAATATACTTACCTCAGCATCTATTCCAAAAAGAAAAAGCACATCAGATTTCTGATGTGCTTTCTCTGATTAACCCCTGATTACAGCTATTACAGCAATGGAATAATCAACAAGGCTACAATGTTGATAATCTTAATCAATGGATTAATTGCTGGACCGGCGGTATCTTTGTAAGGATCGCCCACGGTATCACCGGTGACAGATGCCTTGTGCGCTTCGCTACCTTTGCCGCCGAAATGACCGTCTTCGATATATTTTTTAGCATTATCCCAAGCACCGCCACCGGTTGTCATAGAGATTGCAACAAACAAACCGGTCACGATCGAACCCATCAATACACCACCCAGTGCTTGTGCACCTAGAATTACGCCAACCAGCAGCGGAATCAGCACTGGCAATAGCGATGGAATCATCATTTCTTTAATCGCTGCTTTTGTCAGCATATCCACTGCACGGGAGTAATCAGGTTTAGCAGTGCTTTCCATGATGCCAGGGATTTCCTTAAACTGGCGGCGCACTTCAATCACCACCGACCCGGCAGCACGTCCAACCGCTTCCATCGACATCGCCCCGAACAAGTAAGGAATCATACCGCCGATAAACAGACCGATAATAACCATGTGATTGGATAAATCGAAGGTTATCGAGTGTCCGGCATGTTCCAGCGCATGCGTGTAGTCGGCAAACAATACCAGTGCAGCCAAACCAGCGGAACCAATCGCATAACCTTTGGTAACCGCTTTGGTGGTGTTACCAACTGCATCCAGCGGGTCGGTAATGGCACGAACTGAATCCGGCATTTCCGACATTTCGGCGATACCGCCGGCATTATCGGTAATCGGGCCATATGCATCCAGTGCCACAATGATACCGGTCATCGACAACATCGACGTTGCTGCGATCGCGATACCGTACAAACCGGCTAACGCATACGCCAGCAAAATACTGATACATACGGCTAAAACCGGCGCTGCGGTTGCACGCATAGATACACCTAAACCGGCGATGATGTTAGTTGCATGGCCGGTTGTCGATGCTTCGGCAACATGTTGTACCGGCGGGAAATCGGTAGAAGTATAGTATTCGGTAATGATCACCATCAGTCCGGTCAACACCAGTCCAAGCGCCGCCGCCAGATATACGCGCATGACCAGCATTCCGCCTGCGACTTCAGTACCGTCGAGATTCAGTGTCATACCGCTCATGAACCATACCGTTACGGGAAGATACGCCAGCAAGGCGATGCCACCTGCGACTGCCAGTCCGCGATAGAGCGCATTCATGATCTTGCCGCCTTCGCGCATCTTAACGTAGTAGCAACCGATAATGGATGCAACAATCGATACTGCACCCAGCACCAACGGGAAAATGACGGCGTCAACAGCGTTTGCCGTAAATATCAATGCGCCCAGAATCATCGTAGCGATGATCGTGACAGCATAGGTTTCAAATAAGTCTGCTGCCATACCGGCGCAGTCACCGACGTTATCGCCCACGTTATCCGCAATAACCGCAGGGTTGCGTGGATCATCTTCCGGAATACCGGCTTCTACTTTACCCACCAGATCCGCACCGACGTCCGCACCTTTGGTGAAAATACCGCCGCCCAAACGCGCAAAAATGGAAATCAGCGATCCGCCGAATGCAAAACCGACCAATGGTTTAATGATATCGCTCACGGCTTGATCGGGATTCGATCCGTTAAATAACATGGCGCAGTAACCAGCCACACCTAACAGACCCAGTGCAACAACGAGCATACCTGTCACTGCACCGCCGCGGAAAGCAATCGCGAGCGCTTCATTCAATCCAACACTCGCTGCCTGTGCAGTACGCACGTTCGATTGAACCGATACGGTCATACCCAGGAAACCGGCAGCACCGGAAAGAAGCGCACCTAGCGCGAAACCAATAGCCGTATCCCAGCCCAATGCCAGCCAAAGTGCAAAAAATAAAACGGCGCCGACCATCCCGATCGTCATATATTGACGTTTAAGATACGCGGAAGCACCTTCTTGAATCGCTTTTGCGATTTCCTGCATCCGCTGGTTGCCGGTAGATTGATCAAAAATGCCCTTAATCCATATACCGCTGAATATCAGGGCTACAATCGCACTAACAATTGCGATAACTAAACCACTAGCCATAGAGAACTCCAATTAAAGTCAGACCATAAAAATCACACATGTAGAATCTTGGCCTCATTAATTCCACATTATTAATCACTTGTCCCAAAATAAAATCCGGGTGTATTTTATCTGTTCTTGTTACTTGAGTGCAGCAAATATTTATGAAATTTAGATTGTTAGATGACTGAATTCATAGTGTTCGACTTCCATACAACACCCGATACAATCGCAATCTTAATTACCATCAGATTTTGAATTCACCCAATTTTTTGGCAACGGCAACATTCTTGAGCCGCACATAATCCGGCAAACCATCTTTATACGGCGGATAATCTTCGCCCTCGATCAGCGGCGCCAAATACTCGCGGCATGCTTGACTGATGCCGAATCCATCTTCGCTGATAAAATCAGCTGGCATCATTTTTTCAACATTGGCCACGCTGGAAAGTTGCGCCATTCCGACCGACCATTTATAAGGCGAGCTTGATTCACGCACGATGGTCGGCATTACCGAATTGTGCCCCGCCAAAGCGTATTCCACGGCTGCTTTGCCCATGGCATAAGCTTGCTCCACGTCGGTTTTGGATGCGACGTGACGTGCCGCGCGCTGCAAGTAATCCGCAACACCCCAGTGATATTTCAGACCTAAACCGTCTTTAATGATGTTAGCCACGACCGGAGCCACGCCACCTAATTGGGCGTGACCGAATGCATCGCGCAGTCCCTGATCGGATAGGAAATTGCCGTCTTCCCCTTTAACCCCTTCCGAGACTACCACTGAACAATAGCCGTATTCTTTGACATAGCGGTCTACTTTGGCAAGAAACTTCTCTTTATTGAAGGTCACTTCCGGGAACAGAATCACAATTGGAATTTCGCAACCGGGGCTTGAAGCCAGACCGCCGGCAGCCGCGATCCAGCCGGCATGGCGTCCCATCACTTCGAGCACAAAAACCTTGGTGGAAGTTTTGGCCATGCTCGCTACGTCAAAACTGGCTTCCCGGGTGGATACTGCAATGTATTTGGCTACCGAACCGAAACCAGGACAGCAATCCGTGATCGGCAAATCGTTATCGACGGTTTTGGGAACGTGAATAGCCTGAATTGGATAACCAAGCGTGCCCGACAATTGCGAAACCTTCAAGCAAGTATCGGCCGAGTCACCGCCACCGTTATAAAAAAAGTAACCGATGTTGTGTGCCTTGAACACTTCGATCAAGCGTTCGTATTCACGCCGGTTCTGTTCCAGGCTTTTTAATTTGTAGCGGCAGGAACCGAATGCACCGGACGGGGTGTAACGCAGCGCAGCAATCGCGGCCGCCGAATCTGCATTGGTATCGATCAGATCCTCGGTCAACGCACCGATAATTCCATTGCGGCCTGCATACACAGTGCCGATTTTGTCGGTATGCTGCCGCGCTGTTTCCAGAACACCGGCTGCGGAAGCGTTAATTACAGCCGTAACGCCGCCGGATTGAGCATAAAATGCATTTTTAATTGCCATATTTTTCTCCTGATTAATAAATCGTAAGTAAGCTATTGTTATTCCATTCAGTCTGCACGCGCAAAAACTCAGGCGCGACATGTCGCATCCTGAGTTTCAAACCTGCTTTATGAATCAAAAAAGAAGCTGCTAGAACTTATTTTAATGCCGCCAAAATCAGATCGCGTATTTCTTCAACTGTGCCGATGCCGGCTATTTTGATATAACGAGGTGCGCCCTTTCCGCCGTTTGCCGACCATTTTGAATAATACTCAACCAGTGGCTCAGTTTGCTCGTGGTAGACCTGTAAACGTTTCCTGACCGTTTCTTCCTTATCGTCATCGCGCTGTATCAGCGGTTCGCCGGTTACATCATCGCAGCCATGCGTTTTGGGTGGATTAAAATCGACATGATAGGTGCGGCCAGACGCCGGATGCACTCTGCGGCCCGACATACGTTTCACAATTTCAGCATCCGCAACATCGATCTCGACCACGAAATCAATCGGCACACCCGCTGCTTTCATCGCATCGGCTTGCGGAATCGTACGCGGAAAACCGTCAAACAGAAAACCATTGGCACAATCAGGCTCAGCAATGCGTTCCTTGACCAAATTGATAATAATATCGTCGGAAACCAATCCGCCGGTATCCATTATCTTCTTGGCCATAATACCCAGTTCAGTACCCGCTTTTACAGCACTGCGCAGCATATCTCCCGTGGAAATTTGCGGAACACCGAAATGTTCCTTAATATAATTGGCCTGAGTGCCTTTCCCAGCACCAGGACCACCTAATAAAATGACTCGAATAATGATTCTCCCTTTATTACCAATTTACTGAAAGCGGTGGCGTAATTGTTATTTATGTGCACCACTTCAACGACATCATGCAATTATATCGCAGGCAAGCCGGATACTCGAGTCTTTTACCATGCTAATTTTGGCAATGCCGGACAACTTCAAAACAAGTTACCTTGCTGCAATACAGGTTATGCGATAATTTGACCGACTCTTAACAGGAAAAGCTATGGATGAGAATAGAAGTAAAGCGCTTGATGCCGCGCTAGCCCAAATTGAAAAGCAGTTCGGCAAAGGCTCCATCATGCGGCTGGGTGCGAACGATGTCGCGTATGACATACAAGTCGTCTCTACCGGTTCGTTGGGGCTCGATATCGCACTGGGTGTCGGCGGATTGCCGCGCGGGCGGATCATCGAGATTTACGGACCGGAATCATCCGGTAAAACGACGCTGACGCTGCAAGTCATCGCCGAAATGCAAAAAATGGGCGGAACCGCAGCCTTTATCGACGCAGAACACGCGCTCGATCCGCAATACGCGCAAAAAATCGGCGTCAATGTCAAAGAGCTATTAATTTCTCAACCGGATAACGGCGAACAAGCGCTAGAAATCGCCGACATGCTGGTACGCTCCGGCTCGGTCGACATCATCGTGGTGGATTCCGTCGCCGCGCTCACACCGCGCGCGGAAATCGAAGGCGATATGGGCGATCCGCAGATGGGACTGCAAGCCCGGCTGATGTCGCAAGCGCTGCGCAAATTGACCGCCAATATCAAACGCAGCAACACCATGGTCATTTTCATCAACCAGATCCGCATGAAAATCGGCGTCATGTTCGGCAACCCGGAAACGACAACCGGCGGCAACGCGCTGAAATTTTACGCGTCCGTGCGCCTGGACATCCGCCGCACCGGGTCGATCAAAAAAGGCGAAGAAACCATCGGTAACGAAACGCGCGTGAAAGTAGTGAAAAATAAAGTCGCGCCGCCGTTCAAACAAGCGGATTTCGATATCCTTTACGGCGAAGGTATTTCGCGCGAAAGCGAAATCATCGAACTGGGCGTATTGCACAAACTGATCGACAAATCCGGCGCTTGGTATGCGTATCAAGGCGAAAAAATCGGCCAGGGTAAAGACAACGTGCGCGATTATCTGAAAGAACACAAAGAAATGGCGCAGGAAATCGAACAGAAAATCAGAGCCATCGTCGGCATCGCCGATTATGCCAAACCGGTCAAGGAAAAAGCCGAAAAAGAAAGAATCGGCAAAGAACCATAACCCGTATGAATACACGCTCCCCCTTGGAAATACGCGTATTGCGCTACCTGGCGCAGCGTGAGCACTCACGCCGGGAATTGGAGCAAAAACTTTCCACCCGCAAAGATTCCAGCGAAACGGCAGAACTGACAGAGTTAACAGAAGTCCTGGACAAGCTGGAGCAGCAAGGCTTTCTTTCCGAACAGCGCATGGTCGAGCAAGTTGCCCGGACGCGCCGTTCCCGCTTCGGCAGTCAACGCATCATCCATGAATTAAAAGCCAAGGGAATCGATGATCACCTGATCGACGGTATCCGCCCGGCGCTCAAGGAAAACGAATTGGAAGCCGCGCTCAACATCTGGCGTAAGAAATTCGATCATCCGCCCGTCACACGGGAAGAACGCGCCAAACAAATACGATTCATGATGAACAGGGGTTTTTCCATGGAAACGATACAACGGGTTTTATCACAAGCTAACGAGGAAAACGCATGAGCAAACGGCTTGCGCACATACTGCTGATGCTGGCAATTCTGGCTTTCAGTCATCCGGTTCTCGCCGGTGGAATCACGCCGATCCAAGAAATCAATGCAGCTCCGGCCAATTTTGACGGCCAGGAAGTGAAACTGAAAGGCATCCCGAAAAATCCCACGCGCTTACCGCTGGTCAATCTGAAATCTTATGTGCTGGAAGACAGCAGCGGCGAAATTACCGTGCTCACCGAACTTGACCTCCCTAAAATGAATGAAGAAATCACCATCCGGGCCAAAGTCAAAAGCTTGGCGATTGTCAAAGGCGAAGCGGTTGGTTTGACTGTGATCGAACTCGAACGATACGAATCAATACAAAAACTATGAAAAGCAGCGAAATACGACAAAAATTTCTCGAATTCTTTGCATCGCACGGCCATGCCGTCGTCGCATCCAGTCCGCTCGTGCCGGGCAACGACCCGACGCTATTGTTCACCAACGCCGGTATGGTGCAATTCAAGGATGTCTTTTTAGGTCAGGATAAACGCCCTTACGTGCGCGCCGCCAGTTCGCAGCGCTGCGTACGCGCGGGCGGCAAGCATAATGACTTGGAAAACGTCGGCTATACCGCGCGGCATCACACCTTCTTCGAGATGCTCGGTAATTTCAGTTTCGGCGATTACTTCAAGCGTAATGCCATTTTGTTTGCCTGGGATTTTCTCACCAACACGCTCAAAATTCCGCGCGACAAATTGTGGGTTACGGTGTACGCCGAAGACGACGAAGCCGCCGATATCTGGTTGAACGAAGTCGGCGTCGAACCGGCGCGCGTGGTGCGCATCGCCACGATGGATAACTTCTGGCAAATGGGCGATACCGGCCCATGCGGCCCTTGTTCCGAGATTTTTTACGATCACGGCCCGGATGTGGCGGGCGGCCCGCCCGGCTCTCCTGACGCCGACGGCGACCGCTACATCGAAATCTGGAATCTGGTGTTCATGCAGTACAACCGCGACAGCGCCGGAACGCTGCATCTACTGCCGAAACCGTCGGTCGATACCGGTATGGGACTGGAGCGTATTTCCGCTGTGATGCAACATGTGCACAGCAATTACGACATCGACCTGTTTCAAAGCCTGATCAAAGCGGCGGCACGGGCAACCGGCACCGGCAATCTCGCGGATAATTCGCTCAAAGTAATCGCCGATCATATCCGCGCCTGTTCGTTTTTGATCACCGACGGTGTCATCCCCGGCAGCGAAGGCCGTGGTTACGTGCTGCGCCGCATCATCCGCCGCGCCATCCGGCACGGTTACAAATTGGGACAAAAACAGCCCTTCTTTCATCAACTCGTGGAAGATTTGAGTCATGTGATGGGGCAAGCGTATCCAGAACTGACCGCCGCCAAAAAGCGCGTCGCCGCAGTATTGCTACAAGAAGAAGAGCGTTTTGCCGAAACGCTGGAAAACGGTATGCAAATTCTGGAAACCGCGCTCAGCCAGAAAATCAAAGTACTCGACGGTGAAACCGCATTCCGGCTGTATGATACTTTCGGTTTTCCGATCGATCTGACCGCCGACATTGCCCGTGAACGCGGCATTACGGTTGATCATGACGGATTTGAACAAGCCATGGCGCGTCAGCGCGAACAAGCACGTGCCGCGAACAAATTCACCATGCAGGAAGGCATCGAATACACCGGCAGCCAAACCACGTTCTACGGTTACGATACGTTGCAGCACGAAGGGCAGGTATTGGCGATCTACAAACAAGGCAGCGCGGTCGATTTCGTCGAAGCCGGTGACGAAGCCGTGGTGGTGCTGGATCAAACGCCATTCTACGCTGAATCCGGCGGGCAAGCCGGTGATAGTGGCGAATTGCTCGCCGCCAATGGCACTTTTGAAGTCACCGACACGCAAAAAATCCAAGCCGGTGTGTTCGGCCACAAAGGCTTGCTGCGCAGCGGCCGGTTGGTGGTCCGGGATAGCGTGCAAGCCCGAGTCAATCCGCAGACCCGCGTCAGCACCGCCAACAACCACTCCGCCACGCATCTGCTGCACGCCGCGCTGCGTAAAGTACTCGGCACGCACGTCACGCAAAAAGGCTCGCTGGTCGATCCTAATCGATTGCGTTTCGATTTTTCGCACAACGCACCGATGAGCGCCGACGAAATCCGCGAAACCGAGCGTCTGGTCAACGAGCAAGTCCGCAACAACACTGTCGTGGAAGTCGCCACGATGCCATACGATGACGCGATCAAACGCGGTGCGATGGCGCTGTTCGGCGAAAAATACACGGATGTGGTGCGCGTCATCGGCATGGGCGAATTCTCCACCGAACTCTGCGGCGGCACGCATGTGCCGCAAGTCGGCCAAATCGGTCTGTTTAAAATCGTCGCCGAATCCGGCGTTGCCGCCGGTATCCGCCGCGTTGAAGCGGTCACCGGCAAAGGCGCGATCGATTACGTACAGCAACGTGAAGCGCAACTGCTTGAAATCGCGCACGCGTTAAAAGCCAACCCGCAGGAAGTCACGCAAAAAATCGCGCAAATCATCGACAACGTGCGGCAAACCGAAAAAGAACTGGCACGCCTGAAAACCAAACTCGCCAGTTCGCAAGGCGCCGATCTGGCATCGCAAGCGCAAGATGTCAACGGCGTCAAAGTGCTCGCAGCCAACCTGGAAAACGCCGACGCCAAAACCCTGCGCGAAACACTCGATCAACTCAAAGACAAACTCAAAACCTGCGCGATTGTGCTCAGTACCGTCGCCGATGGCAAGGTCACGCTGATCGCCGGCGTCAGCGCCGACCTCACCGGCAAAGTCAAAGCCGGCGAACTGGTCAACTTCGTCGCCCAGCAAGTCGGCGGCAAAGGCGGCGGACGCCCGGATATGGCGCAAGCGGGGGGAACGCAACCGGAACGATTGCCAGAGGCGCTTGGGGGAGTGAAAGGCTGGGTTGAAGCGAAAGTCGCGCAGTAATCAAAGCTACCTCTGACTCATCGCAATATTCCCGGTTTTTAGAGCTGATTCCGTATCGCGATCGTTACGATAGTTAGCTAAATTTGGATGATTAAAATGGGAAAGTATTCAAAACTCAGAATGAAAATTCTGATGGGCAGTGCTGACACCGACATTGCATTTTCCGAACTTTGCCAGTTATTGATCCGATTGGGGTTCACTGAGCGAATAAAAGGAAGCCATCACATTTTTACTCGAGAAGACATTGAAGAAATTATCAATTTGCAACCGAAACACAGGAAAGCAAAACCGTATCAAATCAAACAGATTAGAATGCTATTGACGAAATATCGCATGGGAGAATACGACATTGATTAAATACGAATTAATCATTTACTGGAGCGAAGACGATCATGCTTTCATCGTCGAAGTTCCGGAATTACCCGGTTGCATGGCGGATGGAGAGACCTACGAACTGGCCGTTGCCAATGTAAAAACCGTCATCGAACAGTGGGTAGAAACCGCCCGCGAACTGGGCAGAACGATCCCGGAACCTAAAGGCAGGTTAATGTTCGCGTGATGGAGTTTTAAAACGACAAAATCAAAGCCGGAGAACTGCTTAACTTCGTCGCGCAGCAAGTCGGCGAAAGGCCGGACATGGCGCAAGCCGGAGGTACGCAACCGGAGCGGTTGCTTGCGGCGCTTGAAGGGGTGAAAGGGTAGGTTGAAAAAAGATTCACGGAGTAATCGTAATATCCGCGATTGATTAAGCAATTTTCTTAGCTAGCAGTATTGTCATAATTGCTTATATTGCTTGTATCGTTTGTCGTATTCAATCTAAGAATTGATACTAAAATACAATATGATGATTGATAATCACCTAGGTTATATAACATTGCTCGCAAGATTATTGGACAAAATATCTTATATATCACGTTATACAAAATAAGGATCAGCTAGGGAGGCAACGAGGTGGAACAAGCATGCCTATTTGGACCAAATTTTCTCGAAAAATTTGTTGGAAAGCATATACTTCACGATCCCAAAGTAGCGATCTTGGAGTTGATTGCAAATGCTTGGGATGCTGGAGCGACAGAAGTTCAAATCACTTGGCCAACCACTGACAATGAGCAGTATTTCTCTATTACCGATAATGGTGAAGGATTAACAGAGATCGAGTTTCTTTCTCGCTGGAGAACCCTTGCTTACGACAGAACCGCTATACAAGGCGATACCGTTGTCGTCAATCAAAAGGTGCGGTCCGTATTTGGACGAAATGGCGTAGGTAGATTTGCGGGTTTTTGCTTTGGAGAAAGTTACTTCGTCGAGTCAAATCGTAATGGCGAGGTGTTTTGCTATGAAGTGAAAATTGGCTCCGGTGAAACGCCATTTACACTAGAAAAACATACATCTGTTTCAACTAGGGAGCGCGGTACACGTATATTCGTAAATTCCCCGTCTAATATTCACATCCGTGAGCCAGAGATATGCGCAGAAATCGGTATGCGCTTTCTCACCGAACCTTTGTTTCGGTGCTATGTGAATGGAGAAGAAGTTAAGTTTTCTCATATACCAGAAGCATATATATCAAGTGAAGAAATAACTTTGATTTCTGGGAATCATTTAAAAATAACAATCATTGACACACAAGAGTCAGATAAAACTACCAAACAGCATGGAGTTGCATGGCATGTCAACAACCGTTTGGTTGGTGAATCAAATTGGAAAAGCTACGGTCTTGATGAGTTTGTTGACGGACGGAGTTCCGAGGCGAAGCGACATACGTTCATTGTACAAGCAGATTATTTGGCTGACTCGGTGAAAAAGGACTGGACAGGATTTGATTCCACGGTTTCGTTTAGGGAGGCGAGAGATGGTGTATTTAATTACGTTAAAGTCCATTTGCTTGGACAAACAAAACAAAAAAGAAGATCAGTTCTAGAAAACATTAAAGAGGTGCATAGAACTCAACTTCAGTCTCTGACACCTTTGCGCGTTGAAAAATGGGAAACGTTTGTGGCGAGAATCCAGGAAGAGTGCTCGACTATAACGGAAAGAGATCTCACGAAGATGGCCGGTGTTTTGGTTGCGATGGAGAAGTCTGATACCAAATATGGACTTATAGCCAAACTTCATGAACTTAATTCTAATCAGATCGATAATCTACATACGATATTGTCCGAATGGAGTCTTGATCTCGCCAAGGAGGTACTTGACGAACTTCAGTTACGTTTGCGATTGCTAGACGAACTGCGCCAGCGAGTTTTTGATGTCGCCACCCGAGAAGTACAAGACTTGCAACCGCTGTTTCATCAGGGGCTTTGGATTTTTGGTCCGGAATTTGAAACTATCGAATTTACTTCTAACGAAGGCATGACGACGGTAATACAAAAATTATTTGGAGTCGAAGAAAAAGGATCGCGAAATAGGCCGGATTTTGCGATTTTGCCTGACAGTTCCGTTGGCTCATATTCATATCCAACTTATGATGCCGATGGTGGAGAGGTCGGAGTGGAACGATTGGTTATCGTTGAGCTTAAAAAACCTGGCATCCCTATTAGTATGGAAGAAAAGGGACAGTGCTGGAAATATGTTAGCGAACTACTTCGCAAGGGATTAATTGACCGCAATACGAAGGTGACATGTTTTGTCTTGGGAAGTGAGGTTGATCCCATTGAACGAGATGCAAGAAAGGAAAATAACGAGCGTTGCATAATTCAACCTCTAGACTATCAGGTTGTAATCCAGAGAGCAAAAAGTCGATTGCTTAAATTATATGATCGTGTAAAAGGAGCGCCGTTCCTTGAAGCGCAAAGGGAAGAGCTAATTTATCAAGATACACATCAAGATATATTTAGAAAAAACCCGTAAGGCGGAAGCCCGTTAGGGTGTTCCGCCGTTTGCGGCACTGCGCTATACACTTATCAGCTTTTGGCGGAACGCCCTATGGGATGGAGATTCCCCGTTCTCTCGCCACGGGGTTGTTTATTGAAGTCACATCAGAAGCCCGGTTGACCGGGAAGCTGAAATCGCATTGAAGCCGATGTAGCGAGATCGTTTTTTTACGTGATTTCCAAATGTGCGATCCCCGAATTGAGATCTTGCGATTTGGCTTCGTTGCTTTCCAGTTTGATTTTAAGGCGCAGTTCGTTCACCGAGTCTGCATTGCGCAACGCGTCTTCGTAGCTGATTTTTCCGGCTTCGTATAGTTCGAATAGCGCCATGTCGAAGGTTTGCATGCCCAATTCCTTGGATTTTTTCATGATGTCCTTGATTTCATGCGCATGGCCTTTAAAGATCAAATCGGCGATCAGCGGTGAATTGAGCATGACTTCGATGGCGGCGGCACGTCCTTTGCCGTCTTTCAGCGGAATCAGACGTTGCGCGACTACGGAGCGCAAATTCAGCGATAAATCCATCAATAATTGTGCCCGGCGTTCTTCGGGAAAGAAATTGATGATCCGGTCGAGCGCCTGGTTGGCGCTGTTGGCGTGCAATGTGCCCATGCACAAGTGGCCGGTTTCGGCAAACGCAATCGCGTGTTCCATGGTCTCGCGGTCGCGGATCTCGCCGATCAGAATGACGTCGGGTGCTTGCCGCAATGTGTTTTTCAGCGCCGCCTCCCACGATTCGGTATCGACGCCGACTTCGCGCTGCGTAATGACGCAGTTGATATGTTCGTGCACATACTCCACCGGGTCTTCGATGGTGATGATGTGGCCGTAGCTGTTTTTGTTGCGATGGCCGATCAGTGCCGCCATAGAAGTCGATTTTCCCGAACCGGTACCGCCGACGAAAATCACCAGGCCGCGCTTGCTCATGACGACATCCTTGAGCACTTGCGGTAACCCTAAATCGTCGAACTCGGGAATCTTGGTGGTAATCGTCCGCAACACCATGCCGACGCGCTGCTGCTGGACAAATGCATTGACGCGAAAACGTCCGATCCCCGCAGGATTGATAGCAAAATTGCATTCCTTGGTAGCGTCGAATTCCGCCACTTGCTTGTCGTTCATGATCGACTTGGCGAGCATTTCGGTATGTTGCAGCGATAGCGATTGCTGCGACACCGGCGTCATTTTTCCGTCAATTTTCATCGCGGGCGGAAAACCGGCGGTAATAAATAAATCGGATGCTTTCTTGCTGAGCATTAAGCGCAGCAAATCCGACATAAATTTAGCAGCTTGTTCTTTATCCATCGCATACTCCCAGAATTTTCATACTTTGCATCGGTCGCCAGTTAAATCTTGAAATTATCTTTATTCGCCGCTTTTGCTCGCGCTTCGGACATCGAAATCACACTGCGTTTCACCAGATCGGTCAGGTTCTGATCCAATGTTTGCATGCCGGCGTTCTGGCCGGTCTGAATTGCCGAGTACATTTGCGCGACTTTGCCTTCGCGGATCAGATTGCGGATTGCCGGGGTACCGATCATGATTTCGTGCGCCGCCACGCGGCCTTTGCCGTCTTTGGTGCGCAACAGCGCTTGGGAAATAACCGCGCGCAACGATTCCGACAACATTGCGCGGATCATTTCCTTTTCTTCGGCTGGAAAAACATCGATGACACGATCGATCGTCTTGGCGGCGGAGCTGGTATGCAACGTGCCGAAAACCAAATGCCCGGTCTCGGCCGCCGTCATCGCCAGCCGTATCGTTTCCAGATCGCGTAATTCACCGACCAGAATAATGTCCGGATCTTCGCGCAACGCCGAACGCAATGCATTGGAGAAACTCAACGTATCCCTGCCGATTTCGCGCTGATTGATCAGGCATTTCTTGCTTTCATGCACAAACTCGATGGGATCTTCGAGCGTCAAAATATGACCATATTCGTTTTCATTGATGTCGTTGATCATGGCCGCCAACGTGGTCGACTTGCCCGAACCGGTCGGTCCCGTCACCAAAACGACACCGCGCGGTTGCTTGGCAATTTCGGCAAAAATCTTCGGCGCTTTGAGATCTTCCAGGCTCAGTATTTTCGATGGAATCGTCCGCATCACTGCAGCGGCGCCGCGCTGTGTATTGAAAGCATTCACGCGGAAACGCGCGAGATTCGGAACCGCAAAGGAAAAATCGCATTCCAGGTGCTCTTCGTAGAATTTCCGCTGACCGTCGTTCATGATGTCATACACCATCGCGTGCACTTCTTTGTGATCCATCTCCGGCAAATTGATGCGCCGGATCTCTCCGTGCACCCGGATCATCGGTGGCATCCCGGCTGAAAGGTGTAAATCCGAAGCGCTATTTTTAACCACAAATGCAAGCAGCTCTACTATATTCATTGCGGCATCCTCTTGTAACAGTGCAAAAAGTGACGTGAAATTTGATTGATCGCAACGGCCGGAACCCGAATCAATCCGCTAGTTAACGGACAAGGTCAAGCAAAAATTGAACAAGACGGGTTTAAATACTTGGGTTTTTGCCGTATCGTTTTTTATGCAGTTTGATTGACGGCATCGGTGATTCGATTGGCCCAAGCTGCGGCTTCTAGCTCCAGCCGGGTGAATTCTTCCATACTGAGAAACCCTAACTCGGCAAGCATCGATGACACTATTTCCGTTTCCCCTTTTTCATACGCTTCGATCAATGCGAGTTGATAGCCTAAAGGTCCGCGGCGGGTTAGCAGGGCTTCGCTCATGTCTTTTTGTATGCTGAGTGTGCCGATAAGCTCGGACATTTCCATTCCCAACAGCGTATCTAGCAACGACAAAACACCAACCATAAACGCGCGATCCTGATGATTTTTATCGTGCGGGCGATCGGCAATAGCAATGGATTCGAGCAATTTCCCCCGCACGGTCGCGGTTAGCATCAACGCATCGGATGAACCGCCGTCCCTTTGCTTGGCGGCATAAAGCAGGATTTGCACCCAGCGTTGCAACTGCTTCCGCCCGATGATCATGATGGCTCGCTTAATCGAGTTAATCGTGCTTGGTAAGCCGCTTGCAGCCGAATTCACCATGCGCAGCAGGTTGTAACTCAAGCCGGGTTGATATTTGAGCTCATTCTCAATGTCGCTCACTTCACTGTCTTTCACCACCAGCAGCAAAAGCTTCAGCAGCGACAACTTGGACGGATCTATCCGCTTTCCGGAAATGATTTCCGGCTTGGCAAAATAAAATCCTTGCAGCATTTGGAAATTCAGCGCGATGCAATTTCTGGCAATTTCCGGACTCTCGACTTTCTCAGCCAGCAGCAACACCGGCCAGCGCCTTAGTTTCTTGATCAGAATGAGCAAATCGGGTTGGCTTAATGCCGTGACATTGACCTTTACCACATTAATGAGCGGCATGATGCGATCAAGGCACGCATCCAGATGGGTAATGCTGGAAAGCGCTAGCTGATAGCCCTTTTGCTTCAGGAAAGAGCAGCGTTGGATGATTTCGTCGTTGATTTCTACGCTTCTTAAAATTTCTAAGACCACATGCTTTTTGGGCAGCATGCAAATAGCGTCGTTCAGTAACAGCTTGGCATCGACTTTGATAAAACCGCGCCGCTTACCGATGACATTTTCGATACCGAGCTGCCCATAAGTATCGATGATGACATTTGCCGAAGCGGCGGAGTTATCGGTAATCGTAACTACATTTTGTTGATCGGAGCGAAATAACAGCTCATAGGCAACCAAATTTTGTTTGTTATCAAGGATCGGTAACCGGCCGAGATATACTTCCATCCCTTGTACTCCTATTTCTTCATGCGAGCTTGCTGACTGTGGTTTATCGTCCCGGATCGAATCAACTTGAATCTCAGTCTCACAATCGTAAGTACTGTAACTAAAAAATTATCTAACAGAATCGATACAAATCTTTCGATTAGCGGATCGCATTAAACACTTCGATGACTTGCAGTCTCGCCACGGTCATTACCGATTCGACAATCTCGGCCGATAGCCCTAGAAAACTCCAGGCTTGCAGCGCGCGGTCGGAAATCGTCTCTTCTTGATCGATCTGCTGATTAGTGCAAGGCTGGATATAGCTGGTAATATTCACGGCCGCACACAGCGTGCTGGCGTCATACTGGAATTCTTTTTCCTGCATTGGATTGAATTGATATTCAACCATCTTGCAAATATTGAGCGGCAGTTTCCATTGCTTCAACAGTTCAGCGCCCAATTGCGCATGGGTAAAACCGAAGATCTTGCGTTCCGCCTGGATTACCGCGTCTTCGCCCTGATTTATGCAACTCAATACCATTGCCGACTCCTTCGGATATTGGTTGAAAAGAATCAACCGCCCTACGCCATGCAACAATCCAGCGATAAAAAACCGCTCCCGGCTGCCGACACTCGTGGATAACAGACGCGCAGTCACTCCGCACGTGATGCTGTGATTCCAGAACGTGTCCATATCAACCAGATCGGGTGGAATATCTTTGAATGTCGAAGTCACGGATGTCGCAAGAACCAGATTGCGCAGCTCCTTATGTCCGATGATGGAAATCGCTTTTAAAATGGTTTCCACTTTCCCGGAAAAACCAAAATAAGTGCTGTTGGCAAACTTCAGTAACTTTGCCGTAAGTGCGGGATCGCTGGAAATTACGCGCTCCAGCTCAGTATTGGTTGCTTCTCCGGAATCGATTAAATCGTTTATGCGAATGACCACATCGGGTAAAGAAAAGATCGAGCGAACGTTGGCCACTATCGTACGTGGATCATCCATGGATGTCTCTGTTAAGAATAAATAAGAAGGAATTTTAGGAAGCTAAACAGGCCCTAAGATAAACCAAATGAGACTGGATGATGCCGTCGATTAAACGGGAAAAACTAGCGGATTTCGTCGAGAAGCGTCACCGGCATGAGTAAATCTACCGGATGCTTTATTTCGATTTCGTAGCAATCAGCGCCTGATATTTCGCTTGCAGCTGTTCCTTGCTTTCAATCACTTCGGGGTTTGGGGTAATGCAGTCAACTGGACATACTTCCACGCATTGCGGCTCATTGTAATGCCCGACACATTCGGTGCACAGCGCCGGATTGATCTGATAGATCTCTTCGCCTTGCGATATGGCGCCATTAGGGCACTCAGGTTCACAAACGTCGCAATTGATACATTCGTCGGTAATGATTAATGCCATTTGATTCTCGTAATACCTATTCTATGGAGTTATTTTCTCACGCAGCTTTTGCGCCACCAGGGGATGCACAAATGCATCCGCATTTCCGCCGAGCGAGGCGATTTCACGCACCATCGTGGCGGAAATGAACATATATTGTTCGGATGGCGTCATGAATAACGTTTCGACATCGGGATACAAGCCGCGATTCATTCCCGCCATCTGGAATTCATATTCAAAATCCGATGCAGCGCGCAAACCGCGCAAAATGATGCGCGCATTCTGTTGCTGTAAAAAATGCATCAGCAAACCGGAAAAGGGCATTATTTTTACAGTGGGGCAATCAGACAAAACTTCTTGCGCCATTGCCACACGCTCTTCCAAGGTGAAAAACGGCTTCTTGCTGCTGCTCACAGCGACCGCCACCACCACCTGATCGAATAAACGCGCGGCACGCCTAACAAGATCTTCATGTCCGCGGGTTATCGGATCGAAAGTACCGGGATAAATCGCCTTATCCATGCTGCGCCAGCTCCAAAAGCTGATAATGCACGGTTCCGGCTTTTGCCTGTCGTCTGACATACCACTGCGCATCCGGGGCCCAATGGCCTTTGGTCTCAGCATAAACCAACCCGCCCGTTGCAAGATGACTTGGTAATACAGTCAGCAATTCCGGTAACAATTCCAGACGGTAAGGCGGGTCGAGAAAAACGACATCAAATTTCCGGCTATCCGATTTCAAAAAATTTATTGCATTCATCATGATCAGTTCAACCTGAGCTGCCTGTAATTTTTCCTTATTTTCCCGCAACATGCGATAGATTGCAGCATCCTCATCAACCATCACCACCAAGGCCGCGCCGCGGGATGCAGCTTCAAAACCCAACGCACCGCTTCCGGCAAACAAATCGAGACAACGCATACCGCTTAAATCCTGTCCCAACCAATTAAACAGTGTTTCACGGATCCGATCGGCCGTGGGTCTTAAATCAGGATTTTCGGGAAAAGCCAACAAGCGGCTACGCCATTGACCACCGATGATGCGAACTTTCCCGCGAGCTGACGCCATTGGCGCGAACGCTATTCAATTGCGCCGACAATCACCGTCACCATGCCGTCAGGTTGAATCCGCCGCTGGAATGCTTGCCGGATCTGTTCGGTGGTAACGGCTTCGACGGCTTCCAGATAATCCGTCAAATAAGTCAGCGGTAAACGATAAAAACCGATGACGGATAAAAATCCCAGTATTTTGCTATTGCTGTCGATGCGCAACGGAAAGCCGCCGATGATATTTTGCTTCGCCGCCTTCAATTCTTCTTCCGTCGGGCCATTGGCGACAAATTCTTTAAGTACTTTGTGCGTTAAGGTCAGCGCTTCTTCCGATTGCTCTTTTTTGGTTTGCAAGCCGATTTGGAACGGCCCCTGCTCCTTATAAGGGGAAAAGAAACTATATACACTGTAAGCCAAACCGCGTTGCTGGCGGATTTCTTCCATCAAGCGCGAAACAAATCCGCCGCCACCCAGGATGTGATTACCGACCAACAACGGAAAATAATCGGGATCGCTACGCCGCAATCCTGGATAGGCCATTTGGATGTGGCTTTGCGTTGCCGGATGAGGGATTCTTTTGATTCCTGCCGCGGGGATCGGCACTGCCGGTATTTCCGGGTTCGTTCCTTCGACGGATAATTTTTCCGTTAATTGCTCAGCAATCGCAGCCGCTTCAAGCCGGGTGACGTCGCCGATGATGGCGATCACCGCATTCTTGGCCACATAATAAGCACGGTAAAAAGCCGCCAGATCTTCCCGCTGTAGCCGGTTCAACGAGTCAATTTCACCCATTTCATTGAATCCGTAGGGATGAGAACCGTACAGCATTTTCATCAATTCACGTTCGCCGATGTAATCCGGCTTAGTGCTGGACTCCTTGATACTAGCGATGACTCTGGCTTTTTCCCGCAGCACGACATCGCGTGGAAATTCCGGCTGCTGAATAACACGCGCAAAAACATCCAGTGCTTGCTTGCGCTCCCGCTCGCTGCTCAATGTACGCAACGCAATACCGGCGCGGTCGCGGTCAAATTGGCTTTTCAGCTGCGCGCCAACGTCGGCCAGCGCAGTGGCAATCTGATCTTCCGACAATCCGCCCGCGCCAAGACTGAGCAAATGTTGAACCAGACTGGCGCAACCGGATTTATCAGCGGTATCCATACCGCTGCCGGCGGCAAATTCAACGCTGACGTCCAATATCGGCAGGTCATGATTCTCAACAAAAAATACGCGCGCCCCGGAAGCGGTTTGCCAAGTCTGGATCGGCAATGTAGCCCAGGCCCATTGGGCATAAAAACCAAACAGTACAATGAAAATGAATCGTTTTATCTGCACCCCAACACCTCCTGCACTACGTCTACTCAGCATAAAAGGAAGAAAAATCCGCATCAAGATCAACCGCTATTGCGCAGGCCGGCCGTTACCCCGTTGATCGTCAGATGAATGGAGCGCTTGACCTCTTCGCTATCTTCACCCGAGCGGTAACGGCGTAGCAATTCCACTTGCAAGTGATTGAGCGGATCGATATACGGCGTCCTATTGCGGATGCTACGCGCCAATGTCGGATTGTCCTGCAACAATTCGGTATGACCGGTCACGGCGAACAACCATTTTTCACTGCGCGCGCGCTCTTCTTGAATACGCCTGAAAATCTGCTCCCGCAATGCAACATCCTCGACCAGCTCGGCGTAGCGCGACGCAATGCCCATATCGGTCTTGGCCAGCACCATGTCCATATTCGACAATAATGTTTGCATGAAGGGCCATTCGCGATACATTTCCTGCAATAGCGCCAGTCCTTGCCCTTTTTGCTCTTCCTGATCGATAAAAGCTTCCACTGCATGACCGAAGCCATACCATCCAGGGAGCATCATCCGGCTCAAACTCCAGCTGAACACCCAAGGAATTGCACGCAAATCTTCAATCGCATCGGAATTCTTGCGCGAGGGTGGTCTGCTGCCGATGTGCAACCCGGCCATTTCGCGGATCGGCGTCGATTCCAGAAAGAATTGCTTAAACCCTGGCGTTTCATACACCAAGTCGCGGTAAGCCGCAAAAGAAGCCGATGCGAGCTTTTCCATCGCGTGATAATAGCGACCGGCATTCGCGCCAAGCGAATCATGGCTCAGCAGCGTCGCCTCCATCGTCGCCGCCACCAATGTCTCAAGGTTGCGGCGGCCAATTTCAGGTTCGGCATATTTACTGCTAATCACCTCGCCCTGCTCGGTCACGCGGATTTGACCATTCACGCTGCCCGGCGGTTGCGCCAGAATACTTTGATAGCTCGGTCCGCCGCCCCGCCCCACGGTACCGCCGCGGCCGTGAAACAAGCGTAATTCGACTTTGTGCTTGGCGAAAACCTTGGTAAGTTCGATCTCGGCCTTATAAATTTCCCAATTCGACGTGATAAAACCGCCGTCTTTGTTACTATCTGAATAACCGAGCATCACTTCCTGCACATTGCCGCGCGAATCCAGCAGTTTGCGATAATACGGCAGGGAAAACAGCTGATCCATGATGGCGCTGCAACTGCGCAAATCGGAGATGGTTTCAAATAACGGGATGATATTGAGCTGCAATTGCGGATTTTCCCCGGCTTGCAACAGCCCGACTTGTTGCAACAGAAAAGCCACTTCCAGCACATTAATGATGCCAGTCGTCATCGATATGATGTAATTCGTCATCGCTGCACGGCCGAAGCGGCGATGAATCTCAGCCGCGCATTGCAGAATGCGCAACTCGGATTGCGCCAAATCCGAGAAATCAGTGAATGAGCTTAATACAAGACACGGCTGGCTGATTTCCGCCAGCAGCCAGTCGATACGTTCTTTTTCGCTCAATTGCAGGTAATTTTTCCGCTTTGTGCTGTGCTCGAAGAGTTCGCTGACGACCTGTTCATGGATTTTGCTGTGCTGGCGCATATCCAGCGGAGCTAAATGAAAACCGAACACATCCACGGCACGGCGCAAATTGCGTACTGCACCCCGCGCAATCCAGGAAGACTTATGCTGCTTCAGGGAATCAATGATGGCATTGAGATCGCGCAAAAATTCAGCGCTGCTGGAATAAGGCGTTCTGGTTTCGGCTGGTGAATATTGCGTCACCTGATGACCTAATTGATGTGCGGTTGCAACCAGGCGCGCGGCAATGCTGAGAAAAATCCGCCGGTATGGCTCATCGGAGCGATTAGCAATATCCGGCGCGATAGCGGCCAATTGCTTAACCTCATCGCTGACATGCACGATTTGTTCGGTCAGACTCATTGAGCGGCCGATTTTTTGCGCGGCATCGATGTAAAAATCCAATGCCACCGACGATTGGCGTTCCACCGCGCGCAACATGACATCGTGCGTGACAAACGGATTGCCGTCGCGATCGCCACCGATCCAGCTACCGATGCGCAAAAACGAAGTCACTGGCGGAATATCATGCGCCAGACGTCGTTCGAGCAAATCTTCTATTTTTGCGTAGATGTAAGGAATTTCATTTAAAAACGTGTAGCTGTAATAAGCCAGCCCGTTTTCAATTTCATCATAGACCGACAAACGGCTTGGCCGCAGCATGCGCGTCTGCCATAAAATTTGAATGGTGGCCCGCAATCCCTCTTCATTGTGGCGCAATTCGTTCGGCGTCAATTCGGTTAGCGCGCGTTCTTTCAACAAACGCTCGATCGCCAACTGGCAATCCAAGATGCTCCTGCGCTGCACTTCGGTCGGATGCGCCGTGAGCACTGGAGAAACCAAGGCTTTGTTAAAAAATTCCGTCAGAACGGCACGCTCGTTTCCGTTCGCCAACACACGTTCCAGCGCCAATGTCACGCTGCCTTCCTGCGGTGAAGACCCGGCGCGCAAATGCGCGCGCCGCCGCCGGTTGTGATGCACATCTTCCGCGATATTGGAAAGCAATGAGAAATAACTGAACCCGCGGACAACAGACAATGAATCTTTATCGCTCAAGCGGTTGAGTATCGCATCCAATTCTTCGCGCGCCTTGAGATCCTGATCGCGATGAAAACGAATCGCGGTTTGACGTATATTTTCGACCAGCTCGAAAGCGCTATCGCCATCTTGTTCGCGTAACGTATCGCCGAGCAAACGTCCGAGAAAACGAATATCCTCGCGTAATGGCAAATCCTTATCACTTACTAATTTACTATTGCTACCGCTATTCCCTGAATCAGCTGCGCTCATCGCATTACATACCCACGATTAAAAATGAATCCAGCATGTGCCGGCAATAAGCCAAGTCACTACCGGCCATGCTAAAATGATTGCCATGCAAATTTTTTTGTAATTTTTTCATTTTATACTATTAATGCCCAACTCACTTTTATCTCCACAGAAAATCGTCATCGCATCCCGGGAGAGTTTACTTGCGATGTGGCAAGCGCAGTTCATCCAGAAATGTTTGCGCGAATTATACCCGCAAACTGAAATCAGCATACTCGGCATGACAACGCGCGGCGATCAAATACTGGATCAATCTTTATCAAAAATCGGTGGAAAAGGATTGTTCATCAAAGAACTCGAGCAAGCATTGGAAGACGGGCGAGCTGACATTGCTGTGCATTCAATGAAAGACATGCCGATGAATGTGCCGGAAGGATTTAAGCTGGCGGCCATAACGGAACGGGAAGACCCCCGCGATGCTTTCGTTTCTAATCGCTTTAGTAACCTCGATGCGCTGCCCGAAGGCAGTATTGTCGGCACCTCAAGTTTACGGCGCGAAAGTCAATTGCGCGCGCAATTCCCGCACCTTCAAGTCCAGCCGTTGCGTGGTAACGTGCAAACCCGCTTGCGCAAACTCGATGAAGGGCAGTATGCCGCGATCATTCTGGCAGCCGCCGGTTTAAAACGGCTTGGACTATCCGATCGCATCACTGCGTTGCTGAATCCCGAACAAAGCTTGCCCGCAGTTGGACAGGGCGCCTTGGGAATCGAATGCCGTGCCGACCGTACCGACTTGATTGAATTGATGCAACCGCTGCATCACCCGGAAACTGCCTATTGCGTCGAGGCCGAGCGTGCCATGAGCCGCGTATTGGGTGGTAGTTGCCAGGTACCGCTGGGCGCGTTTGGCGAAATTATCGATGGTTCGTTGCAATTGCGCGGATTCGTAGCGCAGCCCGATGGCAGTCGCATTGTGAGCGATACATTGAATGGCAAACCGGAAAACGGTATTACCATGGGGCAGCAATTGGCGCAAAAGCTGATTAATAAAGGTGCCGGTGAAATCTTGGCGACCTTGGCCCCGGCAGAAGGCTGGAAATAACATTGTCTGCCAGCGCACTACTTACCGGCCTTAATATCGTAGTTACTCGGCCAGTGCATCAAGCCGCTTTTCTGGCGGAACAAATTCGCGTTCTGGGCGGCAATCCGATTTTGCTTCCCGTGCTGGAAATTATGGATATTCCCGATTTGGAGCCACTAAAGAATCTCATCCGTCACCTGGATGAATTCGACTGGGCGATTTTTGTCAGCCCGAATGCCGTCAATAAAAGCATGCCGTTGATCATCCAACAGCGCGCATTGCCCGCGCATCTGAAGATTGCCACCGTCGGCAAAGGCAGCGCGGATGCCTTGAAACAATATGGTGTCGATGATGTGCTCGTACCGGATGGAAATTCCGATAGCGAAGCGTTACTCCAGCAAGCCGCACTGCAACACATGACCGGGCAACGGGTGGTGATCTTCCGAGGCAACGGCGGCAGGCAGTTACTGGGCGACACGCTCACACAGCGCGGTGCGCAAGTGGAATATGCCGAATGTTATCAACGCCGCAAACCCGATCTGGATACAGCATCATTACTTGCCGATTGGTCACACGGTAAAATACACGCCGTGATTGTCACAAGCAGCGAAGGATTGCATAATTTATTTGACATAATAGGCATGCTTGGCCAACAATTGCTGAAATTGACTCCGGTTTTCACAGTTCACGAACGAATTGCTCAGACCGCCAGAGAATTAGGACTGGAAAAAATCATCAAAGCGCCTTCTACGGGTGATGAAGGCTTATTGAAGGGTCTGCAAACATACTTTCAGGCAACCGGGAAACAGTACAACTGAAGAACGGATTTGGATTTGGATGTATATGTATTTGCAATCGCGGTTCAATATTAACAATGATGTCTCTACTGCAATGAAGGAGAATATATGAAACTGATACTCTGGCTATTGGCGCTATTCGCTGCTGCTGTAGCTGTCACCTTGGCTGCCAAAAATACAACAGGGCGTGCTCTGATAGAAATGCCGCCTTACCAATGGGAATTACCCTTAGATCAATTCATCATTGGTGCGGTCGTAGCTTTCTTTATTTTTTACATTCTGGTCCGGTTTATTCTGGGAATTTTTGGTTTCAGTCAACGGCATCGTCATAAAAAAACAGACGAAATGCTCTTGTCCGGCTTAAAAGCATATTTAGAAGGCGACTATGTCAAATCGCAAAAGAATACAGCCGTTGCATTAAAGTTAGCCGATTCTTCAACAGCCAAAGCAATCAGTGCTGTCATTGCCGCTCGCTCGGCGCAAATGCTTGATGAGGCCGCCGCACGCGATCAATATATCAATACCGCACTTGCCGAAGCGCCGGATGAAAAATCGCTCTGTTTGGCCGCAAAAACCGAGTTTCTGCTGAAAAATGAGAACCATCAAGAAGCGCTCGACATATTGCAATCACTGTACTCAGAAGGCGGCTTGCAATCCACCGCCGTGCTGCAGCTAGAGCTGGAAGCGCAGCAGCAAGCAGGGAATTGGGATGCGGTTCTTGAATTGATCGACATATTGGCCAAACGCCAATCAGTGAATAAAACGCTGATAAAGAAATTAAAACACGATGCGCAAATAAAAAATATCAGAAGCAAAGCCACTGATTTGCAGTCATTGAATCAATATTGGCAGCACATATCACCGCTGGATAAAATGGATAGCAAGCTTTCCGCTGCTGCCGCGCGCGCTTACATCTCTTTGGGCGATTGCAATATGGCCAATAAGATTATTGAGTCAAGCGTGCCTTTTTCTTGGGATAACGAATTAATCGAACTGTATTCCGAATGCCTGGATTATCACGTCAGCAGACAAATTGAATGCGCCGAAGTTTGGCTTAGAGTACAACCGAATAATGCACAATTGCTGCTGACCTTAGGTAAACTCTGCACGTATTGCGAGCTTTGGGGTAAAGCGCAAAATTATTTGGAAGCAAGCTTGTCTGTTCAACCTGGACAAAAAGCGCATTTTGCCTTAGCGCAATTAAACGAGAAATTAGGCAAGCATGAACTCGCTATGGATCATTACAATAAAGGGCTGCAGTTAACGCTGAAACAACTCAATTGAACTGGTTAAAATATAAGAATTTTAGTGCTGCTGTTTACAGTATTTTAGCGAATACTGTAAATTAGCATGTGTCTGATATTATTGGATCATGGGTTCTGACGGCTTTACTGGATCTGATGTTAGAAGGAAATACTTCTGGTAGAGCGCGCCATACAAGCAACCGGTCAATATTTTTCTGAAGATTGTGAGGGCTTGCACCACGAAGCACACGCCGATATAGCAAAATCTGCCTCAGTGAGTTGTTCATTTTGAAATCAGATACTGACCGGAAAGCCTACCCACTATAAACAACCCAGCCAACTATCGCACCTCATTCACCCATTAGCTCAGGATGGCTGAAATGATAAAAATAATGTTGATCAACTCCACTGAATCCCGATTGTTTCCCCCTCTTACTCACTTAGATTGCCCGATCCTCATTATTTTAGGTTTTTATCACAAATAAAACGGAAGTTCTTTACCTTATCGGACTTTGATATATCATTATCTCTATCAGGGAATAATAAAGTTTTTAAGAATCTGAAAACGGAAAAAGACTTTTGGGGAAACGGGAGAAAATGAGCACGCGAAATATACCGCCTGACCGCGCTATCGCTATGCTGCCGGTCATCAAAGCATTCAAGCATCTGTCGCAAAAAGAGATTGAGATGGTTGCCGCGGCCTGCCAATGGCATCGCTATGATGCTGGAAATGAAATTGTGCGCTATCGCGATCACACCAATAGCGCCTTTTTCATTGTTCAGGGCGATATCCGTGTCATGTATCATAGTTTATCCGGACAGGAAGTCATTCTATGCAATTTGCCGACAGGTGAAATGTTTGGCGAGCTAACGGCGATAGATGGTCACCCTCGATCCGCTACGGCTGTTGCCTTAACCAGCACATTGCTGGCATCGATGCCCGCGCCAGACTTTCAGAATCTGATTTATTCCAACCGGAAAATCGCCGAGATTATATTCAAACGATTAACGGAGCAGGTTCGCCGTCTCACCGAGCGCGTATACGACTTCAGTACACTGGCAGTACGTAACCGGATTCAATCAGAGCTATTACGCATAGCTGAAAATCACAAGGTTTCGGCAAATGTCGCTGTCATTTCACCATCACCGACGCAGACCGAAATCGCTAATTCAGTCAGTACACACCGTGAAGCAGTTTCGCGCGAACTGAAAATACTCATCAAAGACAATCTCATCAAGCGCCAAGGACGTGATTTGCACGTGCTCGACATAACCAAGCTTAGTCAATTGGTTGGCGAAGCGCGCGGCAGCTTTTAGGAGGGTTTTGAAAAAAAAACGGCTGCGCCCGGTCGCATTGCAATCCGGCGCAAAAAATTCATTGATCACTTCCACGTGTAAACTGCGCTTTTCCGCCTTACTCAACCATCGCTTGCCGCCCTTTTCCAGCATTTTCTTAGCGAAAATCCTGCTGCTGCAATCCCGCCGGGCTGCGCCGATTATTTGTTAAGCCCGGCTTAAATGTGGCAAACTTCGCAATTGAACTTATTACGGGTATTTTAATTCGTGTCCCCCTACGAACTTTTCATCGGCTTGCGCTATACGCGCGCCAAGAAACGCAATCACTTCATTTCGTTCATTTCATTGATCTCCCTCATGGGTATCACGCTGGGGATGACAGCGCTGATTACCGTCATGTCGGTCATGAACGGATTCCAGAAAGAAGTACGCACCCGTATTCTGGGTGTCGCCTCGCATGTTCAGATCGGTAATTTGCATGGCAATCTGAGCCATTGGCAGCAAATCGCGGATGAAGCCAGCAAGCATCCAGCCGTCGAGGCCGCCGCCCCGTATGTCAGCGCACAAGGGATGCTGTCGCATAATCAAGTCGTGCAAGGCGTGATTGTGCGCGGGATTTTGCCCACGATGGAAGATAAAGTAGCCAATTTCTCCAACGCGATGGTTAGCGGCAAACTGGATAATCTAGTACCAGGAGAATTCGGTATCGTGATCGGCATGGAATTGGCGCGCATGCTGGGCACTTTCGTCGGCGATAAAATCGTCTTGATTTCGCCGCAAGGCCAAGTCACACCGGCCGGCATTCTGCCCCGGCTGAAGCAATTCACCGTGGTCGGTATCTTTGAAGTGGGACATTTTGAATACGACTCCGGATTGGTCTTGATCCACATGTTCGATGCGCAAAAACTGTATCGCATGGAAAACGACGATGTGTCCGGCGTACGTCTCAAGCTGACCGATTTGTTTCTAGCACCCAAAGTGGTGCAGGAATTGCCCGCGATGCTAACCATTGACAGTTATATCAGCGATTGGACCAAACAGCACGCCAACTATTTCCGCGCCATCCGGATCGAGAAACGCATGCTGTCGCTGATTCTGGCGTTAATCATTGCAGTTGCGGCATTCAATATCGTCTCGACCTTGGTGATGGCGGTAACGGATAAAGAATCCGACATTGCGATTCTGCGTACACTGGGCGCAAGTCCACGCAGCATCATGAAAATCTTTATCGTGCAGGGAACGTTCATCGGCGTTTTCGGCACCATTCTCGGCGTAACCGGCGGCATGCTGCTGGCCTACAACGTCAGCGAAGTGGTGGCGTTTATCGAAAGCTTGTTCAATGTGCAATTTCTGTCACGCGAGATTTATTACATCAGCAAAATCCCGACCGATCCGCAGATGGCGGACATCACCAGTGTCGCCGTAACCTCGTTTGTGCTGAGTCTGCTGGCCACGATTTATCCCAGCTACCGCGCGTCCAAAGTAAATCCTGCGGAGGCGTTGCGCTATGAATGATACGGTCATTTCCTGCCGCAGCCTGGTGAAGCAGTTTTCGCAAGGCGATTTAGCGGTACCGGTACTGAAAGGCGTCAACCTGGATCTGCGCAAAGGCGAGATGCTGGCGATTGTCGGCGCATCCGGCTCGGGTAAAAGCACGCTGCTGCATGTGCTCGGCGGACTGGATGCACCCACCAGCGGCGACATCCGGATTCTCGGGCAAGATATTGCACAAATCGGCGAAGAACAGCGTTGCCGCTTGCGTAACGGCTCGCTCGGTTTCATTTATCAGTTTCACCATTTGCTGCCGGAATTCAGCGCGCTGGAAAATGTCGCCATGCCGTTGCTGATCCGCCGCCTGCCGAACCGGGAAGCATACGACCGCGCCGCCGATATGCTGAAACAAGTCGGTTTGAGTCACCGCCTAACCCATACCCCCGGTGAATTGTCCGGCGGAGAGCGCCAGCGCGCCGCCGTGGCGCGTGCATTGGTGACACAACCCGCCTGCATTTTGGCGGATGAACCTACTGGCAATCTGGACCGGCAAACCGCCGAGCACGTATTCGATTTAATGCTGGAGCTAAATCATAAAATCAACGCCAGTTTGGTCATTGTCACGCACGATGCGCGCTTGGCCAATCGCGCGCAACGTATTCAGCAACTGATCGACGGTGTCTTGTGCGACATCGATCAGGCATCATGACGCTGCAACCGACAATTTCTGACTCATTCTAATCATTCGCCTATGCGTACATTATTCACGTACATCATGGTTTTCCCCCAGCGCAGCGCATTCGTGCTCGTTGCGCTGCTGATCGCCGGTATTGCGGAAGGATTGAGTCTGACTGCGCTACTGCCCTTGATATCGATTGCCGTCGGCGATGCCGGATCGAACGACTCCGGCATCGGTCAATTCATGGAGAAAGCGCTGCGTGACATCGGTATCGATCCCACGCTGGATACCATCCTGGTAATTATCGTCGGCGGCATGTTTTTCAAGGGATTCGTGTTGCTGCTGGCCAACCGCCAAGTCGGCTATACCGTTGCGCACGTGGCAACCGCATTGCGTCTGGAGCTGATCGAGGCTTTGCTGGCCAGCCGCTGGCAATATTATCTGCGGCAACCGGTAGGCTCGCTCGCCAACTCAATCGCCTCGGAAGCTTACCGCGCAGCCAATGGTTTTGAGCACAGCGTCAATGTGTTGTCTCTCATAGTGCAGGTGATGGTGTACGCCACCGTTTCATTGTTCATCTCATGGGAAGCCACGCTTGCTTCGTTGATTATCGGCTCCTTCCTGTTGTTTGTGCTGAACAGTTTAGTCAGCGCCACGCGCCGCGCGGGCACGAAGCAAACCCATTTGTTGCGCGATTTGCTTGCCTACCTGTCGGATGTGCTGAGTTCGGTGAAATCGCTCAAAGCGATGGCGCGCGACAACGTGGCCGACGCCATTTTGCGCGAGCAAACACAGCAATTGGAAAAAGCCACACGCCGCGAAGTGATGAACCGGGAAGCGTTGAATTCGCTGCAAGAGCCCATTCTCGCTGCGCTGACAGCCAGCGGCTTGTATCTCGCGCTGGTAGTCTGGCAGCTATCGCTGCCGGAAGTGATGCTGATGGTTTTTTTGCTGACGCGTATTCTGGGCTTGTTGAATAAAACGCAACGCCGGCACCAGCAACTGGCCGCGCAGGAAAGCGCCTACTGGGCGTTGCGCAAGGCCGCCGAAGGCGCGCGCGCAGCCGCCGAGCGAGCAACCGGAACGCTGCAACCCACGTTGCAAAAAGGAGTGACACTGCACCACGTGCGCTTCAATTATGAACGCAAAGTGATCTTCCGGGATTTGAACATCGAAATACCGGTCAATACATTCACCGCCGTCATGGGACCGTCCGGTACCGGCAAAAGCACGCTGCTGGACTTGTTGTGCGGATTGACCGAGCCGCAATCCGGCGAAGTGCGGATCGACGGTGTCTCGCTGCACGACATCAACTTACGCGAATGGCGCCATATGATCGGCTATGTTTCGCAAGACACCATTCTGTTGCACGACACCGTTCTGAATAACATTCTGGTCGGCGAGCCGTCGCTCACCGCCGCCGATGCCGAACGGGCACTGCGCCAGGCCGGTGCATGGGATTTTGTCAGTGCGCTGCCGGAGGGAATGCTGACCGTCGTCGGTGAGCGTGGCGGATTGCTGTCCGGCGGCCAGCGTCAACGCATTGCAATCGCAAGGGCGCTGGCGCATAGCCCGTCGTTCCTGATTCTGGATGAACCCACCAGTGCGCTGGATCCGGAAAGCGAACGCACCATCTGCGAAACACTGCAAAACTTAGCCAAACATCTGACGATTATCGCAGTCTCGCACCAACCGGCAGTAATCAACGCCGCCGATCGCGTATTCATGCTGTCCAACGGTGAAGCGGAAGCATTGTCGCAGGAAGCGCACGGGTAACTCCATTCCGCTACATCCGCGCGACTCGTATCGCGGATGCATTGCCATCGAGCGCATTTAGGTGTAAAAACAAACCTCAGGTGACTGGATTCATAACTTCATGACCGGAGGGATGATCGATGAAAACACCATTCGCGCACGACATTCTGCAACAAGCGCTGCCGCGCAGCGTGCAAGCCGATGTACCGTTACCGCGCCGCCAGCGCTATTATCCTTCCCCCGCGGACTGGCGCGATGAAGCGCTCTATTTTTTGCTGGTTGACCGTTTCAGCGACGGTCAGGAAAGCAACCGGCCGCTGCTTGACCGTAACAACCGCATAGCCGCGCGGCCGCGTGGTTCGGACGGACAAAACTGGCGCTGGGACCGCTGGGCGGAATCGGGCGCGTTCCGCTGGCAGGGCGGCACACTCAAGGGCGTCGAATCCAAACTCGATTACTTGCAAGCGCTCGGCATCACGACCATCTGGCTCAGCCCGGTTTTCCGCCAGCGCGGCCATCTCGATACTTTCCACGGTTACGGCGTGCAGCACTTTCTCGATGTCGATCCGCATTTCGGCACGTGCACCAATCTGGCCGATTTAGTGGATGCCGCACATCAGCACAACATTCGCATCATTCTGGACATCATCTTCAATCATTCCGGATTCAACTGGGTTTATCCCGGCGGTGCGGAAACACCGGCATTCAAACCCTTCCCGCAGCGCTACGGCTTTGGCTCATGGCTGGGGCAGACAGGACAGCCGATCGGTGCCACGATTCATACTACCGGCGAAGGCGTTTGGCCGCAGGAATTGCAAGCCCCGGATTGTTACAGCCGCGCCGGACTGGGCGATCTGGGCGGCGGCAGTCTGGACGATCCGCACGCGGAACATAAACGCACCGATTTCTTTACCTTGCGCGATTTCGATCTAGATTACACCGGCGTGCTGAACCACTTGGCCGAGTGCTACAAATACTGGATCGCGCTGACCGATTGCGACGGTTTCCGCATCGATACGCTGAAGCATGTCTCGTTCGAGCAAGCGCGCAACTTCTGCGGCGCCATCAAGGAATTCGCCGCCAACCTCGGCAAAGCGAATTTTCTGCTCGCCGGTGAAATTGCCGGAGGCGATTTTGCCGAAGACCGCTACCTCGATGTGCTGGGGCGCAATCTCGACGCCGCGCTCGACATCGGCGGCATGCGCCCGACACTACACAATGTCGCCAAGGGATTGCTGCCTGCGGCAGCGTATTTCAACGGATTCGATCCGGGCAAAGCCGAAATGGGTTCGCACCGCAATCTCGGGCAGCGGCATGTGTCGATTCTGGACGATCACGATCAGGTCAGCGGTGAAAAAATCCGCTTCAGCAGCGAAGCGGCCACTGATCAGCAAGCCGCCGCGGCCGTGGCGATTCAACTGTTCACACTCGGCATTCCCTGCATTTATTACGGCACCGAACAATCGTTCGCCGGACCGGAAGCATCCGAGCGGCAATTCCTGCCGGGATACAAAAGTGGCGATCATGCCGACCGCTATTTGCGCGAAGCGATGTTCGGACCATTGCACCCAAGGAAATCGGGGCTTGCGGGGCTCGCCGCTGACGGTGAGGATCCCGATTTGCCCGGCTTCGGCGCGTTCGGCACAGCCGGAGCGCATTGTTTTCAAAGCGACTTCCCCACTTACCGGCGCATCGCCGCTTTAGCCGCGCTGCGCAAGCAATTTCCAGTACTGCGCCAGGGACGGCAATACCAACGTCCGATCTCGAATTTCGGCGCACCGTTCGAACTGGGTGCAGCCGGTGAAATCATCGCTTGGTCGCGCATACTCGACGACGAAGAGGCGCTCTGCATCGTCAATCCGCACGGCTATGAAACGCGCGGCGGCAACGTGATCGTCGACGCCAGCCTCAGCCCGCCCGGCAGCGAACTGACGGTCGTGATCAACACGCAGCAAACGGTGGCGGAATCAACCGCTAGCATCACCCACCCGGTAGGTTCCCGCCGGCTTGTAAAGCGAATGGATGATGGAACGGCTTACGTGGAAATCCGCAACGTGCCGCCATCGGAAGTGTTAGTGCTCGTTAACCACCCGTAGTTAGCACTGAATGTTTGAACCGGCATCGTTTGCCGCGATGGCCGATAGCTTATGCTGCAACTCTTGTAACTCGGGCAAACGCCGCTTGTAACCGGTTTCCTCGATCAACTTCGCCGCTTTAGTGACATGCGCCTGAATTGTAAGTACATCACCGTTGCCGGAAGATCTACTTGCCGGATCTTCCCGTTCCGCCAGCAGCAACCGCGCCATCTCCAGATGATAATCGGTCAAATGCAACCGCATACCGCTCGGTTCGGCGATATCGTATACTTCTTGCAAGTCTTGGCGGGCGCGGGTGAAGTCGCGATTGGGGTTGCGGGTATCGCGGTACAGAGCAGCGCGGGCGAGCAAGCCGCTGGGTAACTGTTCCTGATATCCTGCTACCCTCAAACTGGCTACGGCCTGATCCAACCAACGGAAAGCTTGCTGGAAATCCCTTTTCTGGAAATATGCGCATCCGAGAACAAGTTTTGGCAGGGCAAAAACCGTCAAACTATCATTCGTGAAATGGTTAGTCCAGCAATCCAAATCATACTCCGCCCGCTCCAGCACTTCCGCAGTTTTACCCTGTGACAACAGTAGAATGCAATATCGAAAACCTTCCAGCGAATACAGACGAGGGTACTCAGGCTGAAATTCTTGTTGGAGTTGCTCCGCAACTTGGAACAATTCAAGAGCCATCGCTATTTCTCCAGCCTGATGCAGGGCATCGGCATGGATTGTTCGCTTACTCATACGCTGAAACGAATCCCTGGATTTGTCCGCATAATCCATGCTCCATTTACCGATGCTAACGGCTGCTTTCACATTCCCAAGATTAAGTTGCAGTTGACTGAGGCTACCGACACTCTTGGCAGCCTCAAGCCAATTTTCCTGCTTCACAAAATTATCTATGGCCGCCTGTATCGGTTCAAGTGCTTCACACAACCGACCGAGGGCGCGTAAATTGTAGCCTGCCCAGCCAAGTACGTCAGCTTGCCAGAATTCTGTCAATCCCGATGCGGGAATATTCCATGGAATGGTAAAAAAATGAGCCAAAGCAGCGAGGTCATCACTGAAAGCACCAAGTTTCTTCGTCAAATAATATTCATCTTTATGATTGATGAGAGGGAAAAATACTTCATTAAATGCTTGTTGGTGAAGACCTGCCGCACAGCCGTGTGTCACCGCACTAAACAATGGTTGCATTTCTTCCAATGTATCGAGAAGTTCCTTACCGTAAAGTTTCTGTGGCAGCGTTTTGTAGTACTCATATAATCGAGTATGCGCCTGCCGCCAGGTATCGGGTTGCTTTTCCCTCAACTGCTTTCCGAAATATTCGCGAATCAGCGGATGACAGTCCAATTGGTCGTCTAATGCACCATCGCTTTTATTATGTTGTGACAACAGGTGATGCTCCTCACGCAAGGTGGCGATAGCTTCCAGCCAATCATCCTCACTGATTCCGGCAGTCAAGTTAGGAATTTGCTCGTCCCACAATACTTGTAGCACGTCCTGTCCGATGGGATGATCAAACAATCCTAGCAAGTACAGCAATGCCAGTTCCGGTTCATCGGCAAACCACTCTTCGTAGGCTTGCATGACTTTGAAAGCATGGCGGCTTTCGCGGTTACCATCCGCTTTGACCAGATCCTTCAGCATATTGCGTTTCAACACGTCGCCCTTATGCCGCAAACGTAAAACATTGCCGAGCAAACTAAGCGCCAGCGCGTGACAACCATAATCCATAACCGCTTTTTCCAATTCTTTGCGGCTACCTTGTATACCGAGCGATTGCAGCAGCTTCACGCCATCATTAAGCGTAAGATTCTGCAGGTCGTGTGCGATGACGTGAGTACGATCGCTCAACTCATGTACGGCAATGCGCGTGGTGATAATGCACAAGCCGTTATTCTGACCAGATAAGCTTCGCAGCAGCTGCCGGATTGCGCGGTCTTTAAGCTCGCCACGCATGCCTTTACCTGCATGCTGCAACGGTTCCAACCCATCCAGCACCAGCACGCCACGCTGCTGCCGCAGCAAATCAGCCAAGTGCTCTCCCTTGTCTTCCTCGGTGGCAAACGAAGACAAAGAGCGGACTGAACCGAGCTTGTCAAATGCATGGCTGAAAAACGGTGATGCGGAAACTTGCTTGTCTTCGCTTGATCCTTGCGAATAAAACGACCACGCAATCAGTGTATCAATATCGTTGGTATGATGATCCAACCAATGCCGCAGCAGCTTGGTTTTTCCCGTGCCGCCGGGTGCAATGAACTGAATGATGCGCGTACCATTACCAGCCCATGCATCATTGAGCAATTTCAGCTCTGCTTCGCGTCCGAAGAATTCGCCTTTGACGGTGGGAAGGCGATCGGAAAAAATTTTGCTAGCCGGTTTTGATATAGCAACTTGATTCAACTGTAAGCGCTGGAGAATCAATTCTGCAGCACGCTGTGGAGCAAGATCATTAAGATCAACATAGCCATCAATCGAATAAAAGCCAGGAATTTCTGCGTTATCAAAGCGCATCGGCATAATATCCTTACTTTGCTGTTTTTTAATCAGATCCCGGATCGCCCGCAATTCCAGTCCGCACCACTCTTTGCGTTCATAATCAGCACATAGAAATGGCACGAGAAGCCCCGAATGATCGTGATAAAGCGACTGCAGCAGCACATCCATATCAGGTCGTGCCAGCTCTGCCGTATGCCATTGGTCATAGAAAACCTTGTCTTTTCCCAACGACTCCGCCAATACTTCCGCTACCTGTGAAACATAATTCCGATGCTCTCCGGGAAAAGACAATGCAACCTGAAAACGTTTGGTAGTCATGGGCAAATTTTAGGAAGAATGATTTATACAAACATAATACCGTTTGTCCGCCGTGTTATTAGTTTCTCAAATCCGTGGAATCACGTAACAGCATAAATAAAAACAAAACGGCGAACGAAGCAGGTGCTTTCAATTCGCCGTTCATTGGAAATACATCCACTTCCGGTTTTTTAGAAGTGCTGGAAATCCTTCCCGGAGCCGGGCTTGAATTCCCAGAAAATGCTTATTTTGCTTTTTTCAGTTCATCGCATTTAGCGATAAAGGCTTCCCGTGCAGCTTCGTTGTTTTTGAATGCTGTCAGCGCTGATTCCATTCCTCTTCCTGAGCAATTCTCCGAGCTGGCTTCGGGAACTCCGCCACAGCCGATCAGTGCGATACTAAGGCCAATAATACAAACAACGCTATATTTAAAATTCATTTACAATCTTCCTCTAAAAATATCACTATGGCTTGATGGTTATATCCGATTTCTCAATCGTTTGGCGTTGGCCCTGCCACACGAACCTAACGCTATAATTCTACCTGAATTCTCATGACCTTAGTATTTCTATGTCCCTGCTTCGGGCAAAACGGAACAAAAGCAGGTATTATTTTTATCCCTGCTGAATTGCCTTTATAAAGGCATGAGCTACAAGATCACGGCAGTTTCCTGGAGATTATCTGCATGTCGTGGAGCTTAACGAATTGGCATCGCAACTTGATCCTTCAACACGAAGGCATATCCGATGCGGTCTGGACAAAACTGATCAATCTGCGCTGCCTCAAAGGGCTTAGCTTTGAGGAACTCGCGCGTTTGCGCGAGTGCGTGACGTTATTTCTGCACGACAAGCAATTCTACGGCGCGCATGAGCTGGAAATCACCGAGGAAATGCGCGTGACGATCGCGCTGCAGGCGTGCATCCTAATTCTGAATCTCGACCTGGATTATTACCGTAACTGGAATCAGATCATCGTGTACCCCGGCGAATTCATGCTGGATTACGATTACGAGGATGAATTCGGTATCGTGCATCATGTGCATCACGCCGCCTCGGGTGAAGCGTGGTCTGCCGGACCGGTGATTCTTTCCTGGCAGGATGCGGCGGAGCCGGTTTCGCACCTCGGGGAAAACGTGGTGATCCACGAATTCGCGCACAAAATCGATATGCTGTACGAAGGCGCCAACGGTTGCCCGGAATTGCACGCCAATATGAGCGCGTATACCTGGCATGAAGTGTTTAGCAAAGCCTACAAAAAATTCTGCCGTCAGGTCGACCGTCAGCAGGAAACCGTGATCGATTCGTATGCGGCGGAAAGTCCGGGGGAGTTTTTCGCGGTGTTGAGCGAAGCATTTTTTGAGCTGCCGCTCGTCACACAGGAATATTTTCCCGCCGTTTACGAACAGCTCGCGTTATTTTACCGCCAAGACCCGGCACAGCGCTGGCGTTGAATGCCGTGGCGGTTAACCTGCTCCCGCCGTTACAAGCCGGTTCACCGCGGCAAGGTCGATCTCCGTGTAGGCATTGACGATCAAATCCGCTTGCTGCAACTTCCCCGGATCGTACGTGGTGCTGATCGCAATGCAGCACATCCCGGCTCGTTTTGCCGCGTCGATGCCGTGCGGCGCATCCTCGATGACCACGCAATTCCCGGGCGCTGATTCGAGCTGCTGCGCGGCGTACAAAAAAATATCCGGATTCGGTTTAGAACGGAAGCCGACTTTGTCGAGCGTATAAATTCTATTCTCGAACAAAGCAGAAAGATTGAGGTGCTGATCGACGAGTTCGAGCAGTTCCTGATCCATCGAAGTTGCGATACAGGTTTTATAACGGCCGCGCACAGTTGCAAAAAATGGCAGGAAACCGTCGATGAAGGTTGTTTCATGCATAAACAATTCGCGCACGATGTCCGCGCGTTCACGCGCCAAAGCCTCAGTATCGCCGTCAAACCGGTACGCTTGCTTCATGACTTCCACGCCCTCGGCCAGCGTCCGCCCGGTGAGCAGCGGCTTGACGCGTTCGCGGTCATAGACAAAACCTCTGCGCTGCAGAAAAATCGCCTGCCCTTTGTCCCAGATCGTTTCGGTATCGATGACGATTCCTTCGGCGTCGAAAATGATGGTATCAATCATGCTACTGGCCTCAAATGCATCTTATCGTTTCGTATCATCTTTTTTTAATAAGCCGCCAACGGTACCGAACAACTCGCTGAATGTCTTCTCGCCGATGGTGCCGTACGCCAGCAACGCCGCCAGCATCATAACGACAAAAAAACTGAATTCGAGCAAGCCGAATTTTTCGTTGACCATCAGATAAAAACCCAGCCCGGACAGCAAAGTGACGAACCCGATGATCACCGGCCCTGTTTTCCAGCGCCCGGATTCGGTGCGGGATTCCGGTGTGCGCGCCGGGAGATCGGAATATTCCGCACCGGCATGCTTTTGCAACACGGCCAGCGCCGATAGCGCCTTCGACGTCGCCCAGGAAAACAAGCGCGGCCCGTAAAAAGCGCCGGTGCTGTCATCGATTTTGTCCTTGAGGCTGTGCATCGCCTCGTGCGCCAGTGCGCTCTTTTTGTCGTCGATGTTTTCCGAGCCCAGCAGCAGCTTCATCAGCAAAGTATCGGTCATCACCATGAAACCGTAACCGCCGGTCTGACCGTCGCCAACGCCGGCTTGATCGATTTCCACCCACTCCTCACGCAAGCGGATGGCTTCATCGGGGTTGCGCAGCAGCCATTCGATCGCTTGCTTTTCCTGTTCCAGGTAACGGCTTAAATTGTTGTTGCGGGCGATTTGCAATACCAGCGCGGCATAAATCGTGTGTATGCCCTGCAGCGAACCCGGCGCGCCGAACGAACCGCGCACATCGCCGCCGCCGTTGTAATAAACATCCACCAGATGCTGCAAACTTTGCAGGATCTCGCTCTGATAAGCACCCGGATAGGCGTCGTACGCGTCCAGCAAAGCCATCAACGCAAAACATGTCGGTATCAGCGCGTCGGGTTTGCCGCGCGCATACCCCCAGCCTTTGCTGGCTTCATTTCTGCGGCCCAGCAACCAGACCAGCGCCAATCGCAGCGGATGCTCGTCAATGCCTTTGCCCGCCTTGATAAGCGCCTGAATCACATAGGTGGTGCGCACCAAATCGGGAATGTCGATAGTCTCGCCTTCGTCGGTGGTAAGCTCGCGCGGCCAAGAACCCGCATCCGGGCCGGTTAATGTCTGATGTTTCAGCAGAAAATCCACTGCGCCGTGGATCGATCCCGAACCGGCATGGCAAACGCCGCTGTCGATCAATGCGATCACCGCTTCGGCGGTATTCAGCACGTTGACGTGGCTGCCGCGGCGTTCGCCCCATCCCTTGGATTCTTTATCCTGTTGCTGCTCCAGCCAATGCCCGGCATGATGGATGATGTCAGTGATCTGCGTCATGGAATCCCCTTTTTCAATTTCTTACCGGCGGATATTCCGGGTCTGCGCAAAACCATTCCCGGAACGATGCGAATATGAGTTTGCAGTATGGCAGGATGTTCGGATGCTGGGAAGTGTATCGCCTATGAGAAATTTCTACAGGCAGGCAGTGAAAATGACAGAATACCGCTTTGCGTGGATTCACTTAAACTTTGATATTTACTGAAGATGAAAAAAATCACTCGGATGCTTGCAATCGCCGTTCTGGCCGTGACGGCCTATCTCTGCTTATGGCCGGTACCGATCGAGCCGGTGAGCTGGCAAGCACCCGCCGCGCCGGGGTATAGCGGCCCGCACGCACCGAACAACCGGCTCGCGGATATTCAACTAATTGCACTAAACGGCGAAACCGGACCGGAACACGTCGCGCCCGGCCCGGACGGCAAACTATATGCCGCGATGGCGAGCGGCAATATCGTGCGTATGAATCCCGGCGGCACTGCGCAAGAAATATTCGTCAACACCGGTGGACGCGTGTTGGGTTTCGACTTCGACGCTGACGGCAACCTGATTGCGGCCGATGCCATGAAAGGATTGCTGTCGATCGGGCCGGATCGCGCCGTTCGCGTTCTGATTGACACCGTGAACGGCGATCCGGTCCGCTACGCCAATGCGGTCGTAGTCGCGGCAAACGGCAAAATCTACTTCACCGATGCTTCAACCCGGTTTGCACCGAAAGATTGGGACGGCACTTTCGCCGCTAGCATTCTTGACATCATGGAGCAATCGTCGACCGGGCGCGTTCTAGAATACGATCCCACTCAGAAAACGGCGCGCATCATCGCCCAAGGATTGAGCTTCGCCAATGGCATCGCGCTGTCGCAAGATGAACAAACTCTGTTTGTCAACGAAACGGGCCGGTACCGGGTATGGAAAATCGCTGTCAGTGCAAACAATCTCGATGTCAGCCAAGGCTCCTCGATGCAAGCCGCCGTGCTGCTCGACAATCTGCCTGGCTACCCGGATAACCTGATGCGCGGCCTTGACGGCAAGATCTGGCTCGGCTTCGCCAAGCCGCGCAACCCGGTCATCGATGCCATGAGCGGCAAGCCGTTTTTGCGCCAAGTCACACTGCGCCTGCCACCCGCATTATGGCCGGTGCCCAAGGCCTACGGTCATGTGATCGCCTTCAGCGAAGATGGCAAAGTGCTCGACGACCTGCAAGATCCATCCGGCGCTTACCCGGAAACCACTGCCGTGACTGAGACGCGCGACCGGCTGTACATCCAAAGCCTGCATGCCAAAGGACTCGGTTGGCTGGCACGCACTGAGTAGAAGAATCGTTTATCAGCGTTGCAAAACATAACGCCGGTATTCGCAATTTCCCACATGTATATCCCGCAATTGCGCATCCGCAATGCCACCCTCAAAATAGGCGACAAATACCCGCAGCGTTTCTTCATGCGCAACGACCAGCACCGCCTCATCCGGTTGCGTTTTTAACCAATCGATGAAGCGCAATACGCGCCGCTTGTGATCGAGCAACGACTCGCCGCCGTTCACGCGCACCCGCAGCGGATCGTGACTGATCGCCGCGAAATAATCCGATACCGACTTGCTCTCGAACCCCGAACGGATGTCGGCCAAATCGGCGTGCACCTCGATCGGCACGGCGTGGTACCGGTTCACGATCTCCGCGGTTTGGCGCGTGCGCGGCAAGGGCGAAACGAGGATGCGCTCAAACGCCGCACCCCGCAGGCCGTGCGCAGCCGATTGCGCTTGCGCGATGCCGGTTTCCGTTAAATACACATCCTTGCCGGGATCGTCGTTACACAAACCGAGATCGTTGTAATTTGTGCGCCCGTGACGCATACAGTAAAAATCCATGGCATCCCCCCTTATATTAGTATCTTCTGATCCAGAACCCTGAGATAGCGCCTGATTCCTTAGCACAACAGTATTCAAACGTTATTTCATTGAATAAGCATTATTATTTTCCGATATTCCCAGTGTGCATTGACACATCCACCTATCGATCGTATATTTAGTGGCACTATTAAGAATACGATTAATCATGATTACAGCCAACGATTTAAAAACCAAAGGCATCGCCTGCGTGGAAGAAAGTCTGACGGATAAAACGGAAGACATCATCACCGTGCGCGGCAAAGAGTGTTACGTGGTGATGAAAATCGAGCAATACCATTATCTGCGGGAAATGGAACTGGAAGCCGCACTGCACGAAGCGCGGCGCGACATGGCAAGCGGCCAATTCAGCAAAGATGCGGTCGATCAGCACGTCGATGATATTTTCAACAAATGAGCTACACGCTCATTTTTACGGACAGCTACAAGAAGCGCGCCCGCCGCTTCGCGCAAAAACACCCGGAATTAAAAGAACCCTACCGTAAGGTTCTGGAACTGCTCAGCCATAATCCTTTTCACCCTTCGCTGAGAATCCATGCGCTTTCAGGCAAATTGACCGGATTACATTCGGTATCGATCAATCTCAGTTACCGCATCACGCTGGAAATCATGATTACTGAGAAGGAAATCATTCTGGTGAATGTCGGGAGTCATGACGAAGTATATCGGAGAGAATAGCCGGGCTTCTTTGCAGCAATCCAGAATTGCAGCACTAGCGATTCCCGGATGATGGTTCGATAGTGCCACTCTGAAATTGCAACGCCATCTCCTCAGGCAATGCGGCATCAAAATCTTCCGGCACATTCAATTTCCCGTTGAAAATACCCAGACTTCGAGCGGAAGGTAAGCTATGCAGCGGCACCAATTTAGCAATCGTCCCTGCCTTCGCGATGATGATTTCCTCACCAGCCGCAGCTTTTTCGATGAACCGGGATAAGTGGGTCTTTGCTTCATGGATATTGATGGTCAGCATATTGACTTCCGCATTGTATGGACTAACTTAACTAAGTCTAGTCAACTTGAGTGATCGAGTCAAATCTGAACTTTAGCCCCTATGAACTTGGTGCCATCGAACATTAAACGTCACTCTACGTCTCGCGCCCGCAGTTCTTGAATTAGCGCAAAGCAGAGATCTCGGCGATCACTTTCATGAACTTCAAGCAGCCGTCTGCCGATTGACCTGAATTCTTCAGGGAGCGCTTCAGATTCACCGTGCAGGATAGAGCTGTAGAGCCAGAGAATAAGGCCTTCAGGGCCGAGATCGTTCTTGACAAGATCCGTGTACGCGGCCATCGCCTGCATTAGCAAAGTGAAGTTATCGACCTTTTCCAATGAAATTTGGTCTTGTGAGTCTCTGTCAGCGTGCTTAAGGAAATTAGAAGTCTCATTGCGCTTGCGCCAAAATGCCTTTACAGCATTGTCGTCAATGTGAGCGGTGACATCTTCGATCTTGGATTCAGTGGTAATCGGTAGTTTCTCAGCCATCTCAGCAACCCACTTCATCATTTCTGAGTTCTCCGAGATGTGCTTCGGGAGAGTCCCGCGTCGAAAGCTTCTGACAACATAGAAGATCGAAACCAGGTGTACATCCGCCGCTTCAGTCATGCCTCTCGCGGCCTTGAGATCGTTGATTAGCCGGTACGCAGCTGAGGCAACCGTGTGAATTGCCAGTTCATCTTCGTCGATAAAGTATAGGCGAATCGCTGCTCGCAATTGACGCTGTGCCGCCGCAAGCTTAGTGATGTGTACAGTAGCTCCAGTATTGCTCATGATTGCCAAAAGTGAGGTTTGGATGACTTGTGAAACTTAATTGGAATTAGGTCTCCGAAATGACGCAATAAATCTATTGCGTCAGAAATAACATCAATAAATGCTAGATTCATGATTTATAGAAATAACCGATTTAGATATCATCCTATCAACATTACTACCCCGCCTTCCCATCCACCCTTGCCCGCCAATAAATCGGTGCAAACTTAACCGCCCATAATCCAAAGCAACTCAACCAAACGAGCGCCGCCAGCACATAGAACATCGGCGCAACCGCCGGGATAAGATCGGCCAGAATGCGGATTACGGCGGTTGCCTGGAAGCCCAGGAACAGCAGCCAGGTGATGCGGTCGAGTTCCAATGGCCGTCCGGAGTGGCCGAGGGTGACGCGCGAGGCCATCGCGAGGATCATGCCGGAGAAGAAACCGATACCGAGCGCGTGCAGCGGAGCGAGGCCCAGAATCAGGTTGCCGGAGGCGAAATACACCAGGCTCTGCACGGCGTAGAGCATCATAGCCACACCGAACCAGGCAAACGAGATATGCAACACCGCCAGCAGGCTCACTTTAAAGCTGCGCTGAAATTGCCAGCGGTACGATAAATACAGCGCGCACGCCGCCAGCGGAAAGTCGGCAAGCCACAGATAGCCGGTCAGTTCAAAACATTGCAGCAGGCCGTGCGCGGCGATGCAGGCGAGCATCAGCCACAGCATCCAGAACGGCCGCACCATTTCATAATTTTCCAGCACGCGGCTGGAGAAAAACGGAATCATGCGGTGCGACACGGTCAGCACGATCGGCAGCAGAAAAAACCACAATCCGGCAACGCGCGCGCAATCGAGCGCCAGCACAGCACCGGTCACCAGCCACACCAAATACGCCAGCATACCGAGCCAGCCCATTACCAGCGCGACACTGGTAACGCGGGCGTGACGCTTGTCTTCCGCCGGGGCGGTCAACAGGATGCGCAGCAGCACGTAAAGCGCGATGCCCCAGCCGGCCAGCATCAATTCCACGCCGGCAATGCTGATCGCTTTATGCGTCAGCAGACCGGCATAAAACAGCACCGCACCTGCCGCCATCAACAAACAGGTCGTGACATATTCTTGTGGTTTTACTTTTTCACCGCTCATCCAGTTCGGGTAGGTGGTGAACAGGAATCCGAAAATAAAAAACGGGAAGAAACCGTACATCATCAAAAACGCGTGCGCCCAGGTCGGCGCGACGCTCCAGCCGGTCATCGAACCGGCGATGCCGTAGCGGCCGGTCAGATCGAAGATCCACCACAACACGGTCAGCACGCCTTGCAGCGCGCCAGCCAGAAACAGGCTGCGATGCGGTGCAGCGGAAAGATGATTGCGTACGGTCAATAACATATTCATTCGGATTCCTTGTAAAACGTTTTTTCTTTCATGGCACTAAACAATCTGTTCATTGCCCGGCATGATATTTTTCTCTTCAATGCGGTTATTTGTTATGATGCGTGTCCCGCTTTGTGCAACGAATTTTCATGCTCAACATTGATTTACATTGTCATTCTTCTATTTCTGACGGCGTATTGACACCGGAACAACTGGTTGAGCGCGCTGCTCAGCGCGGCGTGGAAATTCTCGCATTAACCGATCACGATGATATCGCAGGCCTCGTGGAAGCGCGTAAGGCTGCTGAAGCGAAAAGTATCACATTTATAAACGGCGTGGAAATATCCGTCAGTTGGCGCGGCCGCACCTTGCATATCGTCGGTCTGGATATCGATCCCGATTACGCGCCGCTGGTTGAGGGTTTGACGGCAGTGCGCGCCGGCCGTGCGCAGCGCGCCCGGAACATCGCCGCGGAGCTGGAAAAAATCGGCATTCAAGGCAGCCTGGAAGGCGCTTACACTTACGTCGGCGTGCGCAGCTTGATCGGCCGTACGCACTTTGCCCGCTTTTTGGTGGAGCGCGGTTATGCCAAGGACGTCAAGTCGGTGTTCAAGAAATATCTGGTCAAAGGCAAACCGGGTTATACCCCGCACGAATGGGCGCCGCTTAGCGACGCGTTGAGCTGGATTCGCGGCAGCGGCGGGCACGCGGTCATCGCCCACCCTGGGCGTTACGATTTGGGCAAAAACGTGCTCAGCGATCTGCTCGACGAATTTTGCGCGCTCGGCGGATCGGCGCTCGAAGTGGTGACCTCGAGCCACACACCGGAGCAAATGCAGCTTTTCGCGCAGCATGCCAATAACAGGAATTTACTGGCTTCCTGCGGTTCGGATTTTCATGGACCGGGCGAGAGCTATTTCGACCTCGGGCAATTACCCGAATTTCCGCTCGGCTGCACCCCCGTTTGGCAGCAATGGAAAAACACCGTGAATGCCGAGCTGATCGATTAACGCACTGACTTCCGACATTTTCCGCCGTGGCGCAATTTTTTTCCATCCACACCGACACCCCGAATATTCGCCTGATCCGGCAGGCTGTGGCCATCGTGCGCAGCGGCGGCATTATCGTGTACCCGACCGATTCGTGCTATGCCTTGGGCTGCCATATTGGCGATAAAGACGCGATGACGCGCATCCGCACCATCCGGCAAGTGGACGAACGCCATCATTTCACGCTGGTGTGCCGCAATCTAGCGGAAATCGCCACTTACGCCAAGGTCGACAACAGCCAGTACCGCTTGCTGAAGGCGACGACACCCGGCAGCTACACGTTTATTTTGCAAGCGACGCGCGAAGTGCCGCGGCGCTTGCAGCACCCGAAGCGCAGCACCATCGGTCTGCGCATTCCCGATCATCCGGTGGTTCAGGCGTTGCTGGAAGAACTCGATGAACCGCTGCTCAGCTCAACGCTGATTTTACCTGGTGACGAATTTCCGCTGAACGATGCGGAAGAAATCCGCGAACGCCTGGAACATCAGGTGGAATTGGTCATGGATGCCGGTTCCTGCGGCATCGACATGACTACTGTGATCGATTTGACCACCGATGTGCCTGCACTGGTTCGGCAAGGCAAAGGCGACCTCGAACCGTTTGGAATCGATCATGGATGAAATCATTCAGGGCATCGCCATTTACGCATTACCGGTGATTTTCGCCATTACCATGCACGAAGCCGCGCATGGCTACATCGCCAAGCAATTCGGCGATCTCACCGCTTACAGCGCTGGCCGCATCAGTCTCAATCCGGCGCGGCACATTGACCCCGTCGGTACAATCGTGGTGCCGCTATCGTTATTTGTTCTAAGTAAACTGACCGTCGGCGCGGGATTCTTGTTCGGCTGGGCCAAACCGGTGCCGGTCAATTTCGCCAATCTGCATCACCCGAAACGCGACATGCTGTGGGTCGCTGCCGCCGGTCCCGGCGCCAATCTGTTGATGGCGGTTTTTTGGGCGTTGATGATCAAACTGGCTATTGCCATGCCCGCCAGCAGTTTCGCTAAACCGCTGGCGCTGATGGGAATTGCGGGAATCGAAATCAATGTCGTTCTGATGGTGCTCAACCTGTTGCCGTTGCCGCCGCTGGACGGCGGCCGCATGGTCATGAGCTTGCTGCCGCATCGCTGGGCGTACCAATTTTCACAGATTGAGCCTTACGGCTTCATGATATTGTTGGTATTGTTATTCAGCGGTATTTTGAGTACCGTGATCGGGCCGGTTATTCTGTGGGTTAAAATTATCATTGTGTCGATTTTCGGGCTATACATCTAAAAAACTCTTACATTTGGAACATCAACATGTTTGCTGATCGCGTTTTATCCGGCATGCGCCCCACCGGCAGCCTGCACTTGGGACATTATCACGGCGTATTAAAGAATTGGGTGAAGTTGCAGCAGCAATACGAATGCCTGTTTTTTGTCGCCGATTGGCACGCCTTGACAACCCATTACGATTCGCCGGAAATCATTGAGCAGAATGTCTGGGACATGGTGATCGATTGGTTGGCCGCCGGTGTCGATCCGTCGCAGGCGATTTTGTTCATCCAATCCAAAGTGCCCGCGCACGCCGAATTATATCTGCTGTTGTCGATGATGACGCCGCTCGGCTGGCTGGAGCGTGTGCCGACGTATAAAGACCAGCAGGAAAAATTATCCGAAAAGGATCTCAGCACCTACGGTTTTCTCGGCTACCCGCTGCTGCAAAGCGCGGATATTCTGATTTACCGCGCCAATCTGGTTCCGGTCGGCGAAGATCAGGCGCCGCATCTGGAATTCACGCGTGAAATCGCGCGCCGCTTCAATCATATCTATGGCAAGGAGCCTGGCTTTGAAGAAAAAGCGGAAGCTGCGATCAAAAAGCTGGGATCGAAGAAATCCAAACTGTATACCGAACTGCGCACACTGTATCAGGAGCAGGGCGATGAAAATGCACTGGAAGAGGCGCGTTCGTTGCTGAACGAGCAGCAGAATTTGAGTCTGGGAGACCGCGAGCGCTTGTTCGGCTACCTGGAAGGTGGCGGCAAAATGATTCTGGCCGAACCGGAAACATTGCTGACTGAAGCATCGCGGATGCCGGGACTGGATGGTCAGAAAATGTCGAAATCGTATAACAACACCATCAGCTTGCGTGAAGATCCGGAAAGCATCCGCAAAAAAGTGCGCACCATGCCGACCGACCCTGCGCGTGTGCGGCGCAGCGATCCGGGCGATCCGGCCAAATGCCCGGTATGGCAGTTCCATTTGGTTTATTCCGACGACAAAACACGGGAGTGGGTGCAACGGGGCTGCAAAAATGCGGAAATCGGCTGCCTGGATTGCAAAACACCGGTGATTGATAAAATCCTCGCGGAGCAAGCGCCGATGTACGAGCGCATCAAAAAGTACGAAGAGGATCCAACTTTGGTGCGCAATATCATCGCCGACGGCTGCGAAAAAGCCAACAAACTGGCGGAAGAAACCATGCGCGACATCCGTGAAGCAATGGGACTAAACTATTCCTGATGCATTTCCGGTTTGCACGAAACGGTGAATGGAGTGCTTGATACTGTTGAACCTCAGCCAATCGCCAAAATTTGTGGTGAGCCGCTGCTGGAAATCCCGCAGGATTTGTATATTCCGCCGGATGCGCTGGAAGTTTTTCTGGATACCTTCCAAGGCCCGCTTGATCTGCTGCTGTATCTGATCCGCAAGCATAATCTGAACATTCTCGATATTCCGATGGCCGAGCTTACGCTGCAATACATGACCTATGTCGAAATGATGCGCGTCGATCAGCTCGAGCTGGCGGCTGAATATCTGCTGATGACTGCTTTGCTGATCGAAATCAAGTCGCGCATGCTATTGCCGGCTCCTAAAGCGGGACCGGAAGACGAGGGACGCGATCCGCGCGCCGAATTGGTGCGGCGCTTGCTGGAATACGAGCAAATGAAAAAAGCCGCCGAACGCTTGAATGAAATTCCACAAGCCGAGCGTGACTTCAGCGTTGTTCAAGTCTGGATCGAACAAAAAACCGATGAGCGATTACCCAATATCAATAAGGATGATTTGCTTAACGCCTGGTCCGCTATTCTGGCGCGCGCAAAAGTCAACCGGCATCACCAGATCAAACGCGAAACGCTGTCCGTACGCGCGTATATGAGCCAAGTGCTGCGCGAGTTGCGCGGCCGGAAGCAAATTGAGTTTTACGATCTGTTCAGCCCCGCAGCTACAGTGGCGGAAGTCGTGGTCACTTTTCTGGCTATTCTGGAGCTTGCCAAGGAATTGCTGCTGGAAATTTCGCAATCCCCCGATAATGCAATGATTTATGTCCGCGCCATCGACACCGTCTGATCATCATTCGCTGAACACACTCGATTCGCTCAGTCCCGAGAAAACCAAACAAATTCTCGAAGCGGCCTTGCTCACAACGCAAGAGCCTTTATCCGTCAGCGAATTGCGGAAATTGTTCGACAATGAATTTAGCGCCGCAGTAATAACCAGTTTACTGCAAGACATCCGGGATCGATGGCGCGATAGCGGAGTGGAACTGGTTACCGTAGCCAGCGGCTGGCGTTTCCAGACCAAAGCCGATATGCAACCGTATTTGGAGCGTTTGACGCCGCAAAAAGCGCCGCGCTATTCGCGCGCAGTTCTGGAAACGCTTGCCATCATCGCTTACCGCCAGCCGGTAACCCGTGGCGATATCGAAGAAATCCGCGGTGTCAGTGTTTCCAGTTCGGTGCTTAAAACACTGACATCCCGTGGTTGGATTGAGGAGGTCGGACATCGCAATGTGCCTGGAAAACCGGCACTGTTGGCCACTACCGCGCATTTTCTCGACGATCTGAATCTACGCTCACTCGATGAGCTGCCGCCGCTGGAAGAAATGAAATCCTTGATTGAATCCAGTGAAAATCAGCACTTGCCTTTGGAGCAGCCGGAGGAATCCAGTCATTAAGGAAGCTCTGAAAAACTGCTGCGTTCGGTCATGCTGCGTTGAAACCAAGCGCAAAATGCTCATTTACCTATCGTAAACTCCGCTTTTTCGCCTGACTTCACCTTGCCTGACCGTCGCTCGCTACCTTTTTAGAGCTTCCCTAAGATTTTGCCGCTTGATGTGCTTCGATAAGAGCGGGCGTCAGATGCGGCGCGATCACTTGCAGCAAGTGCCCGAAAACCCTTGGATTACCCGCCACGATCTGACCGCTTTCCAATTGCGTTTCGTTGCCTTCCAAATCGCCGACCAAGCCACCAGCTTCGGTAATCAATAGACACCCGGCGGCCATATCCCACGGCGCCAGACCAATTTCCCAAAAACCATCGTAACGGCCGCAGGCGACGTACGCGAGGTCCAGCGCGGCGGATCCCGGGCGGCGGATTCCGGCGATACGCGGCACGAGGTCTTTCAGCATGGCAAAATATGCATCGATGTGCGTCAAATCCCGGAACGGTAATCCGGTGCCGATCAAACAATCGTCCAGCTTGGTACGTTTACTGACACGAATGCGGCGATCATTCAAAAAAGCGCCGCCGCCCCGGCTGGCGGTGAATAATTCATTCAAGTTCGGATCGTATACCACGGCGTGGGTTAGCACACCTTTGTGTTTCAGCGCAATTGAAACCGAATACTTCGGAAAGCCGTGCAAGAAATTAGTGGTGCCATCCAAAGGATCGATAATCCACTGATATTCGGAATTTTCATGATCACCCTGTTGCCCGCTTTCTTCAGCTAGGATCGCATGGCCGGGATAAGCTGCCTGCAGCACCTTGATAATTGCTGCTTCAGCTGCGCCGTCAACCTCACTGACATAATCGCTGTGCGACTTCTTCGATACCGTGAGCAAATCCAGATTTTTAGATGCCTGATTAATGATACTACCGGCGCGGCGCGCGGCTTTCACCGCGATGGTCAACATGGGATGCATAATTTTGATTCAGAAATTTCAAGAAGCGCGATTTTAATATGAATCGATTTTACCCGCTCGATTTTGTCGTTTTGCGGAGCATTCATTCACAATCAATTCAACCGCAAAAAATAAAAAAACCGCATTCCGGTATGGGAATGCGGTTCTTCTAGCGAACTAAAGCGATACTTTAGGCGCTGATACGGCGGCGTGCTGAGAAACCGATCAAACCAAGGCCAGCCAGCAACATAGCGTAGGTTTCTGGTTCTGGAACGGCCATGATGTATTCGTAAGCGATTGAACTACTATAGCCGGGTGCGATATCGCCGAGTTGATAACCCAAATTAATCGAATAATCTCCATCGGAAAAATAACCGGCAGCTTGTCCCGCACCAAATATAGTACTTGCTGTAACAGGACTGCAGCACGCAGTGTCAATGTACGAAGCTATGCCGACCGCCGTTCCCCCAGTAACATTAGCCAACGTAAGCGATAAACCATCGAGGCTTGTCGCAGATACCGAGGAACCAAATCCTGTCGCATTAATCACGTTGTGCGTCCAATTACCAGGGCCATTAGGCAATGAATTCCTGCCTTGATCGGGATCAATACCGACACTCCATTCAACGTCTTTAGCTATAGTAGTGCCGATATTCGTCAAACTCACATTAACTAGGACATGACCAGGCGCACTAACGCGTACTGTCTCAAAAATATTCCACTTAACCCCATTGGGATCACCGAAATTTGCAGTGATTGCTGTCGTGCCACCAAACAAAGGCCCAATGACTGACGCACCCAGCGGATTAGAGCCGAATACTTCATCAGCAGATGCACCACCAACTTTTACACCACCGACTGTCAGTGTGTAATTAGATGCTTCAGTATCCCAGTTGACAAACTCCTTACCCAAGTAGCTCAAGCCTAGACCACCGGACGCGAAATATCCAGCATCGGCAATTCTAGCGGAAGTACCTGCACCATCTGTGATGGTAACCGCAGCATGCGCTGTTGTAAAAGCAGCACCTGATAGAGCAAGCGCTACTGCCGCAGCAATGTGGCTTTTTTTCAGTTCGAATTTCATAATTATTACTCCTTATTTTAATTGACTTCATATAAATATATCCCCCCATTTTAGGAGGGTATACGTATTTTGTCTATAACATATCCTTATTGCAATAAGGATTTTGCTTATTTTCTAGGTTTTTTTATTCCACAAAAAACTTATTTTACGACACCAATATAATTTATTTATATTCATATGGTTATGAAATTATAAAACAATAATTATTTGTATAAATATTCCATTATTTCTGACAGCATTAAGACAGCGAATTCTGATATCCAATACACAAAAATTTTTATTCTTGCATTATTCAAATTTCTTAAAAACCATGACAAGATCACGAGATTGTTTATTTATCTGCTAATCGGCTTATACCGTATCCGTTTCGGTTTCGCGCCTTCCTCACCCAGGCGTTTTTTCTTGTCGGCTTCGTATTCCTGATAGTTGCCGTTGAAGAAGGTCCATTGCGAGTCGCCTTCGGCGGCGAGGATGTGGGTGGCGATGCGGTCGAGGAACCAGCGGTCATGCGAGATGACGAGCACGCAACCGGCGAATTCCAGCAGTGCGTCTTCCAAGGCGCGCAGCGTTTCCACGTCGAGGTCGTTGGACGGTTCGTCGAGCAGCAGCACGTTGCCGCCGGAAATCAGTGTTTGCGCCAGGTGCAGGCGGCCGCGTTCACCACCGGAGAGCTGGCCGATGATTTTTTGCTGATCGCTGCCTTTGAAGTTGAAACGGCCAAGGTAAGCGCGCGCCGGGGTGGTGTATTTGCCGACCACGAGGTTGTCGTTGCCTCCGGAGATGGCGTCGAACACGGTTTTATCGTTTTCCAGTGAGTCGCGCGCTTGATCGACATGCGCAATCTGCACGGTATGGCCGATTTTCACTTCGCCGGAATCGGGTTGTTCCTTGCCGGTAATCAGCTTGAACAAGGTCGACTTACCCGCGCCGTTCGGGCCGATGATGCCGACAATCGCACCCGGCGGGATTTTGAAGCTCAGATTGTCAATTAGCAACCGGTCGCCATAGGATTTCGACACACCGTCGAATTCGATGACATCGTTACCGAGGCGGTCGCCGACCGGAATGAAAATTTCCTGGGTTTCGTTACGCTTCTGATATTCCTGTGAGTTGAGTTCTTCAAAACGGGCCAGACGTGCTTTGGATTTGGCTTGACGGCCTTTAGGATTTTGCCGCACCCATTCCAGTTCCTGCTTCATCGACTTCATGTGCGCGTCGATTTGTTTCTGTTCCTGCTCCAGGCGCGCTTCCTTCTGCTCCAGCCAGCTCGAATAATTGCCTTTCCACGGGATGCCGTGACCGCGGTCGAGCTCGAGAATCCATTCGGCGGCGTTGTCGAGGAAGTAGCGGTCATGAGTGACGGCGACCACAGTACCGGGGAAACGTACCAGGAATTGCTCGAGCCATTCGACCGATTCCGCATCCAGATGGTTGGTCGGTTCGTCGAGCAGCAACATGTCCGGTTTTTCCAGCAGCAATTTGCACAACGCGACACGGCGTTTTTCCCCGCCGGACAAGTTTTTAACCACGGCATCCCAAGACGGCAGGCGCAATGCGTCGGCGGCGATTTCCATCTGGTGCTCGGTATCGCTGCCCGCGGTGGCGATGATTGCTTCCAGGCGCGCTTGTTCTTCCGCCAGCGCATCGAAATCGGCGCCTTCCTCGGCGTACGCCGCATAGACTTCCTCCAGCTTCTTCTGCGCCTGCATCACTTCACCCATGCCTTCCTCGACTTCCTGGCGCACGGTGTGTTCGGGATTCAGTTGCGGCTCTTGCGGTAAGTAGCCGATGCGGATGTTCGGCAAACGCTGCACTTCGCCGTCAAAATCCTTGTCGGCACCGGCCATGATGCGCAGCACGGTCGATTTGCCGGAGCCGTTCAGGCCGAGCAGGCCAATTTTTGCGCCGGGAAAAAAGCTGAGTGATATGTCTTTGATAATCTGACGTTTCGGTGGAACGATTTTGCTCACGCGGAGCATCGACATTACATATTGAGCCATGAGTATGATCTTTGTTGATTTAAAAAGAATGGGTTAAAACGGAATAAGCAGGAAGTGTAGCGCACGTGACGGTGCAATGAAAGCCGCGATCAAGCGGGTTGCGAATTGTTAACGGATACGGCTGATCGACACGAACTTATTGTTCTCATCGAACACCAGCTCAAACGTACCGTACACGCCGTGACTTTGTACTACCGAGCGCAACACATTGGCCGGAAAATGAACGATGCGGCCGTCGGTGGTTTTCGCCGCCACGGTATCGACCGCGCCTTCGTAATACAGCTGCAATTGATACGCCGGAATTTTTAATATGACTTGAACGCGTTGATGCATCGGAGAGTTTTAATTAAAAGCGCCGTCAAAACTGCTCGCCCTCTTCCAGATAACGCCACTGACCTTCGGGCAGGTTACCCAGTTTCATTTTACCAATGCGCACGCGCTTCAAGCCGGTCACTTTTAGACCCACCAGTTCGCACATGCGGCGGATTTGGCGTTTTTTGCCCTCATGCAAAATAAAACGCAATTGATCGCGGTTTTGCCAGCTCACTTGCGCCGGTTTCAGTGCCTGACCGTCAAGGCTCAGGCCGTGATTCAGCAGCGCCAGCTTGGCAGGCGGCAACGCGCCTTCGACCCGCACCAGATATTCCTTTTCAATGCGGGAATCCTCGCCGATCAGCTGCTTGGCGATGCGGCCGTCCTGCGTCAGCACCAGCAAACCTTGCGAATCGATATCCAGCCGCCCGGCAGGCGCCAGGTTTTTCAGGTGCACAGGTTGAAAACGCTTGCCCGGTTGCTTCGGAATGAACTGATTTTCTGGTTTGATCAGCACCACAGCCGGTTGATAACCCGGCTCCGGCTGCCCGGACACGTAACCGACGGGCTTGTTGAGCAATATCGTCACCTGCTGGGTTTGCTGCGCTTGCGCTGCTTTATTTAAGGTAATTTTTTGCGATGGAAAAATTTTCGTGCCGAGCTCGGAAATCCGTTCGCCATCGACGAATACCCAGCCCAGTTCGATAAAACGGTCGGCCTCGCGGCGCGAGCAAATGCCTTGCTCGGACATCAGTTTGGATAAGCGGATTTTTTCCATGAAGCGCTATAATATGGGCAATACGAGGGATGAGAAATTGGCTTAACCGGCATTATAAAGGTAATCGCCCGATCGTTTTTACATTACATCGCTAGGATTATTTATGGAAACACTCGCAGCAATACTGGAAAAAGCGCAACAGCGCGCGCAAGAACTCGGACTTCCGTACAAAGGCGCATTATTGCCGATGGAAGCTTATCGTGTGCTGCAGGAACACGCGCAGGCGCAATTGGTCGATGTGCGTTCGCGCGCCGAACTGGATTGGGTCGGACGCATCCCCGGTGCAACCGAAATCGAATTGCGTTCGTACCCCGGCATGCAGCCGAATCCGCATTTTTTCGATCAACTGACCAATCAAGTCGACAGATCGTTACCGGTTTTATTCATCTGCCGCAGCGGCGCGCGCTCGAACCAAGCGGCGGCGATGGCCACCGACATGGATTTTGCCGAATGCTACAACATCTTGGAAGGCTTCGAAGGCGACCGCGATGAAAACGGCCAGCGCGGCAAGGCTTCCGGCTGGAAGGCGGCCGGTTTGCCGTGGGTGCAAAGTTAGTAGCGACGATAAAACAAGAGCCTCATGAGAGGCTCTTGCTTATTCAAACAGCTTCACGCCGGACGCGGCGCGCGAATACGGTCAAAACACCTAAACCGGCCAGCAATAACGCATAGCTTTCCGGCTCCGGCACCGGGCTCAATAATCCGCGGATCTCACCGCCCGGAAACAGATTCGTGTGAAGGTTAAAATAAGCCTTTCCGGTATCAAGACCGGTGACCAAGTCGTTGAAAGCCGTGCTTACCAAGCCACCGTGACTGGTGATAAACGCTAGGTTATAACTGGAAGCCAGCGCCATGTCGAAAGTATGATCGTACGTGCCGGCTATGACGCCCAAAGGAAAACCGATGAAGGATGGGAGTTGAGTTGCAACACCGACATTGGTTCCTGGATCCGTGCAGCAATGGATGTGCGCATTCGTCACATTTCCCAGCAGACCGCTGAAATTGGCTTCGACTCGCATCGTCACCAAATCAAAGTCGATCGTCACCAGCACCGAACCGGTGGCAGGTGACGCATTTGCGGGCACTTCACTGCTGCCGAGCAAAGGCGCAGCGTATTTCGCCTCGTGCGCCGCTACCGGTAACGTTGCACTGATAAAAACAAAGAAACCTAAAATTAATTTATTGATATTCATGATTTTTATCTCCAAATTATAGGAAAAAACATATTTTCCCAAGGGCGACTGTACTGAAAGTCAAATAGCCCGTCAAACACATTCAAAGCCGTATGGAGATATAAAACGCGCAGGCCTTTTGAGAATTAATCTTTGCTCACATTTCCGACCAGCCGATTACTCCGGTATACGCCGTAATCAATATCACGATGCCAAAAACGATACGATACCAGGCAAATACGGTGAAATCGTGATTACTGACAAACCGCAGCAAACCGCGCACGGCCAGCAAAGCGCTGAAGAAGGCAGCAGCGAAACCTGCTGCGATCAGCGTTAAATCGTTCCAATCGAGCAATTCGCGGTTTTTAAACAAATCATAAAAAGTAGCGGCGAACATGGTGGGTATCGCGAGGAAAAACGAGAATTCCGCAGCCGCTTTACGCGACAGACCGAAAAATAACCCGCCGATGATCGTGGCGCCGGAGCGCGAAGTACCGGGAATCAAAGCCAAGCATTGCGCCAGACCGACCTTCAACGCATGTTTCCAGTCCATGTCGTCGACTTGTTCGACTTCGACGACATGCTCCCTTCGCTCCGCCCACAAAATCAGCAAGCCGCCGACAATCAAAGCAGTAGCGACCGGCACTGGATGGAACAAATAAGATTTGATGGTTTTGATGAACAGCAAACCAAGGATCGCAGCCGGCAGGAATGCGATCATCAGGTTGATGACAAACCGGTTAGCGGCCGGGCTGGTGCCGATGCCGCGCACTACTTCGATCACCTTGCCGCGATATTCCCAGCAAACCGCCAGGATCGCACCGAGCTGAATCGCAATGGTGAAAACCTTGGCGCGTTCGCCGGTGAAATCGAGCAAATCGCCGATCAGAATCAAATGACCGGTGGACGAAACCGGCAAAAATTCGGTCAATCCCTCGATAATGCCGAGGATCAATGCTTTTAGCAGCAGAGCCAAATCCATAGCGTTCTTGTCAGGTCCTTATAAAATTGAACATCACAACTTGCTGTAGATCTCAGCACCCTTTTCCTTGAATTCCGCCGATTTTTGCGCCATACCCGCGGTTAACGCTTCAGCTTCCGCAACGCCTTGGCTGGCAGCATAATCGCGTACATCCTGGGTGATTTTCATCGAGCAGAAATGCGGGCCGCACATCGAACAAAAATGCGCTACCTTGGCGCCTTCCTGCGGCAGGGTTTCGTCGTGGAATTGTTGCGCTTTGTCCGGATCGAGACTCAGGTTGAACTGATCTTCCCAGCGGAATTCAAAGCGCGCTTTGGACAAGGCATTATCGCGGATTTGCGCACCGGGATGGCCTTTCGCCAGATCGGCGGCATGCGCGGCGATCTTGTAGGTGATGATGCCGTCCTTAACATCGTCTTTGTCCGGCAATCCGAGGTGTTCTTTCGGTGTCACATAACACAACATCGCCGTGCCATACCAGCCGATCATCGCCGCACCGATGGCCGAGGTGATGTGATCATAGCCCGGCGCAATGTCGGTGGTTAGCGGCCCTAACGTGTAAAAAGGCGCTTCGTCGCAATATTTCAATTGCAGATCCATGTTTTCCTTGATCAGGTGCATCGGCACATGGCCCGGCCCTTCGATCATCGTCTGCACATCGTGTTTCCACGCAATTTTCGTCAATTCGCCGAGGGTTTCCAGTTCGGCGAATTGCGCTTCATCGTTGGCGTCGTAGATCGAGCCGGGACGCAAGCCGTCGCCGAGCGAAAAGCTGACGTCGTACGCCTTCATGATCTCGCAAATTTCCTCAAAATGCGTGTACAGGAAACTCTCTTTATGATGCGCCAGGCACCATTTCGCCATGATCGAACCGCCGCGCGACACGATGCCGGTCATACGCTTGGCGGTCATCGGCACGTACGCCAGACGCACGCCGGCATGAATGGTGAAATAATCCACGCCTTGCTCGGCTTGTTCGATCAGCGTGTCGCGGAAGATTTCCCAGGTCAGTTCTTCCGATTTGCCGTCGACTTTTTCCAATGCCTGATAAATCGGCACCGTGCCGATCGGCACCGGGCTGTTGCGAATGATCCATTCGCGCGTTTCGTGGATGTTCTTGCCGGTGGATAAATCCATCACGGTATCGCCGCCCCAGCGGATCGCCCAGGTCATTTTTTCCACTTCTTCCTGAATGCTCGACCCGAGCGCGGAATTACCGATGTTGGCGTTGATTTTCACCAGGAAATTGCGCCCGATGATCATCGGTTCCGATTCGGGGTGGTTGATGTTGGCCGGAATAATGGCGCGTCCGCGCGCCACCTCAGAGCGCACGAACTCCGGGGTGATCATTTTCGGCAGCGCTGCGCCGAAATCCTGTCCCGGATGCTGCCGTGTCAACAGTGCATGATGTTCGTTACTCAGCATTTCCACACGCTGATTTTCGCGAATCGCGATATATTCCATTTCCGGGGTGATGATGCCGCGGCGCGCATAGTGCATTTGCGAAACATTGGCGCCGGATTTGGCGCGGCGCGGCTGGCGTTGCAGATTGAAGCGCATATCGGCCAGTTTCGGATCGTGCAAACGCGCCTGACCGTAGCTCGAGCTGAGACCGGACATGATTTCGGTGTCATTCCGTTCGACTATCCATTGCTCGCGCAACGCCGGTAATCCTGAGCGGATATCGATTTTGACCGCGGGATCGGTGTAAGGGCCGGATGTATCATAAACCCAAATCGGCGGATTCTTTTCACCGCCCGAACTGGTATGCGTGTCGGTCTGAGCAATTTCGCGCATCGGCACCCGGATATCGGGGCGCGAGCCTTGCACGTAAATTTTGCGTGAATTGGGCAGCGGCTTGATGGCGGCTTCGTCGACTTGCGCGGTGGCGCTGGAAAAACTTTTTTGGTTTAAAACTGTAATGCTCATAAAATGATTGCTCCTTAAAGAAATGCCATAAAGAGCGGGAGGTTAATTCCCAGCTTCCCTACGGCGGCATTATCCGCGTCAGGTATGAAGGGACTCTCTCACCGGTTTAGCAGAGAATTCTGCAAACGGACCCCTAGCTGATGCTGTGAAGCTAATGGAAATGTGAAATAATTGCAAGTCTTACCTTAATCGAAGAATACGGAATTGATAGAAATGAATATTGAACAAACCCGGTTTAATATGGTGGCGCAGCAAATCCGCACTTGGTATGTGCTGGACGATAATGTGCTGGATTTATTGTACAAGCTGAAACGCGAAGAATTCGTGCCTGCGGAAAACCGCGAAATGGCCTTCGTCGATATGGAAATTCCGCTCGGTCATGGCCAAGTCATGCTGACGCCGAAAATGGAAGCGCGCATCCTGCAGGAGCTTCATATTAAAAAGACCGACAAAATTCTCGAAGTCGGCAGCGGCAGCGGTTACATGACGGCGTTACTGGCCGACCGCGGCGCACATGTCTACAGCATCGAAATCATACCCGAACTAAAAGCGATGGCGGAAAACAATCTTAAAGCGCATGACATCACCAACGTCACCGTCGAGCAAGGTGATGCCGCTCGCGGCTGGGCCAAACATGAACCGTACGATGTGATCGTGCTGACTGCATCGACGCCGGTTTTACCGGATGCTTTCCAAAAAAGCCTGAATCCGGGCGGCCGTTTGTTTGCCATTACCGGCGAAGATCCGGTCATGGAGGCGGTATTGATCACCTGCACGGCACCCGGTGAATTCACCACCAAAAAACTGTTTGAAACCAGCACGGCGCCCTTGATCAATGCGCAGCAACCGGTAAGGTTTACCTTTTGAGTATTCAAGCAAGTTCGCGTGTCATTTGTCACAGCAATCAACCTATAACTGAAGCATCACCGGCTCCGGATTATTGCCGGAAATCACTATGAAGTTCGTACCTTTCGTTATTGCTGTGAGTCTCGGCATGCTGTCGCATTCCATGCTGCAAGCCGCCGATCTGATGAGTATCTATCAGGAAGCGTTAGCACAGGACGCCCAGTTCAAGTCTGCGCGCGCCGCCTACGAAGCGGCTCAGGAGAAAATACCGCAAGGCAGGGCCGGTTTTTTACCGAACATCACCCTGTCGGGCACGCGCCAAGTGCAGGAAGTCGACGCCGGCAAAATCGTCAGTTCGACAACCGGACTGGCCGTCAATCCCGGCGCCAATATCATTCAAAGCGGCGGTATTACGATCTCGGCAACGCAACCGATTTTCCGCATGCAAAATATCGTCATTTACCAGCAAGCAAAAACCGAAGTCAGCAAAGCCGAGTCACAATTCATCACCGCCGGGCAAGACCTCATTTTGCGCGTGGCGCAAGCTTATTTCGACGTACTGGACGCGCAGATCGATGTTGAAGTCAACGAAGCGCAGAAAAAAGCCATCCTGATCCAGCTCGAACAGGCCAAGCGCAACTTTGAAGTGGGTGTTTCGACCATCGTCGACACCAATGAAGCACAAGCGCGTTATGACTTGACGCTGTCGCAGGAAATCGCCGCGCGCAATGCCTTGGAAATCAAAAAGCGCGCTTTGCAGGGCATTATTGACCGCCTTCCGGAAAATCTCACCGGCGCCAGGGAAATTGCCAACAACCTGGCCACTTTGAAATACGGCAGCATGGATGAATGGGTGCGCACCGCGGAAGAAAAAAACTTCACGCTGAAAGCGCAGCAAGCTGCGTATGAATCCGCGCATCAGAACGTTAAAAAAATCTGGGCGCAACATTACCCGACCCTGGATCTGGTCGCGCAATACAGCAATCAAATCGGCGTTGGCGCCGCGATCACCGGGCGCGGCATCGATCTCACCTCGCAATCCATCGGTTTGCAGCTCAACATGCCCTTATTCCAGGGTTTTTCCGTGCAATCTCAAGTACGCGAAGCGATGGCGCTGCAAAACAAAGCCTTGCACGATCTGGAAAATACCCGCCGTAACATCACGATACAAGCGCACCAGCAGTACCTGAACGTAACCAACGGCATTGCCCAGGTCAAAGCATTGAAGCAAGCCTTGGTTTCCAGCCAAAGCCAATTGGATTCAACCATTCTGGGATTGCAAGTAGGTGTCAGAACCGAAGTCGATGTGCTCAACGCCCAGCAGCAAATGTACGCCGCCAAGCGCGATCTGGCCAAAGCTTACCACAGCTATCTGATGTCCCGATTGCGTCTGAGCGCGGAAGCGGGGGAGCTGGATGAAGACACGCTGACGGAAATCAATGCGATGCTGATCAAATAATGGTGTGCCAAGGAAGCGCTAATACGGAACACAGCAACCGAGACATATCAACAAGATAAGCGAAGGTGTGAGCACCGCGCGACGAAACGATTCGCTCGTGCAGTCAATTAATCAGCGTTTCCCTAAACAAACCGGCTGGCTGACGCCAGCATCGGTTAATCAATTGTTGGCGACCGCACCCATTTCGATGCCATGTTCGGCAAAGAGCATGGTGATCTGCGTATTGAGCGCATTCTGAACTTCCATGCGCTCGCCCACCGTGCTCACATAAACCCGCAATTCAAACTCCAACGATTCTTTACCAAAAGCCACAAACCAGCACGAAGGCTCCGGCTCCGCCAATACCCTCTGATCCTTTTTGGCCGCCTGCAGCAACAGCGCACGCACGGTATCGGCATCGGTGCCATAGGCCACGCCCACCTTGATGACGATGCGCGTGATCGTGTCGGTCAGCGTCCAGTTGGTCAATTGCCCGGTGATGAAGGTTTTGTTGGGAATGACGATCTCTTTGTTGTCAAAATCCAGCACCGTTGTGGCGCGTGTGCGAATCTTCGTGACACGGCCGGAAAAACCGCCGACGGTAATCACATCGCCCACCCGGAACGGACGCTCGAACAGCAAAATGATACCCGACACAAAATTGGCAAAAATTTCCTGCAAGCCAAACCCCAACCCTACCGACAAAGCTGCCGCCATCCATTGCAGCTGTGACCAGCGCATGCCGAGCAAACCCAGTCCCACCAGGGTACCGCCGATCACAATCGCGTACCGTAGCACGCTGGTGATGGCATAGCGCGACGCTGTATCAATGCGGATATGCGACAGCAAGCTGATCTCGATCAATCCGGGCAGGTTGCGCGCCGCGGCCGTGGTCAGTGCCAGGGTAAAAATACCCAGCAACACAATCATTAGCGTCACCGGCTGCTGTGTGGTGGCGCCATCGGCGCCGGTATCGCTGACATGCCATAACACGATTTCGTCCAGACGCGTCATGGCCGGCAAAATGGTTACCCACACCGCAATCAAACCAACGGCCAGCAGACTCAAGCGCAAGGCCCGCAACAACCGCTGCGTCTGCGTATTGACCTGCTCCAGGGTAATATTTTCGTCGGGCTCGAGCATCACTTCACCGGACTCACCGGCAGCCTGCGCTTCGGCCCGCCGGTGTTCTTCCAACCGGCGCAATGCCAGACGCCGTTCCCCGAGTAAAAACCAGCGTCCCAGCATGCCCATGGCAATCGCCACGGCAACAATTACAATGAAGCTGGCCAGCATCGATTGCAGAATCATGCCCGCGGAAAAAACATAACCCGCCAGCGCCAGACCAGCCACCGCCAGCAACATGGCTGGCAACGCGACGCGAAGGGCTTTGCGCAGCAGCGACGGTTCGCTCGCCACCCCGCGAATCACCCACAATCGCCCCACATCCAGCAATCGCCACAGCACCCAGGCCAAAATTACACAACTGAGCACGATGGCCAAGCGCGCCTGCACATCGACTGCCAGATCATGCTTGCGGATGAATGCCAGAGAACTGATGAAATAAAGCGGTAATACGCTCATCGCAATAGGCAGCCAGTGGCGCAGTGCCGTGCGGCGCTGCTTGGTCCAACGGAAATGCGCATGCCCCAGACCTCGCTCGATACTGGCCCAGCGCAGAAACTGCACCGCCAGCAGCGGCAAAACCATGAGCAGACATGCCTGACCGAAAGAATGGCTAAATCGCCCCGGACTGCCCGCTTGCTGCAGCAATTGTCCGGTTAAAGCGATAATCAGCGGTGCGGGTAATGCAGCCAAAAAGGTCCACCCAAACGTCTTCACCGTCATCTGATAACTATCCTTGCGGATCTGATAGGTTTCCATGGCCAAACCTTCGATACGCGTGCGAGCACGATAGCGCAGTTGCAACAAGATCAGCATAAACAACAAACTGATCAACCAGGGAACGGGTTGCTGGGAAAAATTCTGCAAAGCCAGTTCACCGAGCGTGATAAAGCGCGAAAACTTGACTAAGTCCTGCAATCCATCCGGCATGCGCTGCCACCATCCGCCATCGATGAAACCATGCCCCGGAATCCACAACAACCGGCGATCCAGTAGTTGCTGCAATTCCTGGGAAAACTGGATCTGCTCCTGCATGGCCTGCTCGCTTCTCTCCAGAGTTGCAATCCTCCGCTGCAACATGGATTCCAGCAAAAACAGCAATTCGACGCGTTTCTGCAGCAACGGTAACAACTGTTTCTTTGCGCTTTCTTCAACCTGGCGTTCGTTTAAGGTATCGAAGCGCGCATCGATCAACGCCTGTGCAGCTTTGTCGATGTCCAGCAACTCCCTTTGCTGTTCATTGAGCACGATCCGCTCCAGGCGCAGTTCGGCCAGATCATTGCGTATCAGCTTCAGGCGCTGTTGAAAATGAGCAACCGGCTTCAACCGCCGACGCTCACCCCAAAGCCACCGGCCAACACGCTCGTTAGCACTTCCCACATCCAGCCGGGTACGGCTATCCTGTAAATTGACCGCGATCCGTTCCCGGTCCTGTTCGTTGACTGTCAGGGCTTTGCGGTCGCGCGCCAACAGCTCGTTATGCCGGATCAGCTCTTCACCGATAGCGCGATTGGTCTTTGCCGCCGAAGCAAAGACGGCACCCGATTGCGCCAACTCCTGTTGCTGTTGCAACAATTGTTCATTCAGTACCTCCAGCTCGCGCCGGCCCCGGCTGTTTATGCGCTGTTGCAGCAGTTCCACGCGTTTTTCGTGCAATCCGGTGCGATAGCGCAATTCGTGCAATACCAGTTCGTTCTGGCTTTGCCGCTGCGTGGCCGTGTCCTGCTCGGCCAAACGCAATTCCAGCAATGCTTGCAACCGCCGCTGTTCGCTGCTGCGGCGCAAGCTTCGCGCTTCATGCAATGCCGCAGGCTCATCTTTAGACACGACCAGCGGCACGGATAATTCTTCGATACGGCGATGCAGCGTGGCAATCTGCTCTTCGGCCTGAGCCGGCCGCGATAAGGCCAACACCAAATCTTCACTGGTCGATTGGATCTGCGCACGCAAGTCGGCAATGATGGTGCGTTCCCGCTCCAGAATTTGTTCCAGTGTTTCACCGTCGGCATTGGTCGGCAACCGTTTGGACCATTCGCGCAATTCCTGCTCGTGATTCGTCGCTAATGCCTTTTGCAGCTGATCCATGCGCTTCGGATGATCGGCCGTTTCAGCCCGTAGCTCGATCAGGCGTTCTTTCAGGGTCTGCACTTCACGCTCATCCGCACGAGCCGCTTCCAGATATTCCAGTGCCGCCTGCCGTTGACTGTCGTTCATTTTGCTGCGATCGACCGCCACGCGTGCGGCATCGATGGTCTTGAACACCGATGTTTCGGCTTTCGAGTATACGTTGCCCGAAAGCAGCGCGAGCGCCAGGATGCAACTGAACCAGAAGAAAAGAAGAAGCGATTTGTTATTGAGCCGGTGCCTATACAACATGAGATAAATTGTGATGGTAAAAATGGATACGGACTTTATGATTGCGTCGAGAGAACTTAGCACATTTCAACCCATTACTCACACCTACATTCCTGGATTTCCAGTCAATGTCAGTACTGATGTCAATAGCGGAGAGCTATATCAATCGCCTGTTACACCAAAAATATGGGGGGTAATAGGTACAACGCCATAAATTATCCCTCTCATCATAAAATATGTTGATAGAATACCCAGCGAAGTTGGCCAGACAGTCGCTGCCTGTATTCTCAATGAATACAGGGAGAGGAAAGTCCGGGCTCCACAGAGCAGGATGACGGTTAACGGCCGTCCGCCGTGAGGCGAGGAATAGGGCCACAGAGACGAGCGTATTGAGTTACGGTGAAACGCGGTAACCTCCATCCGGAGCAAGACCAAATAGGCAGGCAATGATGCTGCTCGCAGAGCCTGCGGGTAGGTTGCTTGAATGCACGGGTAACCGTGCATCTAGAGGAATGACTGTCCACGACAGAACCCGGCTTATCGGCTGGCTTCACAAAATTTTACTGAGATTGATCCGAATTTGATTATAGTCGTCATGCAAAAACACCATGAGCGCTTGATACTTTACGTATAGCAATGATCCGTAAATTTCTCCGCAAGGTTTTCAGCCGCAAAACTCCCGCTTCCGAATCGATTGCAACGCTGAGCATTATCCCGAACAAGCAGCATAGCATCCGGCGTAATCAGATCAATCCATGCGCGTTAAAAATCGCCACAAACCTGCAACAGGCAGGGTTTTCCGCTTATATCGTCGGCGGCGCGGTACGGGATTTACTGCTGGGATTGACGCCGAAGGATTTCGATGTCGCGACCAACGCCACCCCCGAGGAAGTTCGTCAGCTGTTCCGCCGTTCCCGCATCATCGGCCGCCGTTTCCGCCTGGTTCATGTGATGTGCGGCGCGGAAACGGTCGAAGTATCGACTTTCCGCGGACCTTCGCCGGATGATGAGGAAGATTCCGCTACGATCCCGCAAACCGACGCGCATGGCCGCTTGCTGCACGATAACGTGTTCGGCAGCCAGGAAGAAGATGCTGTACGGCGCGACTTCACCGTCAACGCGCTGTTTTACGATCCGGTCAAGGAAGAAATTCTGGATTACCTGAACGGCTTCGACGACATCAAGGCCAAGAAACTGCGCATCATCGGCGATCCGGTGCAGCGTTACCGCGAAGATCCGGTGCGCTTGTTGCGCGCGGTGCGGCTGGCGTCGAAACTCGGTATGCAAATCGATGCCGAAACTGCGCAGCCGATCGGCGATCTGGCTCCCTTATTACAAAACGTTCCGCCGTCGCGCCTATTCGACGAAATGCTCAAGCTGCTGCTGTCGGGACATTCGCTGTCTTGCGTGGTGGAATTACGCGCGCGCGGATTGCATCACGGCCTTTTGCCGATGCTCGATGTGATTCTGGAGCAGCCTTTGGGCGAGCGTTTCATCACCATCGCACTAAAAAATACCGATGAGCGGATCAAGCAAAACAAACCGGTTTCTCCCGGATTTCTGTTTGCCATATTGCTATGGCACGAGGTGCTGTCGAACTGGAATACACTGAAAACATCCGGCGAAAAACCCATGCCCGCTTTATTCAAGGCGGCGGATCAAGTCCTTTCGTTGCAACATGAAAAACTCGCCATTCCGCGCCGCTTCGATGCGGTAATTCAGGAAATATGGGCGATGCAGCCACGTTTTGAAGCGCGCAGCGGGCGCAAACCGTTCCATTTACTGTCCCATCCGCGTTTCCGCGCGGCATTCGATTTCATGCTGCTGCGCTGCGAGAGCGGCGAATTAAGCCCGGAATTGGGCGAATGGTGGAGAGCTTTTCTTTCCGCAGACAGCGAAGAGCGGGAAAAACTACTATCGAAGCAGATCGCTGGCAAAAAACCCAGAAGAAGACGCAGCCGCAAAAAACCTTCGTCCGCTCCTCTGGCGCAACCGGACAATCCAACCAATCCGGAAAACATTTAATTTCCTCCCTACATGAGTAAAAAACCGAGTCAGGCCTACATCGCCCTGGGCAGCAACCTGGAAAACCCTGCTTTTCAGGTTCAACAGGCATTCGATGAATTAAAACAACTACCTGGCACGCAATTGATCCGCCACTCATCGCTTTACCGCAGCGCGCCGGTCGGGAAATTGGATCAGCCCGATTTTATCAACGCGGTGGCGCTGATCGAAACCCTCCTTGCGCCGCACGATCTGCTCAAGGCGTTATTGGCAATCGAACAACGCCACGGACGCGTGCGCGAAGCACTGAATGCGCCGCGTACTCTGGATCTCGACATTTTGCTGTACGATGCGCTGCACTTTCAGGATGCGGATTTAATCCTGCCGCATCCGCGCATGACACAACGGGCATTCGTATTGATGCCGCTGATGGAAATCGCCCCGGAATGTAATATCCCGGGACACGGCAATATTGCGCCGCTGCTGGCGGCGTGTCATGAACAAAAGCTGGAGCGAATGAAAGAATCGCCCTAAACCACCGTCCGTTCAATGATCGCCGGCAGCAAAAAGGGGGTCATAGTTGCGCTTCGGTATTTCAAGCTCACAAGTTCCAGCGCCGCGTATTCCAAACACAAGAATGACATTGTGTTTGCCGCTGATGGTGCCGGTCAAAAATGTCTGTTGAATGCTTAGCTGCTCTTCCAGCATTACCCGCTTCCCATCTTTTCTCACTTGCAGCCGGTCAAATTCCGCCTGTTCCACTGATAGTGCACGTTCACCAAAGAAGCGCCGGACTTAATCGAACCACTGAAATAGTGCCACCAGCCGTACTGCATTATCGGTAGATTTGCCGGTACGCCTCACACGTCGTAAAGTTCGCTGCTGGCGGTGCGCAGCTTGTTTTCAATTGAAATCGCTATTCCTCGTGATCTTGCCGCGGAGTTGCCTATTCAAGCTCTCTGTAAGCAACACTAAGATTTCTTAAAACTCATTTTGCCGCAATAGCTTCTGATAAAAAGCTAATCGCTTGAAATGAATTTTCCCTTGCTCCACTGCGTTTAGCACAGCGCAACCAGGTTCCTTGAGATGGCGGCAGTTGCTGAATTTGCATTGACCAAAGTAGGGGTGAAATTCGAGAAATCCCCACGCTAGATTTTCTTCTTTAATATGGCTCAGACCAAATTCCTGGAAACCGGGGGAGTCGATGATGGCGCTGTTTTCATCGAGATGGTAGAGCTGCGAGTGGGTAGTGGTGTGCGTGCCGGAATCGAGTGCGGCCGATATTTCCGCAGTGGCACGATTGGCTTGCGGAATCAGGGCGTTGAGCAACGTGGATTTGCCCATGCCGGATTGCCCGGCGAGCACGCTCAAGTGATCTTGCAGGTGAGGGCGTAGCACGGAAACATCCTGCAGCGCGCTGAGCGGCAGAATGCGATAACCAAGGCTTTCGTATAACGAGAGTGTATCCAGCGCTACCCGGGTGGGTTCGATCAGGTCGGCTTTATTCAGCACAATCAGCACATCGATATTTTCACTCTCGGCAGCGACCAGACAGCGGTTGATCAGCTCTTCGCTAAAGCTTGGAATCGCCGCAACCACGATGATGATTTGCGTCACGTTGGCAGCGATGATTTTTTCTTTGAAAGCATCGCTACGGTACAGCAGTGAGGTGCGCGGCTGGATTTTTTCGATCACCCCTTGCTCAGCGGTGGTGAGCTGATATTCAACCCGGTCACCACAGGCGACGCCGCCTTTCTTGCCGCGCATGACGCAGGAAATGATTTCGCCTGTTTCAGTCTCAACCGAATAGTGCCTGCCGAAAGCGGCAACCACCTGTCCGGTTGATGATGCTTCCCGGCTTTTTGAATTTTGCGGGCGATTACTCAAATGGCAAACAGCTTGTCGATTTTGGCCGCGCAGATGAAATCGTTCTCGGACAAGCCGCCGATGGCATGCGTGGTGTACGTGACCACGCATTGATTGTAGCCAACGAGCATATCGGGATGATGATCTTCGCGGTGTGAAACCCACGCCACCGCATTCACAAACGCCGTGGTTTGATAGTAATTCTTGAAGGCGTAGGTTTTACTGATCTGTTTGTCTTGCAGTTGCCAGCCTTCGATTTGCCGCAGGAATGTGTCGACTTCCGCGCCGGACAGCGGCGGTACGCCACCCTCACATGGCTTACATTGCTTGGATGTCAAATCGCATACGGTGGTGTTCATGCTTGCCCCTGACTTTGTAAATGCGCCACGCGGATCGATGCGGGCGGATGAGAATCGTAAAAAGCCGAATGCAGCGGATCCGGTGTCAGTGTTGCCGCATTGTCCTGATACAGCTTGACCAGCGCGCGAATCAAATCGTCGGCAGAAGAATTTTGCGCCGCATAAGCATCGGCTTCAAACTCGTGCTTGCGCGAATAAAGGCTGGAAATCGGATGCAACAGGAAAGTAAATACCGGCATCACCAGGAAAAACAGCAGCAGCGCCATCGCCGTTGAAGGTACGGCTGCCACATCCACGCCCAAACCTTGGTAAAACCAGTTTTGTTGCATCAAATAACCCAGCAGCCAGAGAAACGCCAGGCTCATTGCAAACGATACCACGATGCGCTTGATAACATGACGATGCTTGAAATGCCCCAGCTCGTGCGCCAGCACGGCTTCAATTTCGCTTGGATCGAGGCGCGCCAGCAAAGTATCGAAAAAAACGATGCGCTTGGTTTTGCCGAAACCGGTGAAATACGCATTGCCGTGATTGCTTCGGCGTGAACCATCCATGACGAACAAGCCGCTGGCTTTAAAACCGCACTTGCTCATCAATTGCTCGATGCGCGTTTTGAGCGTGGCGTCTTCCAGTGGCGTGAATTTGTTGAACAACGGTGCGATCCAGGTTGGAAAAATGGCCAGGACGAATAAATTGAAAGCGATCCAGGCAAACCACGCATACAACCACCAGCTTTCGCCCATTTTTTCCATCAACCACAGCACACAAAACAACAGCGGAGCGCCCAGCAACAAACCGAGCGCGGCTTGCTTGACCAGGTCGGCGAAAAACATCGCGGGTGTCATTTTATTGAAACCGTATTGCTCTTCGATCACAAACGTGCGGTAGTAACTCAATGGCAGTTCGGCCAAGCTCATCAGCAAAAATGTGCTGATGATCAGCACGATACCATGCATCAATGGATCGCTCAGCCAACCAGCCCAAAAACTGCTCAAGGCATTCAAACCGCCGCCCAGTGTAAAAGCAAGCAACAACACGACATGCAGCAAAATACCCGGATAACCCGCGCGCGTTTTGGCGCAGGTATAATCCGCAGCTTTGCGGTGATCGTTCAGGCTGATCTGGCTGGAAAATTCTTCCGGCACCCTGTCTTGATGCGCACGCACATAGCGGATATGCCGCACAGCCAGCCAGACTTGGGTTGCCGTCGTAAGCAACAGCGCTATCAGAAAAATCAATGTAAATGTTTGCATAATCAATTATCTTGAGTTTGAAAGTTTAAATTCACGTGGCATTAAATGATCAGCACAAAATAAACTAAACCGGCATTTCCCTAGTTTGTTTAAAAGTGACGGACTGACGGCGATATGACACAATTAAACGCATTACATTCAAAAAACCGAAACAATTATGGCACAAGATAACAATAACCTCATCTGGGTCGATATGGAAATGACCGGATTGAATCCCGATACCGATCGCATCATCGAAGTCGCTTTGGTCATCACCGATTCGCAGCTCAACACCATTGCCGAAGGTCCGGTTCTGGTTGTGCACCAGCCGGATGAGGTGCTGAACGGTATGGACAAATGGAATCAATCGACGCATTCCAAATCCGGTTTGATCGGCAAGGTGAAAGCCTCGCGTTACAGCGAAGCGGAAGTGGAGGCGCAATTAATCGAGTTTTTGAAACTGCATGTGCCGCCTGGCGCATCGCCGATGTGTGGCAATTCCATCTGCCAGGACCGGCGCTTCATGGTGCGCACGATGCCGCAATTGGAAGCCTATTTTCATTACCGCAATCTCGATGTCAGCACTTTGAAGGAACTGGTTAAGCGTTGGAAACCGGAAATTGCCAACGGGCTGACGAAAGAAAGTAAACATGAGGCATTGGCGGATATTTATGACTCCATCAATGAATTGAAGTATTACCGTCAGCATTTTATCGTCGCTTGAAACATCGGCTTCGCGAAATGTTGTCATTGCTTTCCGAACTTTCCAGACAGGGCCGTTTCTAAAAGCCGGAAAGGAAATTTCAATCTTTCGTTCACAACCATCCCATATTTAGGAGAAACAAGATGAGCCTTAAAAGAAGTGTGCTTTCCATGACTGTCGCAACTGTTTTCTTATTCTCAGGAAATGCAATAACAGCGATGGCCGCCGATGCCACACAAGGCGGCCATCAACATCAAAGCGGACAAGCATCCGGCCATAGCCACGGGGATGCGAAATCCGGCGATCAGCACGGCTCTCACGGTCACGAATGTGAGCACATGGCGTCCGTCGATACGAATAAGGACGGCAAAATCAGCAAGGAAGAGTTCATGAAGCATCATGAAGCCATGTTTGACAAAAAAGATGTCAACAAGGATGGTTTTATCGATCAATCGGAAATGCATCGCATGATGGATCGTATGTGTAAGCACAGCGATGATGGACATACACATACACATCCCCATAACGACACGAAGAAATAAATACGCTTAGAAGGTCAATAATCTTCGGTTTCACGCTGGCAGCCGTTTGGCTTTTCGTTATTTTCCAACGCGGCTGTCAGCATTCTAATTTCCACTCGATTTAACCGACTCAATGTCTTAAACCACTAGGCGCTTTCGCCGGTACCTTTTGTTCCAGCGGCTGCGGATCCAGCACGGCCACCGTCAAGCTGTCGTCGTTGAAATATTTTTTCGCCACATCGCGTATTTGCGCTGCGGTAACCGCTTTCAGCTTTTCCAGGATGACATCGATGTCGCGGTAAGACAGTCCGGTGCTCTCCAGCCTACCCAGTTGCATCGCCTGGGAAAAAATGGAATCGCGCTGATAGACATGACCGGCAACGACTTGCGCTTTGACCCGGGCCAATTCTTCCTCGGTAACACCGTCCTTGACGATTTTCTCAATTTCTTTCCGCAATGCCTGCTCCAGCTCATCGACTGTTTTACCGGCGCGCGGCACCGCACTCAGAAAGAACATGCTCGGGCCACGCGCCATTGCGCTATAACCGGCATTGGCCGAATTGGCGACTTGGCTTTCCCGCACCAGATTTTTATTCAATCTGGCCGATGCATGACCGTCCAGCACACCCTCCAATATTTCTAGCGCATACGGCTCCCAATCTTCCATAACGCTTTTAATCGTGGGCGTATGGTAGCCCATCATGAGATAAGGCAGTTCCGCAGGCGCTTTGACGGTGATGCGTTTGGTGCCGGTTTGCGGTGGTTCGGTTTGGGGTTTGCGGGCGTTCATCGGCAATAAAGGATGTTTAGGAATAGTGCCATAGTTTTTTTGCGCCAGTCTGAATACTTCATTGGTATCGACATCACCGACAATAACCAATATCGCGTTATTGGGCGCGTACCAGCGGTCATACCATTCGCGCGCATCTGCAACCGTCATATTCTCCAGATCGTTCATCCAGCCGATAATGGGATTCTTGTACGGGTGCGATTGGTACGCGACCGCCATCATCTTCTCATACAGCAAGGAGCGCGCCTGATCTTCGGTGCGCAACCGGCGCTCTTCCATCACCACTTTGATTTCCTTTGCAAACTCTTCCTCGGTCAGAATCAAGTTGCGCATCCGGTCGGCTTCCAGTTCCATCGCCATCGGCAAGTGGTCTTTGTGCAATTGCTGATAATAGGCGGTGTAATCGTAGCTGGTAAAAGCGTTTTCCCGCCCACCTGCGGCTGCAATCCGCTTGGAAAATTCTCCGCCTGGAACTTTTTCCGTACCTTTGAACATCATATGCTCCAGCACATGCGCCACACCGGTAACACCGTTGACTTCATCAATGCTGCCCGCTTTGTACCAGATCTGTGTCACCACGACCGGTGAGCGGTGATCCTGTTTAACAATCAATCTCAAGCCATTATCGAGCAAATATTCGTGCGGATTGGCAATCGCCGAAGATGAAGCCAGCACAGCCGCGGTAAATAATCCGGAGAAAGAGAAAAGGCGAAACAACGTAAAACAATCATCAGGTTTCATTTTTACCAACCAAAATGTAAGTAAACAGAATAAAATTAGACTTTGAGAATTTCCAATGTATATCAGTAGAAGAGCCTACCAGAATGTTCAGTTTTTTTAAATCCAAAAAGGATCCCGCGGAATCCGCCGGAACACCGGCGTCACCCGGTACCGACGCACAAGCCGAAGCGGAAGTCGAAACTAAACCGGAAGAGCCAATAAGCTTTGCCGCCAAACTCAAGTTAGGACTGGCACGCACCCGGCAGAATCTGAGCAAACAGCTATCGGGTTTATTCGGTGGCGGCAAAATCGACGAGGCGCTGTATGAAGAATTGGAAACCATTTTACTGACCTCCGACATCGGTGTCAGTGCAACGCAGCAGTTACTTGAAAATCTGCGCAAACGGGTTACACGCGACGCCTTGACCGACTCGGCGCAATTGAAAGAAGCGTTGAAAGAGCTGCTTGTCGCCATGCTGGAACCGCTGGCGCAACCTTTGGATACCGCGACGCACAAACCGTTTGTCATCATGATCACCGGCGTCAATGGCGTGGGAAAAACCACCTCAATCGGCAAACTGGCCAAATATTTTCAGGGACAAGGCAAATCGGTACTGCTGGCTGCTGGCGACACTTTCCGCGCCGCGGCGCGCGAGCAATTGATTGCCTGGGGGGAGCGCAACAATGTCACGGTCATTGCACCGGATAACGATCCGGACAAAAAAAGCGATCCTGCAGCCGTGATTTTTGATGCGGTCAATTCAGCCAAAGCGCGCGGCATCGATATCGTACTGGCGGATACCGCCGGACGGCTGACTACGCAGCTGCATTTGATGGAAGAAATCAAGAAGGTAAAACGCGTCATCGCCAAAGCCATGCCCGATGCGCCGCACGAAGTATTGCTGGTGCTCGATGCCAATACGGGACAAAATGCCATCACGCAAGTGAAAGCGTTTGATGAGGCGCTGGATGTCACCGGCCTGATCCTGACCAAACTGGACGGAACCGCCAAAGGCGGTGTGGTGGCGGCAATTGCCGGACAATATCCGGAAAATCCGCCGGCATTGCGTTTTGTCGGCGTCGGTGAAGGGGTGGATGATTTAAGGCCGTTTGACGCCCGGCAGTTCGTTGATGCACTATTTGATTGAACGTTACAGATATGATTGCCTTCAAAAATGTCTCGAAACGCTATCCCGACGGCTATGTGGCGCTGAATAACGTTGATCTTTCGGTAGCATCCGGCGAAATGGTATTTTTGACTGGCCACTCGGGCGCGGGCAAAAGCACGCTATTAAAGCTCATCGCGGCGATCGAGCGGCCGACTTCCGGTGTCATCACGATTAGCGGACAGAATATCGCCCAGCTCAAACCGGCGGCCATTCCGTATCTACGCCGCAAGATCGGTTTCATCTTTCAGGATCACAAATTGCTGTTCGACCGCACTGTATTTGATAATGTCTTGCTGCCGTTGCAGATCAGCAATTTCGATCACAACACCGTAGCTGCCCGCGTTCGCGCCGCATTGGATAAAGTGGGCCTGTTGAAAAAAGAAAAAGCCATGCCCATTGCGTTATCGGGTGGAGAAAGGCAGCGGCTATGCATTGCGCGCGCGGTGGTTCATCGTCCGGCTATTCTGATCGCCGATGAACCGACCGGCAATTTGGACGTGGAATACGCCCGGGATATCATGAGCCTGTTCACGTCCTTCAATCAGGTCGGCGTGACGGTACTGATCGCAACGCATGATGCTTCGCTGTTGGAAGACACGCAGCATCGCATTCTGTCACTAAAACAGGGAAAATTGGCGGCATGATACGCGCATGGCTGATACAACACGGGTTCGTGTTTTTCCTCACGCTCAAACGGCTGATTTCAACCCCGCTCACCAGTTTGCTCAGCATTATCGTAATGGGAATTGCACTTAGTCTACCGGCAGGCATTTATGTACTCATGCAAAACCTGCAAGCTTTTTCCGGGCAAACGGCAAGCTCTCCGCAGATGAGTTTGTTCCTGAAGCTGGATACGCCGCAAGATAGTATCGAGAAAATCCACCAGCGCTTGGAAGAAAACCCGCAAATCCTGACCGTCCAGTTTATTCCGAAAGATGCTGCACTGCAGCAGTTGCAACAAAGCACCGGACTTACCGATATCGCCGCCAGTCTGGCGCGTAACCCGCTTCCGGATGCCTTCGTTATCCATACTCAGGAAAACACTGCCGAGGCGCTGGAACAACTACGCCTGGCTATGCAAAAGTGGCCGGAAATCGAACATGTGCAATTCGATTCTGCTTGGATCGAGCGCTTGAATGCGCTGCTCGAACTCGGCCGCTTTGCCGTGCTGATGCTGGCGACGCTGTTAAGTGTCGCGATCATCGCGATCATGTTCAACACCATTCGTCTGCAAATTCTCACCAAACGGGATGAAATCGAATTATCCAAGCTCATCGGCGCGACCGATAGCTTTATCCGGCGCCCCTTCCTTTATTTCGGTGCGCTGCAAGGATTGGCAGGCGGCGCTACGGCATGGCTTATCATGGCGCTGGCTATTCGTACCTTCAATGAACAACTCGTTACGCTGTCGCAACTTTACGCCATTGATTTGCAGTTGCAGCCGCTCACTACGGCAGACAGTATTAGCTTACTGCTGTTTTCCGGTTGGCTGGGATGGTTAGGTGCACGCATCTCGGTTGCGAGTCATCTCTGGCAGATCGAACCCAAATAAGCAGAATCCTGATAGCGAACTTTCCAAACATTTGGCACTCTCATTGCGAGAGTGCTAGAATACTACCAGTTTGAAAGATAAAAACTGGGCGAATATCTTAATCAGGAGATTATTACAATGACGAATGCTTTGACACTGCCTTCAATGGGTGGAAGTTTAGAAAGTTATATTCAGTCTGCTAATTCTTTCCCCATTCTTTCCCAAGAAGAAGAAAGCAGCTTGGCGCGGCGCCTGTGGAATCATGGCGATATCGAGGCTGCGCAACAATTAATTTTGTCACACTTACGGTTTGTGGTCGCAATAGCGCGCGGTTATAAAGGATATGGTCTCCCGCAAGCCGACTTGATTCAGGAAGGCAATATCGGTCTCATGAAAGCGGTCAAGCGATTTGATCCCGAGCGTGGTGTGCGCTTGGTATCATTTGCCGTGCACTGGATCAAAGCGGAAATTCATGAATTCATCATGCGTAATTGGCGTTTGGTTAAAATAGCCACCACCAAGCAACAACGCAAACTGTTCTTCAACTTGCGCAGCATGAAGCAAGGGCTGGATACAATGAATCCGCAAGAAGTAGATGCAATGGCCGTCCAGTTAGGTGTCAAGTCCGAGGAAGTGGTTGAAATGGAAAAGCGTTTCAATGGATCGGATATCTCATTGGAGCCCGTATCGGATGAAGAAGACGATACCTTCAGTCCGATCAGCTACCTAACCAATGGCGAGGAACCATCGCAGATTCTGGAAAATGAACAAATTGCGCATTTACGCGAGAATGGGCTGCAGCAATCGCTCGCATGCCTAGATGATCGCAGCCGCCATATCATTGAAGCCCGTTGGCTAAGGGAAAAGGACACTGCAACCTTGCATGATCTAGCCGAAGAGTTGGGTGTATCTGCAGAGCGTGTTCGTCAAATAGAAGCCAAGGCACTGCAAAAAATGCGTGCTGCCTTGACAATCGCTGCATAGGGCATATGAATTGTTATAATTTATGACACCCATTTGATTTTGGATAAGTCGAATGGGTGTATGATTTTAAAAAACCGGAGAGGTACCGAAGTGGTCATAACGGCGCTGACTCGAAATCAGATGGTCAGGGTAACCTGGCACATGGGTTCGAATCCCATCCTCTCCGCCAATATTTATTATTAATCAATAACTTATATTGTATTTATATTATACCTACCCAAAGTAAAAGTGCTTAATGTACCTCTAAACACCTGGACTCGATCTCTCATTCTGCGCACATGATAAGCGCGTTAAGATGTACGAATTATCGGGGCAAAATCATTCCACCAACTACACTACTCTCCAGATTCGGATTTGATAAAGCCGCCAGATTTCCTGGCGATCCAATAAGGTTAAGTAAGTGCGTTTATGTATATTCATCTACAGTATTCTCTAAAAATACTGTGAACAACACGAGAGATTCTTACAGCAGCAGCTTATAGATAGTGTATGAATGAACCAATACATTATCATCAAAGCACGAGAATAATTGTATTAATCTAGAAAATGCAATTCGTATCGACCAACTAAACAATATTTAAACGGCCATTACCAAAATTTTCCGGGTTATTGCCGACATTAAATAAATTGAAATCGCCATGCGCAAAATTGCCAATATATTTAGCTTGTGTGGCAATGACAATCCCCACATCGTTAAATGGTTGGAGAACATTTCCATTAAAAGCTAAATCTATTGCTATTAATTGGCTATCTCTGCCAACCAGCGTATTGGCATCTGCAATCAAGTTTGCATAACAATTTTTTAACTCTCCCCTGCCACTATTTATGATAAAGAGCAAAAAATTCAGAAATTCATCACCAAAACGGATCTCCCGCATTACATTATTGCGCAGTCGAAGGTGACCTCTAGCAGGCTTCAACACAATCCTTCCGCTCGCTATTTCTGCTTGCAGCAGCTTGCGAAAGTCTGCATTCAAAATTTCAGTACTCGTTTCAATGTTCGACGATTCACCGTAAATCGAAAACCGGCCATTGATTTGATTATCCGCTAGCAAAGTTTTTGCTTGTGCATCCTCAATGGCCAGTGCAAAACCGGGCCGGTTCAAAATCAATGTCGCGCGAACCGCATTCAGGTTTGCACTCAAAGTACGAGTATTAGGTTCACTGACAAACGTTTCTGCCAAAGTTAGCAGTGCCTGCTTTGATTCTTCTGAAATAGTTGAGGAAGCGGCACTTTGTCTGATAAATGCCTGAATACTCTTTATTAATGCATTGCGGGTATGTTCATCGTACTTGGCAAATTCTGCTACCACTTCCCGTGAAACCGGTTGAAAAATATCGCCGTTCTTCAGATTGAAGCTGGCACTTAGCGGTTTCAACAAGTCAATGGCTGATAGTACCTGTTTAAAAGTATCGGTTACTTCTTTCTGGAAAGTATTCAAGCGACTTGAAGAAATCTGGATATCTTCTGCTTCACTAATTTGCACAAGGCTTAATCCCGGCCGGCTCATACCGGAAATATGCATATTGTGAAGTTGCACTTCCGCCGTGCCCTGTACGCGCAAGCGAATCGGATCGCCGATATTCAGAATGTCAAAATCGCGTAGCGATAAGGCATCCAGATCCATAAAGTTGAACTTCCCGCCCTCCAGTATTAGTTGGCTCCCACGCCCTGCTCCATGAATCAGCAGTTTTAACCCTTGGGCTTGCAAATTTATGCTTTCGGTAAGATGGTGGTTGCCAGGTAACAGGCAAATACATATTTCTGAATACTTCTCACTCAGTGCTTTTATTGCAATGTCCAGTGCCGGAAATTCCCCATCCCTACCAACGGTAACGCAGCAACCTGTGTTACTTCGGATACGCTGACATAGCGCATCGATCGCATCCTGCACATTTGTGACACCTAATACCTTCAAGTCGTTGCATTGCCCTGGGTTATATGCAACCTGACAGGCTGTCGACAAGCGTGCTGAAAAATGAATTTTGGTATATTTGCCAACAGCGCTTTGCCCAGCCTCAAGCAATTCTGCTGTAACAGTTTGGTTCAGGTTATTTGGACTCAGTGTCCAATCGATTGAAGAAATACCGTTAGCTGCAGTACTGACGATCTGTGTTTGTGTGCCATTAGGGAACGTGCCATGACTGGTCACGAATCGGACTTGTGCACCGGCGACTGGAAATTCGCCATTGAACACCGCTACTTCCAGCGGGCTTGGCAATTTGTTATTGGCCGGGGTAACAAAATCTGGAATGATTTCTTGTCCATCTCCGCCAACGTAGTACAGGTTTGTCAATTCACTCAGTGCCGGAAACAATGAACGGCAATCTGATAAGAAGGTCCAGTTGCCAGCTGATACTGAGAATAATGCTAGGCGCGTAAACACTCGTAATATACCTTGAGGCGACAAAAACTTAGGTTTGTTGCCTTCTTTAGGCCATTCGATATCTGCCTTGGCAGTACGTGCCGGGATCATCCAGAAATCACCTGAGCGGTATTTTCCAGGCGTGAATTTAATCTCGACGCCATCCTCCAATTCTACCCATCCGGTATTGCTGCTAGGTAATCCCGTGACGATATCAGCCCAGTTTTCCCAAACACGAACCCGTGGATTATCATTGAATAATGCTTTGTCCAGACTACCGGTTTTCGTTGCGAGATCGACAGTGACCACATTACCAGCTGTTTTGAGCACCTTGACCAGAGTGCCAGGTTGACCCAGCAACTCGTGTGTTTCGTCAAAAAATTCGACCCAGCATCCTGCGGTTATCGCAAGAAAGGCATCACGCCCAATGCTGGCTACTTTAAACTCATCTGCTACAGGATCGTTCAGCCAGCGCACAACTTTGGTTTCCAGAAAGCCATTGTTTCTGGACCATTTAAAACGCGGCTTTACCAGCGTACCATCATCATGAATTTCTACCCTGTACAACTGATTTTCCAAACGACGGTATCCCGCCTCTGGCGCCAGCAAGCAAGGATCTTTTGGTGGCGTGCTAGGTTCAGCGCGAGCAGCGAGTTGCCCGTCTGGGTTCGCAATCAAGGTATCCCATTCGGTGTTGGCGGATAGACAGTTTAGATTGGTGCTAAGATCTGCAGCACGCAGCAATTTGACTTGCCATAGGGTTTTTTCACGGGTCGCGGTATCAGGGCCACCCAGCGCCACCTCACGTATCAGTGAATCTTCCAGTGCAGTAATGTGGCGCTGCCAGACTTCAAGATAGGCAATATAAATGCCGTCCGGTGGATTAACAGCTGCTCCCGCGGCATTATAGGTGATGATATTTGGTTGGTTATTGCTTCCAGCGGGAGGTATTGGAATCAGGCTTTCCCCGGGCGGCAAAATAGGTGAGGCATTCCTCGGAAAGTCCGGCTGCGTAGTCACGGTAACCGACACTGGATTCTCGCACAGCAGTCCTTCCACATAATATTGGCCGGCACCGATAGTAATGTTCTTGCCAGTAGAAGACAGTGTAAAGCCAGGATTCTTTAGAGGCCCGGCACTATAACCCAAAGTGTCCTCAGTTTCTGTTTCGATACGATGATTCAGAATATCCTGTTGCTCGTTCCAGTCTGCATCCATTTGCACCCGCCCCTGCTGCATGCGGACGCTACGGTAGTGCTTGTCTGTTCGAAATGTGAGACGAGTTAGATCGGCTTTCATGTTGTATTTCCTTAAACTTAAACGAGCATCATTAACTGAATATCAGTTTACAAATATCACACCGGCTTCAAGACCAAATCTCAGATATTCATTTAGCGCTTGCCGCAGGTTAGCTTCACGTTGGGCTTGCTTTAGCAAGTTCCAAACACCGATTTCAGCACCATCTTCCGCACCAGTGAGAATTTCAGTGGCAGTCCCTGCCGCAAGCTGGCCATAGGCTGAATTACCAAACTGAGTGGAAGTGAAACTTGGCGTTACCCTAACCGCTTCATTAGCTGCTATGGCTTTGGGCAAGTCTTTCATTACCATGTCCGGCAGGCACCGGTAACGTTTGGGCGTTAGCGACTTGAGCGGCACGAAACAAAAGCGCATGCAACCTTCCTGCTTGCGAGTGATAGTGAGGCGCTCTGTAAACAGACTGTTACTTGCCAGTAGTTCGCCAGCCGCAGTTTCTCCCAAAATCGTGCAGCGATCCAGCGTCAATATGGTATCTGGCAAATCAAACGCGCTCTGTGCCAAACCGTCGATAATGCACCAGCGGGCAGTTACGCCAGTGATCGAGTTCTTTACGGTAATTGGGCCGCTAATGCAATGCGTCAGGGTAATTTTAAATTCTGAACCAGTACCAGTGTGCTGGACCCCGCCCATTTTCGGGGTAAGGCTGCAATGCCGCAGATTCACTTCGCGCAATGCTCCTTGCAGTTTCAACTGGCCATCCAACGTAATGCCTGAAAGAGTGAGACGGGTATTATCATTCCCTTCCAATGTGATATTGCCGATCAAGACGGGGCGGCGGCGATTCACTGCCTCGATCGCAAGGTGGGTATCCGGCAGATTTAGCACTGGCGCAAGAGACTCACTGGCATCAGTATCCAGCCGGACTAGAATACGCTTGCCGGGATTAACAGTGGCGAGCGCCAAAGCCAGTGTTGGTTTGTTTGCAGGTACGCGCAACACCGTATCGAAATCTGCAGGATTTAGTAAACCCTCCTCCACCTCGTCTTCTTGGCGCACAGAACGCCGGTCATATGGACCGCCACCGATATCACCAGGAAAACCATACGCATATGCCACTTCAACCTTGTTTGCGGTTTTGCCTGCTGGCAAGGCAATCCGACCCAATACAGGATCGAAACCCACAAGAAACCTGGCAGGATCCGCCGGAAATGTGAGGTTAGTGAGTCCGGGTTTGGTGGCAGTGACTGTTACATTCACAGGAGGCCGGCGCCAATCGTGAGGAGCAGGGTCTTTTGGTAATGGCGAGAGATTGCAGATAATCAAATGTTCATTGGGTAATTCCTGTCCATCCAGCCAGATGCGCAAAACCGGGCCGCCTTCGTTTCCGGAAAAATACGCCAGTGCCGGATCTTCATGATCCGTCAATGCCTGGCGAATTGCAGTAAGTTCGTTATGCAGCTCATACCGCGACAAAGATTCTGGCACATTGATGGGTTCGGTCAAATGAACAATATCGGTTTCGGTACGCGGACGGTTGAAGAGAAGCATATCGCGCCCCAGCGGGTCAAATCGATACAAGCCTGGATGAGAAGATTCTACGCTGGCGGTACTTCGTTGTATGGCATAAGCATTCAAACGCCATAAATAGAGACCAATATTTGGGATATTGTAACGTCCGGCGGATAATGACCGTACTTCTGCTGTATGGGCTGTACGATCAAATGCGCTGTCAATTCGCTCGAGCAGAGAAGCATTGCGCAAGTCTGGTGTGCGCACATTAAACAATCGACGGTGATTGATGTGTTGAGTAGTTTCCAGCAATTGGAAAAACTCTACTGCATGTGCTCGCCATCCGGTGGTATCAAAAGCCAGTTCTTCAAGCACAGGTACCGTACCCTTGCGCCGGCGCATGCGTAGCGTATTTGCAACCAGCGCTCGCTGCCCGAATGCCTGCGTCCCTTCAACAGAGTACAACCCACGCACACCCAGCAAATCACCAATATAGGGAATCAACCAGTCATCGCAGGTTTCAATGAACCAGTTGTCGTAAAGACGAGCAATATCCGATTCCAGTATCGCACCTTGCTCGGCGATCACCTTTAGCAACGCCCGTAGCCGACCACCTTGCTCTACATCACGTTCCTGATAAAACAATGGCAGGCGCGAAAATAGAAAATCAACGTCTATTGTCATAGCGTCATATCCTTCAGGGTGACATCATTGGCATTCAGTAACAGCAGTTCAGCCTGCATTATCTGCTCATTTTGCCAAAGCGCACGATTCGCACGCAGGCGGCCATCTGGCCCCTTTACCGTAGCCGTTATGGGGCCAGCTATTGAGCGCCTGATAAATATGGTATCGAGATCAATCCAGTCTACTCCTTCAACTGCCTGCATCACAGCAAGTAATTCACTGCCACTTAGCGATTGCCCATACTGCCGAGCATCAAACCCGAAAGCTATCTGCAAGGACTGAAGAATACGTGGAAGCACTTTGGTTGATTCGAAATCCGGCAAAATGCTGATTTTGGCTTGCAGACCAAACCATAAAATAGATCCTGGTGCGAGCACGAGCGGCTGATGAGGAGGCCGCACGGCATTAATGGCACTCGTCAGATTTTGATATAAAATTGAGGCAGGATCAATATTGGCACCTCCCACACCGCTCACAGTCAAATGTACCAGACGCTCTTCTCCATTCCAGAGCCAAACAGCCTGCGCCTTACCAATACCCGCATAGGCTGCGGCAAAATCCTCAAAATCCTGCAAGGATACGATACGATCCAGCGTACGCACCGTAAGCGGTGCATTACGACGTGCGCGTTCACCCGTTTCAGGATCGACACCACCGCTGGCTGGAACGGGATTGGTAACATCTTTCAAACCCAGCGGCCTGGTCAACAATAGGCTTATTTTGCCAGCCGCTACGTTCCCCGCTGAGCCGATACCGACCCGATATCTGGCTTCAACATTCATCTGGCCGCTAGTAAGACGGGCGCCATTCCAACCATCACCAAATTGAACGGTAGCTACACTGTCATCGCTCAGGCGAAGCAGATAGGATCGATCCCGCGGACCAAGAGCGGTGATGTTTGACGCTTCATACCAACGTACTCCATCCACATGGATTTCAAGTGTGCTTTGTGTTCCTGATGGTGTTGATGCCGACACATAGGTCAATGGTGACTGACGTAAGGTAAAGCGCTGAAAAATACGGCTACTATCACCACTACCCAATACTTCCGGCTGAATCTGCATTTGCTTGCTGTCGCCATGGCTGGCTGGAGCCACATTTGCGTTAATACGGACAGTTACCGGCAAATAGGCATATTCCAGGTCTGATTCAAGTTGCAACTGCGTATGTCCATTTATTGCATCCGCACGGCGTATGCGGACAACTTCAGAACACACGTCCAATGCAGCGGTAAAGCTCTGACCATCGGCGAATGAAATGAGGGCAGTTTTTCCATCTCTCGCAAGCTCTATCGCAGCCAGATCATCGTGCTTTTGTAAGCGATTTAAAACAACGCTGTTTTGAGTTATCGGAGCCAGCACACTGCCACTCACGGCAATCCAGCGTCCTTCTGCCAAATCTGGTTCAAGCTGCGTAAGATCCAGAACGTGCCCAGTCAGTAGTCCTGACAAAGGGCGGAATGCCCAAGGTAATTCCACGGATTCGCCATAGGCCGTAATATCCCGCAACCTTTCATTGAATATTGCATAAAGATTTTCTCCCCTCAGGGTGAGTCGCGTTGTTTTGCTGGAAAGCGTGAATTGAGAGCGCGCATCCTCGCTCGTCGCCTTGATCTGATATACCTCTTGATATTCAGGCGTACTCATCACCATCCAGCTACCTGGCGTCCATTTTGGATAGCTGGCATCCAGATGCACTGTATAAATATCACGTGGATATAAACGATTAGATGGCACAATCTGTTTGGCAATACCTGGCCCTTGCCAGGAGAGCTGACATACCGCAGCACCCGGTCCCTGATAGTATTCGATTCGGATATCGTATTTTTGCCCAGCTTGAAACGCGATAGAGGGCGAAGTGTATTCAGTCGCTGCCTGAAGCTTCCATTGATTAATGACTAGTTTATCGTTTATCCAGAGCCGGATGCCATCGTCTCCACGTAGGAAAAATTTATAATCACCACTACTGGGCGCTTGCACCCATCCTGTCCAGCGTGCTGAAAAATTGGTTGCCGACAAATCCGGCGTCAGGCTTAGCGTATTCCAAGGATTGTCGATGGTGGCATCAATACGGCTCAACTTACGCTTATTTAACTGCAATCCTTCAAAATATTCAGCGTAGAGGCCCGTACCGGTTGCTAGATTAGAGGGAGGGTCAGATATATCAGCCAGGGTGAATCTAGGCCATTCACCCTGCTCACTGATCTTGGCCTGAGCCGGGTCGTCGTATCCAAGATAGCTTGCACGTAAAGTCTGAGGCATGACGCGCCAATCCGGTGCATTACTACCAAACAGATTGGCTTTACCGCGCAAAGCATAACAGCGAGGGGTTTTCTTGGCGGGTTCGACATGCGGCATCACCTCGCCCAAGGGTTTATCCAGCGTGACTACAGTATATCCAGCCAACGGATCAGCGCTTGGCTCGGTTGGTTGGACATTCTGTATGCGGATAGCATGACGCACATCCCAGTTTTCGCTACCCGGATTACTCACTCTTTCATCACCGATAATCAGCAGCACGTCGCCAGGCTGCAATCTTGTATTTTGGCCGCGCAAATATAACGTCTTGCCGCCCCAAAATGGCAGTAACGTTTCTTCATGAACTACTCTCAGCGCATTCCAGGCGGGTCGCGCATCAATTGCTCCCAACGTTTCAAAGACCTGAGCCTTTTCGTCCTGTGCTGGAATGCTTTGGCTTTTAGTGCCAACCGCAATATGAGTGTTAGTTTGTGGACCGGTAGCGCTTTCTATGGTGAAAGCCAGAAAAGTCGATGCGGCGACACCGGAGCGCAATTCATAGCCGATTGCACGTGCTAGTTCCAGCACAGAGCGTCGTTCAGTGGACGTACGTAAATAGCCTTCGTTTGCGATGCGCTCCTGATAAAAACTCAGCACATCCAGCACAGCTGACCAGGAATCCAGCAACGCCAGCGCTGGATCATTACTTTCGCGCGTGGTCAGATCTACTAATTCAGGCTGTTCTGCTAATCTGGTGATCTGGCTTTGTAAAAAGCGCGCATGTGTGCCAATTCGATAACGCAATAATGATTGCCCCGGGGGATTGTATTCGCTACCCGGTGTCAAAGTGTGCACACCGGCACAACAACCGCATTCGAGTGTATCGCTCATATACCACCTCGCATGGTTAATATCAGGCGGCCGTTTTCAGGAAAGCTAGGATCGTTATCCAGCCGCAGAATCTCCAGAGGTGCGGCAGTGATACGGCCATCTTCGATCTCGTGATTAGCCACTTTATTCAAACGCTGGAACACTGTGACACCAATTGATGCAATCCCCTTTACCGCCATCACGCGCTCAATCATTCGCGAAAGCAGCAACGGAACACCAAAACTAAAATTGTCCGGATGAAAGAACCCCATGGCGCCGTCCTCATCAGTCTTGTTACTGAGTACCTTCAAAATCGCCAGTTCTACCGTCACGGCAAAATAACCGGGCAGAACACATATCACCAGTTCGATATCCAATGGCACAAAGACAGGCTCAGAGAGATCAAGGTCGTAGCCAGCCAAACGGAAACGCTCCATATGCTGGAGCATTTCGTTGCGGAAAGCGCTATCCAAAGATTTGCCACCACGACGGTCCACCATCACGCACATAGTGTACCAACTACCGGTCCAGCGTAGTCTGGCAGCAGCACGTTGCACTTCGGGATGACGTTCTGCAACACGTGCATAGTCATCTTCGGTAACGGCTCTCTCTTGAGTTCGGAATGCCTCCGGGGCAAACAGCTTGATGGCATCAGCCGATTCTGGATCTTCGCCTCCCTGAGCAGGCATAGGATTGCGGACAGTAACAACATATGGCTTAATGGCAGGATCGTCAGTTACCAGTCGCGTGATCGATTCTGCCCCGACATTGCTCATTCGTCCACCACCAATTCGATACGAAGCCAGCAGTCGTGAACCGGGCTCCGGCGCCATGCCAAAATGGTTGTCACCAAATCGCAAGTAAGCTTGACCGTCATGTTCGGTTTCAACAACGAATTCCTGCGCAAAACGATCACTCGCAAGCAAATCACCTTGAGGAGTCCAGGATGGACTACCAGCTAATGGCTGATCACCGAGAAGACTTGCGTCATCAAGTTGCAAAACCATATTGGCGGGTTGCGCTCTCCTGGAATTTTGCTTCAACGTAGCGCAGGCGGATACCGGGTGCGCGGTCTTGAGCGATGCTATAACCTTGCTGTGCAAATAAGGCTCGGCAAATGCTAGTCCGGTATCACGCAAATGTGGCCGGTAAGTACTTTGTTCCGCCACCATATCTGGAATGAGCGGCACACTAGCTACAGACATGCCATGGTCAGCCAGCACAACATTGCCGCGAGCAATAGAAATAGCCTTCACCTCCACAGCACCTCCAACAGAAAATTCGGCCGTGACGCAAAGCGGAAACGGCAGTGCATCTTCTTCATGCCAGGTTACCAACTTAAGCGGGACAGGAATGGCCGTGTTCGTCGCTGGATCAACATCGCCCATAGGATCAATGCCATCTTCAACAGTCAACAAACGAACAGCATGACGGTGATTTCGATTAGCATCTTCCGGGCGTTCTGTGGCAGGACTCAATATTTCCTCAAATATCAGCACGTCGCCAGGCTGGAGTGAAAGAGCAGGTTTGTTTACGAGTGCTGCTGCGATAGCGCCTTTGATCAGGCAAAAATTCGGATCGCTCCATGCATGAATCTGGATTTGGTTATGGGCCGATTGCAAGAATAGGTCATGCAGGGTTTCAAACACTTGCGTGCTGCCATCGGGCAATTTTTCGAGAATAGCTGTAGACTCAACGGTATTACTATCTTTGTCGCGAGTGAGAAAAGGCGTATGCACAGGCAGATTCTTGCCATCAGCTGATGCTTTGACTTCCAGCGCAATAAAAACCCGGCTATTACATCCATCATGTATTGCATAATCCAGTAGCCGGGCGTGCCGGCGCAAGGATATACGCTGCCTGGCGGTGCCCAGATAGGCTTCCGTGGAGACAGAATCCTGATAGTAACTGAGCTGGTCCCCGACATGTGCCAGCATCTCAATCAGGGCAACCGTAAAATCGGCTGGATTTCGTTCACGGCTTTGCGGAATCAATTGTTCCATGCGATCCAGCATTAATCGCCGGAAACTGCCATAATCCTTGGCTAAATAATCCAGCAGCGGTTCATTTAAAATTTCTGGAGGACATTTTTGTTCATTTGTGCAATCAAAATCAGACGAACACTGCGCCTTGAAACTAAAGCGAATGCTGGCTAAGCACGGGTCAAACCCGGCAGGAGGATCGTCTGGAACCGCTAGATTCTGAATTACCAAGGTATACCAGGAAAAATCGCCCGCCTCATTGACATTCAGGGTGATTTCCCTGCCATTAATGTTAATGGCACCAGCCAACTGGATGCCGGTAATACGTACACCTCCTTCTATCTTGAAATTGGCAGCGGTAATACCTGCCACCGGATGTACGCATACCACCTTGAGCATGCGTTGATCGGAGGAGGCGATCTCAAGGTAATCAATGCCGTTTAATGTGGGTGGATTTAGGCTGCGCAACAACTGCAGGCGGTGCGGATGCTCGCTGCGGAACTGACGTTTCATGCCAATCTCCGCGTAAATTGCGCGCGTGCGCGCTCACGGTCACGACGAATCACATACTGAACTGTTATATGCAATTGTGAATCACTTGGCTCGATTGCCACAGTCTCTACTTCAATTAATTCGCCCAGCCATTGCTGCAAAGAGCCTTGTACAGTCATTTGCACTGCAGCAGCCAGCGCATCGCTATTAGGCGCAAAAACCAGCTGTAGAAGCCCACACCCAAAATCAGGCCGATTCACCCGTTCGCCCGGAACTGTGAATAGCACCTGTTCAATCATGTCGCGGATATGAATATCTTCAAACACCTCGGCGCTACGGCCACGCGAATCAATCCGATAAGGAAAACTGAGTGCCATGTCATACTCCTAAAACACGAGCCTGCGTTGCAACAACCATCATCGGGATCCCAGTAGGCGCACAAATTGACGTGCTGGACTGAAGTAACACCGGTGCACCACCTGCAAGTATCCGCGTAGCGCCCATCAACCATTGCCCGCTTACACACGGTCCGTTACCAGCAGTTGGCGGCGGCATGGTGCAACCCGCAATGACATATGGCGTCGATAGTGTCACTATCGGCTGCCCGGAGACCATCACACGCGGAAACGGAACCGTTGGTGTGGCCTGCCCGGCATGCGCGCAAAGTACGGTTGCACCCGCATGTAAAAGAAAACCTGGCATAGTCGTATCTATATCACTGTCAACGCCCCTTGATTGAAATTGATCGCCGGTCCATTCAGGGTAATGGTGGCGCCTTGCCCGTTACTGATGGTAATACCGATTTCATTGATAGAAATCATCGCACCTGTCGTACTTTTCAGGAGAATCCCGCCGGCCGGTCCCGGCAAGTCAGACAACATCAACGTATTCTGGCCACTCGTCTGCAACACGATGCTGGGCGAGACCGGTAATCCAGTCAGCGCCAGCGCTGGAACTTCCGCAGTGCTGCCCCAAAATCCGCCTACCCAGATCGGATAATCGATATCGCCTTGCTCAAATTCCACCCAAACACCATCACCGATCTGCGGCAACACGAACACTCCGCTCTGCTTGCCGGCAAAAGGCACGCATGGCATCGCCCAGCTCGTCATGCCAGGACCCAGCACATCCGGTACCTGCACCTGGATACGTCCGGTTTGCATAGGGTCAATATTATTGAATACCATCCCCCGATATTTACCATAGAAACGCGTTTGTTCACTCATACTGGCACCCTTGGCAGCGTTGATATCAGTCCATTGCGGGAGATCGTGAAATTCTGCTTAAACTCCCCCGGCTTGAAAGTACTGCTGACTTTCTTGACATAATAAAGCCCATCGAAGGCAAGCCCAGCACCTCGTACTCCAACTATTTGCCGTGCTTTGAGAATATTACCGTAGCGCAAGACATCAAGACTGCCATTGGCAGTTACTACATCTGCTGTTGATGAAGCTGCGGCCATGCCTTTGGACAGCGCCGCCATCGGTGACATTTTTGCTGTTTCCTTGAGCAGGGTAATTTCTTTAGGTATCGGCGGAATCGCTCCGAGCGGCGGATTCAACAATGAGATATCTGGAATTGGTAATGGAATTGCAACTTTGGTTAAGGTATTCTGAATAAATACAATCGGTAACGTTGCACCAGTCTGATTCGAGGTAAAGGACAATGACTCTACATTAGTATGAGCATCCATCCCGATATTGAGCGCAGGCTGGGGCATACCTAGCTTAATTTCCGGCCCCCAGTATGCAGTGTTCATGCCTGGCAACGGACCAGAATCAACATAAAATACATAGCCGGCATCCTTGGCCAATTTCTGCACATAGGCCAGATCAGTACCTTCGTGAGTAGGAATCTTATCAGTTGGAATAGGGACATCCGTAAAAATGGAGGGCACCACCAAAGGTACCATACCATACAACGCATACTTGGCCACAATCAAAGCCACACGCGCTTCTGCAGGCATTGCTGGATAGGGAATACCGTTAAACTCCCGCTGATCCATCGCTACTGTTAAATCCTCACCGGTGACTGTCAGTACACTCATTCCCGGTTCATTCGATGCGCTAATCTCTTGCCGAGTGATCAATCCATCCATCATCACCATAGGCAGACTGTTGATAGTAATCACAATCAGCACCCGCAACCAAGGAACCCTGCCACCAGCCAGCACAAGCAATGTATGTAAAGGCGACTGGTTATCAATGTTGAATTTAATCTGAAATCCGCTACGTGCATTTGCGTCAGAAGTCACCTGAATGCTCTGCAATGCATCCATTATCGGTTTAGGCGCCGGGATCGGAACCGCGGGCCCTACCAATAGCGAGACATGAATTCCCTTAAGCATCAGCAGGTCCCAGCATGCCTTCCGGCAATGTCAAACGTATCCATCGCCCCAGTTCTTCAAGTTCGCGTGGATGCATCACCCCATTGGCATCTGCCAGACGCCAAAAAAGCTCGGCATCACCGAGATAAGCCGCTGTCAGCCGGTCAAGTCTGTCGCCTTCCACTATGCGATGCTCCAGCATGGTAGCGTACCTTGAGGGATCTGGCACAAACCTGCGACGCAAATAGACTATGCGGCGGCCATCCGGCTGAACTACCTCAGCCGTATCGGTGGCTGCATAGCGGCTAGTCGGTGGAAAACGGTTATCGTTCATACTATCGTCCTTATCATGGCAGTGCTCCCAAACCCAGGCTAGCCAACGCAGCACTGGTTGCTTGGGTCATAAGCCGCTCCTTCTGCTGGTGATATACCATGAAGAGGTGCCCGCCCTTATCATTAAAGCCCAGATCATTGATGTTCAGGACGCGCATACCCAAGTTGATTCGTGCACGAATGGGGTTAAGATTAACGTCGAATGCCTCTTCCACAATCGAAAAATCAGTGATGCGTACCGGCACTACTCGCTCCTTGCTCCACACAAATAGCAGCAATGGCGCTTGCACTGGAACAATCTCCAGCATACCGGCATTTGCCAGTTGATTGTTATGAATCAGAGTCTCGCTATCAGGATATACAATGGTCTCAAGTGCCGCCAATTGCGGATGCAACCCGACTTTGACTGCAACCGCGTGACTATCGGGAAACTCCAATTGATCGGTGGCATCGATTTCTGCATCTAGCTTGATGGTCTCAATGGGTGGTCCCTTCAAGCGCATGGGTTCGCTCATCGCAGCGCTCCCCCCGGTACTTTGCGGTTGCAATGCCCGCGTAACCTGATCTGGATTGTATTGCAAGGCAATCACCCGATTGACTGATCCACTGGCTTGATCCATCAGGATAAGACCACCCTTTAGCAATCGTGGGGAATTTGAAAATCCGGTCATGTCATGTCTCTTTCTCAGTGCTCTTGGCATCGCCAAAGATTTTTCCCAGCATTTGCGATGGGCTGATGTCTAGATTGGCTGGTTCTGGTTTGATATCAGAAAGCGAAGGCATTCTGAAGCCATTCTGATTGTCGTAATGCAACGGCAAGCGCACCCCAAGCGACAACCCTGTATCGAAATTGGTATGCGCCAGATCCCAGTATTTATCTGTACGCACCTTGAGTTTCCATACACCGGCTTCGGCATAGACATGAGCATTAAGACCCGCTGACAAAATCACCCTGCCACCGATATAGGCGCTGGCATCAACATTAAATATATCCTTCGCATAATTTATTTCGCTGGAAAGTTCTGCCTTACCTTCCAAGCCTGCAGTGGCCTCTACGCTCAATCCTCCACCCACCTCTGCAATATAGGCATCTATTACCACATCAGCACCAACAGTCCCTGTAATGCCACCTCCAGCTGGAATGCTGGCAGTTGCTCTCAGAGTGAATGAAAAATCAGGGTCAGTCTCAAAAGGATTGAATTTAGCCGTCGCTTTGACGTTTTTTAATACACCAGGACCTACGTAATAGTAATAATCCAGCCCGCCGTATAGCTTTACTTTAAGACCGATCGGCCCGATGCTAGCACCTGGAATGGGAATGCTGCCAGACGCCTTGAAAATAGAATTCTTTTTTTCGGATTCAGGAAAGCGTTTGAACAACTGAATATCAGGGAAGCTTAATTCACCCTCAAAGGTAATTTTTTGTTGTTCATCAACAGCAATACCCGCCGTAGCAATCAGATCTTTCTTGATCTCATAGAAGAGCTTCCCTTTGCCGGTGATTTTCTGATTGGGATGCAGTTCAACAATAATGTTGCCTTTGGCTCGTCCTTTGTCGATCTTGATATCACCCTTGCCGTAGACTTTTTCATCACCATTCCTGTTTTCGTAAGTAGCATCGACTGTACCATCCAGACCATTGAAGGCAATGCCCGCCAGTCCCGTTGCAATGAAGAGATCGCCATCATAAAGTATTCTGGCCTGAATCGGCTTGAGGTAGGGAGACTTGACTTTGATCTGGCCTCGTCCAGAGAAAATCCATTTGTTTTCGCGATAACCCAATTCCAATGTGGCTTCGTTATTACCTGGCAGGTTTAGATCAACCTTACCCCCTGCCTCCAGCTTGTTTGATTTGATACTGACATTGACTTCTCCACTCTTAATATATTTAAGTCTTGACTGTAATTTACTGGCACTGACGGTTGCACCGCCACTCCATGCTCCGCCTTGATATTTCACCTCGCCGCTGGCATCGTCCACACCTGGCAGAAAAACCTGCAGTTTGCCAATCAGCACCAGTCCGGCATCATCGGCCGAAACTTCGACTTTACTACTAGCAAGTTTGCGGGCAGTACCGAATTCAAAAGCAATCGTACCTACTGGCTTGAGCTTTGGCGCCAATTCCATCGCTACAGAAGCTTCGGTAATCTTTACGCCGGGAAAAGGCGGCTTTAACTTGTCTTTATCAATTGGGGCTTTGATGCGGAAATAATCCTGTGAAAATGCCACATCAATTCTAGATAAGAACGGTACTTTGCTAGGGGTGATATAGCCCTCACCAGACAGTCCTCCCGCTTCAAATTCTAATTTAGTGAAACGCCCGGGGCTTAAATAATCATAAGTAAAGGCAATTCCTGCATCCTTCTTTGCCTCAGCAGACAATTCAATCTTTCCCCCTTCCTTTACATCGAGTTCCACAGGCTTGCCCTTAGCTGGCAGGGATATGGGAAGACGCGTTTTCGTCCTGTCATCGATCCGGGCATTGATCTTGTCTTTACCTTTACCCCCCCGATACAGTTCAATCAAAAGCAAACCAGGAATAATCTCGGCTGCTGCCTGGTTGCTTGGCACATCGGATTCTAAAATCTTGCTACTTTTGTTTTTACCACTGACGCGCAGGGCGATCGTTGTTCCACCGGCAATAATTATGTAATCGATCAAAATATCAGTGGATTTCTCGGCCTTGCCTTCCTTGGTCGGTTTTCCTAATTTCTTTGCAGTTTTGCAGCAGGGTCCGCACGTACCATCACCTTCCATCTTCACATCCTGAAACACCACGCGGATTTGCTCCGGTGTCTCTTTTCCTTCATCCTTGAGCGATGTTGCAATGGCCTGCGCCAAACCAAATACTTGTTGTTTGATCAAACTTCCGCTCATGCCGTTTTCAATGCGGTCCAGCACCTGGATGTTTTCTTCCGTGTTGTCGCCCCCTACCTGCAATTCAATGATGTGATCCATCTCACAGGCACGCCCAGACACGCGTGGAAACTCAGCATCAGCCCCCTCCTTCTCGCCTGCTTGTTTCCATGACGCATTCAGTGCATCACCCATTTTCCAACCACGTTTGTTGACCCACCGTGCACGAAGCTCATCAGAACTGACTCGCATCTGCCATAACCCGGCTTCCTGCGCTTTGGTGTCCTGCATGGTAATAATGGCGCGCAGAGCCTGCGATTTGGCCTTAGTCTTCCACTCTTTAATTACGGGCCCTTTAGATCCATCCAGCACCAGATAGTCCACTTTGAACGAAGCCAGATCTTTGTTCTTAGCGGTCATGGACTTCTCAGGCTCAACAACATGGTTAGTTTTCATTTGCACGTCTTTTTTATTTTTTTCGCTGTAATAGCTACTCTCAACCTGCAAATTTTTTGTACCTTTGCGGGATAGTCTGAGCCCACTCCGGCTTAGCATGCTAGTGGATACCGCTTGCCCGCGCATAACAGTATCAGCTACTTGGTCCGCTTCACGTTCCAGACGCTGGTACTCAGGCCCCTGATCCTGCAGGCTGCTGATACCAGCGCGTTGCAACCCTTGCTGTTGCAAGGTATGTGCTAGTTCATGCGCAATCAGATGACGTCCGGATTCACTTTGTGGTTGGTATTGCCCTTGGTTAAATACAATATGTTGACCAAGAGCATAGGCATGAGCATCAACATCGCGCGCAGATTGTGCAGCAGACGAATCATGATGAATACGTATCCCATTGAAATCTGCACCGAAGCGAGATTCCATGTAACCACGAGTCTCATGATCCAAAGGCTGGCCAGGTTTAGATAATGTATCGGAGACCGAATCCGGCACACCGCTTTGTTGAGCATTCTCTCCATTGGCGCGCCGCTGCAAACTCATCGCCTTTTCCGCGCAAGCACTGCATTGGCCACTACTGCCAGCAGCGGCATTACAGGCACATTTGCGTTGCAACAACTGATGGCTGCGTTGAGTTGGCCGTAAAACCAGCGTATCCTGCTCCGGCATGACGCTAGCTAATGCCCGTTCGCTCATGGCCGCAACGCCCTTGCAATGGCACGAGCAAGCCGGCGGCCGGTTTGTTCTGGCCGTTCCTGCGCCTGGGTATAAAAACGGGGCAACATAAGTTGATCCTGCCGATATCCTGCAGCCGGTTGCGGCTGCGCTTGAAGCAAACGACCGAGTTCTTGCTGAAAAGCACTAGCGAACCGAGCACCATCGCGCTTCGAATAACCAGACAAGTGCATTTCGCCAACTGAAACATTCAAAGGAACGACTGGCGCAGCTAACGTAATAGGCCGTTTCATATCCAATCCCCAACTTCGTTCCCAGGCAATGGTTTTTCCAGCTTGGCAAACTCTGTTTCTGCAGCACTATGCAAATGGCGCATGGAAACAACATCACCTTCGTCTGCAGCAAGAAAGGCCGCATTAAGCGCTAGATTACGGATATGTCCGCCAGAAAGAGACAAGCGCGCGAGTTTGCTGACATCCAACGCTAAAGTTGGAGTCCTGACTGGAAATATTCGTTGCCAGATAGCCGAACGCGCCTCAACATCAGGGAACGGAAAATGCACCACAAAACGAATACGCCGCTGAAAAGCTGTATCGATAGACTGTTTCAGATTAGTCGTAAGAATAGCTAATCCTCGATAAGTTTCAATGCGTTGTAGCAAGTAACTCACTTCAAGGTTGGCATACCGATCATGACTGTCTCTTACTTCACTACGCTTGCCAAAAAGCGCATCTGCTTCGTCGAAGAGCAAAATAGCGCCACTAACTTCGGCGGCATCAAATACCTTTGCAAGATTCTTTTCCGTCTCGCCGATGAACTTACTAACCAGAGCCGCCAGATCTACCCTAAACAAATCCAGTTGCAGTTCATTAGCTAAAACTTCAGCTGCCAAGGTCTTGCCTGTTCCGCTGCCGCCTGAAAACAGAGCAGCAATACCAAGTCCTCTATCACCATTTTCAGCAAAACCCCATTCACGATATACCTTAGATCTCTGTCTAACCTGCGCTGCAATCGTGCGCAATGAAGTAATTGAAGCCTCTGGTAACACCAGATCATCCCATCGTGCATGGCTCTCGATCCGAACTGCCAATTGATCCAGTCCATGTCGTGCCTCAAGCCGGCAAGCTGACCATAATGCTTCTTCTAGAGGTTGCTGGGAATTCATGGCTTGCTCAGCCAGACGGCCAATGGTTGCACCACTCAAATGAAACTGTTCAGCAATAGATGGAAGATAGCAGTCCAACTTGGTAGCATTGGCACCCAGAGATTTTTGCCATGCTGAAAGCCGTGTCTCAACACTACCAATCGGCAAAGCAATCTGATGTTGGGTGCGGCGTAACGGCAAAGCATGTGATCCCGTGAATACTATCAAACTTTGCAGGCGGTCGATAAAATCAGCAAAACGGCTTTCTTCCTCAGAAGCCATGTACTCAACATCCACCCAAAGTAATGCACCCCGTAACAAGGCTTCACGCTCCCACAAACGAGCCAGTGTTTCGCGTTCCGGCTGAATCTCAGGTAAAGCGTATGAGAAAAGGCGATAAACTTTGAGACCAAGCTGCGAAGCGAGGCAATGCACCAATCTGAAACCATCCACACCTTTGACTCTAACTACCGGGGATAATGCAAGACTTGGCGAGTTTTGCCACTCAGCGGAGATCGCAGCTATGCTTGTAGCCATCTCACCATTCTGGAGTGAATCTGACCATTCAGAACAGGCATCTTCCGGTATGGTTTCCTGTCGAAACCAGGGTTCGATGCGCGGATCAGGATAACTGAGACCAGCGATATGATGCAGAATAGTTTCATCAACTACGACGCGCGCATCAAGTGCACTGCCCATCCCGACCAGTTCCAGTAATTGCCAGCGGCGCAAACGCCCCACAGGTGTGATAGCCCGCCATTCCGGATCTGGCAAGCAATCCAAAGCCAAACCAAATGTCAGCCAAGGCTTTGCAGCATCTCCATGTGCTTCAGCAAAAATTTGTTTAAAACGCGCATCCAGATCAGGCGCTGCCGCCAAAAACAGCAATACCTGCTCGAATCTTGTCAGATTGAGCCGTTCTGCCAGACGTGCCAAGGCTGGCGGTGTCTCCAGAAAGGTCGTTTGCTGGATAGAATTACCTTGTAAACGCAATCTCAGAAAATGCACCAGCTCATCCAGCGCTTGTGTAAGCACACGATGATTTTTTGCAAATTCGCGACGATCACTCATAAAGTCACCACGGGGGAAGCAAATCGTCCATCAACCCCTGTCGTCAACGGGCTAATTCCTGCATCCACTTGCACCCTTGCCAGAAAGTCACCTTGAGCGACCAGCATGTAGGGAATCAGGATGATATCCGTATCAGTTGCAGGAGGTGTAATGCCATTTCTTTCCCCGGCATAAAATGTATAAGCGCGTGCAGGCCTGGTGTTAGGCGGATTTTGTTCATTAAGCAGCAATCGCACACGCTGATGAGCGTCTACCCGTGGTGACAAAGTTACTTTGATTTTTCCCGTTTTGTAGGTCACGCCATTGATAACCGTGCTGGTGGCACCTGACTCTACGCTGAAAACAGCCTTCGGGTTAAGCACGAATGCCGCCAAGTTGGATTCCACTGCCGAATGTTCTGTTTGCGGCTCGCCCATCAATTGCGGGTGTGTAACTTGCACGGTATTTACTCCGGAACGCAATCCTTTGGGTATTGCTGGCAGCAGACTGAGTTCCAGAAACTGATCTTCAACCTTGCTCAACCCGGAAGTGACATCTAGCCCGCTAACCAGTACTCGCATCGGTTGTGCCTTGAAATGTGCGCCAGTCAAACGCAATATCGTATCTGCCAAAATTGGACTCAGCGGTGCATCGGCAGCTTCTACTCGGTCAATCCTGGGCTGTTTAAAAGGCATGACGTAAATTCTGGAACCCAAGACCGGCAACGGCACGCGCTGGCTGGGTTCGGTATCGATTAACACCACGCTCACCATATAAGCTGCACTCTGCCTCAACGGCATCTGAATAGCCGACCAGATACGAGAAACATCATCAATGCTTTGATTCACAGGACTAATGCGCACTTGTTCAAGTTGATCAGCCAGGCCCGCCAGTTCCAGTTGCTTAGGAATATTGGGTTTAGCGGGATCAGGTTTCAGTGCTAAGCGTATCGACTCCCGCCCGAGAACGGGTGTTTCATGCAGAATCTGCATGGCTGCACCCAGCAATACCTCCGCGTGAAAATCTGCCACACCGTATGCCGTAACCATAAAATAAAGATCCAACGCCAACAAAGGGTTTGCAACACGCTCTCCACGACTGTCGCGGCTGGGATAGTCCAGGTTGCTCCAACCAGAATTGCGCGTTAGATAGTAAAGAAAAAGATTGATTAGGCTCGCTGTACCCTCAAGATCAACACGATCCGCAGGTAAACATGTCACACTAGGTGGCGTACCCCCAAGTACATCACCGATTTTCAAAGCAGACAAACCATTTTGCAGCATCTGTTGTAACACAGCTGCCGTAGCAGCCACGCCAAGAGTACTGCTCATGACCGCCCTCCCCGACGCGGGCTGTTGCGTTCCTGTAGATATTCCTCCAGCGACTTCGCAGCAGGCCTTGACGTTTGACTATGATGGGGTAGCGAGGCTGCCTGATTGACTGCATGCACCTCGATACGGCCAATATAAATCTCCACCGGTGCTGGAACTGCGCTTTCCTGCCTTCCAATTGATGATGTAGTCTGTGCAGATGAAACTGCTGGGCTGAATTGGCTTACTGGCATAGCAGGTGTTTCAACAATCAGTCGCTCAACCCTTTGATTGAGAATCTCATGAGTTTGCTCATGGGATTCCACTCTTTCGTGCCGTTCTTGTACGACTTGCTGGGATTCAATTCGGATGATCTGCTCATTCTGGATCAAGCGCTGAGTCACTATCTCGGGAGAAGGTTCAGTAATTTTGCTTTGAACAACAGGCGGTTCAGTGATGACCGGCTGCATAATCGTTATGTGCTGCACCGGTTGCACTTGCTCGGAGATAATCGGCGGCGGCTTCACGGGTTTCACCTCGCCCTTCTCATCATGAAATAATATGTCTTTCGATTGTGACATGACAGATTCAGGCATCTTGGAAAAATTCGGCGCCACTTCTAATGGATGCGTTTTCTTAACCGCTGCTGCTTCAGTGAAGATATCACTAGTATCAAGCGTTGGCTGCGGTGTCCCTTCGGCTTCAAAGCGAGACAACGTGCGCGGCCGGATAGCAGGTGTTTGCATGGAACGTCGCGCCAGAGCGACAAGAAAATTCGTCATGCATGCACCCTTGCCAAATAACGCGCCCGCCTCGATGGACTCATTGCAAGGATATCTGCCTCGTTCCATCCATAGGTACTGGCAAGCGTATGTACCTGATCGAATAAACGCTCTGCCCAGCCCCCCAGAGTGTCAAGCAAAAAATGGGCAATATCAAAAGTCTCGCTCCAAGCATGTGCGCAAGCCGGGCAAATTAACGCTATTTCGGTCACTGCCTGCGGATCTGCTTCGGCCATTGCTTGTGTTAGTCTGATAATAACATCCTGTGGTAATTCTGCCGTATTCAGCTCATGATCACCTTGTACTACGCTATGCACGCAACTTTTCAGCAACAAGCTTTGCGCTTGTTCGATATCGCTGCACATGGAAATTGCTAACAGATCACGGCTGTCCGGCAACCTGAATTGAATACGATACATCCCCTCCTCCAACGCCAGCATGGTGAGAGGCAGCGATGCGGCGGGCAACCGCAAATCAGAAGTGGTCAGAGCTAGTTCCAATATTTCGGTACAGGCTGGACAATGCACTACAGCTGTTAATTCAGGACCAAACAGCGCTTGATAGAGATCGAACAAATAAGTGTCACGCTGGCCTATGCTCAATTTTTCGGCTGCCGATTGTCCTTCTTCCAGTAATGGTGCAAGCAGCGCGCAGGGACGCAAGGCTGCAGGTAACGTCAGGCTATGCTCCCATGCAGTAAGCCAATCGGCAGAAGTGAAAGTCTCACGTTTCATTCCTATTTCAACACCATCAACATAAACCGGATGTTCAAGCTGAGACGCTTCGGTTAGCCTGGCTCATTGAAACTGGGTTCAGATGGCTCTACCACCTCATAATCTCGTTCCCAACCTTCGTTTTCCAGCTTGAGACGGGCAATCGCAACTGCATTGGCATTTGCATCAAGATCAGGCAAAGCCTGGAATTCAGACACCCAGCACCGGAACAGCTTGTAAGCCACCGCCAATTGGCCAGCCTCATTGTAGAGTTCAATGATTATGTCCTTACGAAAATCCTTGAGTGATACTTCTGCGCCCAAGCCTGAAGCGAAATTCCAGACCTTGTTAGCCCATTTCTCAAAATCCTGATCATGAGTCACACCACGCTCCAGGGTAATCGCCTCAAACTCAGTACGGCCCGGAGATTTCCGGCTGGAACTTGGGTCACCTCCTTCGCGATGCTTGACCACCTCAGTGGTGCGTTTGAGTGCAGAAACCTTACTTACGCCCGCTACGTAGCGACCATCCCACCTCACACGAAATTTAAAATTTTTATAGGGATCGAAACGTTGGGCATTGACAGTAAATTGCGCCATGGATGGGTCTCCTTAAGCTTGGATCTGGCCGGCAAGTTGTTGGATTTTGATAAAAACGAATTCGGCGGGTTTCAATGGCGCAAAACCGACTAGAATGTTAACGATGCCACGATTAATATCATCCTGCGTGGTAGTCTCCCGATCACATTTCACAAGATACGCATCACGCGGTGTTTTACCCTGGAAAGCCCCTTGACGGAATAGGCTATTCATAAAGGCTCCAATGTTAAGCCGAATCTGCGCCCAAAGCGGCTCATCATTCGGCTCGAACACCACCCACTGCGTCCCGCGAAATAAACTCTCTTCAATAAACAAGGCCAAACGACGCACTGGTATATATTTGTATTCAGAGGTCATTTGATCAGCTCCGCGTAAGGTGCGCGCCCCCCAGGAAACCGCACCGTAGCCCGGAAACGTACGTAGGCAATTCATACCCAGTGGATTAAGCGCACCATTCTCTGGGTCTGTCAGGATGTAATCCAGGGATTGCACACCTACCAAACCAGCTTCTGTACCGGCCGGCGCCTTCCATACACCACGATCACCATCGGTGCGTGCATATAAACCTGCCACTGTCCCTGATGGCGCCGTCAAGCGCAATTTACCGTTCTTAAGCGGGTCAGCAATATAAATCCACGGATAATACGCCGCAGCATAATCAGACTTGGGCAAGTCCATACCTGAAACGGATTTCACCATATCATCGGGTGACTTTGCAGATAATGGCGCATCAATAATGCAAAATGCCCGGCGCTCCCTGCAATAAGCCACAGCATCAGCCAACACACCAGGATCAGTAATTCCAGGCAAAACCAGCAAGTTAAACTGATCAACACCCTCAAGCGCGTAGATCCCTTTACGGGTAGAACGGTCCGCAATAAACGATGGATACACATCCGTGCTGCTATAGGGTGTTTCTGAGCCAGATTGCAAAGTCACATTCGTCGGTGTGGTGATGACTGCACCAGCCAGCAAATGCAGTTCATTAGCGATGCTATTAGCCGATGCCGCGCTAACACCAATGGAAGTTGTTGCGCCACGTGTCCCAGTTGCCAGCAGCAATCGGTCCCCCCCCTGCACGGTTGCCGTGAAATTTTTATAAGCCGGGTTGCCAGGCTTCAGCGCCTGAACAGCCGATTGAATGCGGATAGCGACATCCAATAATTTATCAGCCAAAGCCCCACCAGAAGCAGGGTTGGAACCAATATCAACTACATCTGGCCCATAGCCATCCAGACTGATGCGAAAACTGGTATGAGTAGCATCCGGTAAGGTATTAAGATCCGCCGCATTGAACGTGGCGCTGGTAAGTATTGCCGGATCAGGGATAGGTTTAGGCCGAATGGTTGCCACTGCATCCACCTCAATGCCTCCATTATCCGCCCCAAGTTTAAGTACGCCACTGGCATTATTTTTTGCACCAGGTAAGACACGCACCGTAGAAAATTCACCTTTCACCCCCGAGGCAAACTGAATCCTCTGAGTATTCAGCGGACGTTTTGCATCGAACAACAGATAAGCCTGTTGGCCATTCGCCTGATTTACCACCTTGGTCTTGATTGCAGCACATAGATTATCCATGCGTTGAATGGCAGTCCCTCCTGTCATATCAGCCGGAGCAATAGTCACCTTAACAGGCGGCAAGCCATTGATGCTAATCTGGAATTCATTGTGATTCTCATCAATCAGTGTCGCCACATCCGGCAATGTCATACTGGTCGACGTAGCCGCAGCAAGTGCATCCAGCGAAGCTTGACTAACCAACCGCTCCACCGTAACCAATTGCGATACGCCATTCACTAAATCCCCAATATAGCGGGCATCTGCGGAATTCATGGATAAATTGCTGTAAGTCTCCGTCAGCCCATCCGAAGAACGTATCAAAGTAAGGTTAAATGTACTGCCAGAATTACTGGTAAGATAATCAATCCGCACCTCAATCTCGTTACCAGTCGTACCTTCATCAACCGCGACAACTTTTAGCACATTTGCGCCAGACTGGCTCTGGAGTGTCATTTCGGCTTTACCCGCACTTTTGACAATGCGCACCACCCAGGCTTCGGTCCCCCCATTCTGGAAAAACTGCCGAACGGCATAGCTTAGTTCACTATTTGAATCCAGACCACCAAAACGCCGCTCATAATCGGAAAAACTGAACAGATGGATCGGTTTGTTAATGGGGCCACGCAATGCAGCACCTGCAAAGGCTGCAACGGAAGTTGCAACACCAGTGATAGTGCGTACACCGCTGGAAATTTCATTTATGTACACACCAGGATAGGTAAGAGAACTAGGCATAAAATCTCCATAATTGCTTTGATTTACAATTACAAACTGAGCACCGAACAATAAATCCGCTTTTCAAACATAACAAGAACCCCTAGTGTTGTCAACACATTAACGAGTTATCATAAATTAACATGTAATTCATGTTGTTAAGTTTATTTACTTACAAAATTTTTGCTAATATCAACCAGATAAAACCTCAAGTGGATATTGATCGAATTATCGCCGCACTATTGTTCTAAATTTCTAAAAACTTTCAACGCAAAGACGCAGTCACCCCACAATGCCTTTTAAATTTCTGCTTGCTTCCACAAGAACAAGAATCGTTGCGTCCAATTCCCGAGAGGTTTCGCTGGAGGGTGCTGGTAACATTACTCATATGCTACTTGCCGATAGGTTAAGCAATATTTGTAAATGCGCGCCACGTTGGCGGAATATTCCCGGTTTCGATAAGTAAATGCGGATAATGCGGGCTCAAAATCTTCAGGATCGTTTTGCAGCATCCAGACTATGCTCGTTCATGGACGATGAAGGATTCGTTGAAAAACATGTTCCACCCCCCCCCCCCTTCTTGCGACAATGGCAACAGTTCTTTGGGAATTTCACTGTTTTTAGACATGGAAAAAGAAAAAAGTCTGTTTGGTTCAAATGAACACTTCGTTTTACAGTCTTGTTTTTAAGTTTTTAACAGTTTCGGCTATTGTTCAGCAATACATAGTAATGGAGAACCTCACCCCTTGGAGCGAGGTATCTGGAACTGGAACAAAGCCAACTGTTTGTCTTCATGTGACTTATGATACTCCTGCCCTTTCCATAATTTCTGATTGTATATCTTCATTGCCATCACGACCAACAGTACTAGGTAAATATATCAACCTTGCTTCAGTTTTGTTTTTCCAGGAATACCTGTCGATCAGCTCATATGTAAAAATTTAGGGTCTTAGGAAGTTAAGCACT
>JAFEGA010000005.1 GCA_018240285.1 Pseudomonadota bacterium | reverse complement strand
CGCGCATACGCGAAGGCAACAAGCTCAAAGGCGTTTTGCTCGAACGCATCGAACAAATGCGCCAATTGTTACAAACCGCCTCGCCGCGCATCCCGGCGCTGATCGCCGCGTTTGAGGAAAAACTGCGCACCCGCCTGGAAGAAGTTCTCGGCAGCAATGAAGACGAACGCATTCACCAGGAAATCACTCTGTTCGCCGGCAAAATCGATGTCGATGAAGAACTGTCGCGCCTGCAAGCCCATCTCGACGAAGTCGAGCGCATCATCAACAAAGGCGGCGCCGCTGGCAAACGGCTCGACTTCATGATGCAGGAACTGCACCGCGAAGCCAACACCATCGGCTCAAAATCCGTCGACCTGGAAATTACACGGATTTCGATGGAACTGAAGGTAATCATCGAGCAAATGCGCGAGCAGGTGCAGAATATTGAGTGATGAGGTTAAATTTAGTGGTTTATTATGAAAAATAACGGTTTGGCGTAATATATTGCAATTTAATTGTAGTTAGAAGCTAATTTACTATCTGCTCGGATAGTGCGTTTGAAGAAATCAAGCCTTATATAGAATTAGCATACAACAAGATTGGCGGGTAAAACCCCTCTAGTGTTAAATCTGGGCTTTTTAGCTGTACTGAGTGGTATTTTATCGAAGTCTGATCTGGCCAAGTAAAACCGGACAGTCCAGTTAATTGGTCTCTACAATTCCTTATCTGCATATGCATTCTAGTTAACCGAGGGAGAATTCACATATCCTAAGACCCTTTGTATAACTACATGCTGAGCCCCCTGCAAAACTGGTTTTTTGGATAACTAAACCCTAAAAACATAGTTATGCAGCGATCTCATACTATGCTCCACTAAAGTACATTGCAGTCTAGATTTTCTTTTCTGATCTGAGTCAATCAGGTAAGCATGGGTACCACGTTTGCGGGAAAAAATTCATTGAGTTTCACGCAAGACCATATTAAGCCATGCGTTAAGTACAATATCCCGGGGGTTCGATTCGATGCGCGCCGTTTTGTCAGTTTTGGCTATTTACGGCGGTTGCAAGGAACCCTTCTCCGGCTCCTAGCCTCAATACGTTTAATATGAACAATGGCAACAAGCTTTCTTCGCCGGCGAAAAGCACTCTGCCTTAATTCTCAATTGCTCACAATTTTTCGTCATATCCGGATTTGCATGATCGCGCTGCTGGTTGCAGCCGGTATCTTTCCATCTATCACAGCGGCGCTGGATATATCGCAATTAGCCGGCGCTCAGCCTATCGTCACATTGTCGGCACCGGATCCGGTCAAGGAAATACTGGAAAAATATATCCAGTTACCAGCGGAGCCATTTGCCAGCGACTACGATGAGTTGTTTTTTTTGCATCGGACGCAAAAGGAAATTCATGACATTCTGGCGACCGAGGGTTACTTTAATCCAGTGATCACAGTCACTCAGCACACACAAACTCAGACTGGAGCTGCCGGAATCGCAGTTCAGCCCGGCGAATTGACGCTTGTCGGCTCGGTGAATATTGAATTTACCGGCGGCATCGCCAATGGCGATGAAGAACACCGTAAACGCATCGAGCAATCGCGCGCTGCATGGTCACTTGCAGTTGGACAGCCCTTCCGTTCCGCCGATTGGGAGCAGGCAAAATCGATGCTGATCGGCAATCTCACAGAGCATGCATTCGCCGCCGCAACGATCACCGGCAGCCAAGCCAAAGTCGATCCGGGCGAAGCGCGCGCGGATCTGGTAGTCACCATCGATTCCGGGCCGGTGTTTTATTTCGGCAGCATTCAAGTCATCGGTCTGCAACGCTACGAAACTCCGCTGGTCACACGGCTCGCGCCGTTCAAGGCGGGCGATGTATACCGGCGTGATTTGCTGCATCAATATCAAATCGCATTACAGAAAGCAGCGCAGTTCAGTACGGTGACGGTCAGCATCGTGCAGGATACCGCGCAGCACCTTGCAGCACCGGTTCAGGTGGCGGTGACGGAAGCGCAAGCGCAGCGCTTTGCCTTCGGCGCCGGGTATAGTTCGAACAATGGCGCGCGCGGTGAAATCAATTACCGCAACTATAATTTTCTCGACCGCGCCTGGAATCTCACCAGTTTGCTGCGGCTGGAGCAAAAGCGGCAAACGTTTCTGGCCGGGATCGATACCCTGCCCGATCAAAACAATATCAATCATTCGCTCAGCGCCAGCTTGCAGATGACGGATATTGCAGGCTTGAAAACCGATGTGCAGAAAGCCGGTCTGACACGCAATTACCGGACGCCGGAAACGGTCATACAGTTCGGTTTAAATTGGCAGCGCGAGCATAAAAAACCCGATGGCGCGAACGATCAGATCAACCAAGCGCTGGTACTGGATTGGCGCTGGCGGCGGCTAGTCGTCGACGATCCCGTCAATGTCCGGCGCGGCGACATCACCGAAGTGCGCGTTGGTGGAGGCATCCAGCAATTGCTATCGGATCGGGATTTTATCCGCACTTATGCCAGCCATCAGAGCTGGTGGCCGGTGGGATCGCGCGATGTTTTTTTCCTGCGGGCTGAGGTTGGCTATACATTGGCATCGTCGCGCTTCGGCATTCCGCAAGAATATCTGTTTCGCGCCGGTGGTATTCAATCGCTGCGCGGTTACGATTTCAAAAGCATCGGCGTGCACGAAGGCAGCGCCGTGGTGGGCGGACGGGTGATGGCGACCGGCACCGCCGAGTATACGCATTGGCTGACGCAGCAATGGGGTGCGGCTGCGTTTGCCGATATCGGCAGCGCGGCCGACCGCTGGCAAGACATGCGGATGTTTCTCGGTTATGGCGCGGGGATACGCTGGCGCAGCCCGGCAGGCCCGCTGGCACTCGATCTGGCGCGTGGCCACGAAACCGGCAACTTGCGTGTGCATTTTTCAATGGCTGTGGCGTTTTGATAAGATAAAAACCATCATGAGCGATCAACAAGCCGGAAACTCCCCCCCTAGCAAACACGCGCGGCAATCTCGCACGTTGACCGGCGCTCTGCTGCTTTCATTCGCATTTGCGGTGATCGTTTTTTATTGGTTACTGCACAGCCCATCCGGTTTGCACTGGATTGCCGCCACTGTGAATCGCTGGAACGGCGATACGATTCAATTGACCGGCGTGCACGGCACGCTGCAAGACCTGCATATTGAAAACATCCATTTCAAAAGTGCGGAACTAGCGCTGACGCTGCACGATCTTCACCTCGATTGGAATCCAGCGCAGTTGTTGAATCGGCGGATCAGCATTAACCAGCTGGCGCTGGCGGCAATCCACATTGAGCAGCAATCGGTTGAAACCGGATCTTCCTCGCCTTCGCCGCCGGAAAGCTTGCAATTGCCCGTCGGGTTGACGATTGCAACCCTGATTGTCGATTCGATTTATCTCAATCCGGCGGCACAGGAAAATGCCGTCCCCCTGATATCCGCTCTCACGCTGACGTTGGACAGCGATGGCCAGCACCACCGGCTCACGCAGTTGGATTTTACGACGCCTTGGTCGGCTATCCGGTCGCACATGGAGCTCGCCGGTAGCGCGCCTTTTGCATTGTCCGCTCAAGCTACGCTAACTGCTGCCGGTTCATGGGGAGACATCGAAGCGGCTGTTACCGGTAATTTGCAACAACTCACGATTCAAGCCGCCAGCAAGCCGCCCGCACCCCGCATGGAGCTGCAAGCACAGTTACAGCCGTTTGCCGCAAATCCAGTCACACACTTGAATGTAACCGTAGCGCAGTGGAATCCGGCTGATTTCTTGGCTGCGGCACCGCAAGCCAAGCTGTCATTGTCAGCGCAGTTGGCGCAAAACGAAGCCGAACAATTGGCAGGCAGCATCAGCATTGAAAATCACGCCGCCGCGCCGCTCGATCGAAACGGTGTTCCGGTCTCCGCCATTCGTACACATGTCTCGATCACACCGGAATCGCTGGTGTTGCCGGATTTTCATACGCAACTGGGTAAAAATGGCACCGTGCGCGGTGAATTGGCTTGGGACAGAAGTCAGCATGTTTTCACCGCGAACTTGGCAGTCGAAAAACTCGATCCACGGCAGATCGACAGCCGCCTGCAAACCGCTGTAGTCTCCGGCAAAGTCGAATTCTCCGGCACTACGCAAACGCAATCCGCCCGTATCGATCTGCGCGACCGTTCGTTGCGTTTGACTGCTGACATTACGCGTAGCGGCGATCAAGTCGAGCTTGCGCAATTCAATTTGCAGCGCAACCAATCGCGCTTGACCGGTCAAGGCCGATTGCGGTTGACCGAAGAGCAATCGTTTGAGTTGTCGGGGCAACTGATTCGTTTCAACAGCGCCGACTTCATTCAAACGGTCGACTCCGATCTGAACGCCACCTTGCAATTATCCGGTCATCTAACTCCGGAAGTGACCGGTACGCTGAAATATGCCATCGAGAAAAGCCGGTTGGCGAAATCTCCGGTCAGCGGCTCGGGCGAAATTGCTTTTGCCGGACTAGAACACCTCAGTGGCAAAGCCGAATTGCTGGCGGGATCGAACCGGTTGCTCGCGCACGGCCGTATGGAGGGTTCGCAGCACGATGTGCAACTGACGGTGAATGCACCGGCATTGGCGCAGCTGGGATTGGGGCTGTCAGGCGATCTGCAAACTCAACTCACTTTTCGCGGCAGCAGTGATGTGCCTCAACTGGATTGGAAACTCACCAGCAGGCAACTGAGTTTGCCGGGCAAGCAACAGCTTTCCGGTGTTTCGGCCAGCGCGCAGTGGCACAAAGACGCCGTTGCACTGAATATTGCAGCCGATACTGTTCAGGCACATGAACAAGCAACAATTAAACAATTCACCGCCGTCCTCGACGGCAAAACCGGCCACCATCATTTGTTGGTTAAAGCCGATCTCAACCGGGAGGTCGCCTTCCGTCTGGCGGCAAATGGTGGATTGAACCGCGTGAAATCCGGGCAACCGCTGCGCTGGCAAGGTCAGTTGACCGAATTGTCCACCACCGGTGACATGCCGGTACATCTGCTGGCGCCAGCACCGTTAGCCGCCAGTGCCGCTTCAGTGTCATTGGAGCAAATGGGCATATCGGTTTCCAGCGGATCGATTCGTGTCGAACAATTGCACTGGACACCGCAAAGCTGGAACACTCGTGGCGATTTTTCCGGCATCGCTGTGCTTCCCGGAACACCGGAACGGATGAAGGATAATCCATTGCAATTGGGCGGCCGCTGGCATTTCGATTCCGCCGCGCATCTGACCGGTGAATTGCACATTCAGCGCGAGCGCGGCGATTGGTATTTACCCGGTGACTTGCCGCAACCGCTGGGATTGCAGCAACTGCAACTGCAAGCAACCGCCGCACATGGAAAATTATCCGGGCAATTCGAATTTGCCAGCCAATTACTTGGCACTGCAACAGCGGCTGTGACGCTGCCGTTACAGCATACGCAATCACGCTGGGGCATTTCTCAAGAATCTCCGCTGCAGGGTAATATTCGCGCCGCCATTACCAGCTTGAAATTGCTGAACCCTCTGCTCGGCAGCAACCTGCGTAGCGACGGCGAACTGCGGATTGAGGCCGGTATTCGGGGTACATTGCAGCAACCCGATATCGGCGGCAAGTTGTCCGGCACTGGTTTGAGCCTGGTTTTGCTAGAACAAGGAATACACTTGCAGCAAGGCACGCTGGATGCGCATTTTCAGCAAACGGATTTGCACATCGACCGGTTGCACTTCACCAGTCTGCATGCGCCACCGCCGGATAGCCGTCTGTTCGGCAATCTGGCGCTGAAAGATACCTCCGGCTCATTGACCATCACCGGTAAGGCCGGATTGACTGGCGACCCGAGTCAGCTCGATTTCACCATCGACCGGCTACCGCTCGCGCGCAAGACCGATTACTGGATCGTTGCCTCTGGAACCGGTGCAACCCGCTGGGAGAAAGATCATCTCAGTATCACCGGCGATTTACGCACCGATGCCGGGTTGATCATGCAACCGCCGGAAGGCCGCCCGGAGCTGCCAGACGATGTCGTTCTGGTAAACGCTCCCACATCGCAGCGCTCGCGAAAAGTGCCGTTGCATCTGGATATGGCGCTTGATCTGGGTGAGAAATTTTATATCCGCGCGTCCGGTTTGGAAGGCCGCCTAACCGGGAAACTGCAAATGCGCAATGACAATAACCAGCAACTCAAACTGACCGGTACCATTGCCGCGCAAGACGCAGCTTTCAAAGCGTATGGCCAGAACTTGACGGTCAAGCGCGGCATCGTCAGCTTTCAAGGTCCGCTCGACGATCCTAACCTGAATGTGCTGGCAGTGCGGGAAGGATTGGCGGTTGAAGCCGGTGTCGAAATCGCCGGATCGGTACGCCATCCCCGTGTGAAACTGGTATCGACGCCTGATGTTCCCGATACGGAAAAATTATCTTGGATCGTGCTGGGCAGAAAGCCCGATGCCAGCGGATTGGATACCTCGGTACTATTGTCTGCCGCCGGGTCGATACTCGGCGGTCAATCCGGCAGCGGTGTTACCGATAAAATAACCCAGGCGCTCGGTGTCGACGAGATCACGTTCAAACAAGCAAGCGTGGGCAGTTCATTGACCGGGCAAATCGGCGTGATCGGCAAACGCATTTCATCGCGCGCATACTTAAGCTACGAGCGCAGCCTGACCGCCACAACCATGGGTATCACTAAATTGACCTACAACCTGACACCCAAAATCACCGTCGTCACTCAGGCCGGTGAAGACAGCGCAGCCGATTTGTTTTACACGATTCAGTTTGATTGAGCGGGCTCAATAGTCCGGTGATCTGAAAATACCTGCTTTGCGAGCGTTAATGTAAGTCATATTTCGATTCAATCGAGAAATACCGATATTATCTTGTGAGATAATTGCGGACTTTGCATACTAAAAGTTCTTAGCTGTACCACATCGTCTTTATCGCTTACCGATTAGAGTCTGTTTTATAGCTTAACGTGATTTTTCAAACTTGATAATCGATCCGTATCCTCACTCACCGATGACATATTCAACAAAGCTATTATTTACCGTAACCAGCTGTTTGCTTTTTTCTACTATCATTCATTCCGGCGCCCTTTATGCTAGCAACTCAGACAGCTCAGATACTTTCCAATCTACAAATTTAAGAAAATTTTTTAAAGACAAGCGAGTAGAACTTGGTGGCTGGATTCATGGCGGTGCCACTTATAACCCCAGCCAAAACGGCGGATTCAATGGCCCCGTCGCTTTTGCCGATCAGGCCAACCGCTTCCAATTAAATCAATTTAATTTATTCATAAAACGTCCGGTCATCTCTGAAACCAATCGATGGGATATTGGTGGGCGAGTTGATTTTATGTTCGGCACAGATGCTATTTATACGCAAGCTTTCGGTGTGCCAACCTTTGATGTTAATTCCGGTGAGCCACTCAAAAGAAATACTTGGGATCTTGGCCTGTGCTGTGCTTCCACCAAAACTTATGGAATTGCATTGCCGCAAGCTTTTCTTGAAGTACATGTGCCTATTGGTCAAAACGGCCTTAATTTAAAAATCGGACATTTTTACTCACCAACCGGCTTTGAAACGGTTCCCGCACCGGATAATTTTTTCTACACACGCGCGTATTCCTTCAATGCGGGCGAGCCTTTCACTCATACCGGTATACAAGGTACATATATTATTAATAACAATTGGACCGTTTCCGGAAGCGCCGTCACCGGAAGCGCCACCGGCGGATGGGATGGTGGATGGAATAAACAGTTAGGCAATTGGAGTGGAATTGGCGGTATCACATGGACGAGTGATAGTCAGGCAACTACACTGAATCTTACCGGCACTTATGGAGAAACATCCTCGCACAGCAGCACGTCTTGGGCCATGTACAATACGGTGCTGCAGCACAAAATCAATCCCCAAACCCTATTGGTTTTACATCATGTACACGGGTTTGCAAATGGTATTCTTCTGAACAATTTAAAATACACCAATGAAGTGAAGGATGTTCAGTGGATGGGTGTTGTTACACACTTGTATTATGATTTGACCGAAAACGTATCGCTCGGCGCTCGCGCAGAATGGTTCCGCGACAGGGATGGCTTCCGTAACCCATCACCTTTCCGGATCGCTGCAGCCTCCAATCTGGTAAATGGTGCTCTGGTAAGTTATGCCGGCGACATCAACAGCGTGACGATTACACCTGCGGATTACTATTCCGCAACTTTCGGAATCAACTGGAAGGCAGCCAAAACTTTAAAGCTTCGCTGGGATTCTATAAAAAAACTGAATATTCGCCCTAATATTCGTTACGACAGAGTGGATGCTTACCGTGCTGCTGCTTATAGACCGTTTGCGGGCAACAAAGACCAGATTCTATTTTCACTGGATTTCATGCTGCCTTTTTGAAGCTAATACAGCAAAGAATTTGGGGTGTATTAGGGAAGGGATTAAAGACCAACCACCGAATAATATCGGTGGTTGTTCGTCACTTTATCAAAGACCTTTATTGCCAGAATACTCTGAGTATCCCGAGATCTCCGACGTAAAGTCACGATCTTGATTTGTTTCTACTTTCTTAGTTTGATTACTCTTTTGCCCTATCTGCTCCATCGCCATTTTTCTATGGAAATCAGCAAATATCAGGCTTTCTCGTATCGCTTTTTCGTATGCTCGAACATTTGCTGCGGCATGCGATTGAGCATCCAGACCTTGTCTGCCAAAATAATAAGGATGCGCTTCATACTCCTGAAGTATTTTTTTGTTCTCTTGCAGCCTTAATTTTGCATCTTTGGCAACGCCTTCGTAATATTTCACTAAAGCGCCATGATCATTACTTGAAATGCCAGTGGGTTTAGCCACTGATGAACCCATTTGTGCGCAAGCAGCTAACACAGTGAGTGCTAATAGTAAGGAAGATAATTTGAGTACTTTGTTGATGGGTACTCTCCAGTCATAAATAAATGTAGCCATTTTTATTCCTCCAAAATGCGTTCAGTATAGGTTGGAAAAGCTTTCGTATAGGTTGGGAAAATCATTCCGGTTGATTTCATCTTACCCCCTCTATCCGGTCGCATATTGAGCGAAAAAAACTTCGCGATGACATTCATATTAATTTCTCCTATTACCAGATTAAGCGTTTATAAAAATAAACATTATTTTATTATTTGTTAATGAAAACCATCGCTCATACTTGATGGAATCATTAACCATTTTGCATTTAAGGTCAAGAAATATAAGACTTTTCTCAACCAGACTTCAGTCTACCACAAACAAAAATTAATTCCAACAATAAATCCGACTTTTTTACTCAGGAATAGTTCAGTGTGATAATTGACACACTAATAATTTTTCCAGAGATCTCCAATTGGAATAAAAATTGACACAATTTACCTTCATTTGCTGGCGCAATTACTGAGCAAGGAGATGCTGCGGCAGAAATCACCTGAGCCTGTTGATACAGACAAAGGACCGAACATAAGAAAAGGGGCTGTAGTAGATTAGCTTAGATGTTAAGCTAATCTACTACAGCCCCCTAAGAAAAAAATGCAAGAGAGATAAACAACATCAAGCTTATCGATTCCGGAAGTATTCAGCGAAACCAAAGTTCACAGCAGAATCCGATGAATTTTAGTAATCCATCTTATTATCAGATTTAACTATATGCTCTGTCATTTAATCCTAATCGTTCCATCCGGTAACGCAACGAGCGCACGGTAATCCCCAATGTTTTGGCGGCTTTGGTACGATTGTACCGGCTTTCATTTAATGCTTTGACGATTGAATCCTTTTCCAGCTTGTCGAGATAATCTTGCAGCGCTAGATTCGCCCCCGAGTCGACAGAAGGCATGGTAAAAGAAATTTCCTGAGTCACTCTCGCCTTGTGAGGTAACTGCAATTCGTCTTTGCCGATCTCGCTGTCAAAACAGAGCGCCAATGTACGCTCCAGTATATTTTCGAGCTCGCGCACGTTACCGGGATAATCGTAGTTCATCAGTATTGCCAACGCATCATTCTTCAGATTGCATTCGGGCCGCCCAGCTTCTCGGCATAGTTTTGCAAGAACGGCTTGCGCTATCAACGGAATATCTTCGCGCATTTCACGCAATGCCGGCATATTGAGTTCGATTACATTGAGACGATAGTACAAATCCTGCCTGAATTGCCCGGTTTCAACACAATGGTTGAGTTTTTTGTGTGTTGCACTGATGATGCGCACATCAACACTTTTCTCCTGGATTTCACCGATTCTTCTGACTTGTTTTTCCTGAATCACTCGCAACAATTTAACCTGCATCGTCAGCGGCAAATCAGCGACTTCATCTAAAAACAAAGTTCCCCTATCGGCGGTCAGAAAAAAACCATCATGATCTTTGTCGGCACCGGTAAAAGCGCCTTTTTTATATCCGAAAAATTCGCTTTCCATCAAATTCTCGGGAATAGCACCGCAATTTACGGCAACAAAAGGTTGTTTGTAGCGCGCGCTTCTTTCATGAATCATTCTTGCCGCGAGCTCTTTACCGCTGCCGGACTCACCGCTGATATACACCGGTGCCTGGCTGCGTGAAAGCTTATCGATGATCGCACGCAATTGGCGCATCGGTTCGGATTCACCCAACAGCGCACGTTGCCGTTGTTGTTGCGTTTGTGATACTGGTTCGGGCGGTATCGGCGGCAGGTTTAAAGCTGATTTGACCAGTTCCCGCAATTGCTTTAACGAAACCGGCTTAGGCAGATAATCGAATGCACCGGCTTTGAGCGCAGCCACGGCATTTTCCGTCGTGCCATGCGCCGTAATGACGGCTACCGGCAAATCAGCGCAGTGCTGCGCAATATATTGAACCAGCTCCAGCCCTTCTCCATCCGGCAGCCGCATGTCGGTGAGGCATAATTGAAACTGCCGGGATTGCAATAGCTGCTTGGCGTCACGAACACATTTTGCACTCGAGACATCCATTCCCATCCGGGCTATCGTTAATTCAAGCAGCTCGATGATATCGGGCTCGTCATCCACAATCAGAATATGCGGAGAAGCCGTTTTCCGATCGGAATTGCCAATCCGTCCGCTATCTATAGACATGACTGACTACTTTGGCAAATAATCCGGAAATGTCCGCCGCCCATATCCTCAATGTAATCCAGTGAAGCCTGATTGGTTTCACACAACTCACGTGCAATGTATAAACCTAGGCCGGTACCGCCAGTGGCCGTGGTAAAGAATGGCTCAAAAATCTGTTTTATCTGTAGCGGATCAACACCCTCACCATCATCCACGATATCCAAATAGACATTATTTTCATTCGCCGACGCAGACAGTTCGATATTTATGCTGCCGTTTTTCTGGCGGCAATACCGCCACGCATTACGGCATAAATTCCAGAGTATCTGGTGCAAATGATCGCGATCAAAACTAATCAAGTGACTATTAGTATTTTTTAGCACAAACGCACCTCCGCTGATTTTCTCTGTATGACAGAATTCCTCAAGAAACTTTTGCATGAATTCATGCAGATCGAACAGATCCGGTTTTGGAATATTACGCCGGTTGAGCTGCAAAACATCCTGAACGATCTTGTTTAAGCGCCGGGTATTGTCGCAAATGATGCGCACTAATCGCGAGTCCGTGTTATTTTCAAGCTGCTCCTCTTCCAAAAGTTCAGCCGCATGATTGATCGCGGACAATGGATTGCGGATTTCATGCGCAATATTGGCAGTCAACCGCCCTAGGGCTGCAAGCTTTAGTTGCTGCAATTGCACCTGTACACGCCCCATATCCTCAAGAAAAATCACTACACCGTTGCGAGAATTTGCCTGTATCGGAAGAAAACGTGTTCGAACCAGGGCATTACTATGCATCAGACGCAGTAAATCGAAATTGGTGCCGCTATCACCCTGCCAAGTGGTAAGCCTGGCGGCTAATTCTGGCATGCAATCAGATAACTTGGGCAATGGCGCTTTTTCCGTAGACGGATTGAAATCAAGTAATCGCTCGGCATAGCTATTACGCTGCCGAATGTAGCCATGTTTATCTACTACCAGAACACCTTCTTGTAGATCCTGAATAACCAGTTGATTGACTTGTGCCATATTCGCCAGATCGATACCGCGTTCTTCGGCTAGCTGCTCACTGGCTAAGGTATGTCCGGCCAACCGGTGCGCCAGCCAGGCAACAGCAAAATACGCCATGCTCAATAAGCCTGCTTGCGAATATTGCGCAGAGTAAAAATCGACGGTCCAAAAGGAATAGGTTTCTTGCAGCAATAGACTGATCGTTGCGACAGAAGCAAAAAATAGCGCTAGACGGCCGCGGCTGATCAGTCCCGCTCCCGCCAACGATACCAGTAACAAAACCCCCAGACCGCTTGGCAAACCGCCACTGGCGTACAGCATCACCGAGAAAAAAACGATATCGCTGATGACCTGAATTGCTAATTGCTGATCGAAGCCGGGAAAACGCAACCGGATAAATACCATGAATAGCATGCTAAAAAACACATGACCTACACCAGCATATAAAAACAGTGAAGAATAATACGATCCGAGACTGGTAAATCCAGATTCCCAAAAAATGATGAGCAAGCTGCTGCCGATGACTAAGCGAAAGCAATTGAAATAATAGAGCGAGCGCCAATGTTGAGCGGTGTAATCAACCGCTGCCGCGGCAGAATCCAGCGGCCAGAACGATGAATGTTTATTTCGTGATGGATATGTTGGGGTTGACACAAAAATCAGCTCATAAAGATTTTAAATACAAATTACAATGCTCGTGACTACAAAAATACTTTTGGTGACTGCTGACAGCCTCGCTTTTCGGCAGATAAACACCGCAGTGCGCACAATTCACCATATCCTCAACGGATTCCGGCGGGGATGCATCATTTCTTTGCTTAGGTACACGAATTTTGATTACCCAATAAATAAGCAACGCTATCAGTATGTAAAAAATTAACTTTCCCATATTAAGTTCTAATACCTGCTATGGCATCAATCTACCTGATTAAATATACACTTATTTGTTTTCTGTAAATCAGGAGCATAACAAACCACATCACATTTGCCACAGCTGATTCAGGATAGCAATCTTTTGTCTCGGCAAATTATCGATTAACCGGGGTTTTATGGCTTATCAACAAAATATAGAATGATATTTTCATCAAATCAATACTATTGAATCAAATATCCGAGAAATCCCAAATGGAAAATTACAAAGAAGCCGACAGCACAAGCATTACAGAGCGAGTGCTGAATTTGAAGAAATATCGATCAACAAAGATGGAATGGTGTGAAGAATTTTTTCTATGTATATAGTGGCTACCGGCAACAAACGATCACTGAAATATCGTGATCGCACTAAACTAATGATTACGTGTAACCGCAAAGTCTGCCAATTGCATCAGGCATTGTTTATTTTCCGAATCCGGTAAGGCAGCTATCGCAGCAGTCGCAGTGACAATTTCAGCTTGCGCGCATTTCCTTGCGTAATCCAGCGCAGCGGTTTTTTGAATGACATCCAGAACCGGCTGAAAACCATCTTCCCCGCCATTCTCAATCGCTTTGCGGATAACGGCGGCTTGCTCCGGCGTACCGACTCGCATGGCATAAATAAGCGGCAATGTCGGCTTTCCTTCCGCCAGATCGTCGCCCAGATTCTTGCCGATATCCTGATTATTGCCGGTATAGTCGAGCATATCGTCGATGAGTTGGAATGCGGTACCCAAATGCATACCGTAAACCGACAGGGCATTTTCTTCTTCCGGTGTGGCATTGCCAAGAATCGCTCCTAACCGGCTTGCCGCCTCGAACAGCTTAGCGGTTTTATAACGGATTACTTGCAAATAATTTTCTTCTGTTACCTCCGGATCGCGGCAATTAAGAAGCTGCAAAACTTCGCCTTCGGCAATGGTATTGGTAGCATCGGCTAGTACTTGCATCACGCGCATGTTGTCGACCTCCACCATCATCTGGAATGCTCTGGAATAGAGAAAATCCCCCACCAGAACACTGGCGGCATTGCCAAACAGCGCATTGGCGGTTTCTTTGTTACGCCGCAATTGCGATTCATCGACAACATCATCGTGCAGTAACGTGGCGGTGTGAATAAATTCGACAACCGCAGCCAAGTTATAGTGAAAGTTGCCTTTGTAGCCAAAAGCGCCAGCGGATAAAATCACCAGTGCGGGACGTAAGCGCTTACCGCCGCTATTGATGATATATTCGCTGACTTGACGAATCAGAAGAACGTGGGAATGCAGTTTTGCGCGGATGACATCGTCGACGATGCTCATATCGTGCGCGATGAAACTTCTAATATGTTCGATTGACACAATAATACCTTGAAGAAAACGCTATGTTAGAAATGACGATGCCTAAGTGTCAAGCACAAAGATAAAATGTGCTATTTTTTCCACCACAATCAAGGGTTATTTATGTATAATGCGCCGTTCTGTAAAAGGGAAGTATGGAGCTTAATATGTATGCGGTCATAAAAACCGGCGGTAAACAATATCGAATTCAAGTAGGTGAAAAGCTGAAGATTGAGCAGCTGAAAGCGGAAAACGGCAGTGAACTCGTCATCGATCAAGTATTAATGGTAGCCGATGGCGACAAAGTGTCGGTTGGAACACCACTCGTCAACGGCGCAAAAGTCAATGCAACGGTTCTCGGTCAAGGGCGTCACGACAAAGTCCGTATCTTCAAGATGCGCCGTCGCAAGCACTATCAGAAGCATCAAGGTCACCGGCAGAATTACACTGAAATACAAATCACCGGTATTTCAGCTTAAGGAGTAGGAAATGGCACATAAGAAAGCAGGCGGAAGTTCCAGAAACGGGCGCGATTCGCATTCAAAACGGCTCGGCGTCAAGTGCTACGGCGGTGAATTGATCCCAGCCGGATCGATTATCATCAGACAGCGCGGCACACAGATTCATCCGGGCGATAATGTCGGTATCGGTAAAGACCATACCTTATTCGCCAAGGTGGCGGGAAAAGTGAATTTCAGTATCAAAGGCGCATTGAAACGTAAAGTTGCAAGCGTGATACCTGTATAAAAAAACAAATCACTTGACCACTTTGAAAGCCCCGTCACGATGGGGCTTTTTTGTTTGCAGGCTGTGGTAGAAACGTAAAAACAGTCACACTCATCAGTTAGCTATGAAGTTTATCGACGAAGCGGTTATCCAGGTATTGGCGGGCAAAGGCGGTAACGGCGTCGCCAGCTTCCGGCGGGAAAAATACATTCCGCGCGGCGGACCCGACGGCGGCGACGGCGGCCGGGGCGGCAGCATATTCGCCATTGCGGACCGCAACATCAACACCCTGATCGACTACCGCTTCGCCCGTATCCACCGCGCCAAAAACGGCCAGAACGGGCAAGGCTCCGATCGCTATGGCAAAAGCGCTGAGGACATCATACTGCGCATGCCGGTCGGGACATTGATCAAAGATATCAATACCGGTGAAGTCGTCGCCGATCTGGTGCACGATCAGCAAAAAGTGCTGCTGGCCAAAGGCGGTAACGGCGGCATCGGCAATCTGCACTTCAAGTCCAGCACCAACCGCGCGCCGCGGCAGTTTACCTTTGGCGAACCCGGTCAGGAATTTGAACTGAAACTGGAACTCAAAGTACTCGCCGATGTGGGTTTGCTCGGCATGCCGAATGCCGGAAAATCGACACTGATCCGCGCGGTATCCGCCGCACGTCCAAAAGTGGCCGATTACCCGTTCACCACTCTGCACCCCAACCTCGGCATGGTGCGCGTCGACCAGAACCGCAGTTTCGTCATGGCAGATATTCCGGGATTGATCGAAGGCGCAGCCGAAGGCGTGGGACTGGGTCACCGTTTCTTAAAACACTTGGCGCGCACCCGGCTACTGCTGCATGTCATCGACATGATACCGCCAGATGAAGCAACCGATCTGGTGCACGAAGCGCATGCCTTGGAACAAGAATTGCGGAAATACGACGAAGCGCTGTACCAAAAACCGCGCTGGCTGGTCATGAACAAAACCGACATGATGCCGCAGGACAAACGCGACGAAATTTGCCATGAGTTTGTCAAAAAAATGGGCTGGCAAGACAAATACTTCATCATCTCGGCACTGACCGGTGAAGGCTGCCAGCTCCTGACGTATGCGATCATGGACTATCTGGATCAGCATCTGTCGCCGCAACCCGAAGACCCGATTCCGGAAAACGAACTATCGAATCCATGTTAAAGCAAGCACGCCGCATCATCATCAAAGTAGGCAGCAGTCTGGTCACCAATCAAGGCAAAGGGCTCGACCATGCCGCATTGGCCGGCTGGGCGGCGCAAATCGCCGCGCTCAAGCAAATGGGCAAGGACATCATTCTGGTTTCCTCAGGTGCGATCGCCGAAGGCATGCAGCGGCTCAATTGGGAAAGCCGCCCGACCGCGCTGTACGAATTGCAAGCAGCAGCAGCCGTCGGCCAAATGGGTCTGGCACAAGCTTATGCATCCAGCTTTTCGGAATACGGTCTGCAAACCGCGCAAGTGCTGCTGACGCACGAAGACCTGTCGAACCGCAAACGTTATCTGAACGCTCGTTCGACGCTGACCACGCTGCTCAAACTCAACATCATCCCGATCATCAACGAAAACGACACCGTCGCCACCGACGAAATCCGTTTCGGCGATAACGACACGCTGGCGGCGCTGGTCACCAACTTGGTCGAAGCCGATGCGCTGGTGATTCTGACCGATCAGGCCGGTTTGTACACCAGCGATCCGCGCAAGGATCCCAACGCGAAATTGTTACCCGAAGTCCACGCCGGTGATCCAGCACTGGAAAAAATGGCCGGTGGTGTCGGCAGCAGCATTAGCCGCGGCGGCATGCAAACCAAAGTAATCGCCGCCAAGCGCGCGGCGCGCAGCGGCGCGGATACGATCGTCGCTTCCGGGCATGAAGACAACGTGCTGGTACGCTTGAGTCAGGATGAAGCGATTGGCACCCATTTTGTCGCCAAATTGCCGGTGCTGGCGGCGCGCAAGCAATGGCTGGCTGATTACCTGCAAGTGCGCGGTTACGTCACGCTCGACCCAGGTGCGGTCAAAGCCTTGATCGATGACGGCAAAAGCCTGCTGCCGATCGGCGTGGTCGCCGTCAACGGTGAATTCGAACGCGGCGAAACGGTTTCCTGTTTTGACCCGGACGGCCGTGAAATCGCCCGCGGACTGATCAACTACAGCGCGGTGGAAACGCAAAAAATCCTCAAACAACCCAGCAGCGAAATCGAAGCGATTCTGGGTTACGTCGACGAACCGGAACTGATTCACAGGAACAATCTGGTTCTGTTGTAACACTGCCTAATCCGCAACCATGCCACTCGATTCCAACGCGCCACGCATCGCCGCCATCGACTGGCTGCGCGGCATCGTCATGATCCTGATGGCACTCGACCACGCATCGTGGTTTTTCAACAGTCAGCGCATTTTCGCCGACTCGGTGCTGCTGGTTGAACCCGGCACCCGCTTCGCCGCCGATCAATTTTTCACGCGCTGGATCACGCATATCTGCGCGCCGACGTTCCTATTCCTCGCCGGCACCTCGATCGCCATCAGCAATTTCCAGCGGCAGCAACAAGGCATGAACGACGCCATCATCGACCGGGAGTTATTGATGCGCGGCGCATTCATCGCGCTGCTCGACATCGGTCTGTTCTCGCTGATCGGCGGCAAACCGGTGTTGCAAGTGCTGTACGCCATCGGCATCAGCATGATGCTGATGGTCTACCTGCAACGTCTCGGTGCGGGCGCGGTTTTCTGGCTCGCAATTTTGATCATCGCCGGTGGCGAATTCCTGCTGACGGCGCTGTGGCAACCGGGCGGCGACGTGCCGCTTTGGCTCGCGCTCACCTTCGCGCCGGATTTCGGCGAAACCTACACCGTGCTCTACCCCGCCTTACCGTGGCTCGCCATGATGATGCTTGGCTGGGCGTTCGGCGAACGCTTCATCGTCCATCCACTCGCTTCCTGGCAACCGCAGCGCGTGCTGATGACCGCTGGTTGGTTTGCATTGACACTGTTCGTTTTCATCCGCGGCCACGACGGCTACGGCAACCTGTTCATGCACCTCCAAGGCAATACCCTGATCGACTGGCTGCACGTCAGCAAATACCCGCCCAGTTTAGTTTACACTTTGCTCGAACTGGGCTTGATGGCCATCGTGCTGGCGCTGCTGATGCGCCTGGAATCGTTCAGCAAAACCGCCAACCGCAACAACCCGGTGCTGGTGTTCGGCCAAACCGCCCTATTTTTCTACCTCGCACACTTCGCCGTGCTGACGGCCCTGAAGCCCCTTTTCGAACGCGGCAGCCTGGAACAAACCTACGCGATCACGCTGCTGGCGCTGATCATCCTGTACCCCATCTGCCGCGCGTACCGTACGCTGAAATGGCGTCATCCCCATAGTCTTTTGCGCTTTCTATAAAATGTCTACTAATTCGGTCTTAAGAAAATTCTGAACTGAATCTTGCGTTTATTGTTTGGGCGCTTATTGAGATGCCTTCCGTTCCAATTCTTTACACATTTCCGACCACTCGGTAAGTGCTCGTAATACCGTATCGTATTCGACGGTCACCGGCGTAAGCGGATCCCCTTCGTATAAGCAGTCAATGAATAACCCTTCGGGATGACACTCGAATTCATAGCCATTGCCGCTGCCATCGAATGCTTTACGCTTGCCGTTTCTGTATTCCTGGATCCCGCTGTGCAATTCATCTGCATGTTGAGATGAATATTGCACATCCATTACCAGAAATCCTTGTAAAGTTCGATGGGCGGCTGAATTTTCATCATAGCCGCGCCAAGTAAAAATTTCCTGATTCATATTGATCTTATGGTTTATAAATTGGAAAGCCTGTATTAATCCGGGTTTGGTCGTCCGATAGCACAGCTGTAGCAATGTCAAAACTGGCTCCATTGTCACCCACGCAATATTCAATACCTCCTTCCTGCGGTGCATTCGGACCACACGATGCCCAATTTGGAGCAGCACAGGCACCTCTAGTGTTTATTAAGGAATAAACAATAGATTTGTTTATCTGCTCCTGGTTACAATGCTTAGGGAACATCGAACTAAAAGATTTTACATAGATCTTATCGGAAATTTTTAGTTTGATGTTTTTCAATGTATAAATACCGGCGCGATTGACGGGATCGCTCGGAGAGGAGCTGATGTAAGTGGAAGGAGCATTACCACCCGGCATCGCATGAAATCCTTTTGCCTTGCCATTCTTACCGGCTTCACCGCAAAATACGTGCTGCTGATTCACTTTATAACCATTGATATGCACACTCCATTCCGGCAGATTGGCGCAATCAATTCCTTCAGCCATTAGGTTACTTGACACTAGAACCCCAAAAAATAAAAGAAAATATTTTCTCATTTTAATTGCTCCTTAGTATTGAATGAAATTAGTAAAAATCTATTATTAACCTGATTAAATAAAATTTAAAATTTTCTCCCAAGGGGTTGAAATGTTTAATTTAGCATAATAATTTCTCCTGTTTTTAATTGATAAAACGCTTTAAGTCTCAGTATCGGTTGGTATCTTTGTGATCTCCGGTTTTCTGTTCATCCTTTACCGCCAGTCTTTATTCAGATTGACCTCGATAAACTACAAATCCCGAGCCACTCACTCTAAATGCTTCAATTCAATTGACGGCAAGGTGGGCGAACACACCACGAATTAATCGCTGATATTTTCATTCATCCATATTGATCATGATTGATACAAGTTACCCTCCCTTCTCTCAGAAAGTAAAAATGGCACCACTGCTCGCTTGATACATGAATAATTTTTTCAAGGCACTGGCAAGCTACTCAACCTGTTTAATCAACCAATAGAGTTCCTTCACCGTTTGCAATGCAATTGTCTGATCTTCGGCAGCAATATTTTTCAGTGGCAAAACATGCGGCACGCTGAATCCGGGAAAAATGTTGATAGGAACATCATTCGTATCGACCGACAGGGGATTGGGCTCTGGCACGTTGATGAAGGCGCGCCGCACCAAGGAAATAGCGATGCTCAGGGCCACGATGGCCAGTGCCGCGACAATGACGGCGATGAGTTTGATGGGTGGAACCGGAATTTTCTTGATAAGACTTGCGATGTAAGTAATTGCCACCAGAAAATCGAGGTTAAGCGGGGAATTGAGCACTCGCACCATCTCATCTTGCACCAGGTAACCGCTTTGTTGGATGAATTTGATCTCATAGGTCTTCCCATTAACTTTAATCTCTACCGGCTGCGCGCGCCGCGGGAGCCTGGTGTTGTTCTTCGCTTGGTAATCAATCTGACTGATATCATCCCCAATGGCCTTGGGTCCATTTAGCTTCAACCATGGCATATCTTTTGTCAGGATGACAATCTCATCGCTGGGTGCTAGGACAATAAAAAAATCACTCTTTTGTTTGTAGATAGGTTCACGGAGGTTTTCTTTGTAAGCAAGGGGAAAAGCCACCATCATTATGCTTTCCGGTAACGGCCGTAATTCAATTTTTGGGTGGTTCAAGGCCAATCCTTTCATATGTCAATTCGCAGTTTTTCAGGGTATTTTCATAAGAAGCCAAACCTGCTACGATGGCTGCGGCGCTGATGGGTAATGAAGCAAAAATCAGCGGCGCCTCGTTATCCTGAAGTATCTTGCACATCAGCTCATAGGATGTTTTCGCACTCGTTATCGAGGCAGTGTTTACTAAATCGACCGTCACCATTGCCTCCTCAATCATACTGCCGCTGGCTGCCATGATTATTTGTCCGGTACCGGCGCGGGTGGGAGGTTGTAGAGCTTGCGAATCCGATCCAGCACTTTGTTGTTCTCTTCCGTGATGATTTTCATCTGCTCATCGGCATTCCCTTCAATCCCCAATAAGGCGATATTCGTCGCCACCTTCGTCATCGAGTCAGCAATGTCCTGAACCATCAATCCTAGTTCATGTATCGATTCTTTTTCACTCATTTGTCAGCTCCTTATTTTTATTCCGCATCCGCTTTATTCTCTGCCAGCCGGGTTACCACGGCCGAATTAACGTACTCGATGCATTGCTGAAACTGCTCGGGACCAAACACAATATTTTTTTCATCATTAACGGTTGAGGAAGAGAGCACGGAAAGAACGCCGGTCGTTTCACTTCGGATTACGTAATAGTTGTTTCCTGTTAAAGCTGCTCCAAAACCATTTCTTAATTGACGATTTATTTGTTCCATAATCATGCGGTTATGATCTAACATCTGGTCACCTAGTGAATTGACGCTACTCGTATTTTTTTCCATTCTCATGTTCCCGAACTTAGCTTTCCGTCTTCTTATCCGCAAAGGTTGTCACTATCGCCTTTAAATCCGTAACGGTCTGGGCAAGCTCATTATTGGTTAGCATATCCATTGCCGATCTAGCCTGTAGCGGCTGGTTATTCTGGATTTGGTTCACTGCCTTGGATAAAATTAAAAGACGTAGTTTGTTCTGAGCATCCTGATTGGAAACTAGGTTCTTGGTGCTTAAATCATTACTGGAGATAACGTTGGAGTAAGCCAAGTTGGATAGCATCGAAGACTGCTCACTCATCACTTCACCCGTCAGAGCAACCGCTTCCATGATGGGATTTTCCGTGTCGTTATTCTTGCCACGGTTATCCACGAAAATTATATCCACTTGGGGCGCCGTGGAGTTGCTAGTGTCCGTTGCTGCATCTGTATCGACTTTACTCATTCAGCCCTCCTGTTAAGGAGATGGAGTGCGCGAAACACACTCCATCATTTGTTGCTTGTAGGTACCTAGCTACTATGTCGATGGAGTTACCTTAACATAAACCCCATTGCTTTCCAGAGTTACCACTATGCTCTCTCTGCTGTAATTCCCGGGAACAAAAATGGATACACCTGCAGGTACCTGAAGGTGACCATCCTTAAACCGGATTCCCCGTTTTATCAGCTTAATCAATTCAGCAAACCATCCTGAGTGACCTTTCCTTCCATTTTCACTACTAAATTCCTGCAATACAGCTTTTAGATCCGCAATGGTTTGCGCCAATTCATTATTGGTCAGAATATCGACTGCAGAACGAGCTGTCAGCGGGTCTGAATTGCTGACGGTATTTGAACCCTTGGCAGTTATTGAAATGCCGAGCTCACCTACCGCTTGTTGATTGGCTACGGCATTTTGCTGCCCCAAGTTACTGGTAGAAACCACATTTGAATAGGCCAAGTTTGACAGCATTGCAGGTTGTTCCGAGATTGCTTTCAGATTCCCTATTGCAACCGAATTTATTACCTCGGCATTAAGCATGTTAAGACCTCCGTTTGTTTACAATAAACTTACCTGATTATTTGCTTGCAAAGGCTTGTATTGTCGCTTTTAGATCGGCAATAGTTTGCGCCAACTCATCGTTGGTCAGAATATCAACTGCAGAACGCGCTTCCAGCGGACCGAGGTTGCTTACGGTGTTAGATGCCTTAGCAACGATAGATATACCCAGCTCATTCATGGCCTGTTGATTAGCTACCGCATTTTGCTGCGAAAGATTGGTATTGGCTACGGTGTTTGAATAAGCCAAATTGGATAACATGGCAGGCTGTTCAGAAATTGCTTTTAGGTTACCGATTGCAACTGCACTGATCACTTCTTCATTTAAGGGCATGGTATTTCTCCTTTATAGTTACTGGTTAGTGTCATTGAGTCAGATACGATTTTCCTACCGTAAACCCTAGATAGGGAGGATGTTTTCATTCACGTTTTTTCCCATGAATAAAAAGCATTCTTTCTCGGCTCTCTTCAGAGAGCCTCTACGAAATAACTATTCCAAATTTTTTATAATATCCATTAACTTTTCGATATCTTTGATCATCTGATCAATTGCAGCCTGATTCTTACATCCTTCAGCTTTCTCAATTATCGTGACGCATTTTGCCGCTGCCGCCATCTGAACCTGGTTCATTGCTTGTTGTTGGCTCAATGCGATCTGTTGCTGCATATTCTGATTAAATATTTGTTGCGCCAGTGCCAAGTTAGCCAATATTGCCGGCTGTTCACCGATTGATTTTGCGTTAGATATTGCAATTGCTTGCACCACATCACTAGGAAGAGAATCGGCCGCCATATCTTGCTCCATTGTTAGGACGTTTTCAGAGTTCGCAGTGAAATACTAATATCTTGCCGGTTTAAATGTTAGTATCGTTACAGTAACTTATAGTTAGTGTTACCGTAACACTCTTACGCGAGGTTTGAATAAACCATTCAACCGGCGCTCATCGCCTAAGACGCGATTGCCTAATTTGGAAACGGTAGCAACGGGGGAGTTGGTTAAACGTGAAGAAAATGCTTCAATGCACCGCAAATAGATGCTGCGAGTTCTTCTTGCTGTGTGATGGCAAAGAAAATGTTCCGATCAAATTGTTCCGACCATGCAACACAACCCAGTGAAGCATCGATCAAGCGAATGGAAACCCGGATACGCTCAGAGTCAATGCGGACAGTGCCTTCGAGCAAGTGATTTACTTCATGATGGGAATTTATTTTGGAAGAAAAACTGACACCGCTGACTGCAACGGCAGGCAATAAGTGTATTACGATAGTTTTACCGAATGTTCTGAATAACTGGTATGTAAGCTCCTCGTGTAAACCCCGTGTAAAAGGCTCGCAGTTCTCGCATTGTGTAATGCATGTGATCGGCTGAATAGTCAAGGCATGCTCCCGCCTGTCGTCCAAGGCAGCACCATAAAATTTCCGGAAGACCGGCAAGTAACTGCCAAGTGGAATTGATATTTCGATATCGGATGCAGCCCCCGAGGTTGCGTAATAGGTTTTTAATTTTTCGCGCAGACGGCCAACCTGTACTCGGACGATGGGATCTTCGGCCGTACTATAAGTGGCAGCGGAACGATTAAATACCCCAATACCAATAGCATATTCGCACGTGTCCCTGGAATCTCCATTAATGGCTTTTTCAACCAGAAAATGCAGCAAGCAACTCATACGTGGTGCATTGATGAATAGGTCACTTGAAAGAATCAATTCACAGGTAGACCGCATCTCAATGGCAGAAATTGAAGCTTTGTCATACTTCTCTTTGCTGGCTCTGCACATAAAGTTATGTTTTGGTTAAAAAACATTTACATTATGAATAATTCCTTCGTCAGATTCTACTTAAGTATGGCAGCTTGGACCGTGACAAGACTGCAATGTTGATGTAAATATCGCGCAAAATCCTGCTTACGAAGTGGATGCGCAATTGAAGTTACTCAATCTGGCATAGATAGCGAAGCACACGCACCATCAAAGGCGGAGCGCAGGCGGATATCAACGGCGTCGTCAATGAACTAGCAAAAGCGGGACAAGGCGCGGTGGTGTTCGCGTCGTCGACCGGCAGCCAGGTTTCGGTCGAACTCGACGAATTTAAACACGGCGCATTCACCAAAGCGTTGCTGGAGGGTTTGGACGGCAAAGCCGATTTGCTCAAGGATGGTTTCATCAGCACCAGCGAACTGGATGCGTTTGTGTCGCAGCGCGTCAAGGAATTGACCAACGGCGAGCAGATGCCGACGACTGTCAAACCGGATACCACGCCGGATTTACGGCTGTTCGTCTCGCCGGAATAATCCATTTTCTCCATTCAGTTTGTATTCAGACAAAGCGGCGTAGATTGACACCATCAGGAATTTGCCTGAAACGGACAACGCAAAGGAGAAATGTCATGAATATCCAAACAAAAAAACTGACTGGTTTGATAGTGATCGCATTATTAGCCATTAATCTGGCAGCGCCTTCTTTGGCGCAAGCAGGCAGAGGCCATCACGGTCATGGTCATCGCGGCCACCATCACGGCCATCACCACCATAATCACCATAGCCACTTCAACGGCTACGTTTACAGCCAGCCACGTTATTACCAACCGTACTATCCGCAGCCGCAGTACAACTATAATTACAGCTACTATCCTCCGGCTCCGGTTTATGCCATTCCGCCTCAGATGATGATGGGCATCAATACCGGAAATATGGACTTTATGTTACGCTTCTGATGCGAAAAGCGGGGATTGGATACGGATAAAACCTACCCTACCCGCTCACATCTACTTTCGGGTGCAAAGGTGCAGTGTTATGAACAAATGGCGAGAGGCTTTACTGATTGCATTGATCATGGGCACTGCAACGGCGGATGCGATTGCCGGACGGCAAAATGCAGCTAATGAGCCCCACAAAACTAGCGATACGGCCGGCGGCATTTCGGAGCAGCGCGCGATTGCCATCGCCCAGCAGCATTTCAAAGGCCGTGTACTGGCGATCAATCAGACCGATCATCTCTACCGCGTCAAAATACTGAGCGAGCAAGGCACGGTTCACATGGTTTTGATCAACGCGTTGGATGGCAGCGTGGTGTCCATGCATCATCACTCGAATTGAAGCGCATGCATACACCCGGTTTTAATCGTTTGATACCGCACTTCACAGGAAATAGTCATGCGCATCCTGGTGATTGAAGACGAATTCCGGCTGCAAAACCAGATCCGCCAGCAATTGGAAGCAGCGGGTTATATGGTCGATACTTGCAGTAACGGCGACGAAGGTCTCTTTCTCGCCACCGAATACCCGCTCGATGCCGCCATTATCGATATCGGCCTGCCCGGCAAATCCGGTCTGGAAATCATCAAGGCGTTGCGGGAACGCGGCAGTCTGCTGCCGATTCTGATTCTGACCGCGCGCAGCAGCTGGCAAGACAAGGTGCAAGGACTGGAAATGGGCGCGGACGATTACCTGACCAAGCCGTTTCAAATGGAAGAGCTGCAAGCCCGGGTCAAAGCGCTGCTGCGGCGCGCCACCGGCATCCCGCAAACGTTATTGAAATGCGGCCCGATCACGCTGGATGTCACGGCGCAATCGGTCAGCGTGAACGGCGCAGTCATCGAATTGACCTCGTTTGAATACCGTTTGCTGGAAGAATTGGTGCGTCACCACGGCGAAGTGCTTTCCAAACACACCCTCGCCGATTATCTGTATCCGCACGACGAGGATCGCGACAGCAACGTGCTCGAGGTCATGATTGGCCGATTGCGCCGCAAGCTCGACCCGGATGGTACGCTCAACCCAATCGAAACCATGCGTGGACGCGGTTACCGCTTTACACTGGAATGTAACAAATCGTCATGATGTCGCTCAATCAGCGCGTTTTGCTCAGCGCGACGCTGGTCTTGCTGGTTTTTATCGCCGGAATTACATTGACACTGGATCGCGCCTTCTACGACAGCGCGCGCGTCGGCGTGAAGGACCGGTTGTTTGCAAAATTATTGATGCTGATGGGTGACGCCGAAGTGGAAGAATCCGGTGAATTGGATGTGCCCACCAACCTGCTGGACGCAGAACTCGGTCACGTCAATTCGGATACCTACGCCTTCATCATCGGCCCCGCCAACACCATCATGTGGCGCTCTACCTCAGCGCTGAACAAGCCGATTCCGGCCATTGCGTTGCTGGAAAAAGGCAAAAAAGAATTCGAGCAAATCACGCTCAACGATGAACCGTACTTTATTTACCGCTACGGCGTCGCCTGGGAAACACCGTCCGGCGATTATCCGCTGACTTTCCATGTCATTACCGACACCGTGCTGTTCGAAGCGCAAATCGAACGTTATCGCGAAGATTTGTGGGGCTGGCTGAGCGTGATGGCTGTTTTTCTGCTTGCCACACAAATGCTGGCATTGCGTTGGGGCTTGCTGCCGCTGCGCAAAGTTTCCGTGGAACTCGCCGCGATCGAATCCGGTCAGCAGGAAAGCCTCAAAGGCACCTACCCGAGCGAACTCCAACTGTTGACCGACAGCATCAATTCTTTGATCACACACGAGCATAAACAGCAAAAACGCTACCGCAACGGCTTGGCCGATTTGGCGCACAGCCTGAAAACGCCGCTCGCCGTGCTGCAAGGCGCGATCCATAGCGAAAACGACGAGGCTATGCGGCGCAAAACGATTCAAGAGCAAATCGACCGCATGGATAACACGATCCAGTATCAATTACGCCGCGCCGCAACCGCCGGCAGCTCGCCCGGTATGGGATTGATCCTGTTACGTCCAATGGCCGACAGAATCGTCAACACCGTTACCAGGGCCTATCGCGACAAACATCCCCACATCGCCGCGGCAATCGATGACACCATTAGTTTGCGCATCGACGAAGGCGACTTGATGGAATTACTCGGCAATTTGGTCGACAACGCATTCAAGTGGTGCCGCCACAGCATCCATTTATCCGCAGACTACCAAGACAATCAGGTGGTGATTCAAGTCAAGGACGACGGTCCCGGTATCCAGCCGCATGAAATCGCCCGGATCCTGGAACGCGGCGTGCGCGCCGACCAGTCCACGCCTGGTCACGGCATCGGCCTGGCGATTGTGCGCGATATCATGCAGGTCTATGGCGGCGAGCTATCGATCGAAAATAATCCTGATGGCGGTCTCTGCGTGACTTTGCGTTTAAAGAAAAGCAAGTAACGCCCGGTGCGGTTAGGCTTTGATCAATGTCCACGCACCAATCAGGACAAATCCAACCCCTGCAATGTAATGCAAGTGTTTTTCGCTGATATAACCGGAAACAAAACTACCCGCCAGCACCCCGATCGCCGAAGTCGCAATCAATGCCAATGAAGCACCGATAAATACCGTCAGTTTGCTGACTTCCTTGTCGGCGGCAAACAGCATCGTCGCCAATTGTGTTTTATCGCCCAGCTCCGCGATAAACACGGTGGCAAATACTGTCAGTAAAATTTTGTAATCCATGATGAACTCCCGAATGTAGAATGCTGTTCATTATGCCCGATACTCAGGAATCTCCCGCGCAGAATGGTCAGGGTATCGGAGATCGGAGTATGCAATGCTGCAACTTCCGGCAAAAATGGAGATAATGCCATGAGTTTGGGCGAACCGGCCGGATCGATTCCTGCAATGTGCTTGAATGATCAAAACTAAGGAAACGCTGATTAATTCGGCGAATGCGATGAAGCGATAAGCGCACGGAACGTAGCAACCGAGACATATCGACAAGATAAGCGAGGGTGTGAGTACCGCGCAACGAAGCGATTCACTCGTGCAGTCAATTAAGCAGCGTTTCCCTAACCGATGTTGTGAAAGGAGATTATATGATTAAAGCGTATGCGGCACTGGAACCTGGAGGCAAGCTTCAACCCTTCGAATACGATCCCGGCGGGCTGGGAGATCATGAAGTCGAGATTGCGGTGGAATTTTGCGGAATTTGTCACAGCGATCTAAGCATGTTGCACAATGATTGGGGCATTACGCAGTATCCTTTCGTGCCCGGGCACGAGATCATCGGCACGATTGCCGCCAAAGGTGCGCATGTGCACAATCTGGCGTTGGGTCAGCGTGTCGGCCTGGGATGGCATTCCCGCTATTGCATGACGTGTTCCAGTTGCCTTGATGGCGACCATAACCTCTGTGTACAGCCGGAATCGACCATTGTGAACCGCCACGGTGGCTTTGCGGACAGTGTGCGTGCCGATGCGGCCAGCGTAGTGGCCTTGCCGGAAGGTCTCGACGCACGCAGTGCGGGACCATTGTTTTGCGGCGGAATCACGGTTTTTAACCCCTTGTTGCAATTTGCAATTCCGCCTACCGCCAGCGTGGCGGTCATCGGCATTGGCGGCCTGGGCCATATCGCCTTACAGTTTTTGAGAGCCTGGGGTTGCCGGGTGACGGCGTTTACCTCCAGTGCAAGCAAGCAGCAGGAAGCGCTGGCGATGGGGGCGCACGATGTGCTGGATACGCGTAATCCCGATGCGCTTGCCGCTGCGGCGAATCGTTTCGATCTGATTCTCGCCACAGTGAACGTCAAACTCGATTGGAATGCCTATATTGCCACTTTGCGTTCCAAGGGTCGTTTGCATTTTTTAGGTGTGACACTGGATCCACTCGATGTTCAGGTATTTCCGCTGATTGCCGGGCAGCGCACAATTTCCGGATCGCCAACCGGTAGCCCCGCAAGTATCGCGGCGATGCTGCAATTTGCACAACGCCACAATATTGCACCCGTCGTGGAAGTATTCCGCATGGATCAGGTGAATGAGGCGCTGGCAAGATTGGCGAGCGGTCAGGCTAAATACCGCATCGTTTTGCAGAACGCATGATCGGGTGTGGATTGGTTACGGCATGGCAACCAGAGGATATCGGGTTGCCATGAAGCGGATGACATGCAGCCGAGACTTGCGGACCGGGCATGCCCTGCTCCGGCTAGAATTTGAAAGTCACCATGGTGTAACCGTAATTGGTGTCCTTCATGCCAGGGGTAAATGGCACCTTATCGAAGTAATCGCCCTTGAATAAATGGCTATAGCCAAAGTCGAAGCTTACCCGCTTCAGGTAACTCCATTGCGGATCCCAGCCTAAGCTAAGGTCCAGCATATTGCCCAAAAAGCTGCCAGCCCGGCCGGTTGGGTCTTGCAGACCACTGCCGACAAACGCGCCGTGCTTATCTGCCAGCCAGTACGCGCGATGCGACATCATCAAGCGCACGGTGGGTGTGGGCACGAGCGTGGCGCGGAAACCGACGGGCGATAACAGATTGGATGGGAAGAATGGTCCGAACATACCGGTCGGGCCGTATTCGACGCGGCGTTTTGCGTACAAAATATCAAAATTCTTGTCCGGATCGCGGTCTCCCGATGCGAAGTCGAACAGGTAAACGGCTCGCAGCGGCATCGGCGTATTGAAACTGTATCCGACCTCACCATGATGGCGATGGGCGAACAGGCTTTTGTCCCGCGTATCGCCAAACTGGTACATGGACTCAATTTCATAATCCATACTGCCTTTCGCAGGCTTGGCGAACAATCTGAAACCGGTGGTCGATAAGTTGCGTTGTCTGAGATGATCGCCTTCGTTCAACTGCAGGAAATAACCGTCGAAGTGTGCCCAACGCAGATCGCGGTTAGTCACGTAAGCGCCGGAGAAGTAGGTTTCGGGGGTGTTCCAGTTCAGCGATGTTGTAATCCGCTGCACCGGCCGGGCACCAAACACGCGCAGACTCCATTTTTGATCGGTATTGCCCATCATGAAGTGCAAGCCGTCGAATGCCGGTGATAAGGTACCCCAACGGTGTCCCCCTACCAGGCGAGCTTCTCCCAGATCCATCATGAAGCGGCCGACCTCGAATTTCGCCGCATAGCCTGTGCCGAGAAAGTTTTTGTCGTGCACACCGAGATGCAGTTGGGTAAAGTCAAAATGATCGGCCATATTCGGGTTATGCTCTTGCCCGAAATTGGCCAGTGGCGCGCGGATGTCGGTCAATTCCAGCGTGAACTTAAGCGGATCGATGATATTCTTGACTTCAAACAAGAAGCGGGTGCGTTGATGAACCTGATCGTTGAATCCCGGAATCGCTTTGGTAAAACCGTGGTCGTATACATCGTAACGGGTGCGGTGCTCGATCGCGACATTGAGCCAATCCGGCATCATCGCAGCAAGCGGCGTTTTATGCTCTTCCATCAGCTTGGTCAGATTGTCAAAGTCGAAACGCGTACGTCCCGGTGTTTCCAGCGCGCTGAAGGGCGCGCCATTGGTTCCGTTAGCTGGCGCGGTTTTATTTTGAACGACAACAGACGGCTTTTTTGCCTTGTCTGTCTCCGGTTTTTCCGCATCGGCTGCAAACAAGTGCGGACTCCATAAAAAACACCCAATGATGAAAAAGACCGCCCAGCAGGTAATTTGAATATTTTTCCACGTCATTTTGATACCCCCTCTTTTAGTGACTCTCAAGTAAAAATCTGACATAACCGATTCAATTTTTTCCAAATATTACTTGGGGATAACAAGCGAAAAAATCCGTGCAAGCACTTAAGCGTAAACCCTTATGCGTTTAGGGATTGAATCCTCAGAATAGAAAAAAAGACGCAAAAAAGCACAAAACCGGATCAATACCGCAATTTTGCATTTCAACGAAAAACACCTGGAAGTAAATCCGAGAATATGCGCTTTATCTTATTCGCCGCAAAAAAGCGCAATAATTGTTTAAATATCAGACAAGTTGCAGGATAACAAAGAGGCATACATCCAATAAAATGCAGCGATTGGGTTTTAAAATAATCCCGGCTGATAACAGCCGGGATTCAACGTGATGCCTACGAGTGAGTAGTTTTACATACGAAGTTCCGCGTCATCCTGCTCAGTAAGAAACGGCCGGTCCGATTGTCCATTTACAATCAGAAATCAGGCACATGCCTCCAAAATCTTTTAATTTAGGGTGAATCGTCATGATAATCCTCTCTGCCTGCTTTTCTTCGCAGGCGAGCACGATCACGGCATTATTTTCCGCCAATGCGTAATCCTCCGGATTGCGCTCACCGGTTGATCCCATCCCGCCCACCCTTTTGATAACAGTGAAACCGCGTACATTGGCTTCTTCAAGCAGTTCGCGCAACTCGCCTAATGAGTCTTCATTGATGACAATTTCGATTCGTTTCATCGATATTAGAATTTCTGATGGTAATACCATGATTTTCTCCAAAAATATTTATTCCATTATGAGCGATGAATATTTATACCAACGGATAATAAGTCTCATGCAAGTATTGAGCTGCCGCATAGTACATAGGAATACCGACCACCACGTTAAACGGAAAAGTACAACCGAGAGACAAAGTCAGGTAGAACGACGGATTGGCCTCCGGGATCGCGAGACGCATGGCCGGTGGCACCGCGATATAGGAGCAACTGGCCGCCAATACCGTTACCAATGTAATACCGCCCACTGAGTAACCCAGCAAGAAGTGCCCCACGAACAAACCGCATGCCGCGCCAATCAATGGCATCGCAATACCGAAGCTAACCAGGAAAACGCCGACGCTCTTGAATTCCGATAATCTTTTTCCAGCTTCCATTCCCATATCGCACAGGAATATACACAGCGCCCCCATGAAAATGAGTTCAAAGAAAGGTTCAATTTTCTTGTAGCTGGGATCCGAGACAACCCAGCCAATCGCCATTGAACCGAACAGCAGCAAAATACTACCGTTGGTGAAAGCTTCGATTAGCAAATGCTTGTACATTCCTTTATCGGCTTTGGTGGCGCCGCCCATGACTTTGCGCGAATAACCGGCCAATACCAGACCAATCATGATTGCCGGTGACTCCATGATCGCTAGCATGATGACGGGATAAGCTTCATACGTCACACCGATACCTGCCAGAAAAGCTACTGCCGTCATATAGGTTCCCGCGCTGACCGAACCGTAATGCGCGGAAATGGCTGCCGCATTGAGCGGGTCGATTTTTCCGAGCCATCGCAGAATAATATATGCGACGATGGGTAAGCCGATACCGAATGCGAGCGCTGCCCATACCGCCGGGATAGCGGATGCCATATCGGAACTGGCAAGCGCTTTACCGCCATGTAACCCGATACCAATCAACAAATAAATGACGATCATTTTGTGCATATCGGGAGGAAACTTCAAATCCGATTTGATAAGACACGCAAACATACCCAGCGCAAAGAACAATATTGCCGGTACGAGAAGACTGGACAGAGACATGATTACCCTCCTCTTATACTAAATTAGTTAAACGGGAAACTTTAGGTGTGATACTGCCGAGTGCCGTATCAAGATCGTTTTTGACTGCGGCTGAACGTAGCTTGACGAGCTTACGGACTGGATTGACAGCCAATATTTTGCCCGGCAATATCGGGCAAACAAGTTGAGTAAATCCATAAGCTGTTATTTTTCTATTCATTCCACTTCTCCAGACTGTTAAAAAGATATATGGCATACAGGGAAAACAACTTATTACCGGATATAGTCCACATGCGAAGTCAAACTGTTTTCTTTTTTCATGAAGCAGGAAATCCAAGCAGGCAATGTCCGGCATATCCTCATCACAACAAACTCAACAGTAAAACTCAGGAAAATCAATTGTTAAAAATAAAATGATGTCAAAGTTTTTGTTATATTCCCTGTTGCCAAAATCCTACAGAAGAACTTTGCATGGTAATATTCGTGCTAACACGTAAGGGTAAGCACGTAGGTATAAACCCTTATGTACCAATAATTTATAGAAAATAATCGCTTTTTATCGTAAGCTTTATTACGTTTCTTATCTGAATTCAAGAGTAGGGAAATAACGTGATTGCTTCAGTTAAAGGCTTGAATTTCTCGACAGTGTTCGATGCAGCGGCAGATGCGATGCTATTGGCCGAACATACCGGACACATCGTGACGGCTAACCCCATAGCGCAACGATTGCTAGGTTATACCGAGGCCGAACTGAAAGGCCTGGCAATCGAAATGCTGATCTCTCCCCGCTACCGCAAGCAATATCGCTACTATCAAAAACTATTCTTAAGCAAACCGGCCAAGCGCCCCATGAGTGCCGGCAATGAGCTTGTCGCATTGAACCGCGAAGGCAAGGAATTGTTATTGGATATTAGCCTCACCCCCATGGAAGTCAGGGAAAAGCTTTATACCCTCATCATATTCAACGTCGCCAACCGGCGTCTGGATACCGAGGAAGCGTTGCGCGCCAGCGAAGAGCGTCTGCGCTTGGCAAAACAAGCAGCGGGGTTAGGTATTTTCGATTACGACTTCAAGCACAATATCGTTTATTGGGATAAACAGATGCGTAAGTTCTGGGGAAAATACTCTGACAAAACGGTGAGCTATGAAGAATTCGTGGCCGCCATACACCCGGATGACCGGGAAGCGCGGCAAGCAGCGATCAATAAGGCGATGGATCCTGCCAGTAACGGCGAATTCAAGTTGCAATACCGCGTCATCAATCCCGTTAACGGTGCCGAACGCTGGATATCGGCGCGCGGACGGGTCTATTTCGAGGGCGGAAATCCGCACCGGCTGATCGGCGTTACCCGGGACATCACCGAGCAAAGGAATATCCAGAAGAAACTGCAATTGCAACGCGATGAAACGGAAAGCATCCTCAAGCAACAAGTCGCGGCGCGCACGGCATCGGCAATCGCACACGAGCTCAATCAGCCGCTGGCGGCAATTTCCGCGTATAGCGAGGTCGTGCTGCACGCGCTGAACACGAATAGTTTTAGCGCTGGCAATTTACGCAGAGCGCTGCAAGGTTGCGTGGAACAAGCGCAACGCGCCGGACGCAGTTTGCACGAATTATTGGCTTTTCTGCAGAAAGGCGAATTGGTGACCGAACATTCCAATCTTGCCGAAGTCATACAGGAAGCGCTAAACATCGTCTACGACGATGGTTATGGAGGATTTCATCCGGTGCTGCGCTTGCAAGAAAATCTTCCCGCTGTGCAATGCAACCGCACGCAGGTGCGGAAAGTCCTGGTGAATCTTTTCAGGAACGCGGTCGAAGCAATGCGCGCTGTCGATTCGCCGGTTTTGTCGATCACCACTGAAGTGCAGACGATCAACGACAAGGAGATGGCCACCGTGATTGTGCAAGATAACGGGCCGGGGCTTGACCAAATCGCCATCAAACGCATATTTGAGCCTTTTTTTACCACCAAGCCCTCAGGCATCGGCATGGGGCTCGTGATCAGCCGCGCCTTGATCGAAGCCAACGGCGGTCAATTATGGGTGGATTTTGATGCAAAACCGGGGGCTAAATTTCTGTTTACTCTACCGTTTGTGACATGATCATGTATGAACCGACCGTTTTTATTGTGGATGACGATGCCGCTGTGCGGGACTCGCTGACGTTGATGATCGAACAGGCCGGCATGCGCGTGCAGTCGTTCGAAAATGCAAAAGCCTTTCTGAATGCCTATCAACCGAATTTCTTCGGCTGTGTCATTATCGACGTGCAAATGCCCGGAATGGATGGTCTGCAATTACAGGATGAGTTATCTTGGCGCAAGATTTTACTACCGATCATTTTCCTGACCGGCCATGGCGATATTCCCATGAGCGTCAAAGCCATCAAGAACGGCGCAATCGATTTTCTGACCAAACCGGTGATCCGGGAAAAGCTGCTGATTTGCGTGCGTGCCGCATTTGCCGAAGCTAAAAAGAGAATCAGCGATTTCACACAGAATCAGGAAATTGCTACCTGCTTGACAAAACTCACCAGGCGTGAACGGGAAGTCATGCTATTGGCCGTGCAAGGGCGCTCAAATAAAGAAATCGGATCTTGTCTGGGCATCAGTTTCCGCACTGTGGAAATCCACAAATCCAAAATCATGCAAAAAACAGGTGCCAGCAATCTGCTCGACCTCGCCCGTATCGCCCGTGAAAGCGAACTGGGCGAATAATATGCTCATTCGCGTTTTTTCCAAATTCTAGAGAATCTCTGAAAAACTATTGTGCTCTTCACCTGATTTCGCATTGCCTGACCGTTACTCGCTACCTTTTTCAGAGCTTCCTTAAGCCAATTGGTGGTCAAATTTTAATCAGATAGGAATAGATCACTCGCTGCTCGCCTGGAATGCCGGTTCCGGGTTTGGAGATTATGCTAGCGATGCTCAACATCTCCATCATGGAAGCCGATTTTTCTCAGTCACTCCGAATACTCTGGTGCTGAAACTAGGTTGCATCACTGCGTACCAAATAGCCTTTATGGTCAACCGCCCCCAGCTATTGATCTGCAATGAATGAATCCATACTGTTACACCGATTGTAAGTACGGCAACTTTTTCTCTTTGAATTACCGCCAATACAGCTTTCAATTTAAATTTCATTTTGATCATCAATGTAAAAATATTCTTCAAGAACTTCCAAATTTATATTATTTTTTACAATATGTTACAAATAATTCTTATGCTCTGATCTTGAAATTCCCAATCATAATCCCTATTATTGGCACTCATATCTGATGAGTGCTAATAATTCCTTTTATAACTACATTCAGATTTTTAAAAAACGCATGAATGAAATGCAAAGCATTTCATAATTTCTGATTTTTTTTAACTTTTATGGGAGAAAATGGTATGAAAATTCGTCCTTTGCATGATCGTGTGGTTGTCAAACGATTGGAAGATGAGCGTAAAACCGCTTCAGGTATTGTGATTCCAGACAGCGCAGCAGAGAAACCTGATCAAGGTGAAGTACTGGCAGTCGGTAAAGGCAAGATTGGTGATGATGGAAAAGTGCGTCCATTGGAAGTCAAAGTTGGCGATCGAGTATTGTTTGGAAAATACGCTGGACAATCGGTTAAGGTTCAAGGCGAAGAGCTATTGGTAATGCGTGAAGAAGATATTATGGGTGTGATTGAAGGCTAACGCTGTGCGCCGGTTAGATTACTCACTAAAGATAATGTGTTGTTAAGAGATTAGGAGAAAAGTTATGTCAGCAAAAGAAGTAAAATTTGGTGATTCAGCACGTCACAGAATGGTGGCTGGTGTCAATATTCTAGCGGATGCGGTGAAAGTAACGCTGGGCCCGAAAGGCCGCAATGTCGTCTTGGATCGCTCTTATGGCGCACCGACCATTACCAAAGATGGTGTTTCAGTTGCCAAAGAAATCGAATTAAAAGACAAATTCGAAAATATGGGCGCGCAGATGTTGAAAGAAGTGGCCAGCAAAACCTCCGATGTGGCTGGTGACGGTACAACTACCGCGACGGTATTGGCACAAGCGATTGTCAAGGAAGGCATGAAGTATGTTGCGGCGGGCATGAACCCGATGGATCTTAAACGCGGCATCGACAAAGCAGTAGTTTCAGCTGTTGAAGAACTGAAAAAACTATCGAAGCCTTGTGCAACAGCCAAAGAGATTGCTCAAGTGGGCAGCATTTCCGCAAACTCCGATACCGAAATTGGCAAGATCATCGCAGATGCGATGGATAAAGTGGGTAAAGAAGGCGTGATCACCGTAGAAGACGGTTCTGGGTTGCAGAATGAACTGGAAGTCGTCGAAGGTATGCAGTTTGATCGCGGTTACCTGTCGCCTTATTTTGTCAGTAGCGCGGAAAAACAAATTGCGCTGCTCGATAGTCCATTCGTTCTGCTGCACGACAAAAAAATCTCCAACATCCGGGATTTGTTACCGGTATTGGAACAAGTTGCAAAAGCAGGTAAGCCTCTGTTAATTATTGCGGAAGATGTCGATGGCGAGGCGTTGGCTACGCTGGTGGTCAACAATATTCGTGGTATCCTTAAAACTTGCGCGGTGAAAGCGCCTGGGTTTGGTGATCGCCGCAAGGCCATGCTGGAAGACATCGCAATTTTAACTGGCGGTACCGTGATTGCGGAAGAAGTCGGCCTGACACTCGAAAAAGCAACGCTCAATGATTTGGGGCAAGCCAAACGTATCGAAGTAGGCAAAGAAAATACCACCATCATTGACGGTGCAGGCGATGCCAAAGCGATTGAAGCGCGTGTCAAACAAATCCGCACGCAAATTGAAGAAGCGACCAGCGATTACGACAAGGAAAAACTGCAAGAACGCGTAGCCAAACTGGCGGGGGGTGTTGCCTTGATCAAAGTTGGCGCGGCAACCGAAGTCGAAATGAAAGAGAAAAAAGCGCGTGTGGAAGATGCTTTGCATGCAACGCGCGCGGCTGTTGAAGAAGGGGTAATTCCAGGCGGGGGCGTAGCGTTGTTAAGAACCTCGTCTGTTGTGAAAAACACTAAAGGCGACAATCATGATCAGGATGCCGGTATCAAGATCGTGTTGCGTGCATTGGAAGAACCTTTACGCCAGATCGTCACGAATTGCGGCGATGAACCATCGGTTGTTGTCAATAAAGTCACCGAAGGTAAAGGTAACTTCGGCTACAATGCGGCAACTGGCGAATACGGTGATTTGGTTGCCATGGGTGTCCTGGATCCAACCAAGGTAACCCGTTCAGCGTTGCAGAACGCTGCATCTGTAGCTGGCTTAATGCTTACCACCGATGCGATGGTAGCCGAACTGCCGAAGGAAGAAGCACCAGCCGGTGGCGGTATGGGTGGCATGGGCGGTATGGGTGGCATGGGCGGTATGGACATGTAAAGCCAGCCATCTCATCACACGTAGTGTTTTGACGAAAAACAGACTCCGATATTTTTGGAGTCTGTTTTTTTATTGTTTGTTAAGGAAGTGCTGATTAATTCGACGAACATGATGAAGGGCGAGGTGCACGGAACATAACAACCGAGATATATCAATCAGATAGGCGAGGAAGTGAGTACCGCGCGACGAAGCGATTCGCTCGTGCAGTCAATTAATCAGCATTTCCTTAAATTACGATCAAAAGAATAGAGATATTTATCCAGCATTATATTTTTATTGATAAAAATATTTTAATGATAAATTCCACGATATGGACAAAATAGAAAACTACGCTCCGAATGAAGATCTGTTGCGTGATCGCGTTATTCTGGTGACAGGCGCAGGACAAGGACTGGGACGCGCAGCAGCATTAACCTATGCAAATCACGGTGCTACCATAATTTTGCATGGCCGCAAGGTTAAAAAACTGGAAGCTGTTTATGATGAGATTGAAGCCCTTGGCAAAACGCAAGCAGTCATTTACCCTCTCGATTTCGAAAAAGCTGATGACAAGGATTTCGTTATTTTAGCGCAAGCGATCGCGGAGCAGCTGGGACGGCTTGACGGGATTTTGCATAATGCAGCTTTGCTAACCAGTTTGAGTCCTCTTGAATATCAATCGGTCGCACAATTCCGGTCGCTGCTGCAAGTGAATTTAATCGCACCTTTTGCGATCACAAAAGCGTGCCTGCCGCTATTGAAAGCTTCTGCGGATGCAAGCGTGATCATGACTTCGAGCTCGCATGGACTGAATCCTGCTGCGTATTGGGGAGGATTTGCTGTAGCCAGCGCAGGGGTTCAAGCGCTGATGAAAATACAGGCCGCTGAGTGGGAAATATTGCCTAACTTGCGCATGAATTCTATCGTACCGGGGATTGTGAATTCACCTCAACGCATTATTACTCATCCGGGTGAAATCAAGCAAACGATGCGGCGTCCTGAGGATTTAATGGCTACTTATCTTTATTTGATGGGGCCGGATAGTAAGAATATCCGAGGGCAAACCGTATTCTGCTAATCAATCTGGATTGAACGATCCGGCTGCGGTTAGAGAAATTAAAAGGTATAATTGTTACAATGAATTGATTAGCGAAAGTGGCGGAATTGGTAGACGCACCAGATTTAGGTTCTGACGCCGAGAGGTGTGGGGGTTCGAGTCCCCCCTTTCGCACCACATTGTATTTATCGAAAATCTCTTTGTCCGGCAATAGTAAGAATTGATCGGATAATATCGTAATGTATTGAAAAATAATTTAATCAGTCGGGAACTTGAATGGGATCAAATGTAGAAAACCTTGGTGCATTGGAGCGTCGTTTTGATATTACAATTTCTTTGGAGAAATTACAGGATGAAATCGACAAACGTTTAAATCGGCTGGCAAAAACAGTCAAATTGCATGGTTTCCGTCCCGGAAAGGTCCCATTAAAAATTGTGACTCAAATGTATGGCGCACAAGTTCAACAAGATGTATTGAACGATGCAGTGCATAAAGAGTTCAAAGACACTGTGCAACAACAGAATCTCCAAGTGGCCGGTTATCCGCGTTTTGAAGCAAAACCAGCTGATAATAACGATTCTCTTTATACCGTAAGCGCAACATTTGAAGTGTATCCTGAAATCGTATTAGGCGATTTGAATAATCAAAGTATCGAACGACCAAATGCACAAGCAAGTGAAGCAGACATTGACAAGACACTTGACATGATATGTAAACAGCGCGTGGCCTATAAACCGGTTGATCGTGCAGCTCAAAAAGGTGATAGGGTTAAAATTGATTATCACGGCACAATTTATGGTAATGATTTTACAGGCGGAAAAGCCGAAGATGTGTATTTAATACTAGGGGATGGGAAATTTCTCAAGGACTTTGAAGCTTCACTGATCGGCATGCAAGCTGGCAGCAGTAAATCATTTGATGTTGTTTTTCCGGAAGATTATCATGGTAAAGATATTGCTGGGAAAACCGTTACATTCGAAGCCAAACTGAATCAGCTGGAAGAACCAGTATTGCCAAAAATAGATACAGAACTAGCTAAATCTCTAGGTATTCCTGACGGGGATCTCAAAAAATTACGAGAAGGCATACAGCAAGATCTTGAACGTGAAATTTCTAAAAGAGTGAGATCGAAACTTAAAGAGCAAGTCATGCAATTGCTGCTGAATACAACACAGATCGACGCGCCTAGTATATTGGTTAATCAAGAAAAAGAACGATTATTGCAAAATGCGAAAAGTGATCTTGAAGCACGTGGAATAAAAACTAAGGAAATATCGCTGACAGCGGATCATTTTAAAGAAAAAGCTGAATATCGCATTAAATTGGGTTTGATTTTAGCTGAACTGGTAAAGGTGCATGCACTTAAAGCCACACCGGAACAAGTACGCGCCATTATTGAAGATGCGGCGCAGAGTTATGAAAATCCAGAACAGGTTGTTAAATGGCATTATGCTTCATCAGAGCGTTTGCAGGAAGCAGAATCATTGGCATTGGAAGAAAATGTAGTTAATTGGGTGCTCGGAAAAATAAAATTGATTGATAAAACTGTGACTTTCGATGAGCTGATGGGGATATCCTAAAATGAATCAATTGCTTGAAAATATGCGTGATCTGGAACCTAAAAACCTAGGATTAATTCCTATGGTAATAGAAACCAGCGGGCGGGGTGAACGTGCTTATGATATTTATTCGCGATTATTAAAAGAAAGAGTTGTATTTCTGGTTGGCCCAGTTACTGAAGCCAGTGCGAATTTGGTGGTTGCGCAATTTTTGTTTCTTGAGTCTGAGAATTCAGAAAAAGATATTCATTTTTATATTAACTCACCGGGAGGAATGGTATCCGCCGGTTTGGCTATTTATGACACCATGCAATATATAAAACCGGATGTAAGTACTTTATGTATCGGTCAAGCAGCCAGTATGGGAGCTCTCCTTTTAACTGCAGGTGCAAAAGGTAAACGATACTGTTTGCCGAATTCGCGTGTCATGATCCATCAACCGCTGGGAGGTTTTCAAGGACAGGCTTCGGATATTGAGATCCATGCACGTGAGATCTTATATCTGAAGGCTCGATTAAATGAGATCATGGCGAAACATACCGGACGCCCGGTTTCTGATGTCGAGAAAGATACTGATCGTGATAATTTTATGAGTGCTACAGAATCTGTGAATTATGGTTTAGTAGATGCAGTATTGGCAAAAAGGGATGAAAGCGCAAATTAAGTCAAATACTTGTGCAAAATTTATTTAAACACGGATACATCTAAACTCGATTAGGGTGGGATAAAGATATGCCAGACAAAGCTAGTAGCGAGAAACTTCTCTATTGTTCTTTTTGCGGCAAGAGTCAGCATGAAGTGAGAAAGCTTATTGCAGGCCCTTCGGTTTTTATTTGCGATGAATGTATTGATTTATGCAATGACATCATTCGCGAAGAAATGCAAGGTGATGAGGCAACCAAGTTAGTCAAATCGAATTTACCGGTACCTCGTGAAATTTGCCAAATACTCGATCAATATGTAATCGGGCAAGAATCTGCAAAGAAAATTCTTTCCGTGGCTGTTTACAATCATTATAAGCGGCTGAGAAATGTAACAAAATCGGATGAAACCGATGATATTGAACTTTCAAAGAGCAATATCTTGCTGGTTGGTCCGACAGGTTCGGGTAAAACACTATTGGCTCAAACCTTAGCGCGATTACTGGATGTTCCCTTTATTATGGCCGATGCAACAGCATTGACCGAAGCTGGTTACGTTGGTGAGGATGTTGAGAATATTATCCAGAAATTACTGCAAAAATGTAATTATGATGCCGAGAAAGCGCAACGCGGCATCGTATACATTGATGAAATCGATAAAATTTCACGCAAATCGGATAATCCCTCTATTACACGTGACGTTTCAGGCGAAGGGGTGCAGCAAGCGTTATTGAAATTAATTGAGGGCACCATTGCCATGGTTCCCCCTCAAGGCGGACGGAAACATCCTAATCAAGAATTTATCCAAGTCGATACGACCAATATTCTGTTTATATGCGGTGGTGCTTTCGATGGTCTTGATAAAGTGATTAGAGCACGAACCGAGAAAGGTGGAATTGGTTTTGGAGTTGATGTAAAAAGCCACTCCCGTAAGGATGTAAATAAAACTCTACAGCAAGTAGAACCGGAAGATTTAGTAAAATTTGGCTTGATCCCTGAATTTGTTGGACGATTGCCTGTTGTAGCGACATTGGAAGAACTCAATGAAGCGGCATTAATTCAGATATTGACAGAACCCAAGAATGCACTTGTGAAACAGTATTGGAAGATGTTCAATATGGAAGGCGGGGGGGTTGAGCTGGAGTTTCGTGAAGCAGCTCTAAAAGCAATTGCCAAAAGAGCGTTGACTCGTAAAACAGGCGCGCGCGGATTACGTTCAATTCTGGAAGAAATACTGTTGGATATCATGTACGATCTTCCTTCATTAGAGAATGTTACAAAGGTAGTGATTGACTTTAATTCAACCAATGATGATATCAAACCAATTTTAATTTACTCAGATCAACCTAAAGTTGCTAAGCGTTCTAAGTAATTGAAAAGATCTAGTCGGTTTTGTTATTCGAAAAGAAAATATGTGCATTTAATGTTCTTTTTTGAACGATCTACAGATGGCGCCTCATGTTAGTGTATGCTCCTCATCGCCATCTTGTATTTTTGATTTGCGCCTATATTTGTCAAATAGTTGTCAATTTTTAGTGGATTAATATGACTTCATTGGTTGAAGATTCTGAACAGTTGGTATTGCCGCTTTTACCTTTGCGGGACGTTGTGGTCTTTCCACATATGGTTATTCCATTGTTCGTCGGTAGGCAAAAATCTATCAAGGCGCTTGAACTGGCAATGGAATCGAATAAAAATATCCTATTGGTCGCACAGAAGGTGGCATCAAAGGACGATCCTGCGCCCGAAGATCTCTATGATGTGTGCAGTATTGCCAGTTTGCTGCAAATGCTGAAATTGCCTGACGGTACTGTCAAGGTTCTGGTAGAAGGCAATCATCGCGCACGGATTCAAGAGTTAATCGACTCTGACACACATTACTCCGGAAGAGCGACGCAAATTCATTCCAATGCAACGGAAAATCCTGAAGTTGAAGCGATGCGCCGTGCCATTTTGAATCAGTTTGATCAGTACGTAAAACTGAATAAAAAAATTCCACCGGAAATCATTACTTCGCTAGGAGGTATTGATGATGCAGGTCGGCTGGCTGATACTATTGCCGCCTACCTTCCCTTGAAGCTCGAGCAGAAACAAGAAGTTTTGGAAATATTCGACGTCTCCAAACGCCTGGAGCACTTACTCGGATTATTGGAAACCGAGTTGGATATCCTGCAAGTGGAAAAACGCATTCGCGGTAGAGTCAAGCGACAGATGGAAAAGAGTCAGCGTGACTACTATCTCAATGAACAAGTGAAGGCTATCCAGAAAGAGCTGGGGGAAGGCGAAGACGGCGCGGATATTGATGAAATCGAGAAAAAAATTAAATCGGCTCAAATGCCTAAAGAGGTGCTGACCAAAGCCGAATCGGAATTAAAAAAATTGCGTTTGATGTCGCCAATGTCGGCAGAAGCTACAGTGGTGCGCAACTATATCGATGCACTCGTGACCCTACCTTGGAAAAAGAAGAGCAAAATCAATCAGGATCTTAGAGCAGCAGAAGCAAGACTGGAGCAAGATCATTACGGCCTAGAAAAAGTTAAGGAACGAATCGTTGAGTATCTTGCAGTTCAGCAACGGGTCAATAAACTGAAAGCGCCGATTCTTTGCTTGGTAGGCCCTCCTGGTGTTGGTAAAACTTCACTAGGGCAATCAATTGCACATGCGACGAACCGGAAGTTTGTGCGCATGTCGTTGGGGGGTGTGCGCGATGAAGCTGAGATTCGAGGTCATCGGCGAACCTACATCGGATCGATGCCTGGAAAAATTTTGCATAATATGAGCAAGGTAGGCGTCAAGAACCCATTATTTTTGCTTGATGAAGTCGACAAGATGGGTATGGATTTTCGTGGAGATCCGTCTTCTGCTTTACTAGAAGTTCTTGATCCTGAACAAAATAGTACCTTTGTCGATCATTATATCGAAGTGGAGTACGATCTGTCGGATGTGATGTTCGTAGCCACAGCAAATACATTGAACATTCCACCGGCATTGTTGGATCGCATGGAAGTGATTCAACTTTCCGGATATACGGAAGACGAGAAGTTGAATATAGCCACACGGTATTTGTTGACAAAACAAATGCAGAATCACGGCCTTAAAGAAAATGAACTGGTTGTTTCAGAATCTGCGTTACGGGATATTGCGCGTTACTACACGAGAGAAGCGGGTGTGCGTGCAATGGAACGGGAAATTTCAAAGATTTGCCGCAAAGCAGTGAAAGCAATGCTGCTGAAGAAAGGTAAAAACAAAATTACCGTCACCTCTCGCAATCTTGATAAATTCTTAGGCGTAAGACGTTATACGTACGGCGTAGCAGAAGAAAAAAATCAAGTTGGACAAGTTACTGGTTTGGCGTGGACGGAAGTTGGCGGCGAATTGCTGACTATTGAAGCTGTGGTATTGCCAGGAAAAGGAAAAACCATTACTACCGGGCAGCTTGGTGAAGTAATGCAAGAATCCATCCAGGCAGCGCTCTCGGTGGTTCGGAGCCGCTCCCATCTACTCGGAATAGCGGAAGATTTTTACCAAAAGAACGATATTCATATCCATCTTCCCGAAGGAGCAACACCGAAGGATGGACCAAGCGCAGGGATTGGTATTTGCGTCGCAATGGTGTCAGTTCTCACCAATATTGCCGTCAGAGCCGATGTCGCCATGACTGGTGAAATTACGCTTAGAGGTGAAGTGCTTCCAATCGGTGGTCTGAAAGAAAAACTATTGGCAGCACATCGCGGCGGCATTAAAGCAGTCATTATTCCGGACAAGAATGTGAAGGATTTAACTGAAATTCCAGCTAATATAAAAAGCCAACTGACCATTTACCCGGTTAAGTGGATCGATCAGGTGCTGGATATCGCACTGGAACACAAACCTGAGCTGTTCCCTGCCCCGATTGCACAGCCAGTCCTGCAACCCAGTACTGAAGAAAACTTGATAGAGTCTGTAATTAAGCACTGAGTTATTTTCCTGCTGGTTTACTTTCCTCCACACCGGGAAGTATTCCGGAAAACTCTGAAGAAGGTAAACCAGCAGCGATCAAGCAAGCGAAATCAGGTGAAAAAGTGTAGTTTACGAATGTTAAATGAGCACTTTGAACCTGATTTCACCGCCGTAATGTTGAATGCGCGAAATAGTCTTCTAAAGCATCCTTAGAACTTAAGTTAAACGGAATTCGGCAAGCAAAGGAATGTGGTCCGACAAACGGTGCCATGGCTGGCCATGCAAGTGATTACAATTCAAAATATCCAGGCCGCGGTAATAAATCCGATCCATTGATAATACCGGCAACCAGGAAGGAAAGGTCCGGGCATAGGTACCGCGGGTGATTTTGAAAACCTCCCTAACACCCAGACCGTGATGCAGAAAATGTTCCGCACGGCCGCGCCAGTCGTTAAAATCCCCAGCAATAATCAACGGCTCGTTTACCGGAACATGTGAATTAATCCGCTCTGTCAGGGTTGAGAGTTGGCGTTCCCTCTCGTGTCCGAATAATCCCAGATGCACACAAATAATATGAATTTTTTGCGAGATCCCCGGGATTTGGATTGTTCCATGCAATAGACTCCGGCTGGCCGATTTTAAAAACGAAACATTAATATTTTCCCATTCGATAAAGGGATATTTGCTTAAAATTGCATTGCCGTGGTGTCCTGATTTATAAATGGCATTCTTACCATAAGCACAGTGATGCCAAACCTGATCGGCAAGAAACTCAAATTGCCGGCTATTGGGCCAGCCCGTGAAATGATTGTTCGGTTTATTGCGTTCACCCAGCACTTCTTGTAAGAAAACGACATCCGCATCGATATGCTGCAATAGGCGCTTGATTTCGTGCAGAACAAAACGCTGATTAGTCGCACTAAACCCTTTATGAATGTTATAAGTCAGAACTTTAAGTGAAGTATTGGACATACGATTCTTGAAATTTTCTTGCCTGCCACCAGTCAAAAACGAAATCGAATTTTGCAAAGACTGATTATTCTCAACATTTGCGATGACCGTCGAATTTATACAATTATTGCTGCTCATTATAATTGCAAACGGCGCACCGGTATTAGTACGGATAATCTTCGGTGATCATTTAAACTCGCCTGTTGATCTTGGTTTTACATTATCTGACAACCATCCAGTATTCGGTTCTTCTAAAACTTGGCGCGGGATTTTTGCAGCATTGCTGATGACGTCAATAGCGGCTTCATTAATGAATTATCCTTTTGTCATAGGACTTTTAATAGCAAGTTACGCTGTGATTGGAGACTTGTCATCCAGTTTTATCAAGCGCCGCTTCTCGATGGCGCCAAGCAGCAAGGCCCCCCTACTGGATCAAGTGCCCGAATCGCTATTACCGGCGTTCATGATGATGCACACTTTTAGTCTGGAGTTATCGTCAGTACTTTGGTTATCTTTTGTTTTCTTGATTATAGATATGGCAATGACCTATATGCTTTATCACTGGAAGGTGCTAAAAAAATCATCCGATTAGTTGTTTAGGAATGGTTACTGCGATGAGACATAAAAAAGATCAAATCATTAATCTTCCCAATCTGGTTAGTTTAGTCCGGATATTGCTGGCACCGGCTCTGTTTTACTTTGCTGTTACACAGCAGCCAGATTGGTACATTGGAATATTAATTCTTGCGGTATTTACCGATGTTCTGGATGGCTTCCTGGCCAGATCGCTGAATCAAATAACAGCGATGGGTTCGCGTCTCGACAGCTGGGGAGATTTTATCATTTACTCAACCATGGCGATTTGTGCCTGGATACTATGGCCCGGCATCATACAACAAGAGCAGTTTTATTTTATTATCATTGTCTTGAGCTTTACTCTGCCGGTAATCGCGGGTATCGTTAAATTTCGTAGGATCATCAGTTATCACACATGGAGCGTAAAACTTGCGGTGGCTGTAACCATCGTAGGCTATATCCTGCTTTTTACTGAAACTCTGGTCTGGCCGTTTAGAATTGCAGTTTTATTTTGTCTCTATGCGGCTATCGAAGAAATCGCGATTACGTTATTGATACAACGTGAACTGGTTGATGTCAGAACAGTCTGGCAAGCCTTAAAATACAAAAGAAACCGTCGAAAAAGTGCCGCAAATCATTAGTACATGCTCAAATCTCGATCTCCCGGGTAGTGATCAAGTATTTGAAGTTATCAGCATCGAGTGGATCCAATGCTTTTCCGCCAGTTTCCCCGTTGGGATACATGAAGTAAGCGAGTTTGGTCTGGGTATGGGGTAACACGACATCGTGAGCGGTATTGTAGGCAAGCCAGTTCATTTCCCAGCTGCCAAACAGTTTCCTGCGAGCAGATACGACTTTGGGATCGTAAATCGGTAAATTACCCGGTGGTTCTTCCAGTACGACCTTGCGCACATCCGCCGGATCGACCGGTACCCAGCCTACGCCTTGAGCAAAAAATTCCGCCCGGCAATGCTGTCCCTTGCTGGCGTCGGGGCTGCCCAGTCCTAGACTCTTGTAGCCCTGTTGCGACGGTGCAATACGTATCCCGTAAATATCGCGCGCCGGAATACCAACCGATCGCGTCAGGCCAACAAATAAGGTATTGAGGTCGGCACACTTCCCGCCGAAATAGCGGGTTTCCAGCATAGTTTTAATATCACCCCGACCGCATCCTCTGACCTTGGGGTCGCGAAACGTATTGTCCACGATCCATTCATAAATTGCGCGCGCCTTTTCGATGTCAGTTGCCGCAAATCGGGTGATATCCAGCGCAGTCTCACGCACGAGGCCAGCGGTTGGAATGAGCTCCGTCGGTTCTGTATACAGTTTGATTTCGGTTTGCGGCAAGCGCGGTATACTGGCATTCGATCTGGAGAAATCCACGGTGCGATCGCGCGTGGCAAAACGGCTGACAACTTCGAGCAGCGGAGCTTTTTCGTTCTCTTGCCATTCCACGTAAAGTATTTCCGCACCGTATTTCGGCTCAGCTACAACCTGCACTCTCCCATTACCGCTCCATGTGTTGCCGAGCGGCATGTGCCAATCGGTTTTCAGCGCATAGGGCAAAGGAACCCAGGCACGCGAAACCCTCTCCGGATTTGCAATTTCCAGTTTTGTAACTAGCTCAAAAGTACGCCAACCATCACTCAACGCGGCAACAGCTGCATTGCTTAAGACCGGCAGCCCGGCAATCACTGGAGTCATAAGGGTTGCTTGCAAAAAGGTTCGTCGTTTCATCGAGCTTTTCCAATTTTCAGTGAAGTGAGTGGATTTCTTATGCTATATGAAAATTCAGCCATTTTGTTTTCGAGACTGAAGATATTCAGCAACCTCCCCTCTCGAGCCTTTAAAACAAGGATTAACCTGACGGCGCTGCAGTGAACCGAGATAGAGCGGATCGTAATAATATTTTACAAGTTTCTCGATCCAAATCTTATTCGATTGAATTTCGTTCCTGTGCAGGAAATCTGCCCGGGCATTTTCCAGATCCTTCGACACTTCCTGGAATCTTTGTCCGCCCAATTTCTTGCTAATCATCTGCAAAGCATGCTTATACTTATCAAACAACCGCAGTGCCTGATCGTGCAAGATTTCCTGATCTCCCGTTAATGCAACACGCTGCTGCCTTAGGCGGCTTTGTTGTGCTTGGCCGATTGCGGTATCAAGAATATAGTCCCCGAAAATATTGTTCACTCTGGTTTCAAAAGACTCATCGACCCAGATGACTTCGGAATTTCGCATGTGGGCAAAGAAGCTCGCCGGCAAATACACGCTGCCGATACTCCGGCTTTCATCTTCTACTGCCACGGGTTTGTATTGGATTCCTTGCTGCAACTTGAGCAGGTTGACGGCCAAGCGGTTTTCAAAATCAACTTGTGCCGGTTGAGAAGTAGAAAGCCCTCCGAAGGCGGAGCCGCGATGCCGGGCGATGGCTTCGATGTCCAACGCCGGATAGGTATCCCCGATGTCCTGAATCAGTCTGGTTTTACCGCTTCCCGTCGGCCCTACCACAACCAGCAGTTTATGGTTGACGCTAAATCGATCAATCGCATCGATTAAAAAATGACGCGCCATTTTATAACCACCGGCGATCAAAGGCCTGTCAACACCGGCTTCCTTTAACCACTGTTGTGCGATCTGCGAGCGCTTGCCGCCGCGAAAGCAATACAGCACCGCTTGCTGATGCCGGTGGATGAAGTCCAGCCACTGCTGCAGAAGGGTTTGTTTCACGAATCCTGAAATCATTTCATAACCCAGGCGGACAGCGGCCTCGGAGCCTCGGTATTTGTATGTGGTGCCGACGACAGCACGTTCTTGGTCGCCGAGTATCGGAATATTGACAGCCCCGGGTAGAGATCCTTGCACAAACTCGACCGGCGCCCGTACATCGATTAACGGGGTATCCGCGATGAATAATTCTGTTAATTCATCGATGCCGATGTTCCGGTTACGCAAACATCACCGCTTGATTTTGTCGAGGGTGAACGGTTCCCACAATCGCGGCCGACTTGAATCGGGTGTGCAAGGCTTGCAACATAGCCCGGCTGGCTCCGGGCGCCACACTCAACAACAAACCACCGCTGGTTTGCGGGTCATGGATCAACAACTTGTGCAGCTCGTTCAGACTTGAAACCTCGATGTGCGGTGCCGTGTATTCCGCATTCGTCCGGTGCGCCTTGGTCAGGTAAGCTTGCCCTAAGCAATGAAAAGTCTTGTCAAAACGGGGCAGCTCGCCGGTTTCGATATGCAAAGTCACTTGGCTGGCGTTGGCCAGTTGCATGGCATGGCCAGAAAAACCAAACCCGGTGATGTCGGTGGCAGCATGCACTGCCGTCTGTAAATCCGGTGTCATGCAATCGATGGCGTTATTGATGGCGGCCATGCTATGCAACGCTTCCGTGATGTCTTCTTCCCGCAGCTGCTGCCTTTTAACCGCAGCTGTCAAGGTTCCGGTGCCCAGTGCTTTGGTCAGAATCAGGTGATCACCGGGTTTGGCTCCCGCATTGGTCCATACTTGCTGCGGATTGACAAAGCCCGTGACCGACAGGCCGAACTTCAAAGTATCGTCATCGATCGAGTGGCCGCCGACAAAATTGGCTCCAGCCTCGGCAATCTTGTCGCTGGCGCCTTGCAGGACATCAACGATGACATGCTCAGCCATGGTAGCCAAGGGAAATGCCAGAATACCCATCGCTGTTGCCGGTTTTCCACCCATGGCATAAACATCGCTGAGCGCATTGGCAGCGGCAATTTCGCCAAAAAGTTTCGGCGTATCGACGATTGGTGTGAAGAAATCCAGTGTTTGCACCAATGCCACTGTTTCGTTGATTTTATAGATCGCAGCATCATCAAACAGTCTTCCATCCACCAACAGCTCAGGATGTGCAACCGGAAATCTGACTTGCTGCAAAATGCGGCGTAATTCTGCTGCGGCAACTTTGGCGGCGCACCCCCCTTTTTGTACGGTTTGTGTCAGTGCAATTTTTTCTGAATGCATGAAAGCTTTGGAAAATAAAAAAGAAAGGCTCTTTTTCGAGCAGAATGAAAGTACAGGAATGGAAATGGCGTGTCAAATACTCCCAAACGATGCTACCGGCTAGATTCGGATAGCCTGCAATGATTGGATTGGCGGTTGTGACTACAGGACAGCGAAGTTTCCGGATTGCTTTAGCATTTTTATCGCGATGCTTGTTGTTCGGTGGTAATTTTGGATCTGATTGCTATTTATTCGACAGAAATAACATCGCACAGACGAAGGAGATCAGCAATCCTAACAATACAAAAGCCAATAACGAATCATTACCGGTCATCATGAATATTCCATAAAGAATCAAGGAAGATGCCAGTGAACCGATCATCAGAATTCCCTTCATAACACAAATATCCTTTCTAAAAATTAATCAAAGTCCGCCAGAATCTTCTGGTATGAATTTCCGTTCTGGAAAGATAATAGCGATTACCCAAGCAAATGGCAGTGGAAATACCAGGAAATGATTTAATATGTATTTATTTGCAAACAGAACTGCTGCAAGTTTACTCCCCTACTTCCAGTAAAGCGAGCACGCGATTCTTCAGTCTTGAGCGGCAACAGCAAATAAGTTTTGAGCTTTATGGTTGTATCGACGGCGGAATCGTTATAGACGATCGGTTAAAGAAGCTCTGAAAAATGACTGCGCGCGATCATGTTGCGTTGAAATCAGGCTCAAAAGCTCATTTAAAACTTGCAAATTGCACACTTTCTTGCCTGATTTCGCCTCGCTTGGCTGCCGCTCACTGCCTTATTCAGAGCTTTCTTAGCTTGGATTGCGGCGTACCATCAGATTACCGATCACGACCAAACCGATAAGCAGCATGGCGTAGGTCGATGGCTCAGGCACCGGTGTCAATACGCCGAACAACCCATGACTTTCATCGTCCGGCCCGGCGGTGAAATACAACAGATGGCTGCTTCCGGCCAACCCATCATTACCGGGTGAAATCGCCCAAAGTCCGTCAATAGCAAGCGGCTTACCATCATTGCCGAGAACCTGCCCTAGAAATGCGTGCGTTACGGGATCAAAAGCATTAATGTGGCCATCGCCGAAGTTACCGACCAGCAGCGCGCCAGCCATCGCACCGAAGGAAGACGGTGCAATCGCCAATCCCCAAGGTGCATTCAAACTGCCGCCGGTGGCGATGCGAGCAAGCAAATTTCCCTGCAGATCATACTCATCCACTAGACCCAGCCCTGGCCCGGCCACTTCATCGGGTGAAAGAGGATCCTGTTGCGCATAGGTGACATACAGCTTATCACCCAAATTTTGTATGTTAAACGGCGCATAGCCTGATGGCAGCGCCGGATCGGTGAATGTACCAGAAAGCGATGGGGATAGCGCTGAACCCTTGTAGACATCGACAGCACCGGTATGGAAGTTGGCTGCATAAAGATAGCTATCCCCCGCAATTGTGCTGAACGCTGCGCCTTTATAGAGTGAAGTAGCGGATGCGACAGCGAGCGTTTCAGCAGTTGCACCTAAAGCGGAACGCCATCCGGAAACAGTACCATCTTCGCTGACGAACAGAAATCTATCGCCATTAAAAGCGCTCGTATCGTTATTAAAAACCTGGCCCGTGACATTGCCGGCGCCGGGGATCGTGACAGTTAATGATACTTTACTGGTCACTTGAGTCGCTGGATCAACGCTATATAAAGGAGATGTTCCGGTGCCGTTGGCGGATACCCAGAACGGTCCCGTTGGCGCATACGACAGTCCCCAGGCATTAATCAAACCTGCATCGGTGATTTGTGCGGCATGGGCACTCTGATCATCGGTGACGAGGTTATCGATATTAAATAAAACAGCATGGGAGGGAAACGCGAATGTGACTAAGATTAGGCCGGTAACGAGTGCCGTACGATGGAGTCGAATTTTATGCATGATAAAGCTCCTTTGATTATTCGCCGATGCATTGAATTGACGTCAATGACGTTTGAATCCGCAGCGATCGTGTGGATTGATTTAATTTATACACTAAACGTAATGAATATCCTTTCTCGAATTAAGAGAATTCTCATTTACATTAAAACGAATAGTTTGTCAAAGAATATTCTATATTATCGATATAAATCATGCAGTAATGATAGAAATCTCTTGCTAGATTCGCATTACAGATGGTGTTTGAATTATTCGATTGCTGATCAGGCAATCCAGCAAAATCGGAGTGTCGGCTTGGCAAAACCGTGCTTGCGATTTCGTGTTCTAAGGGAAATAGGCGTCCGACTATATTTTCAAGTCTTGCGGCTTATAGGTGTGGAACTGGAATATATTCGGTTACGGTAATAATTCTACCGATTGATTACTTCTCAGCTTCATTTGGCGTGGTTGCTGCGTTTCTTATTTCATTTTCTTTCTTCAGTTTCCACTTGATAGTCACGTAGGTACCCAAATACGCACCCATGAATGCGGCTGCAATGTAGATTTTGTTTTCGACATAATTGGTAACGGTGAATGCGGTAACCAAAATGATCATCGCGGACCAGAATGCAGCGGGATGTGCTCTTCTTTCTTCCACATCGATAAAATAGAGCGTCCAGCACACATCGGCCAGCGCCATGGCGGCCATAATCAGTAAAAATGTAACAATTGAAAATTCCATGAAATAACCTTAAAAAGACTCCACCCTGTTATGAATTACCAATGGTACTGCTGGGAGTGATGATGGTAATCAATTGGATTGGTGGATTTAGGTTGAATTTTATTAACAAAACCGGTGACTTTGCCTTGATAGCGTGTTTGCCCGCAAATGGAAAAACGTCCGCCGGTTTCGGTGATTTTCAGGCTGCCACCCAGTGAGTTGGTCACAATCGGTAATGTGGTGCCGAAAACCTTTGACGCAACATACGCGCTTGCCGCACTTCCAGTTCCGCAACTGAGCGTGACATCCTCAACACCCATTTCAAATGTGCGCACCGAAATACCTTCGGCATCGCGCCAGATAAAATTCACATTGACACCTTCCGGGTGACCGACAAACTCACACAACGATTTTTCTTCACGCAACGATTTACCGAATATTCTGGCATTCTCCAGAGTCATTTCCGAACCAATCACCACAACGTGCGGAACACCGGTAAAAACATAGTGCAACTGATCGTTGATCTGCCGGTAGTCGCGTGCTTCGCCTAAATTTACTTCAGTCAGATCGTCGATGACGCGCACATCCTTTTTGCCGTCGCCGGTAATGATCGAGAAATTGCCATTGCGGATATACATGTCGTGCAAGTAACGTGTTGCGCAGCGCAGACCATTACCGCACATGGTTTCTTCGGTACCGTCACGATCGAAAATTTTCATCGTCGGTGTTCCTTGCGACCGATCCACGTCGACAAAAAGAATGCCGTCGGTATCATGTTGCGTTGCCAGCGCGTTTGAAATCACTGATCGGTTAAATCCTGCCAGAGGTGTTTTTAATTCATCGACTACCAGAAAAGAATTACCACATCCATCCATTTTGATCGCTTTAATTCTCATGGTCTTGTACGCCTCATAATGCAACGTTAGAAATAGTAAGGAAAATCGATGATTCTTCTTGCTTAGCTAAAGGGTCTGTAACCTGCTCGCCGGGTGAGATGCGCCTGAGCTACGCCCGGAATAAACTCATCTTGCACAATACCGGTCAGGGCAAAGCCGTTTTTCAGATAAAACCGCAAGCTTTCATTGGCATCCGCATCGGTTACGACATTGAGGATTTTTCCTCCTTGCCGCTCAATCTCGGCAAAAATGCTGTCCAGCATCAAAGAACCGAATCCTTTGCCGCGATGCTGCTCGTCCACCGCCAATGTCAGCAGGTGATATGTATCAACCGTCTTTCTGGCGACTGCATAACCAACCGGTTCGCCGTTATCCATGGCGCAAACACCGAAATTCTTGCCGCGCGTGATGTCTTCCAATTCGTCATGAATCGCTGCTTGATACATCGAGCCGATATCCTGCAGCGCAATTTTTACCAGACTGGGAAATAATTCGTTGTCGATGGGTACGATCATGATATTTACTCTGTTGCTTGTTTACCCAAGAGGGTATAAGTCCGGTCGCGATAGGTAACCGTGCCTGCTTGCGCCGCTTTGCCGATCGCCTGATTGGCTAATTCCACGAGCAATTCCGTTTTCCCGGCAAACTGTTCCGGGCGCGATAAGGAGAGCCGTTGCACGGCAGCATGAACGATCAACGCGATCATATCGTTGTGTGCAACGTCAGCGTGCCGGCACATGGTGGTCAGATCCGCTTCGGTCGGATGAAGTCCGGGAATCACGTTAGCTTCCAGGAAATAAAGCTGATCATCCCGGGTGCGGAAATCGATACGGTTATAGTCGCGCACTTCCAGTGCTTCATGGGCCGCGATAGCGGTTTTTGCATAATTTTTCGCTTTCTCGGTCCAGCTGAGGTGCGAGATGTAGGGATTCTCGATGTCTTTCACATGCGGATCACGTACATGCGGCTGCCCGGGGATTTTAGCGAAATCGATTTCCAGGATCGGCAGCACATAATTTCCGATCAAGCCGATGGTATATTCAGTACCGGGCAAAAACTCTTCAACCAGCGCCGGTTGGTTGAATTGCGCGTAAATTGCGTCTATGGCTTCGTTCAATTCGGCAATCGTGTGTACCTTACTTTTTTGGCTGATGCCGATACTGGTTCCTTCGCTGTAAGGCTTGACCATTAAAGGAAAAGACAAATTATTCAGACGATCGCCGGGTACCATGAGCTGAAATTGCGCGGTCGGCACACCGTCATACGCGACGATCTTTTTGGCCGTCGCTTTATCCATTTTGTTGATGAAGGTCTTGGGACTGCTGCCGGTATAAGGAATATGCAGGTGCTCGCAGAAAAAGGGAACGATGGCCTCGCGTAACTCTTTTTCATCGAGACCTTCACTGTTATTGAACACCAAATCGATCTGCTGCTTGCGTTTCTGCAGTTGCGAGTAAATATCGGGCCCGACATCGATCAATTCCACATTCGCGCCGATGCGCTCCAGCGCCGCCGTTACCGCTGCAATCGTATCCGGGCCTTCAAATTCGCCATAGCGCTCATCCTCCATCCATGGCTTTCTTACATTGCAAGTGTAGGCAATATTGAGTTTTCTCATAACAAGCGGAACGCAAGTCCTGTAAATATTGTTCTTTAGGGTCACCGCTCCGGTTTCAAACAAAACCGGGCGCCCCGTATTCGAGAGCAATTAACGAAGCAGCTTTTTATTCGTTGACAAGCACGAATGGTTAAATTGAAATATTTTTTTGCAGAGTGTTTATGGGTAACCGGCGAGATGACAGTTCTTGATGGCGGATTGATTTGACACCAATGCCAGCAACATACCGGCAATTTGACTGCCTGCTTAGCATAGGCATTGACTATAGGTTAAGGAAATCCTGAACAGGCGGCTGCCTGATTGATGATTAGCCGGAGAAAAACACTAAACCAGCAAGCGAAAGGGTCTACACCTCGATCTCATCGCTTGCTCAGGGTTTCGTTAGTAAACGGCTGTTATAAATTTCTCCGCGGTAGCTTTGCAGTACTTCGATAGCTTGCGCACGCATCACTTCCCGCGTCACGCTGATTCCTCTGCGCTGCAATCCCTGCACCCAATCCGCCGCGCGCTGACCTTCATCGAAACCGATCGCCTCCACATCCTCCGATCGCGCACCGCAAACAATCGAGGCAATGCCGGTCCATTGCAATACACCCAGACACTGGCAACAAGGCTCCGCGCTGGTGACCAGTTCAAACGACCCATAACTTGCCAGCTCATAACTGCCTAACGTTTGTTCCGCTAACGCCAGTGCCATCACCTCCGCGTGGAGCAACGAGGATTTTCCTGGAACAACCCAATTGACACCCGGCGCAATCAATTCACCGCTAGTTTGATCAAACACCGCCGCAGCAAACGGCCCTCCCCCATGCTGCACATTGATCCGCGCCAAATCGATGACCGCAGCCATTCTTTGATCAACTTCAGGTAGAGTCGGCGAAATTTCAGCCGCCCAAGTATTAAGCCAATCCGGAATGGGGAGTACGATGTCTTGCCAGCGTTTCATTTGTTTGCCATACCCTCCGAAAAGGATTGAGCCGCAACATTTTTGGCCGATACCGTCAAAGCCGGCAGCACAAAAGGTTTTACTTGCAACTCGATGATCTTATAACGTTCATCATCCAATCGCACAAACTCATTTCGATTTTTCTCGGCTTCCCGGTGTTCATCGGCAGGCAAATTGTTCAAGTATTCCAGCCAAAACAGCACTTGCAAGTGCTCTCCAGCTCGATCGCCGCCATACAAATGGCGCAGCAGATTAAAGCTGTTGTATAACCGTTTGAGTTGACGCGGGTTGTGGAATTCATATTGTGCAACGCAGGCCTTGAAGGCTGATTTCTCTGCCGGACTTAGCTGGTATTCCACCACTTCGCTGACAAGTTCAGGAGTGGGTGACGTTTCATTCAAATTACCGGCATCGGGTTGTGATTGAATGGATTCCGGTTCTACTCGCTTTTCCTTAACCTGTTCAGCAGTAGGTGCGATCGATGATGAATCATGACCCTCATTTGAAAAACCGGGCATTTTACGATCTTGCTCAAGAGTCGGCTTGACTATGTGGTTCAACAACACTTCATCGACAAATGCCGCGACCGTCTCGCCATCGGCGGCATTGAGTTTCACCGGCAATTGAATCACCTTGCCCAAATAATCCCGCGCGATGGCACCCGGATCCTGTTCTTCGTGATAACCGGCCAGATCCTTGTAATGCAGCGCCAGCGACGCCAGAGCAATGTGATGATCGATCGCGATAATGACGGTTACTTGTTTAATGTTCATGATCAGACGAACGGCTTCCAGTGTTTTGATCACACCGCCGTGGCTGCACCGATCCAAATCGTCGACGACAAACAGCAACCGCCGCTGCTTTTCGGACGGCTGACCGATGCTCAGCCGCAATTTACATAATTTTTCAATCTGTTGCTTCATAACCGGGATCGTGCCCAGATAGCGCTCGTAATCCGGCAGGCTTAATAATCCTTTCCATTCATTGGCCAGCGGACTTTTGATTAATGCTTGCAGATAATGTATAAATTTCCAGATCATCACCAACGTGATTACACCTCCTGCTCCAATCCATGTGGCAATTTGCTGCCAACTATCAGATTGCAGAGAACCGATTACAGTACCTGCGATTAAACCGGCAGTAACCAACACAATGCGGATAACTTGCCAAGGCTTTTCTTGCCAGGAAAATTTCCACGCGAGGTAAAGTTTCTGCCACCATCCTAAATCAGCCACCAACCCTTTCAACGCCTCGTGTGCCACACCGGCCTGCATGTGATCAGTATGCTCGTACTCCCAGGCATTGATTTAGCAAACAGGAATTCGGTCTCAGAATGTTTTATCTTAGAACGCTCTATCAATGCTGCTTTCAGCAATTCGATAAAAGTGCTTTTGCCTGCACCCCAATCACCGAGCAAGCCGATGGTTTGATGATCGATATTTTCTTTCGCGGCGAGAATATCCGCCATCGCATCGACCAACCGCTGACGCCCCAAACTGTCTTTCTGTGCGGGCCCATCGCATAGGTGGGCATGGGTCTGGCCGTATTTGGTGATCATTTCAGATGATTGGTCTTTACTTGATTCTGAATCCGAAGCGTTTTCATTGGCATCTTGACGGCCATGCTGTTGATACCAATCGTTTATCAGTGACAGTATTTTTTCTTTTGAATAATTCTCGCCTTGCAACAAATCCTTATAAACCTGAACGATATGATCGAACTTTAAAGCCCTCATTGCTTCCGACCAACCATCCACTCGTTCTAAGATAATCGAAGGAATAGCATCCGGCCACAGCGCGTTATATTTAACCGACTGCACATCACCTTGCTCCAACAATATTAAATCGGCGATGGAGGCAGCATGGTAATCAGCTGCGATGTCGGAAGCGGAGGCGGAGGCGGCGATAAAAGCGGCATAGGAGGCGGTGCCGACACTGGAAGCATAGACGGCGGCAGAGAGGTAGGCGGCCACGACTGCAACAGAGACAACTTTGGCGGCAATGGCAGCAGAGGCAGCGTCGGCGTCGGCGTCGGCGGCGGCAGCTTTGACAGCGAAGTCGACGTCGGCGTCAGCAAGAGAGCGGCTTCTCCTCTTATGCTCTAATCCCACTATACAAGCGATGAAAACACTCTGCGCATGTATAGAACGCTTGTCACTAGGCCAATAATCAAAAGCACTATCCACAGCAGTAAACGGCAGCACTCGCAATACACATCGCGCAGCAAATACAGTCACTGCTTCGGGATTATGCCCGGCCAATGCTTCCAGTCGTTGTATTAATTCCTCTTCTTGCATTTGCATACCTCTATCCGATAGCTTATGAATGTCAGTCAGCGCTCACTATACAACAGCGCACTAACAAATGATTTCCGGTTCGAGAAAAAAATACCATTCAGAAAGCTCACCCAATCCATGAAGCAATATCGTGACTATCCGCAGTCTGATAAAATCCTCCACCGGTAAGCAGCTTTGATTTCACTAAGCCAGTCCGCCGACTCTTTAACCACCTCTTGTTGTTCATCACGAAGGAATCATCGTTGTGTTTTCAGTCCCTAAAAACTTCAGTTTCGCCAGATCGCTCGGTTTTTTGGCGTTTTCCGCGAGCTGGCTGGCGTTTGCGTATTTTTTGGGGCGCTTGATTCCGGACCGGCAATTGTGGTTTGCGCTATTGATTACGCTGCTATTCGGTTTGCCGATTTATGGCGCGGCGATGTATGCCGTGACGATTCAGAGAATTCACCGCGCCAGCCAGTTCATGAAACTCGGTATTTTGCACTGGCTATTCACGCGGCGCATTCTGGCGTATGCCGGGTGGTTGTTGTGGTCGGTCGTTTTTTCATTTCTGCTGCTGTTCTATCTCGGTTCTGCGGATAAGCAGGAATGGCTCGTCTGCTTTGCCGCCATTCCGGCATTTGGTGTCGTTTATGCGATTCTTTTCCCGATTGCGGCGCGTGAATACAAGCCGTACATCGCCGTGCATAAATCGCTGGCCTGGGCGCGCTGGGTTACGGCATTGGCGATGGCGGTATTTTTCGTTTTTTTTACCGATCATACCGATACCAGCCGGCAATATGCTTCGCTGACCGAAGCGGTTGCGGCGGAAAGCCAGAAACTGGAAGGCGTGACTAACAGCATCCTGATTCTTGAAACCAACCGGCTGCTGGGTTTCATCGAAGGCATGAAGCGCTATGCGTTGGGCGGTCTGCATTCATTCGACGATCTGCTGTACGTGGCGGTTATTTTTTTCGGCAGCGTGCTGTTTTTTTATAACGTGGCGCTGGGGATTTCCAGTTTCATGGTGCCGCTCGCCGAGTACCGCCGGGTCTTTGCGCCGGTACAGGACAGCGACGAGCCGCCCGCGGTTTCGCCGTGGGCGTGGGCAATCACATCGGCGTTCGCCACTTTTTTCGTTTTTTTCATTTATGTGCCGTCGACGGTTTATGTCGACGCCTGGCTGCGCTCCAATCCGGAAACCGTTGAAGAAATCCGCGCCGCGCGGCAAAGCGCCGTGCAAACCGTGGAGATGATCGGCGACGAATACTATAAACCGGGAACGGCGGCGCAGATAGAACAAGCGTATCTCGACAGCCTCAGTAAAATGGAAGCGTCGCTGGGAAAATTGCGCGAAACCACCGGCACCGGTTTTCAGCAAATGGCGGACAATGTCGACGCCTATCTCGACTGGTACTACAGTCTGCCGGGAGAGTACGAGCGCATTGTGGCGCTCGCGACCGGCGCGCTGGAAACCTGGATGGCCGAGAAACTGCAAAATTATCTGATGCAGGGCAATGTGTTCGGTCCGGTACAGCAATCCATCGAAGACGTACTGCAAAATAACCAGCAGCTACGCACCGAGCATATGCAAAAAGTGGAGCAGATCCTGGCCGAGAACCGTGTCGAGCGCATCGACGATTCCCAGCTTGAAATCGTCCGGCACTCATCATTAAATGCGCTCAAGGAACCGCCCGCGCACAGCGTGATCGTCAATCTGGAAAATCGCGTACTGATCTCCGGCGGCATCGGCACCGCCGGTGCGATCACCGGCGCCATCGCCGGTAAGATCACCGCCAAAGTGGCGGGCAAAGGCATCATTAAACTGGGCGCGCAAGCTCTGATCAAAGTCACCGCCGGCAAAGCAGTCAGCGCGTTGGGCGGCGCTGCGGCGGGCGCCGCGACGGGAGCTGCACTGGGATCGCTCATTCCCGGCATCGGTACGGCCATCGGCGCGGCCATCGGTGGTATCATTGGCGGCATCACAATCGGCTTGACCGTCGAAAAACTCCTGTTGATGCTGGAAGAAGCATTTTCACGCGAAGAATTTAAACTTCAGATTCTGAATGCAATCGAAGAGGAACGCATCGAGTTTGAGAAATTTTTGAACACGCCCGCTTTATCGGACAAAACCACTGGCAACACCGATGCAGCAGCACCCTGAAGTTCGAGCCAATCAACCATAACCTTGGAATTTGAATGGAACATAACGTTGCCCTGATCACGACAATCGCAGCCGGTTTCGGTCTGGCGTTGATTTTCGGTTTCATCGCGGAAAGGCTTAAAACGCCCGCGCTGGTCGGCTATTTGCTGGCCGGAATCGCCATCAGTCCGACTACACCGGGATTCGTTGCCGATGTTGGCATCGCGTCACAATTGTCGGAAATCGGTGTGATGTTGCTGATGTTCGGCGTCGGACTGCACTTTTCATTGGACGATTTGCTGTCGGTCAAACGTATTGCGGTGCCTGGCGCCATCGTTCAAATGGCCGTTGCAACCGGTCTGGGCATGGCGCTAGCCTCTTGGTGGGAGTGGAGCCTTGGTGAAGGATTGGTATTGGGATTGTCGTTATCCTGCGCCAGCACCGTGGTACTGCTAAAAGCACTGGAATCGCGCGGCTTCCTGGAATCGATGAACGGCCGCATCGCGGTTGGTTGGCTGATTGTCGAAGATCTGGTGACGGTGCTGATCCTGGTATTGCTGCCGACATTCGCAACCATGCTAGGCGGCACGAACGAGAGCGGCAATCCGGCCGATCCGTTATGGCGCACGATCGGCATCACGTTGTTGCTGGTTTCCGCTTTTATCGCCTTGATGCTGATCGTCGGCCGCCGCGTTTTACCCTGGCTATTGTGGCAAGTTGCCCAAACGGGTTCGCGCGAAATGTTCACCTTGGCGGTTGTCGCAGTCGCCATTTGTATCGCCTACGGCGCTGCTATATTGTTTAATGTGTCGTTCGCCCTGGGCGCTTTTTTTGCCGGTATGGTGATGCGCGAATCCAAATTCAGTCAACGCGCCGCCGAGGAATCGCTGCCATTGCGCGATGCATTTGCCGTGCTGTTTTTCGTCTCCGTCGGCATGCTATTTGATCCCGCCGTGTTGATCGATGAACCGGTGCGCGTTCTCGCCGTGGTGGCCATTATCATCGTCGGCAAGTCGATGGCGGCGATGCTGCTGGTCCTGATCCTGCGTTATCCGCTCACGACCTCGTTGACCGTTGCCGCCAGTTTGGGGCAAATCGGCGAATTTTCCTTTATTCTGGCAGGATTGGGTTTATCGCTCGGATTGATGCCGCCCGAGGGCATGAGTTTGGTACTCGCCGGCGCATTGATTTCGATCGCTTTCAACCCGATCGCTTTTGCCGCCATCACGCCGTTCAAGAACTTGATCCTGAAACATTCCGCCTTGGCGCGTAAATACGAGAACCGCGACGATCCGTACGCGGAACTGCCGATGAGCACCGAACGCAAGTTTCTCGAAGGCCAGGTGGTACTGGTCGGTTACGGGCATGTCGGCCAACGGGTCGCTCAGGCGCTCAACGAAAAAAATATTCCGTACATCGTCGCGGAACAAAACCGCGAAATCGTGCAAGATTTGCGCAAGCAAGGCACCACGGCGGTATCCGGCGATGCCACCGAACCTTCGGTGCTGATACAAGCGCATATCAAGGATGCCGCCATGCTGGTGATCGCCACGCCAGATTTGCTGAACGTGCGGCAAATGATCGACACCGCGCGCACGCTGAATCCCGATATCGAAATCGTTTTGCGCAGCCGCAGCGAGGATGAAACAACGTTGCTGCGCAAGGAAGATATGGGAACGGTATTCTTTGCCGACGAAGAACTGGCCAAGAGTATGTCGTACCACATCCTGAGCCGGTTCGACGTAAAATCGCAATCGGTGACTGAGTGACAACGTTTTAAACTATTTTTCCGCTCTATGAAATTTTTATGAGATTTTTGCAATGATCGAACAATTTTATGCTGGCATCGACCACGATGAAAACGAAGGACTCACGCACCTAGGCCGCATTGTGCGCGATGCCTGGGTATTTGGTATTTTGCCGGAAACGGAAACCTGCGCAGGCTGGACCACATCACAAATGCAGGTTTTATACGAGAAAGTCTACGCCGCTTGGGAACCGTACGCGCATTTGCCCAGCCGGTTGCCGGACGAATTACGCGAGCGGCATACCCGGCTGTACGACGAGGCCATCACCAGCGCCAAGGCAAAAGGCTGGGATGCACAGATGGAAGATGACGACGATTAATTCTTTGCCGGGAAATGAATAATGCGCGCCGCGCCTTCGAGCCTGGTTTTGTTGACCAGCATTTGCAGTGCGGCGGGAAGTTCGCTTTGCAAGCGTTTCATCACGGCTGACATGCCTTCGCGGTAATACACAGCGTCATAAGCGACCGGCTGATCCAGCGCATCACGATCTTGCCGTTTGAAATTGCGCCACGCAATATCGATCCAGCACTTGCGCTCGCCGTCGATGAATACAAACTCTTCATTGTCGATAATCGCCATGTACTGCATGTTGCGGATAGGCACGAACAAATGCCGGGTGGGACAGCGCGATAACAAGGTAATCGCCAGGTTGTAGGTACTGGCTGGCAAATGGCGCGCTTCCCGGCTGATTTCAGGATCTCGGTAACAGGTAATTTCCATGATTCCCCCGGCAAAACATTTTAAAATTACACCCTGATGGTGCATCGGCTTGTGATATGAGATACAAAAGCACCGCTGGCTTTATGTTACCTTAATGCCGCGGTGCAAAGAAACTCAATTTATCTAGCCGGTTCATCTCTCAACAATCTTTATATTTTCAGTCATACCACTGACCACTTTTGATGCGCCCCACCCGTCTTGAGAAACCTGCCGCCACACGCAACAACCTGAAAACCATCGCCACGCTGCTGCCCTATTTGTGGGAATTCAAAGTTCGCGTGATTGTGGCGCTCAGTCTGCTGGTATTGGCGAAACTCGCCAATGTTTCGGTACCTTTAGTGCTAAAGGAAATTGTCGACGCCCTTGATCAACCGCGCGCCGAGTTGGTATTGCCAGTATTTTTGGTGATCGGTTATGGTGTTTTGCGGCTGTGCAGCACGCTGTTCGGTGAGCTACGCGATGCGATTTTCGCCAAAGTGACGCAACGCGCGATCCGCCGTGTCGCGAATAAAGTTTTCAGCCATCTGCATTCACTGTCGCTGCGCTTTCATCTTGAGCGTCAAACCGGTGGCGTTTCGCGCGACATCGAGCGCGGCACGCGCGGCATTTCCTTTTTGCTGAATTTCATGCTGTTCAACATTCTGCCGACTTTGCTGGAGATCGGTCTGGTGCTGGCGATCCTGATCAATCAATATGATATCTGGTTTTCCATCATCATTTTCCTGACCTTGCTGGCGTATATCGCGCTCACGCTGATCGTCACCGAATGGCGCATGATTTTCCGCCGCACCATGAACAACATGGATTCAAAAGCCAACACGCAGGCGATTGATAGCTTGTTGAATTACGAAACGGTGAAATACTTCGGCAACGAAGCCTGGGAAGCGCGGCGCTACGATGAGCATTTGCAGTCCTGGGAAAAAGCCGCCGTGCGTAACCAGACTTCACTGGCGACATTGAACGCCGGGCAAAGCGCGATCATCGCAGTCGGCGTCACCCTGCTGATGCTGCTGGCGGCCGAGCAAGTCATCGACAGCCGCATGACCTTGGGCGATTTGGTGCTGATCAATGCTGTCATGCTGCAACTGTATATGCCACTGCATTTTCTCGGTTTTGTTTACCGCGAGATCAAGCACTCGCTGGCCGATATGGAACGCATGTTCACGCTGTTGGATGAGCATAAGGAAATCGAAGACAAGCCGGATGCCAAAGCGCTCGATGCCGCGCAAGCCACGATCCGGTTCAGTCATGTCGATTTCAGTTATGAGCCGAATCGCCAGATCCTGTTCGACGTCAGTTTTGATATACCCGCCGGTCAAAACATCGCCGTTGTCGGTCACAGCGGTTCCGGCAAATCGACGCTGGCGCGCTTACTATTCCGTTTTTATGACGTGCAATCGGGCCACATTCTGATCAATGATCAGGATATCCGCACCGTCACGCAGCAAAGCCTGCGCGCTGCGATGGGTATCGTGCCGCAAGACACCGTGCTGTTCAACGACAGCATTTATTACAACATCGCCTATGGCCGTCCGGATGCCACGCAGGAAGAAGTGTTTGCCGCCGCTCGCGCCGCACATATTCATGACTTCATTGAAAGTTTACCGGAAAAATACGCCACGATCGTCGGCGAACGCGGTTTGAAGCTATCCGGCGGCGAGAAGCAACGGGTTGCTATTGCCCGCACCATTCTGAAAAATCCGGCCATTTTAATTTTCGACGAAGCGACATCGGCACTCGATTCCAATTCCGAGAAACGCATTCAAGCAGAACTGAAACGCATCGCACGGAATCGCACGACATTGACCATTGCGCACCGCCTGTCGACAATTGCCGATGCTGATCAGATTCTGGTCATGGACCATGGCCGCATCGTCGAACGCGGCACGCACCAGCAATTACTGGCGGCCAGCGGTGCATATGCGCAGATGTGGGAATTGCAACAACAGGAAGAAATCGACCAACACATGCGGCAGGACACCGTTTCCACTTAATTATCAATCGCCATTCATCAGAAAGTTATCTTTCTGATGAATAAATAACTCTATCTTCATGAACAACTTGTATCTTGTTTTCTCGAAGAAAATCCGCAAGAAATAAAATAACCTGAAAATACCGGGAAAAAACCGACCTTATCCCTCGGAATGAATTACAAAACGGTGTGTTAATTTCTTACTCCAGAATTTGCCAGTAAGAATTGTGTAATTACATTCGAGGGAGTCATCGTAATGCTTGTATTAGTTGGTTATCTCATCATCATTATTTCCGTTTTTGGCGGCTTTGCACTAGCGGGCGGGCACCTCGCTTCGCTGTGGCAACCGGTCGAGCTGCTTATGATCGGCGGCGCTGCCGTGGGTGCATTTGTCGTCGGCAACTCGAGTAAAGCGCTCAAAGCCACGATGAAAGCCTTACCAACTGTTTTTAAAGGTTCCAAATACACCAAAGCGTTATACATGGATTTGATGACGTTGCTGTATGAAGTGCTCAGCAAAATCCGCAAAGAAGGGTTGATGTCGATTGAAGGCGATGTCGACGATCCTTCCAACAGCCCGATTTTCACCAAATACCCGGACATCCTGGCCGATCACCATATCACCGAATTTATCACCGACTATTTACGTTTGATGGTCGGCGGCAACCTCAATTCGCTCGAGATCGAGAGCTTGATGGATAGCGAACTGGAAACACACCATCAAGAAGGCGAAGTACCGATTCATGTGGTGGCCAAACTCGGTGACGGATTACCAGCTTTCGGTATTGTCGCGGCGGTGATGGGTGTAGTGCATACCATGGAGTCGGTGCATCTTCCGCCTTCAGAGCTGGGCATTCTGATTGCCGCCGCACTGGTCGGTACTTTCTTAGGGATTTTGCTAGCCTATGGATTCGTCGGCCCGCTGTCGAACAAACTGGAGCATAACCTTCATGAATCCAGCAAGATGTTCGAGTGTATCAAAATCACATTACTAGCCAATTTGAATGGGTATTCACCGGTTCTGGCCGTTGAATTCGGCCGCAAAGTGCTATTCACCACTGAAAGACCGTCTTTCCTGGAATTGGAAGAGCATGTCAAGCAAAGCAAATCGAAATAACCGTTGTTTAACCGCCCTTCATTTGAACTGCGAGAACCATTATGGCTGACGATCTTTCCCAACGCCCGATAGTTATCAAGCGCGTCAAAAAAGTCGCCGGCGGGCATCATGGCGGCGCCTGGAAAATTGCTTATGCGGACTTTGTCACTGCCATGATGGCGTTCTTTCTGCTCATGTGGTTGCTGGGATCGTCGACCAAGAGTCAGTTGGAAGGCATCTCGGAGTATTTTAAAACACCGCTTAAGGTCGCCATGATGGGTGGATCATCGGTCGGTGAGAGCAGCAGCGTGCTGAAAGGCGGCGGTACCGACCTGACTCGCCAGCATGGTGAAGTGAAGAAAGGCGAGATCAAGGACGACATACAAGCCAAGAAAATTATCAGGGAGCGCATCGAGCGTATCAGGCTAGAAGGATTGAAGAAAAAAATCGAAGAAGCGATTGAAAACAATCCTTCGTTGAAAAAATTCTCCAATCAGCTTTTACTTGACATCACGTCGGATGGATTGCGGATTCAAATTGTCGATGAGCAAAACCGCCCGATGTTTGCGCTGGGCAAAGCGGAATTGCAACCTTATACGAAAACCATTTTGCGCGAGATCGGTAAAATGTTGAACGATGTCGAGAACAAAATCAGTCTTTCCGGCCATACCGACGCTAAGCCATTCCCGTCCGGCGACAAGGGTTACAGCAATTGGGAATTGTCGGCGGATCGCGCGAACGCTTCGCGCCGTGAGCTGATCATTGGCGGTATGGATACGAACAAAGTGCTGCAAGTCATCGGCTTGTCTTCCGCCGTGCTGTTCGACAAAAACGAGCCGCTCAATCCAATCAACCGCCGCATCAGTATCGTGGTCATGAACGAAAGAGCCGAGAAAGCCGTCACGATGGATGAGCAGACGATCGATATCGATATGCAAGCGGAACCGACCAGCGAACTATTGCAAACCCCTTAACTGACGGATTGACTGACGATGTTAGAACGACTTCATCCCGGCATTATCGCCTTGTGTATTCAGATTACCACCCTGCTGTTGATCGCTTCGGTCATCGTATCGCAACCAGCCATTGAACTGAGCTTATTCGAATGGAGTTTGCTGCAAGGTTTGACAGCAGGATTATTCAGTTATGCGCTGCGCATGCCGGTATGGTGGATGCCGATCCATCTCGGCTTTATCCCGCTGGTTGTCGTTGCACTGGCGTTGAATATTTCTTCAACAGCGTGCTTGGTGCTTTTTCTTGGTCTGTTGCTAATTTATGGCAAAACTTATAAAACTCAGGTACCGCTGTATCTATCCAGTAACCGTGTGACTCAGGCGCTGCAATCGCTATTACCGGAAAACAGCCGGTTTTCTTTTGTCGATTTGGGCAGCGGGTGCGGTGGCTTGTTAAGTCATCTGGCGGAGAAAAACCGCAATGGCGTGTTTCACGGTATCGAAGCGGCACCACTACCCTTCCTGATCAGCAAACTGAGAAGTTTGTTTGGCGCTAAAAATTGCGCCATTACCTGGGGAGATTTCTGGCACCAGGATTTCTCACAGTACGATGTTGTTTACGCCTACCTGTCGCCAATCCCGATGGCGGCACTGTGGGAAAAGGCCAGCAAGGAAATGCGCCCGGGCAGCCTGTTGATCAGCAATACGTTCGTCATTCCTGGTGTTGCAGCCGACAAAAGTATCAAACTCGATGATTTTTCCAATTCCACGCTTTATCTGTGGAAAATTTAACTTCCGTGAAATCGATTTACTAAGCGCGCCGCCAGGTCGTTCCTTGCGGACCGTCTTCCAAGATGACACCCTGTTGTTGCAGGTTCTTACGAATCGCATCGGCATCTGAATACCGGCCTTCCTTACGCGCGCTGATGCGCTGCTGAATTAACCCTTCAATATCGTCCGGGGTCAACATATCCGATGCACCGGCGGCCGGTGTATTTTGCAAATATGCTTGCGGATTCTGTTGCAAAAGTCCGAGCAAACCGCCGAGTGATTTAAGCAACCCCGCATTTTCCTTCGAAGCCGTTTTATTGATGTCACTTGCCAGTTCGAACAAAACAGCGATAGCGTCCGGTGTGTTGAAATCATCATCCATCGCTTCTTTAAACTTGCGCGCCTGGGGGCTCTGCCAATCGATAGTGACAGCCGGATCCGGTTCGACTTCCTTTAACGCAATGTATAAGCGATCCAGCGCAAGCTTGGTATCCTTGAGATGCTGATCGGAGTAATTCAACGGACTGCGATAATGCGCGCGCAAAATAAAGAAGCGCACGACTTCGGGTTGATACAGCTTCAAAATTTCGCGCACAGTGAAGAAATTGCCCAGCGATTTCGACATTTTTTCGTTGTCGACGCGCACAAAACCGTTGTGCATCCAGTAATTGACAAAAGGATGATCATGCGCGCCTTCGCTTTGCGCGATCTCATTCTCGTGATGGGGAAACTGCAAGTCCTGCCCGCCGCCGTGAATATCGAAATGAATACCCAGTAATTGTTCACTCATGGCCGAACATTCGATATGCCAGCCCGGACGCCCCTTGCCCCAAGGCGACTCCCAAAACGGTTCACCGGGTTTCGCCGATTTCCACAGTACAAAATCCAACGGATCTTTTTTATTCGAATCGATTTCCACACGCTCACCGGCACGCAGGTCGCTCAAGGACTTGCCGGACAATTTTCCGTAACTGGGAAAGTCATGCACAGAATAATACACATCGCCATTTTTCGCATGATAAGCCAAACCCTTTTCCACCAATACGCCGATCATGGCAATCATCTGCTCGACATACTCGGTTGCACGGGGTTCGTGGCCCGGCATCGCAACGCCCAACGCGGCGGAATCCTCGTTCATTGCCTGAATAAAACGGTGGGTTAGCGCTTCGATCGATTCGTTATTTTCCTGCGCACGCTTAATTATCTTGTCATCGATGTCGGTTACGTTGCGCACATAATTAACTTCAAAATCATTGGCTTTGAACCAGCGGACAACCGTATCGAAAACCACCAAAACCCGTGCATGACCCAAGTGGCAATAATCGTAAACGGTCATGCCGCAAACATAAATTTTTACCTTTCCTGGCGTTATTGGAACAAAATCTTGTTTTTCCCGGGCAATTGAGTTATAAATTTTGAGCATAAGATCAACAGATAAAATTGTGGAATTCACTTTCTTCTTGATAGAATCCGGTTATTCCCGCGCTATTCGAATAGTGCGCGAGTATAACATAACGAGGGCGCCAAGCCCCTTCCCGCGACCAGCCAATTAGGACACGTACCATGTATCTCCGTCAAATTCTGTTTTTTTTATTGTTAATCGTAATAAGCTTGAACGCGTACGCGGCAGAGCCTCGGGTTGAAATGAAAACCAATCTCGGTAGCATCGTGCTCGAACTGTATCCGGATAAAGCGCCTGAGACTGTGAAGAATTTCTTGCAATACGTGGAAGATGGATTTTACAAAAATACCGTGTTCCACCGTGTAATCGCCGGATTCATGATTCAAGGTGGCGGGTTTGATGCGGCGCTAAAGCAAAAACCAACACGATCGCCGATCCAGAACGAAGCGGGTAATGGTTTAAAAAACGAGACCGGAACGATTGCCATGGCACGCACCTCGGATCCTCATTCGGCATCGGCACAATTTTTTATTAATGTCGCCAACAATGCGTTTCTCAATCACAAAGCGCCATCACAAAACGGTTACGGCTACGCGGTATTCGGTAAGGTGATTTCCGGTATGGATGTGGTTAACAAAATCGCTGCGCTGCCGACCGGACCGGGCGGTCCATTTTCGGGTGACGTACCGAAAAACAGCGTTATCATTGAAGATGTCGTCAAGCTGCCTTAACCAATACGTAACAACAAGAATCTTATAACCAATAAAGGATCGATATGGTCAAACTAGAAACCAATTTTGGCGCTATAACACTGGAACTGGATAGCGAGAAAGCACCTGAAACCGTGCAGAATTTTTTAAATTATGTCTCCAGCGGATTTTACGACAACACGTTATTTCATCGCGTCATTGATGATTTTATGATTCAAGGCGGCGGATTTGAACCCGGGATGAAGCAAAAAAAGACGCAGCCGCCGATTCGTAACGAAGCTGCCAACGGACTTAAAAATGAAACCTATACCATCGCGATGGCGCGCACCGCCGATGTCCATTCAGCAACCGCGCAATTTTTCATTAACGTGACCAACAATGGATTCCTGAATTACAAATCCGCATCCCCGCAAGGTTACGGGTATTGCGTATTCGGCAAAGTCATCGAAGGTCAGGATGTGATCGATAAAATCAAGAAGGTAAAAACCGGCGATTTTGCAGGTCACCAAAACGTACCGCTGGATGATGTCGTCATTCTGAAAGCCGAGATCATTTAGCGCATGGCCGTGATGGTAATCACGGCAAAATAATCTCAGCCGGTTTTATGCTAATCCGCGCTGTAAATCAGCTTGCAGGTCTTGCACCGACTCCAATCCGACCGCAATCCGCAGCAATCCGTCGGAAATACCGGCTGCATCCCGCGCTTCTTGACTAATACGTGCATGCGTTGTGGTCGCCGGATGAGTTAATGTGCTTTTGGCATCGCCGAGATTGGCGGTAATCGAGATCAAGCGTGTCGAATCGATGACGCGCCATGCCGCATCCTTGCCGCCTTTTACTTCAAACGTGACAATCCCGCCACCGGATTTTTGCTGTTGTTTTGCCAATACATGCTGCGGATGCGATGCTAGGCCGGGATAAAACACGCGCACGACATTCGGTTGCGATTCAAGCCATTGCGCCATTTGCAGGGCATTGGCCGAGTGCGCTTCGATACGTACTTTGAGGGTTTCCAAACCTTTCAGGATCACCCAAGCATTGAACGCGCTAAGGGTCGGTCCGGCAGTACGCAGAAATCCAAAAATCCCGCCATCCATCAATAATTCCCGCTTACCAAGCACAGCACCGCCCAATACTCTACCCTGTCCGTCCAAATATTTGGTCGCGGAATGAATGACGATATCTGCGCCCAGTTCGAGGGGTTTCTGCAAAATGGGCGTGCAAAAACAATTATCGACAACCAGCCAAATACCCGCTTTCTTGGCGATCTTACTGAGTTCTGCAATATCGGAAATTTCCGTTAACGGATTAGATGGTGTTTCCAAGAAAAACAACTTGGTATTGGGTTGTATTGCGGCTTGCCATGATTGCACATCCGTCGCTGATACAAACGTTGTATCGACATTGAAGCGCTTCAGAATGTTGTTGAACAAATTCACCGTCGCGCCGAACAAGCTGCGTGATGCGACGATATGGTCACCAGCGGACAGTAATCCCATGACGCACGCCAATATCGCCGACATACCGGAAGAAGTTGCGATGCAGGTCTCCGCACCTTCCAACACGGCCAGCCGTTCCTCGAATGCCGTAACAGTGGGGTTGGTAAACCGGGAGTAAATATTGCCCGGCTCATTGCCGGAAAATCGCGCAGCCGCTTGAGCGGCACTATCAAAAACAAAACTTGAAGTCAGATACATCGCTTCAGAATGCTCGTTGAACTGGCTGCGATGAATTCCTGTATGGAGCGCGAGTGTTTCTGGCTGCAAATGATCAGACATGGGATAAGGCCTTAAGCAAAAATAATATCTTTAGAGATCTGGAAGTTAATTATGAGTAAAAAAGAACAGCGCGATTCAAAATGATAGGATACTTGTTTAATTTTCAGCACCGTGTGCTATTCGGAGAAAACCAAACTCAAGTCCAATTGTGAGTTTGGTTTTGCCCGCGATACTGAATGATTGGAATTACGCTGTGATTCGATAGTTTGTAAATATTCCGGCGTAATATCGCCGGTTATGTAATGACCGTTGAAGCACGAAGTTTCAAAACTGTTGACGGCAGGCGATACTTTTGAAACTGCATGGCTCAATGCATCCAGATCTTGAAAAATCAAATAATCCGCACCGATTTCGTTGCAAATCTCTTCCGTTGTGCGATCAGTCGCGATTAACTCCTGACGGGTCGGCATATCGATACCATAGACATTCGGATATCGTACCGGCGGTGCCGCGGAAGCAAAATAAATTTTATTTGCGCCGGCCTCGCGCGCCATCTGAACAATCTCGCGGCTTGTGGTTCCACGGACGATGGAGTCATCCACTAACATCACATTTTTACCGCGAAATTCTATGCTCATCGCATTTAATTTTTGCCGCACGGATTTACGCCGTTGCTGCTGGCCCGGCATGATAAAGGTACGGCCAACGTAGCGGTTCTTGACAAAGCCTTCCCGGAAATCGACGCCTAAGCTGTTGGCAAGTTGCAAGGCGCTGGGACGGCTGGAATCTGGTATCGGGATAACGACGTCGATATCCAAATGGGGCATCGTTTTTCTGATTTTGCCGGCCAGATGCTCTCCCATGTTGAGCCGCGTTTCATAAACCGAGATACCGTCGATGACCGAATCGGGTCGCGCCAGATAAACATATTCAAAAATACAAGGATTCAGCGAAGCATGGGGTGCACATTGCTTGTTGTAAAAATTGCCGTCTTCATCGATAAAAATGGCTTCGCCGGGTTGTATATCGCGGATCAATTTAAAACCCAGCGTATCCAAAGCCACACTTTCCGAGGCAATCAAATATTCATCGCCAAGCTCATGCTCGGCGGTACCAAAAACCAGCGGCCGTATGCCGTAGGGATCGCGAAAAGCTAATAATCCATACCCCGCGATCATCGCCACAACCGCATAGGCACCTTTACAGCGTCTATGTACGCCGGCGACCGCGGCAAAAATGGTAGCAGGATCAAGCTGGCAATTACGCGTGCTTTCCTGCAATTCATGCGCAAGCACATTGAGTAAAACTTCCGAATCCGAATTGGTGTTCACATGCCGCAAATCGGTTCTGAACAATTCTTGATTCAGTTCCGCCGCATTGGTTAAATTACCATTGTGACTCAGCACGATTCCAAATGGTGAGTTCACATAAAAAGGTTGTGCTTCAGCGGGTGAATTGGCCGATCCGGCTGTCGGATAACGCACATGCCCGATACCGATATTGCCGGCCAATGCGCGCATGTTCCGGGTACGAAATACATCCCGCACTAGGCCGAGGCCCTTGTGCATATGAAAAGTACTCCCTTGTGCAGTGACAATGCCACCCGCATCCTGCCCGCGATGCTGCAACATCAGCAAACCGTCATAAAGCAATTGGTTAACAGGTGATTTTGCAACAATGCCGAGAATTCCACACATATAAACGCTCCGTAGACGTTGCTTTAATCAGCATCAGAGTCCGAACTTAAATCGCTTTTTATCGGATGATCGGCAGAATAGCAGCTCATATAATGCAACTCGTCAATCATCTCAAGAATTTTCTTTTCTTTCAAAGCTAATACGTTTAGACAGATCGGTTGGCAACCAAGGCAGCACTTGCAACGCAATTACTTCCAACGGGCGGCTCAAAACCGCATGTTGCCAAAATATTTGATTAGGAATCGTCGTCAATCCTGCAATCAAGGTCAGCAGGGTTACAATCACCAGCGCCCGTAAAAAGCCAAAAATCGAACCGAATAACCGATCGATAAACCCCAATCCAATGCCCTTAATCAAAGTAGTCAACAACATAGTCGCTAACGCAGTTATCAGCAATACCGACAGAAATGTCAGAACGAATGCAATCGAGATTCGTAATGTCTCACCGGTTATTTCAGCGGGCAAAAATTGTTCAAAGAGCGATGCGTATGCACTAGCCACAATAAAGGCAACTACCCAACCGGCAATGGACAACGCTTCCCGGACAAATCCCCGGAAAATACTCAAAATTACTGAAACTAGAAAAATGCCGGAAACGACATAATCAAATGCGGTCATCAGTGAAAATTAGTCCAGTTTTAATTGTCGAGTAAACAAAAATCAATCCGGCTATCAACTTACTTGGGAGCCACCACGCCGTCCAGGCCGATCTTTTTTAATTTCTTTAATTCGGTTTCAGCGGCGCTTCGCGTCATGAAGGGACCGATCCTTACTCGTGTCACCTCGTTCTGATCTACTTTCAATGTTTCAGTATAGGCTTTAAAACCGTTCGACAGCAGATTGGCTTGTTGCTGCTTGGCCTTAGTCGGATCGGAAAATGCGCCCAGCTGCACGATGAAGCTTTTTGACGTATCTGCTACTGGCGCCGTCACGGGAGTATCCAGTGCTGGGGATGCCGTAGCGGCCGCGGCCGCTGCGGCTGCAGCCGGTGCAACCGCAGCGGTATGTGCAGCACCTGCGGGTTTTGCCGCCGCCGTATTCTTTGCTTCAGGAGCGGTCGCTACTAAACGCCGATCAATTCTTGGTTTAATGCCGGGGATTGGAATGCGTTTTTGCTCGCTTGACGATTCAGTGAATTCATCACCGATCGGTGAGCTCATTTTAGATTTACTTGATAATTCAGATGATGCGCCTTCTTCACTGGGCAGTTCGCGGTTTATTAGTTCTTCTTTTACCACCGGGTCTATCTTAGTGATTTTGCCTGGCGGCAAATTGATGGCGATTTCCTGTTTTTCACGCTCGCCTTTGGGCTCATCGAATATTGCCGGCAACACAATAACGGCAGTCAGAACCAGTACGATCGCGCCAACCAAGCGCCGTCTTGCGCGCTTTCTGAGTAATAATTCTTCTTCACTGATATTTTTATTCATTTGAAATAGCCAATTATTACCTACCCCGCTGTGCATTCAAATACTGCAACACACCGCTTACTGTATAAAAAGACCCGAATACACAAATTCTATCATTTTTACCAGCACGTTCACAGGCAAAAACATAAGCTGCAATGCAATCGGCAAACTGATAAATGGTGCCTCCATTGCCTGCAAAGCCCGCTTTATGAATTTCGTTGATCAGATAATCAACCGGTGCAGCACGAGCAGAATCAACCGCAAATACCAGCCAGAAATCGATATCGTCTTTTAAAGTCTGAACGACGCCTTGGATATCTTTGTCTTGCAGCATAGAAAAAACGGCATACGTATGGCCGCTCGGTTTGGTTGCCGCTAAATTTTGCGATAAAACAGCCGCTGCAGCGGGATTGTGCGCGACATCCAGGATGATCATCGGCTGTGTCGAAACTACTTGAAATCTGCCCGGTATCACTGCTTCGCCCAATCCCTGACGGATTTCGTTCATGCTGACCGGCAACAATTCATGCAGCGTATCCAATGCAGTCAGGCAAGCACTTGCATTTTGCAGTTGCTTAGCTCCACGGAGCGCGGGAAAAGGTAAAGAATGGCGTTTGCCGTTAGGGCCCCAATAATCCCATTGTGCCTGTTTATTAAAAAAGCCGAACTCCTGATTGAGGCGGAAAAATTTTGCCTCCGTTTTTTCTGCTTGCTGATAAACGGAGTGCGGTATATCGGTTTCCGCGCAGATCGCCGGTTTATTTTTTCTAAAAATCGCGGCTTTCTCGAATCCGATTTTCTCCCGCGTATCCCCCAGATAATCCATGTGATCGAGGTCGATACTGGCCAGAATCGCGCAATCCGCATCAAATAGATTAACCGCATCCATACGCCCGCCTAGACCAACTTCCAGAATCGCCACATCCACACGCGCTTGAATAAATACATGCGTCGCCGCCAATGTGCCAAATTCAAAGAAAGTCAACGAGGTATGGCAATCCTTCCGGGCGGTATCTATATGTGCGAAGGCATCACAAAGACTTTGATCATCTACTTCATTCTTATTGATGCGAACGCGTTCGTTATAGCGCAGCAAATGCGGTGAGGTATAACAACCCGTTTTATATCCGGCGCAAACCAGTATGGATTCCAGCATCGTACAAACCGATCCTTTGCCGTTCGTACCGCCCACCACGATGATGGGAAATCGCGGCGTCAGTTCCAGTTTGGATCGAACCCGCTCGATGCGTTCCAATCCCATCTCGATCGTTTTGGGGTGGAGCAATTCAAGGTAAGTTAACCAATCCGCGAGCGAGCTGGGTGCAGTCATTGAGCAGGGGTCAGGCAACTGCAACGGCTAAGATAGGGGTTCTGGAACACGCATCAATTGCGTGCACAGCGTCACAATTTTGTCTCGCATTTGCCTGCGATCAACAATCATATCAATCGCACCATGCTGCAATAGGAATTCCGCCCGCTGAAAACCATCCGGCAGGGTTTGCCGTACCGTTTGTTCAATAACACGGGGACCGGCAAAACCGATCAGCGCACCGGGTTCGGCAATCACCACATCACCCAGAAAGGCGAAACTGGCCGATACTCCGCCCATTGTCGGATCGGTCAGCACCGATATAAACGGTAATTTATGATGACTCAGCTTGGTCAGCGCAGCGGTTGTTTTCGCCATTTGCATCAAGGAAAACAAACCTTCCTGCATACGCGCGCCGCCACTGGCGCTGAAGCATATAAAGGGCACATGCTGATCAATACAGGCCCTGACACCACGCGCAAAGCGCTCGCCTACGACGGACCCCATCGAGCCGCCCATAAAACCAAATTCAAATACCGCAACCACGACCGGCATCGTTTTGATGGTCCCTTGCATCACCACCAGAGAGTCTTGTTCATCCGTGCTTTCTTTTGCTTGTGTCAGGCGATCCACATAGCGCTTGCTGTCTTTAAATTTAAGTGCATCGGTAGCAACCACTTCAGCGCCGATTTCATAGCGCCCTTCCGGATCAAGGAGTTGATCAAGACGATTTCTTGCAGAAATGCGATTATGGAAATCGCATTTAGGGCAAACATTCAGGTTCTTGGCCAGATCGGTGTAGTATAAAACCGCTTCACAAGTCCGGCACTTACTCCACAAGCCTTCGGGTACTATTTTCTTTTCACCCGCTTCTTTCCTTTTGATTTTAGGCGGAATAATATTTTGAAACCAGCTCATATGCAGCACTTCCTAAAACGTGTCAAACAGTGTTTCAATTCTCATCGATGGCTTTGCGCAGAGCACCGATCAAGCTTCCCACATTATTCAATAATTCAGTCTCTGAAGATTTCTCGATTTCCTCGATGATCCGGCTTCCGACAACCACGGCGTCCGCCAAACCGGCTACGGCTTTGGCCGTTGCGCCATCGCGTATGCCGAATCCGACACCGATGGGCAATGCAATATGCTGACGTAATTGCGTCAACATCGCGCCGACATCTTGAAGATCCAAGTGCGATGCGCCGGTCACTCCTTTTAAGGAAACATAATACACATAGCCTCTGGCCAGTTTGGCTACTTGCGCGATGCGCTCCTGAGGCGTCGTCGGAGACAGCAAGAAGATTGCGTCAATTTCCTGTTGCTCCAGGCATTGCACCCATTCGGCGGATTCTTCAGGGGGATAATCGACGACGAGAACGCCGTCGACACCGCACTCTTTCGCTTTAGCGGCAAATACCGAAAACCCCATCGCTTCAACCGGATTAGCGTATCCCATTAAAACCACCGGTGTATTCGTATCCGTTTTCCTAAACTCGCTCACCATGTCCAAAACGCCATTCAGGCTCACATGATGCTTCAGCGCCCGCTCCGACGATCTTTGAATGGTTGGCCCATCCGCCATGGGATCGGAAAAAGGCACGCCCAATTCGACAATGTCGGCACCCGATTGAACCAATTGGTGCATCAATTGCACCGTTATCTGCGGATTGGGATCACCGGCGGTAATAAAGGGAATCAATGCTTTCCGGTTCTGTTTTTTTAACGTAGCAAATACTTTGGCGATACGATTCATTTTTCCGGTGTCATTTTCGCCGCCGAAAATATTCATTAAACTTTTTATAAAGCTCATATGCTCAATCCGCTCTCAATTCTTCTCAGAAAACTGCAAGGTAATACGGTTATCCTTTGATTACAGCGTTAAGCCGGACATTTGCGCAACCGTTGCCATATCCTTATCGCCCCGTCCAGATAAATTTACCAGCAGCAATTTGTCCTTCGGCAAAGTAGGCGCATATTTGGCGGCATACGCCAGCGCATGGCTGGATTCCAGCGCCGGCATGATGCCTTCAAAGCGGCATAGTGTATGAAATGCCTCCAATGCTTCATCGTCGGTGATTGCAACGTATTCCGCACGTCCACAATCTTTGAGCCAAGCATGCTCCGGCCCCACACCGGGATAATCAAGACCGGCCGAGATGGAATGCGTTTCTATGATCTGACCGTTCTCGTCCTGAATGAGGTAAGTACGGTTACCATGCAATACGCCGGGTTTACCCACGGATAACGTTGCCGCGTGCTGGTTGGTATCAATACCTTTGCCTGCGGCTTCCACTCCAATTAAGCGCACATTCGTATCATCAATATATGGATAGAATAAGCCGATGGCGTTTGATCCGCCGCCGACACAGGCAATCAATGCATCCGGTTGACGGTTAAAATCCTCCATCATCTGCACTTTGGCTTCATTACCGATAATCGCCTGAAAATCCCTGACCATCATCGGATAAGGATGCGGCCCGGCTACGGTGCCGATGATATAAAACGTATTTTCGACATTGGTGACCCAGTCACGCATGGCCTCATTCAATGCATCTTTTAATGTTTTGGATCCGGATTCGACCGGCACCACGGTTGCACCCAGCAGTTTCATGCGATATACATTGGTTGCCTGGCGTTTTACATCCTCGGAGCCCATGTAGACCACACATTCCATGCCGTAGCGCGCAGCTACCGTGGCACTCGCCACACCATGCTGACCCGCGCCGGTTTCCGCTATAACGCGTTTTTTCCCCATGCGCCGGGCAAGCAATGCTTGCCCTACGGTATTGTTGATTTTGTGCGCACCAGTATGGTTCAAATCTTCACGCTTTAGCAGGATCTGTGCGCCACCTAAGTGCTCAGACCATCTTTTTGCATGATAAATGGGGCTGGGGCGTCCTACGTAATGTTTCAATTCGTATGCGAATTCCGCCTTGAATTCCGGATCGTCGCGATAAAATTCATATTGCTTGCGCAAATCTTCGAGCGCTGAAATTAATGTCTCAGCGACAAATATGCCGCCATAGGGACCGAAATGGCCTTCTTTATTCGGCAGATCATAAGCATTCACGATTGTTTCACTCCTTGCATGAAAGCAATAATTTTTTTCTTGTCTTTAATACCTTTTGAGGCTTCCACGCCACTTGAAACATCCACTGCCCAAGGTTTTGTTTGCTTGATTGCACTTGCCACATTATCTGGATTTAAACCACCGGACAGAATGAGCGGTAGCGGCAGTTGTTGCGGAATAAGCCGCCAATCAAAAACATGGCCGGTCCCGCCGGGCATGTTGGCAGCATAGGTATCGAGCAATAGTCCCTTTGCTGTCCTGTAACGTTCCGCATATTGTAGCAAATCTGTATCCGGTTGGACGCGAATCGCCTTAATATAAGGCTGTGAAAATTGGTTACAAAATTCCGGCGATTCATCGCCATGAAATTGCAACAGATTGAGCTTGGCAGTTCGCGCGGTTTCCTCAACCCAAGCAGCATCCGGATCGACATAGACACCCACCGCACACACGAAAGGTGGTATGGCTTCAGCAATCCGGCGCGCGGAATCCGCATCGATATAACGCGCGCTATGGGACCAAAAAACAAAACCGATGGCATCGGCACCGTATTGCACCGCCGCTTCCGCATCCTCAATACGTGTAATTCCGCATACTTTTACGCGCACAGGCATGGTTTTTTATACTCTTTTTCTTATAGGTAACTTAATCATGTAATGACAAACCGGGAATGATTGGCTTCTGAGAAGATTCCGGCAATCCCCAATGGATATCATACTTTACTCCGGCCAGATACAAGCCCGCAGGGGAGAAAGTCGGCGCAGCATAGGTCCTGTCGCAACTTGCCAATAACTGATACATCCATTCGACAGAATACTTCCCTTTCCCGACATAAACAAGGCAACCAATGATATTGCGCACCATATGATGCAAAAATGCATTTGCGCAAATATCAAAAACCAATAGATTCCCCTGACGGGTGATGGTTAACCGGGTAATTGTCCGTACTGGAGATTTTGCTTGGCATTCGGCTGCCCGGAATGAGGAGAAATCATGCTCACCGATGAGGATATTGCCTGCGGTTTGCATTTTTTCCAGTTCTAGCGGGTGATGGTACCACCCCACTTTTTTATTGTTGATACCCGGCCGGACGGACTGATTCAATAGCAGATATAAGTAGCGCCGTTCCAACGCGCTATACCTTGCATGAAACTCGCCGGACACTTCGGCTGCCCAGAGTACCGCGATGTCATTCGGCAATAATGCGTTGACACCGCGTATCCAGGCGCTCGCCGGGCGCTGCGCTGCTGTATCGAAATGAACAACTTGATACAGCGCGTGCACTCCGGAATCGGTGCGCCCGGCGGTAATAATACGGATTTCTTCGTGTGCAATACGGGATAAGGCTATTTCCAGCACATCTTGAATCGAGCAGCCTTCCGGCTGACTTTGCCATCCGCAATAACGACTGCCGTCATATTCTAAAACAAGCGCTATCCGCACAAACCAATTGCCCTACGTTTGATCAGCAGCAATTTGACGTGCCGGAAACATTCTCATAAGCTTTTCAGCATCTGCTTCGCAGCTTTTTTCTGCTTTTCATCACCGTCTCGAATCACTTCTTCAAGCATTTCTTTAGCGCCTTCCTTATCATCCATCTCCTGATAGGCTTTTGCCAAGTCGAGTTTGGTTTCCACTTCTTGCCATTGCTCGCTATTTTCATATGTACCGGAACTTTTATCCTGTTCACTCTCCTGGTCGGAATCTTCAAGATTCAAATCAATATCCGCTAAATCAAGTATCTTAGCTTCCGGCTCGGTTACTGCACGAGCACTATCCTCCGACAGATCAAATTCCAAAGGCTCATCCGCCAATTCTTCAGCAGTTATTGATTCATCATTAATCGTAGGAGCCTCGATTTCATTTGCTGTTTTATCTTCAGCAAAATCAATGCTGGAATCGCCTAAATCAAAGTCTATTTTCTCATCATCAACAGTAGCAGTATTTAAATTCGCAGAATCTAGAGATTTTTCCGAATCATCAAAATTAATTTCCAAACCATAATCTGAAACATTCTCAGATGCCTCCAAGTTCTCTGCAGAACTCGACAGATCGGCTTCATCTTCAGCGAGTGACTGATTCAGTGCTGTATGATGCTTAACGTTATCAACCTCGTCGCTTAAATCGAAATCAATTTGATTCGCTGTGGCGGTTTCATCCTGACTGGAATCTGCAGATTGTTCATAATCCTCTGCATAATTACCGTGCACCGGCTCATCAGCCAACTCCTCATCCTGTTGCAAATCATTTGCCGCTGATTGTCCATCTGCGTGAAATTCCGGCGCGGAATCATAATTCGCAGTATTTTCTTCGTAATACTTAGCATCCTTATCAAACTCTTCGTCTTCAGAATAAGAGTTGATATTCTGATAAGTTAAGTCATCTTCTGTATTCTCCGCTGCAGGTACATTAGCCGCAGCAGCCGCTGCCGCCCCAGCGGCTGACGTCGCAGCCATACGCGATCGCATAGTTGAGGAGAAGCTCTCCTTCTCCTCCGCTTCCTCGGTTTCCGCATCTTGATTGCGGCGTCTTCTCATAATCAGAAGAATCAACGACAACCCTAACACCAATGCAGCCGCGATATACTCAATATAATTGAATACCAAATCCATCCACGAGTGACTCTCGGTATCCGGCGGCTGTGGTGGGTTAAGCGGCACATTTTTTGCCGCCGGTGCCGGTACAGTTTGCTTTATGGGCGCATCCAGAATGGGTGTTGAGGCAGAAGGTTCCGGTTCTAGCTTCAAATCTTTTTGTACTGCCGGATCTGGCGTAATTGCAGGCGGTATTTCCGGTTTAATCGCAGTTTTAGGCGTTGGTTCCGCTTTGAGTTGAGCCTGAGCCAGCACGGAATCTTTCAACTCCAATAATTGCTTCATATTCTCGATGCTCTTCTCCAGCATCGCCACACGTTCATTGGCTTCCTTCAATGCAAGATTACGCGCGATGGCATCTTCTTCCATCATTCGCAACCGGTCAACAAGATTTGCATCCGGAATCTTACCGTCCTTGTCCGGCAATTGAGCGCCACTCGACAGCTTGAGAACCTCTTTAGGCGCACTAGGCGCTGCTGCGGATTTCTTATCGAGGGTAGTTGTAATCTGACCTCGATCGGATTGACTAATCGTGTGTTGCGCCGGAGATTCCCGGCTGATATCCGCCAGTTTACTGCGGTAACTGCGCCAATCGGCAGTTTGCATTTTTATTTCGGCTTTTGCTGTCGATGCATCAATCGACGTTATTTCACTTTTCTCTGGTATCTTCAGAACAGCGCCGCTTTTGAGCAAATTCATATTATCCGCGATAAAAGCATCGCGATTCGCATGATAAAGGGCAACGAGCATTTGATTCAGATCGACACCGGCCGGTGATACTTGGCGCGCGATTGATGACAAAGTGTCTCCCCGCTTGACCGGTCCATAAGAGTTCTTTGTTTGCCCGGAAGAACTATTTTTTCGTTTGGGTGAGCTTGCGGTTTGAGTATCTTTCTCACTGTTAATTGCTTTTTCCTGATCCAGCTGGGTTGCTGTTATCGCTGGAGTAGAGCCAGTACTGGCAGCTGCAAGGCTCTGCGTATTTGCTTCAGCCGGATCCAACAGAACGGTGTATTCACGTAATATCCGCCCCGAAGACCAGCTGAGTTCCAGCAATATCATCAAAAAGGGATCATTGACTGCTTGCGGAGAGGTCAGCTTGATATAAGGACTACCGTTCGATCGCGATTCTACCGAAGCTTTGATGGTGGATAGAACTGACTCATAGTTGATACCGGCTTGTGCAAACGCTTCTCGTGGGGCAACACTGGCTTTTAGAGATGACACATCATCGCTACTGGTAGTAACAATATCGATTTCAGCAGCAAGCGGTTGTCCCAGAGCGGAATTGAGCGTCAACTTGCCAAGTCCTGCAGCTTGAACAACAAAACATGGCAACATCAGGAAGATTACAAGCAAGCCTACTCTAAAGGATGTTTTATACACCGAAGTACCCTCTCAGTTTTTTTGAAAAAAAGATTTCGAAAGGCTAACACTGTGATGCAATCACGTAAGCTGGGATTATGCCTTAAATTATGGGCTAATTCATATAAAACAAACCTATAATTCTGAGAATGTAACTAAAGTATCAAGAAATGAGAATTTTTAATGTTGAATTAGAATGCGCAACATTCTGCGCAATGGCTCCGCTGCGCCCCACAATAATTGGTCGCCGACGGTAAATACAGACAAATATTCGTTACCCATTGCCAGCTTACGCAAGCGGCCTACAGGTATCGATAACGAGCCCGTGACAGCCGTAGGCGTCAAGCGTGAAGTTGTCGCTTCTCTTTCATTGGGAACAACCTGCACCCAGTCGTTGGAATTCGCGATAATGTCTTCGATCTCATCCAGAGGCACATCTTGTTTGAGCTTGATGGTAAGCGCCTGGCTGTGACAACGCATCGCGCCGACGCGCACACAAATGCCGTCGACAGGAATTTGCCGTTCGCTGCTACCAAGAATTTTATTGGTTTCCGCCTGCCCTTTCCATTCTTCACGGCTCTGCCCGTTGGCAACTTCTTTATCGATCCAGGGAATCAGGCTTCCGGCGAGCGGCACGCCGAAATTCTCCGTAGGAAATTTTTTATCGCGCAACGTGCCGGCAACTTCGCGGTCGATTTCCAGAATACTGGACGCGGGATTATCGAGTAAATCCTTGGCTACACGGTGCGCTTCGCCCATTTGTTGCAATAATTCGCGCATATTTTTAGCGCCCGCGCCGGATGCCGCTTGATACGTCATGGCGCTCATCCATTCCACCATGCCTTTCTCAAAAAGCCCGCCGACCGCCATTAACATCAAGCTGACCGTGCAATTACCGCCGATATAATTTTTTACACCGTCATGCAACGCTTGTTCGATCACCGGCATATTGACCGGATCCAATATGATCACGGCGTCTTTTTCCATGCGCAATGCCGATGCTGCATCGATCCAATAACCTTGCCAGCCGGATTGACGCAATTGTTTAAAAACCTGATTGGTGTAATCTCCGCCTTGGCAGGAAATAATGATATCCATCGCACTCAGCTGATCAAGATCGAAAGCATCTTTTAATGGCGGCGTTTCCTTGCCAATTTCAGGGCCTGCGCCACCTCTTTGCGAAGTTGTAAAAAACACAGGATCAATCAGAGAAAAATCTTCTTCTTCCCGCATTCTTTGCATCAATACGGAACCTACCATGCCACGCCAACCAACAAAACCCACTTGTTTCATTGCTTTTCTCTTACCTTAAAATTGACAATCGATTAATCAAATAAAAACACCAAAATATTCATTCGCATGCGAAATACATTCACATCGCCGCCAATACCGCATCACCCATCGCTTTTGTTCCGACCGGTTTCATTCCAGGCTCATCGATATCTTTTGTGCGGAAACCCTGCGCCAGAACTTTCTTGACAGCACTTTCTATACGCTGCGCAGCCTCTTCCTGATTGAACGTATAGCGCAGCATCATGGCAGCCGACAGTATCGTCGCTAACGGATTAGCCAGATCCTTGCCGGCAATGTCCGGTGCCGAACCGTGAATTGGCTCATACAGCCCTTTGTTATTCTCATCCAGTGAAGCCGATGGCAGCATGCCGATGGATCCTGTCAACATCGACGCTTCATCAGACAAAATATCGCCGAACATGTTTCCGGTCACAATGACATCGAATTGCTTCGGATTACGCACCAGTTGCATCGCAGCATTATCGACCAGCATATGCGACAATGCAACTTGCGGATATTCTTTCGCCACTTCAATCACCACATCGCGCCACAATTGCGTGCATTCCAGCACGTTCATCTTGTCCACAGAGCATAACCTGCCTTGCCGCTTAGCCGCCGCTTGAAAAGCGACATGGGCAATACGCCGTATTTCGGATTCATTGTAAATCATCGTGTTATATCCAACACGTTGCCCGTCACGCACTTCGATCCCGCGCGGCTCGCCGAAATAAATATCACCGGTCAGCTCGCGCACAATCATGATATCGAGCCCCGCAACCACGTCGTATTTCAAACTGGAAGCATTGGCCAATTCCGGATAGAGTAGCGCCGGCCGCAGGTTGGCAAACAAATTCAATTCTTTGCGGATGGCCAGCAAGCCTCTTTCGGGGCGCTGATGGCGTGGCAGTGTATCGTATCGCGGACCACCGACGGCACCGAGTAAAACCGCATCCGCCTGACTGGCCAACCGATGCGTCGCTTCCGGGTACGGTTTTCCCGTGGCATCCACGGCGCAGCCACCGATCAAACCGTATTCCAGCTCAACCGCCAAGCCGTCTTTTTTCAATGCATCCAATACCCGCACGGCTTGCGCAACGATTTCCGGGCCAATCCCATCACCGGATAAAACAGCAATTTTCATCATAGATAAATTTTTAAAATCACTCAGGAGAACAGCCAAGGCTGCTCATGGCGCCGTTTCTGTTCAAATTGTTTAATCTTTTCGGCATGCTGCAAAGTCAGGCCGATTTCGTCCAAACCGTTGAGCAGGCAATGCTTGCGGAAAGCATCCACGGTAAATGGATAGGCTTTATTCTGCGGCGTCGTCACGGTTTGTTCCTGGAGATCCACTGTCAAGCGGTATCCTTCCGTTGCTTTGACTTCTTCAAACAGGCGATCCAGAATCGCTGCATCCAGCACAACCGGCAACAAACCGATCTTGAAGCAATTATTAAAGAAAATATCGGCGAAACTGGGCGCAATGATGACGCGAAAACCATAATCCTGGAGCGACCAGGGCGCATGCTCACGGCTCGATCCGCAGCCGAAGTTGGCGCGCGCCAGCAATATCTGTGCACCTTGATAGCGCGGCTGGTTCAATACAAATTCTGGATTCGGCTGCCGCTGCGCCGGATCCATTCCCGGTTCGCCGTGATCGAGATAACGCCATTCGTCAAACAGATTCTGACCAAATCCAGAGCGTTTGATCGATTTGAGAAATTGCTTGGGAATGATGGCATCGGTATCCACATTGGCTCGATCCATCGGTGCCACCAAGCCGGTAAAAGTATGAAATTTTTCCATTGATGAGTAACGGTAGTTGCTTACAGCCTGTAATTATTGATTGAATTCGCGCACATCGACAAAATGTCCCGCAATCGCAGCTGCGGCAGCCATTACCGGGCTGACCAGATGCGTTCTGCCGCCGGGACCTTGCCGCCCTTCAAAATTGCGATTAGAAGTCGAGGCGCACCGTTCTCCGGCTGTCAAGCGATCGTCGTTCATCGCCAAACACATGGAACAACCCGGCTCACGCCATTCAAATCCGGCCGAGACAAAGATTTTATCCAATCCTTCTTGTTCAGCTTGCTTCTTGACCAATCCAGAGCCTGGAACCACCAGCGCTTGTTTGATATTGGCAGCAATGTGCTTTCCTTTGATCACTTGTGCCGCCGCACGCAAATCTTCAATGCGCGAGTTGGTGCAGGAACCGATGAAGATTTTATCCAGCGAAATCTGCGTAATCGGTGTATTGGCATGCAATCCCATATAGTTCAATGCCTGCTGCATATCGTGGCGTTTGACTTCATCGCTAATCTGCGCGGGATCGGGTACAGCACCGTCGATCGTTGTCACCATTTCCGGCGAAGTGCCCCATGTCACTTGCGGTTTGATCTGCGCCGCATCCAGCGTAACCGTGCGGTCAAAAACCGCGCCATCGTCACTGTGCAGCGTGCGCCAGTAAGCAACCGCGCGATCCCACAACTCGCCCTGTGGCGCAAAAGGCCGTCCTTTAATGTAATTGATCGTGGTATCGTCAACCGCGACCATGCCGGCGCGCGCACCGGCTTCAATCGCCATATTGCACAGCGTCATGCGGCCTTCCATCGATAATGCGCGAATTGCGCTGCCGCTGAATTCAATCGCATAACCGGTGCCACCTGCGGTGCCGATTTCACCGATAATGGCCAAAGCAATATCCTTGGCAGTGACACCGAACCCTAGTTGACCTTCCACAGCAATGCGCATCGCTTTGGATTTTTTCATCACCAGACACTGCGTCGCCAGCACATGCTCAACTTCGGATGTGCCAATGCCGAATGCCAGACAACCAAATGCACCATGCGTGCTGGTATGCGAATCGCCGCACACAACCGTCATCCCCGGAAGCGTAGCGCCCTGTTCCGGACCGATAACATGTACGATCCCTTGCCGCAAGTCATTCATTTTGAACTCAGTGATTCCCAGTTCATCGCAATTTTGATCAAGCGTATTCACTTGCAGGCGCGAGATAGGGTCATGAATACCGTGACTACGATCGGTGGTCGGCACATTGTGATCCGCCACGGCGAGAATGGAATTCAAGCGCCAAGGTTTTCTCCCTGCCAGCTTCAAGCTTTCAAATGCTTGCGGACTGGTGACTTCGTGTACTAAATGGCGGTCGATATAGATCAACGTCATACTGTCCGGATCGCCGGATTCGGTATGTACAACATGTTGATCCCACAGTTTGTCGTATAGCGTTGGCATCGGGTAAAATTTAAAAATTCGATTAACGCGCGATTATCCCACAAAGTTTACAAATTCAACAAACCAAGCGCGCTTTCTCGCATTAATGCTTAAATGCATTCATTTTCCACGCGATTAAAACCAAACCGGTCAGTGCAGCCGCGGCACTGATCAGAAAAGTGATTTCCGCCCCCAGCCAATCCCAGGTATAACCGCTGCATACCGCGCCCAGCGCACCACCCACACCATATGCCGTGCTGGTATAGATGGCTTGACCTTTGGCTTGATGGCGGCCTTGAAAAAATTGATGGATGACCATCATGGCGGCAATATGATGCGCACCATAAGTCGCCGCATGCAGAATCTGGGCAAAAATAATTATAAGCGGCCAATCGACATACTGCCCGATCAAGACAAACCGGAGCATGGCACAAGCAAAGCTAAAAATCAGCATCGCTTTCAAACGAAAATAGCGCATTAACCACGGCATGATGAAAAAAATACCGATTTCACAGATCACGCCGGTCGCCCATAACCAGCCGACGAACCCCTTGTCGTATTCATGCTCGACCAAATAAATAGAGAAAAATGTGTAATACGCACCGTGCGCGAACAACATCAGCAAACTGGAAAGCAAAAACGCCATGACTTCCGGCCGCAAGCAAATTTGCAATACCGAATGCAACCCGGCGGTGTGGCGCATGATTTCTTTTTCCGGAATGTGATAAGAAAAAATCACAATGCCCAGCTTTAATCCCAGCACAACCCACAGCAACCAAACAATTTCGACTATTTCTAGCAGATAACCGATACCCACCACCGCAAAAACAAAGCCGACCGATCCCCAAGAGCGGATCCGGCCATACCTATCGGTAGCGTTTTCCAAATGCGATAGGGTGATCGCCTCCATCAGCGGCAGCGAAGCACTCCAGAAGAAACTCATCAGCAGCATGACAAAAAATATCCATGCAAACGATTCGCCAGCGAAAAAACCGCAGTAACTCAAAAAACCGCTGACTGCAGCAATCTGAACAACCCGTGCACGCTTGCCGGTATGATCCGCCAGCCACCCCCAGACAGCCGGTGCAAAAATCCGTGCAACCAGCAGCAATGACATCAATACGCCGATTTGCAGTGCGCTAAATGACAGCGACTGCAAATACAAGCTCCAATACGGCGAGAATGCGCCAATGAAAGCAAAGTAAAAAAAATAAAATCCGGAAAGGCGCCAATAAGGAAGTGACGGCATAGCGTGCGAATCAATGCGGTAATTGAACTGAGGGATAGCGATCACTTATTCTACTGGAATTCATTCCACAAATCTTTTGCCGGAATGCTGGAAATACCACTGTTTTCCTCTCACTCCCTCGCGGATAGTTGACAATCCACAAGCCCTTCGATAGTCTCCATGCACAGAATGGATTTTGTATTTTTACGCACTCGCCATGCGCTGATTATGCTAAGGGAACTCTGAAAAAGGTAGCGAGCGATGGTCAGGCAAGGTGAAATCAGGCGAAAAAGCGCAGTTTGTTTATAAGTGATAAATGAGCATTTTGAGCCTGATTTCAACGCAGAATGGCCGAGCGTAGTAGTTTTTCAGAGCTTCCCTAGAGGAAACGATGGCAAAATGCACAACCATCACTCCATGCCCCGTTTCTCAGCCGATCTCGATCTTGTGCGACACAAAATACATTTTTTTCATCTATAGTAACGATAAAAACCCTCAATCTAAATAAAAAGGAGAGCATGATGGAACTCAAAGGATCAAAAACCGAAGGAAATCTGAAAGCCGCTTTTGCCGGTGAATCGCAAGCCAACCGCCGCTATTTATATTTCGCGGCAAAAGCCGACGTGGAAGGACAAAACGACGTAGCTGCGGTATTCCGTTCAACCGCCGAAGGTGAAACCGGTCATGCGCATGGCCATCTGGAATATCTGGAAAGCTGTGGCGACCCGGCAACCGGTTTGCCATTCGGTTCTTCCCGCGACAACCTGAAAACCGCCATCGCGGGTGAAACACACGAGTACACCGATATGTACCCAGGCATGGCAAAAACGGCGCGTGACGAAGGTTTCGACGAAATCGCCGATTGGTTTGAAACACTGGCCAAAGCGGAACGCTCGCACGCCAACCGTTTCCAACGCGCGCTGGATAGTCTCGCGGATTAATTCATTGCAGCGCGATCATTGCGCTGATTCCAAAGTTACTGCGGGATTTATAGGCCGGTCAGGCTAAATTCCGCAGCAACTGCTCTAAAAATTTCACTACGCAAATATTCCGCTATGGCAACTCGTGAAGGCAGTCTCGAAGCACCAAAACGTCATCCTATCGACTGGAAGAATCCGGATTTTTACAACGAAACCAGTTTAAATCAGGAAATGGAACGCGTTTTCGACATTTGCCACGGTTGCCGCCGCTGCGTAAACCTTTGCACAGCGTTTCCGCGCTTGTTCGATTTGATTGATGACAGCGCGACCGGCGAACTGGACGGCGTCAATAAGCAACAGTTTTGGGAAGTCATCGACCGTTGTTATCTGTGCGACATGTGTTTCATGACCAAATGCCCTTATGTGCCGCCGCACGAATGGAATATCGACTTTCCGCATTTGATGCTGCGCGCCAAAGCAGTTAAATATAAAAATCAGGGCGCCGGTTTCCGCGACGAACTGCTCTCCAGCACGGATTTGATGGGTAAACTGGCGACGATTCCCGTGGTCGTGCAAACCGTCAATGCCATGAACAATACTCCAGTTGTCCGTAAAATCATGGATAGCGCACTGGGAATCCATGCCGAGCGCAAACTGCCCGAATACGCGGCAAACAAATTCCGCCCAAACGCAAAACCCAATGATTCTTTCCCGGTAAAGAATGGCGCACGCACGCCCGGCAAAGTGGCCATTTATGCAACCTGTTATATCAATTACAACGAACCCGGCATCGGCCACGATTTGCTGAAAATACTGGAACACAACGAAATTCCTACCCGCTTGGTGGAAAAAGAAGCCTGTTGCGGCATGCCGAAACTGGAACTGGGCGATTTGGAAGCAGTGGAGAAGCTGAAAAATGAAAATATCCCGCATTTATTGAAACTGGCGCAAGAAGGTTACGCCATTCTGTCCGCAGTGCCTTCCTGCACGCTGATGTACAAGCAGGAACTGCCGCTGATGTTTCCCGATGATGCAGCGATTCAGTCCGTTGCCGCCGCCATGTTTGACCCGTTTGAATATCTGGTGCTCAGAAACCAGGATAATTTGCTCAAAACCGATTTCAAACAACCGCTCGGCAATGTGGCTTACCATATCCCCTGTCATCAGCGCGTGCAGAATGTCGGCAAGAAGACCCGGGACATTCTGCAATTGATACCGGACACCACGATTAATACCGTGGAACGCTGCTCCGGCCACGACGGCACTTGGGGCGTGAAAAGCGAGCACTTTGCCGATTCGATGAAAATCGGCCGCCCGGTCTTCAAGCAAATGGCCGCTTCGAATCCGGATTACATCAGCTCCGATTGCGCTATCGCTGCACGCCATATCGAACAAGGCATCGGCGAGAGCAAAGCACAAAAATTGCATCCGCTGACACTGCTGCGCATGGCCTATGGTACGGATAGCACGGATAACGTTCAAAGTCCTGAAATCAACCCCGTTTAATCGGCTAGCACAACTATTTCATCCGGTGAAAAACTTATGACAACCCCGCTTACCCGTGAAAGCCTATTAACGCTGGAAGCTTACGCCAAAATTCGCAAAGACTTCCGCGCGCAAGTCATGGCGCATAAAAAAACGCGCAAAGTTCCTCTCGGCGAGAATGTCACATTGATATTTGAGGATGCTTTGACCATCCGCTACCAGGTTCAGGAAATGTTGCACGTCGAGCGTATTTTCCAGGAAGAGGAAATCGTGCATGAACTTGAAACGTATACCCCGCTGATTCCGGACGGGCACAATTGGAAGGCGACGATGATGATCGAATACCCCGATCCTGCTGTGCGTGCGAAAAAACTGGCGACTTTGGTCGGCATCGAAGACAAAGTTTGGGTCAAAATTGCCGGTCATTCGCCGGTTTTTGCCATCGCCGATGAAGATTTGGAGCGGGAAAACAGCGAAAAAACTTCATCGGTGCATTTCCTGCGTTTTGAACTCACAGCAGAAATGATTCAGGCATTGCGTCAAGGCGCGGCATTGAGTATGGGCGTTGATCATCCGGCTTATCAGGCCACCGTCGATCAGGTTGCTGCCGATATTCGCGCTTCGTTGCTGAACGATTTGGCTCCAGCATGAAGCTGCAACGCTTATTGATTCCCTTGATCAGCGCATCGCTCCTGCTTGCCTGTGCCAAACCGCCATTCAAGGATGAATTTGAAAGCGACAAACCCTGGGTCGAACAAATGACACATCTTCCCACTTATCCGGAGGCGAAGAACTTGATGGCATTTGACGCCGGCGCGGTAACCAGCAATCAATATTTGGTCGACACCACCTCCATCAAAATCGGTCAAGACGGCGTTATCCGCTTTACCCTGGTCATAAAATCATCGTCGAACGCGATGAATGTCAGTTATGAAGGCCTACGCTGTGCCACCAGCGAGAGGAAACTCTATGCGCTCGGGCGCGATGACAAAACCTGGGCGCAACCGCGCGTATCGGAATGGCAGAAACTTGATTTGGTGCGGCAATTCTATGCACAACGTGAACTGGCCAAAAATATTTTCTGTCCTCATCAGCAAATCGTCAGCACTACCGAAGAGGCTGTTCAGGCCTTAAAAGCAGGCATGCACCGCAGCATCATACGATAACAAGTTACCGGCACCATTCAACCGGCTATTGCAAGAATCCGCGCCAGTTTTCAATCGTAAGGAAGCGGTAAAAAAACTACCGCGCTCGGCCATGCCGCGTTGTAATCAGATTGCTCATTGACTGCTCGTAAGCTGCGCTTTCTCGCCTGATTCCGCCTTGCCTGACCGCCGCTCGTTGCCTTTCTCAAGATTTCCTTAACTACAAGCGCACACTTTCCCACAATTTCTGCAATCGCTTAGCAGACACCGGAAACGGTGTTTTCAATTCCTGCGCAAACAATGAGATGCGCAATTCCTCGATTTGCCAACGGAATTCTTCCAAATTCTCGTCATGCAAACCGGCCTTCCGGTGTTTTTCCAGTCGCTGCAAGTATTGCTGCCAGAATGGCGTCACTTCAGCGCTATTGCGCTGATCGCGCTCCGGATTCGCCGCCAGTTTTTCCAGCCGCAACGTCATGCCTTTCAAATAGCGCGGCAATTGTGGCAAACGCTGCCATCCGGTATTGCCGAGAAAACCGGAATACAGAAAATGATCGAGCTGCTCAATCAGCTCCGCTTTCACCCGCTCGCTGCGCACCGCCGCTAAGCGCGTAATCAGCGTTTGATAATCGGCGCCGATCTGTTGCAGCAATTTCGCTAAAGTTGAAGATACTTCCGGCAAGCGGCTTCTGGCGCGCTGACACTGCGCGGCAAATTCGGTCTCTGAACGCGGCAGCGGATCGTCATGCAACAATGCGCGGTCAAGAATCGTATCCAGCATGTCTTGCTTCAAATCGCCCGGACTCATGCGGCTCGCCAGTTGCATACTGGCTTGTTTCAATCCGGGTAGATTCTTGTCCAGTTGCTTAATTTGATCTTTCAGCATCAAGCACAGCAACCTCCGCACACCCAAGCGCATCGCACGATCCGCCGCTTCGCGGGTATCGAACAGACGGATTGCGACACTTTCGGTTTGGTCGATCAGCGCCGGATAACCGGTCAATGACTGGCCGTTGCGCATGAAAGCAACTTCCACCGGCAAATCACCAAAATCCCAGCACATGATCTGATCACGCTCAATGGCAATTTTCTCATTGGCCGAACCACGCTTCACAAACGATTGCTGCGCGGCCTGGCCGAGCTGCCGCTGCAATCCGGCTAAATCGCGGCTCATCGCCAGCTCTTCCCCGCTATCGTCGACCACGCGGATGTTCATCAGCAAATGCAACGGTATCTCACCGGTTTGCCAAGTATCTGGCGGAACAGTCAGCGTCGTTTTTTTGAGAATGAATTGCGCCAGTGCATCGGCCAATGGTAACGGATGCAGGGCATTCGAATAGCTCACCAAAAACGCCGTTACCGTTTCGGGCAAAGGCACCAGCATGCGGCGGATTTGTTTCGGCAGCGCTTTCAAATACCAGGTAATCTTTTCGCGGATCAATCCCGGCACCAGATAATCCAGTTGTCTGGCTTCCAGCCGGTTGAGCAGCGGCAACGGCACGGTCACCGTCACACCGTCGAGCGGATGGCCGGGCTCAAAACGATACACAAGCGCCAATTCACTTCCATCCGGCAACGTCATCTGTTCCGGGAATTGCACTTCGGTGACGTGTCCGGCTTCGTGGCGCATCAGCAACTCGCGCTGCAAATACAGCAAGCGCGGATTCTGCTGTTCCGCTTGCTTGCGCCATTTTTCAAATGCGGCGCCGTTGGTGATGTCCTGCGGAATGATCGCGTCGAAGAACGCAAAAATTTCCTGCTCGTCGACCAGCACATCTTGCCGCCGCGTTTTGTGTTCTAGCTCCTCGATTTCCTGGATCAATGCTTGATTGTGCTGAAAGAACGGCGCTTGCGTGACGTATTCTCCGGCAGCCAATGCGGAGCGGATAAAAATCTCGCGTGCTTCTTTGGGATGGATCGGCCCGTAATTAACCGGCCGTTTCGACACGATGATTAAGCCATACAGCGTGACCTGTTCAAACGCGACCACCTGCGCGCGTTTCTTTTCCCAGTGCGGATCGAAGTAGTGCCGCTTGCACAAATTCCCGGCGATCCGCTCCAGCCACGCCGGATCGATTTTCGCCGCGCAGCGCGCGTACAGCTTGGCGGTTTCGACCAATTCCGCCGCCACCACCCACTTGGCTTTGCCTTTTTTCAATACTGAGCCGGGAAAAATGGCGAATTTGATGCCGCGTGCACCCAGGTATTCCCCCTCTTTCTCGGTTTTGAAGCCGATATTGCCGAGCAAACCGGGCAGCAACGCGCGGTGAATCTCATCGTAACCCGCCGGAACTTCGTTCGGCTTGAAGCCGAGTTCCGCCATCAGCGTATGCAATTGTCCGTGAATCTCGCGCCACTCGCGCAACCGCCGGTACGACAGAAAATGCTCGCGGCAATGCGCCATCAGCTTCTTGCCGGATTTTTTATGTTTCAGCAGTTCATCGTAGAAATCCCATAGTTTCAAATACGCCAAAAAATCCGAACACTCATCCTGAAAACGCCGGTGCGCCTCATCCGCGGCGGCTTGGTGTTCGAACGGCCGGTCGCGCGGATCTTGCACGCTCAATGCCGACGCAATGATCAAAATTTCGTGCAGGCAATTTTCCTGTTTCGCCGCCAGAATCATGCGGGCGATTTTGGGATCGAGCGGAAACTTCGCCAAGCGCCAGCCGATGGCGGTCAGATTGCGGCTATCGTCGACGGCACCAAGTTCCGCCAGCAATTGATAGCCATCGGCGATCATGCGCGGCGACGGCGGCTCGAGAAACGGAAAATCCTCAACATCGCCGATCTTCAGCGACTTCATACGCAGAATCACGGAAGCCAGCGACGAGCGCAGAATTTCCGGATCGGTGAATTCCGCTCGCCCCTGAAAATCCTGCTCGGAATACAGACGGATACACACCCCGTTCGCCACCCGGCCGCAACGCCCGGCGCGTTGATTGGCCGAGGCTTGCGAGATTTTTTCCACCAGCAATTGCTCGACCTTGTTGCGGTAGCTGTAGCGGTTGATGCGCGCCAGTCCGGTATCGATCACATAATGAATCCCAGGCACAGTCAGCGACGTTTCCGCGACGTTGGTCGCCAGCACGATGCGGCGCGCGCCGCCCGGCTGAAACACCCGCTCCTGCTCGGCTACCGACAACCGGGCGAACAGCGGCAGGATTTCGATAGCGGCGTGAAGCCGGTGAAATGAATGCTTGCGCAAGGTCTCGGCAGTCTCGCGGATCTCACGCTCGCCCGGCAGAAACACCAGAATATCGCCGGAACCCACCGCATGCAGTTCCTCAACCGCTTTGACGATGGCCTGCTGCACGTCGCCGTCGCTATCGCCGTCCTCATCGGCCAGCAGCGGACGATAATGAATCTCCACTGGATACAACCGCCCGCTGACCTCGATCACCGGCGCATCGTTGAAATGCCTGGAAAAGCGCTGCGCATCGATGGTTGCCGAGGTCACGATCAGCTTCAGATCCGGTCGCTTGGGCAGCAATTGCTTGAGGTAACCGAGCAAGAAATCAATATTCAGACTGCGCTCGTGCGCTTCGTCGATGATCAGCGTATCGTAAGCCTGCAACAGCGGATCGCCCTGCGTCTCGGCCAGCAGAATGCCATCGGTCATCAATTTGATGTAACTGTCCGCGCCGATCTTATCGGTGAATCGCACCTTGTAACCCACCGCCTGCCCCAGCGGACTATTCAACTCCGCCGCAATCCGCCCCGCCACCGTCCGCGCCGCAATCCGCCGCGGCTGCGTATGTCCGATCAAACCATGCACCCCGCGCTGAAGCTCCAGACAGATTTTCGGAATTTGCGTGGTTTTTCCCGACCCGGTTTCGCCGCAAATAATTACCACCTGATGATTCTCGATGGCCTGCTTGATCTCCTCGCGGCGAACATTGACTGGCAAATCTTCCGCATACGTTGGACGGGGAAGATGGGCAAGCCGCTTAGTGATGACTTCGGGGGGGAGTTTTTTCATGGAAATATCGGTGTCAGATCAATGGCAATCGATTTTTACAAATGATCTGAAAAACTCGCAATAACTTTACAACGCTGATTCAAAATATGTGATGAGCCCTTAAGAAAACGCTGATTAATTGACTACACGAGCGAATTGCCTCGTTGCGCGGCACTCGCTCCCTCGCCTATCTGATTGATATGTCTCGATCACTGCGTTCCGTGCGCCTCACCCTTCATCGCGTTCGTCGAATTGCTCAGCGTTTCCTTAAGTTGATACACAAAAACTTGATGCTTTAATTTATACCTTAATACTGGATACCTATGAAACATGATGTTCATTGGCCAGATGAGACAAAAACCGCTCCATCTCAATTACACCCATCTCAGCCGGATGTTGCTTGCCATGAAAAAATATAGTGTTTAATCCATGAGATATCAGTTTCTTCTGTGCTTAAACTATAGTGCTTGTATCTTATTTTCTCATGAACTCGATCGGGCAATTTTTTAGCTGGTGGGGTTGCTATATTGACTTATCACATTTGATTTGTCTTATTTGATTTACCAATTAATATAAAATACATGATGATAATCCAACAGAACTGCAATTATACGGCATCATCTACAGGGTTATTGGACAAAAGTCTTATATATTACGTTAGGCCACAACATGACGAGCATCAAGTACTCCGAGCTAGTCACCTTCCTGAAGAAGAACTTCAAACACCTTGAGTTCTCATCGGCTTCAGGAGAAAACTTGAGCTTTCCTGATTTCGATCTGATGCCGTTTGATTATCTTGAGTTCGCTGAATTGGAACTCGAAAAATCTGGGGTGGCAGCAAAAATAAATTGCATATCCCACCTCAAGAGAGCAGTCGAATGCCAACTCGACACGCTGCTGGGAATTCTTGGTGCGTCAAAAATTGCAACCAACCTACCTAGTAAGCTGGAGTTCGCAAGTGAAGCTGGCATCATTTCATCCAGATCATTAGCCAAGATTAACAAAATCAGAAATCGTGTTGAGCACGAATATGCTGAACCAAACACAAACGAATTAGAGGCGTATTACGACATTGCGAGCGGCTTCATCCATACACTCGAAGGCCACATATTCATTCTTGCCCATCAATGGGAGATAGACTGGATCAGCAAGGAAGATGCGCCTTCGACGTCCTTTCGTGCCGCAATCTGCATGACCCCACCTTCTGTTAAGTTTGAACTTCAAGACGGAGGCATCAATAGACTGCACTTCGAAGCGACTTCCTTAAAAGAGTATTGCCAAGGGCTCAGGGTCTACTTTCTTTTGTGTAGAGCGCATGGCTTACTATCTGTAGATTACATGCTTTCTAAATTGGAGTAGTTGTCCTACCAGATGTCCAAAGCCAAGGTGCAAATAGGAATGCAAGGCCGTGTCTCCGCTCCCCAGCTTAACTGGTCGTTCAATCCGTAAGGCGGAAGCCCGATAGGGTGTTCCGCCGTTTGTAGTCCGCTATACTCGATCTTTATTGGCTTTTGGCGGGACGCCTTGTCAGGCTTCCGCCCTACCAGCCACGAGTCTAAGCGAAACGGATGTCATTACGCCCGCTCCTTAATCTTTATGTTATGTTTCACAAAACTGGGAGGTGCAACGCCATGAATACCAAAGCGCTATTAGATAAGGCAATGAAGCTAAGGCCCGAGGAACGGCTCACCTTGGTAGAGGGATTGATCCAGAGTTTAGACGAGCCGGACAAACGGCTGGATGAGATCTGGGTAGAGGAAGCGGAAAAGCAATTGAAAGCTTATCGGGAGGGGAAGTTAGAAGGAATCCTGATGGAAAAAATATTTACAGAAGGATGATGCGCGTCATTTTTACCCAGCTTGCGCGACAGGATTTTGGAGTAAAACGATGCAATATCCAAAAGTAAAATCAGCGCTTGCTATCGATGATCATACTTTGCTGATTGAGCTCGACAACGACAAAAAGAGAAAATACGATGCCACCCCGCCGCTAAAAAAGATATGTTCTCCCCGCTGAGAAATCCGGCTTTTTTAAGGCGGTGCAGGTAGAGCGTAGCCCGCGATCACTGTGTTGCCGTTCTGACCGTGTGCGTGGTCTTAGTGCTTCCGTGCAAAGTCTGTCCCATAAATAATCCCTCTGCAACTGGCCGTAATTACATCAGCACACCATGGAACTAAACATCTTATGAAATCCATGCGACCCTGACCGATAACGACACCAATTCTGCCATCCGTCGCGTTATCGCAACGGACCAGCGGCGCTCATGATTATGTCCTCTTTAACCCCTCCCTAACAGAGATTAACTTCTCATCCGGTTTTGCGGCAATACTCCAATCGTTAGCAGATCGAGCGAAATAATATTATCTATTTTTGATATTAATTTCAGTCATTTAAAACACTTCTACAGGCGATTAATTTCTTAAGATTCTTTTTATTTTAAGAATAAAGAGAGAAATTATCTAAGCATTTTACTTATTTTTAGTAAGAAATTACCTTTCTACAAATAAATTTTTTATCCATTTTTAGCAAGTTTATTGCCAATAAATTGCAATGTTTATGGTCAATGTGATTGGCAATATTGCCCGTTAAACAATAATGATTTTCCCAATATACAACGCAATTACGACACGATAGGATTACCTCAAGCTTATATTTTTGAAGAATCTCTATCACGAAGACTGAAATAGAAAAAATTTTGCGATCTTGGGAACGCCAGTAACTGAGAAAAGACTGATTGCAGAATGATGATCTCATTCAATGAGGAAAAATTCTTCAACAAGCCAGTTGGCTTTGAAAACTGATTTTAGTTTAAAAAAGTTTTTGAAGTTTATCACTAATAGTTTACGAGAGAGAGGTAATTTATGGCGTCACGATTAGATGACGAATCAGTAGTCTCGCAGCAAAAAACTGTAGAGACTACCAAAAAAGAGGGGTCAGCTGCTTTTCAGTCGCAGTACTTTTTCCGTGATACGGCGGCAGGCTTGATAACCGGAGCAATGGCTATTCCATTAACGATCGGTATTGCGATTATGTCGAATTATCCGATCAAGGTGGGTTTGGCGACAGTCGCTTTTGCGTCGTTTATTGGATGGATAAATGCCTGGTTCAGACCAGGCAATTTTATTGGTTCTCCAGGTATTGCTGCTGGGTTGGCGCCAGTACTGGCAATGGGTGTGGCTGCTTTCGGTATTCAGAACATGGCATTTTGTATTTGTATGACTGCTGTCATGCAAGCCATTATTTGGAAATTTAACTGGCAGCGATATTTGCTGGTTGCGGTTCCGGTATATCTGGTTGAAGGATTACTGGCTGGTGTCGGACTAAAGATTCTGCTCAAGTTTTCAGAGTTTACGTATGAGATACCGGCGGAAATGGTTACGGAAGATTTCTGGAATGAGGCACGTATTCAAATGGCTGCAATATCTGCGGGTGGACTTGCTTTCTTTCTGCTCTTATTTTCAAAATTTAAAGACACTCAACCAGCAATTCCTTATTTTGCCATCATCATTGGTGGCGTGATCTTGGCTCAATTTGTATCGGTGCCTATGATTTCCGTAGAAGATGTTGAGCTTGGATTGAAATTGCCGCTTCCGAGCGAAGATACGACAATCTTGATGCTGGCTTACATGATTTTCTTTTGCGCTATGTTAGCCATTGTGGATGTGATTGAGCAGGTTATGAGTAACGCAGCCATCGAGAAAATCGATCCATTGAAACGTAAAACAAATAGTAATAACAGTTTGCTTGCTATCTGGATTGCTAATTTGGGTTCAAGTTTCTTTGGTGGTATGACTAATCTGGATGGTTTGGCAAAAAGTACTACCAATAAACTGGCCGGTGCGATGACGAAGTTCTCTGTTCTGATTATTGGTTCCGTTGTGTGCTTCTTTACGTTCAATACGCATTATCTGGATTATTTGCCGAAGTTCGCTCTGGCGGCCATTATGCTGTTCACAGGTTATAAGATGATCGCTGGCCTGGTGCATGTTACACATTACGGTCCCTATGCATTGATGCTGGCATTCTTGACGGCAGGGTTGGTTTATAAAGTTGGTATCTTTGAAGGCTTATTGATTGCTATGGCAATACATGGTGTTGTTCATTACTTGGTTTATACCAAGCATGAAAATATGCCTGGAAGATCGGTTGTTAAGCGCTATTTCGATAATTTGAGAAAAGATAATAGTAATTTGCAATAAGAAGGATGTTGTTGTGACAAAACTTTCGTAAACAGTTCGCTGTTTACGAAAGAAGAAATCAAAACGTTGCTTATATGTATACGAAGTTGAAGTTACTGTAAGGAGAATTTATTATGTTCAAGAAAATATTAGTTTCTGTAATCAAACAATATTTCGTTTATTTGAAAAGAGCGCACAGTAATAATCTGCAAGCAAAAATGCCATCGCATAACTTATCGTAAACTGATTTGTGTCTTAGGCTAAGTTATTGCTTATTTTTAATGAACAATCAGAAATTCAATTAGAGAAAATTGTATGTATAAACAGATAATGGTAGCGGTGGATGGCAGCGAGATAGCTAAGCAGGCATTAGCGGAGGCTGTAAATATAGCTAATACCTACAATGCAGCAATATGCATTGTCCACTGCATTAGCAGTGAGAATGAATCTGATGCAGGCAAAGGCAAAGAGATTTTAGAACAAGCAAAGTCAGAGACCGATGTATTGAGTGTTGAAACTCGCCTTCTTAAAGCTGATGTTGAATATGGCTTAAGTGGTATTGCTGAAGCTATCGCTGCTGCTGTTTATGATTGGAAAGCGGATTTGTTAGTAGTAGGAACCTCGAATCGTCGTGGTTTAGAGCGTTTCTATTTAGGATCGGTTGCAGAGCAATTAGTCGCTAAAGTTGATTCTTCAATACTACTGGTTCGCCCAAAGTAATTTAAGTAAATATAGTTATTTTTGTATCAATAGTGATTGATTGAGTACATATAACTTTCTAAGTAATTATTTTTATAATCGAGGAGATTATCATGTCAATAAAGCAAATATTCGTTATTTCAGCTGTTGCTATAGGAGTGAGTTTGTTGTCGATGTTTGAATTAACAAGACATATTTTCAATTGGATCATTACCGACGGGCTAATAGGAGTGGTGTTTTTTATAGCTTACGTTCTGATTTCATTAAAATTTGGCAAACCTGCAAATAAAGGAAGATACGTAACCAGATATCAACCTTCGATGAACAGAAATTAAGTATTTTAGTATTCTTTTCTATTTATATTTTTTGCCTTACCTGTTAATTATTTACAATCCCTATTTATTGTAAATGTACCGCTTGACCCAAGCATTTTTAAGCAAAATTTTGTGATGAAAATGTCACAATGATCCTGGAGATCATGGGCGTGTTGAATTGGGTTCTATGTTTAACCCTTTGAAATAAGTTTCCTCTATTTCAATTAAGCGTTCGTAGGGTGTTTCCCACCGAATCCCTGTGGATTCGGTGGTAATTTTGACGCTGAAGCGATCCCTTTGAGCAAGGCAATCCGAGTAAAAATTAAGCTCTGTCATGTAATGTTATCAAGCTCAGGCGGCTTGTTAATGCGATTTTTTCTGATAATACACTTCACCGGGTTTCACCAGATGTTTGATTATTGACCTCCTGATGAAATCGTTCATGGTTATACCAAGTAGATCCGTGGGCTAAACTGTCTTTTTATTTCCTTTAGGTTGTTCAATGTCTGAACATAAAAATTTTCATACTCGACGGTGCACCACAGCCGCTCGACAAAGATGTTGTCATAGTAACAACCTTTGTTGTTCATGGTGTTGATAGACACCAGCTCAGCACTTTACGGGAATACCAATCAATAATGGCGACGAGATATCCAAACTCTTTCTCCATCGACCATACGTAATATCAGCAGCCCAGACTTGGTTAGACCGATTGATGCTCATACCATTGAGCAAACAAGGCTAGGCCATGTGTTGCTTGCCTGGAATACTGGTTCTGGGTTTGGGCGAAATACTGATAATACCCTGCACCTTCATCATGGAGTTCGCTTTTTTACTGCCAACCTGAGTGCCTTGGCGCTAAAAACCAGATTGGAGCTGCCGTGGAAATAAGTGTCGTTGATATCCGTTGATGTAAACTGCTGCAAATCCAACATCAAGAATCGCGTCGAAGGAGCGACGGAGGCGGCAGTCACCGCTTTTGCCCTGAAGCAACCGGTTTTGAGCAACCGGTTTTTGGCCAGGTTCGTGTTTCCGGCGGGCCATGCAAACACAACGAAAGATTTATCAGCCTATCGAAGAGTTACAACGCGATCTGGATGTTTGGGACGATAGAATCACCGCATTGAATAACTGAATTTGATCTAATAGGCATAGCGTCAAATCGGATAACTGTCAGATCGGAGCATGATTGCTACATATTAAAGAACCCCTCGCTACAAATCGTGGGGTTCTTTGTGCAAACTAAATGTTTGGTTTTCTATTCCAGATAGCAAAACCTAGCAATCCAAGTCCAACTAACAGCATGGCATGAGTCTCGGGCTCTGGAACGGGAGTCAAATTATCACTTACACTGAATGTTGTGAAATCACCAATGCCTCCAATCCTGAATTGCGCTTGCTGGAAGCCATCACAACATCCCTCAAGACCGTATAGATTGAGTGTATGGTAGCCAGCAGCAAGCGTTAATGTATTGATACTCAGATATTGCGATGAATCGCTGTAACTGCCATCCCACCACATGTCGTTTGTTTTGTAATCATATGCCATGCCATCGACAAAAATCGCACCACCAAAACCAAAATCAACACCTGCACGTATTTGCCATGAACCGGCGTTTGCCGGGGATACATAAAAATCAACGGTAGACTTAAAAGCAATGTCGGTGAAAGAGCCGCTCGGAAACAAGCTATGATTAGATATATTATCGTACATCGCGACCGTTGTACTTCCGTAACCAGAGGATGGAATTGCAACTGCCGAATCTACCAGGGACCGGTATGCTAAAGCATCAACCTGCGCACCCGCAGATGAAAAACCGGTTTCAATCGTTATCAAGCTGGCACTCGCACTGCTGCACACCACAAACGACATCGCTGCCGCAAAAAGTTTAAATCTATTTTTCATACAACTAGCTCCATTTATAGAGGAATCATTTGTAACCGATTAGGAAAATGGGAATGTTACCTATGTGCAATTCACTAGGCTATGAGAAAAATCACACTCCATTCATTCCAATACTGAATGCATTATCCGTACCCTGTTGCAGAATGACATGACAACCCGGCCGCCTTGTTAACTTCCATAATGCCGCCGAGCCCTACAAAGGTTTGAATAACTCAAGTTCTTATGAAATACTCTGCGGATTTTTAATCAATCTCTTTGTAAATTCCCCGCGATTTCTTACAAAAATCCGCAACATCCCAAGGAAAACCGTCATGATCAGTCCGTATCGCCAGCATCGCCGCATACTTGTCGCCAGTTTGGTCGGTACGGCCGTCGAGTTTTACGATTTTTACATTTATGCGACGGCGGCGGCGCTGGTGTTTGGGCCGTTATTCTTTCCGGCCAGCTCCGAGGCCGCGCAATTGATGCTGTCGTTCTTGAGCTTTGGTCTCGCCTTCATTGCACGCCCGTTTGGAGCGGTATTGTTCGGTCATTACGGCGACCGGATCGGCAGGAAATCGACTTTGGTGGTATCGCTGCTGCTGATGGGCGTATCCACCCTGCTGATCGCATTCCTGCCGACATATGCGATGGCCGGCTGGATTGCCCCGTTACTGCTGTGCATTCTGCGTTTTGGCCAGGGACTTGGTCTTGGCGGGGAATGGGGCGGCGCGGCGCTGTTGGCAGTCGAAAATGCGCCTCCAGGCTGGCGGGCGCGCTTCGGCATGGTTCCGCAACTGGGTGCGCCGGTCGGCTTTCTCGCCGCCAACGGGTTGTTCTTATTGCTGGGCATGGGATTGAGTGAAGCGGACTTTGCCGCGTGGGGCTGGCGCATCCCGTTTCTGGCGAGCGCCATTCTGGTCGGGCTCGGATTGTGGGTGCGTCTGAAAATCAATGAAACGCCCGAGTTTGCGCAAGCGCTAGAAAAAGACCCGCCGATCCCGGTTCCGATCGGGGAATTGATCCGCAATCACGCACTCGCGGCCTTTGCCGGAACTTTCGCAGTGGTCGCCTGCTTTGCAATTTTTTACCTTTCCACCGCATTTGCGCTTGCGCATGGTACAACCACGCTGGGATATGATCGCGAAACTTTCCTGGCTGTTCAGCTCGCCGCCACTGTATTTCTTGTGCTCGGCATTATCGCCGCGGGCGTGCAGGCCGACGCAAGCAGTTCGGCGCGAGTGCTGACTTGGGGATGCGTCGCAACCATCGGCATGGGCGTGATGTTCGGGCCGCTCCTGGGTTCCGGCTCGCTCTGGCTGGTATGGATAGCGCTGTCGTTCGCGCTGTTCGTGATGGGTTTTGTTTACGGCCCGCTCGGCGCTTGGTTGCCTTCATTGTTTCCGGCGAGAGTGCGTTATACCGGCGCATCCGTCGCCTTCAACGCTGGTGGCATTCTGGGCGGCGCAGTGGCTCCTGTTGCCGCGCAAGCGCTCAGTGAGTTTGGCGGCACAGCCATCGTCGGCCTTTATTTAACGATGGCGGGAATGTTCAGTCTGGCGGGACTGCTGCTGGCGCGGCGGTATGAGGCGCGATAAAGCAAGTTGTCCCAGCCATGCGATGGCGCTCGCACGATAAATCTGAACCAGTGCAAACTTCCGATCTCAAACTCACCGTTGTCATCGCTAACAGGAGTTCCAGACCATGCCCGCCAATGAATCCAGCATAATCGTATTCAACAGCCGGATTGCAAGGCCAGATAAACGCAACTCCAAAGTCTCCGCCATCTTTTCACATACCAATTAAGATGCCGGAATCGGTATTTTCACCGTTCAAGTATCGCGTTTTCAGCGTGCTGTGGCTGGCCACGCTGATTTCGAATATCGGCACGTGGATGTTCAATGTCACTTCCGGCTGGATGATGACGGCGCTGTCGCCCTCGCCTCTGATGGTTGCTCTAGTGCAAGCGGCGACGGCGTTGCCGATTTTCCTGTTCGCCTTACCGGCGGGTGTGCTCGGCGATCTTTTCAACCGCCGCAAGCTTTTATTCTGGACGCAGATTTTTCTGGCGGCTGTGCTGTTTATTTTTACCGCACTGCTTTGGATGGGTATCACCAGCCCCTGGCTGCTACTGGCGTTCACTTTTTCGATCGGAGTCGGAACCGCTTTTGCGTCACCGGCTTGGCAGGCGATCGTGCCGCGCCTGGTGCCGCGTGGCGAACTGGCATCCGCCATTGTCTGGAACGGCGTGAGCATGAATATCGCCCGCGCCATCGGCCCGGCATTGGGTGGTTTTGTGTTGGCGGCAGCCGGTGCGATGGCAACGGTATTTATCGATGCCCTCTCTTACCTTGCGGTCGCAGCGGCATTGCTTTGGTGGCGCACGACAACAACGCAGGCGGATAACTTGCCACGCGAACATTTAAGCGGCGCGCTGCGGGCCGGAATCCGTTTCGCGTTGCACAGCAAACCATTACGCTACACCTTGATCCGCGCACTGGCTTTTTTCTTTTGCGCATCCGCTTACTGGGCGTTACTTCCCATAGTGGCGAAAGAAACGCTGCAAGGCGGCCCCGATCTCTACGGCGTTTTATTGACTGCGCTGGGACTCGGCGCAGTAGCGGGTGCATTCTTACTACCGCAACTGCGGAAACGCTACAGCGCAAACACCAACCTGATACTGGCAACGCTCGGTACCACGTTTTGCTTGATCATGTTCGCACTCGGCCAGCACATGGCGTCCGGCATACTGGCAGGATTTATCGGCGGGGTATCCTGGATTGTTGCAGTTTCGACACTGAACTATTCGGCGCAAGTCGCGTTGCCGGATTGGGTTCGCGCACGCGGCCTGGCCATCTTTCAGATGGCGGTTTTCGGCGCCATGGCGGGCGGATCGTTAGGCTGGGGACAAGTAGCGATCATCAGCGATCTGCCATCATCGTTGATAGCCTCGGGACTTCTGGCGCTTGTCCTGATTGCAATCACTCACCGTTTCGTGCTCAATCTGGGCGAGCATCATGACCATACGCCTTCGGGGCACTGGGCGGAACCGGTTCCGGTGACTGCGGCAGCATACGATAGCGGCCCGGTGCTGGTGACACTGGAATACCGCATCGCGGACAAGGATCGGGAAGAATTTTTTACGCTGATCCGGGAGCTAGGAATCATCCGCCGCCGCGACGGTGCCATTCAATGGGGGTACTTCGAGGACATCGAACAGCGCGGGCGTTTCATCGAAATGTTCATGGTGGAATCTTGGATCGATCATCTGCGCCAGCACGCCCGCGTGTCCGCAGCTGACAAAATGCTGCAGGACAAAATTTTCGCCTTACACCAAGGAACAACACATCCCATAGTCACGCATGCCGTTACACCGCAGCCCGGAAGCCATCCGGCCGCGCTTCCCAAAACACATCGCGACCTCTGACCGGTATTGCTTCATACGTCGCACGCCTTGAACCGAAATTGTTGCAGAATGTCGAAAAATCACCAAAATTTACACCCGGGGACACACAATGAAAGCTATGATTGCAGCCACTTTAATGATATTTGCCATGACGGCATTTGCAATGGAGAAAACCGTGACATCCAACTCTGCAACATCGAATCCGAATAGCACTACAAAAACCGATTTTATCGTCCTGGGCATGGGATGTTTCTGGGGCGCGGAGAAGCGCATGAGCGAGATCCCGGGCGTGCTCGACGTGGAAAGCGGTTACGCGGGCGGCGATCTTCCCGGTGTCGGCTATCAGCAGATTTTGAATCATGAGCGGATGTTAAGCGCGGGCCGGACAACGGCGCGCAATCACGCTGAGGTGATCAAGGTCACTTTCGACCCGGCAAAAGTCACGCTCGAAACCGTACTGGCGAAATTCTGGGAAAACCACAACCCGACGCAAGGAGACCGCCAAGGTAACGATGTCGGCAGCAATTACCGCAGCGCCATTTATTTTCACGACGAATCGCAGAAGAACCTTGCGCTGAGCACACAAAAAGTTTATCAACAGGCGCTGAATACCGCCGGATACGGAAAAATCACCACCGAAATCCTGCCGCTGAAAAATTACATCACCGCTGAGGAATATCATCAGAATTATCTGCAAAAGAATCCCAACGGCTACTGCGGCCTGGGCGGCACAGGTGTGAAATACCCTGCAACGGATCAGAATACCGCGAAAAATGATTCCGCAGAAAATATCGTAACTACCGGGCGCATGAAACCGCTGGATGGTAAGGATCTGAACTTTGCCCAACAGTTGGTCATATTCGAAGCTGAGCAGTGCGAATTCTGCAGGCAGTTCGACCACGACGTGCTCGATAACTGGCAAGCAGAAGTACCGGTCGTAGCGACGCTGAATGCCAACCCGCCTGCCGGATGGACGTTGGAAAAACCGCTATTCGCCGCCCCCACCATCGTGCTGTTCCGCAACGGCCAGGAAGCCGCCCGTTACACAGGATACAACGGGGAAAAAGCCAATTTCTGGAAATGGCTGGGATTCCAGTTATTATCGCCGGAGCAGCAAAAGATCGCCTTTGCGCAAGGCACCGAGCCGCCATTCACCGCATCCAACCTGGATGAAAAACGTCCCGGACGGTTTGTCGATCCGATCACCGGCGCCACGCTTTTCCTCAGTCAGACAAAGTTCAACAGCGGCACCGGCTGGCCCAGCTTTTTCGATCCCGTCGAAGGATCGGTAACGCTGCACGACGATTTTTCTCACGGCATGCAGCGCATCGAAGTCCGCAGCGCCAGCTCCGGCATCCACCTCGGCCACGTCTTCGACGATGGCCCGCCACCGAGCTATAAACGCTATTGCATCAACGGCAATGTGCTGAAGTTCATTCCGGATTGATTCGATAATTCCGCTGAGCCAACAATTCTGTGGTCTCTAGAGGTGGAAGGGAAAACCCGGTATCCAGCGGTTTATGTGTGATCAAATGGCGTTACTGCCGCCAATTTTTATTTGATTTCCCGGTCTCTTACTTCAGCTTGATAATCGGTGAGCATACCGACAACGATGATGATGATACCCATCGCTATATAAAAATTCCTTGCCGCCTCTTCATCCGAGAAATTAAGAATAAAGGGTATGGCTATCAACAAAGGGCCAACCATGCGCTCAATCCAGCCATGAATGGTAAATGGAATTAACTTTATTATCCCGAAAGGAAAATCGGAAGTCAGGGTAACAATCAAATGTACTACGGCAAGGCCATAGGCTAGCATTGCTGATAGCTGACCTAATCCTAAAAGTGTAGGGGCCAGTAAAAAAATAAAGACAGTCAAAAAATCAAAATAACCGTGTATGCGCGGCGAGATTACTTTCATGTGAACGCTCCTGTATTAATTTTTGGTCACTCCGATAGTCACCATGATCAATAAATTAATACAGCGCGGTCATTGATGTCTGTTATCTGCACAACAAATCTACACATTCCTCACAAAATTCCAAGTCGTCAGGGTTGCTGAAACCCGCAAGAATCGGCAAGAGCCGCATCGTTAATGCAGATCTGATCGCGCGTGTAATCAAGCATTCCGCGATTTCTGAAATCATTCAAAACCGTGCTCACGACCGAACGGCTTGCCCCCACTAAATCCGCCACTTCTTGCTGTGTCAAATGGATTTCCAAGGTATACCCGTGCGTGCATCGTATTCCAAACATTCCGGCCAATTCTAATAATGTCGCGATAACGCGCATTTCAACGGGTTGAGTCAGAATAGTTGTTAGTTTGCGTTCCACCCTCTGCTTGCGGGCATACATATCTTCAATGACATACCAAGCCAACTCCGCTTGATGAGACATCATCGCTTTAAAATCGCTATAGGCTATTCGATAGTAATTCACTTCACCCAATGCTTGCGCAGTCTCATCCATTTCCTGACCAAGAGAATTATTCTGAAAACAGCCAATGACGTCCCCTCTCTTAAGCAGATCAATAGTAATTTCATTTCCCTGCTCGGTTAAATGAGAGAGCTTAACAATACCGCCTTTTATCCAGTATAAATCGGAACAACGATCACCTTGGCGGTAAAGAAAAGTTTTTTTCGGAACATTAATTTCCACAATCGAAGGATAATTCTTCTGTAATTGATACGTATCACGTTCAAAAAATTCGCTAATCAACTTAGATTTAGCATCGTACGCTATAGATTGCATTTTCAATTCCATTGACATTCAACTGTATTTAATTATGCAATAATTTGGCTGCTTAAAGAGCTCAGAAATCCGCGCAAAATAGGACGCGACAAATCTGACCAATCTTGGTGGGCATGGGCAGCATTAACATAAATAAAAACAGCAAGACATTCCACCCATCAATCTGCAAGTCACAGGTTCTATGCCAGATCAGGAAGCCACCAATCGCCCCCATGAAAATTACCCCGCCATCAATCAAAAAAATTAGAATAATCCATTCAAGTAATCAGTAGTGTATCCAATAGGGAGAAAAAACATTATGGCTGCTTTAATGATGACGATTTTGACGCTCACTTCAACATCCTTTGCCCACAACGGTATGATCCCCGCCCGTTTTACTTGCGACGGACAAAACATTTCACCCGCGCTCGCCTGGAACGGCCTGCCGGAAGGCACACAAAGTCTGGCGCTGATCGTCGACGATCCGGATGCGCCCGATCCAGCGGCGCCAAAAATGACCTGGGTGCATTGGGTGCTGTATAACATTCCACCCGCTGCCGCTGGGTTGGCGGAGGGCATTGCGGAGCAAAACCTGCCGCCAGGCACGTTGCAGGGCATCAACGACTGGAAACGCACCGGTTACGGCGGCCCGTGCCCGCCCATCGGCACACATCGTTATTTTCATAAGTTGTACGCGTTGGATACCGTGCTGCCAGATTTAAAATATCCCACCAAGGCCGCACTCGAACACGCGATGAAAAGTCATATCCTCGGTCAGGCTGAATTAATTGGGCGCTATCAACGGCAGCACTAACCGGGTTAATCGTAACTGACCCGATCACGAATACTCCCGGCACCCATCCGCTGCTGCAAAAGCTGCGTGATTCCTCACTGCACCGGTCTGCGCACTTCCCTGAACCAAACCCGGTATTGCGTCATTTTCGCCCGTTGCTCCGCCGGTGCGTAGCGGCGGCAGGTGGCGTATTCCGCCGTATCCGCTTTGGCGCCCCAGCGGATTTCGGCGCAGTCGTTAGGGTTGTAGGCCATTTCAAAAGCCGGTTTGCGCGCCAGCACATCAGCCAGCGATAATTCCCACGAGCTGCCGTCGCTGCGCGTGTAGCGGATGCTGCTCTCCAGAATGCGTTGCGCGTGGTGCTGTTCGATTTGGGCTTTGGCTTGCGCCGGACTTTGGTTGCCGAGAACGAACAATTCCGGATGACGCAGGATTTTTTCCGGCAGACCGGTTAACACATTGATCGCGATAATCAGGCGCATATCGCGCGACGGCGTGGAATAATCTTCCCAAGGTCCGAGAGTCTGAAAAATCGCCGCGCCGTTGGGCATCGCAATGACGCTGCGTGGATTCTTGCGGAAATACGCTTCGCCGTTGTTGATCGAAGTGACGCGCGTTTCGATTTGTTCCAGCAGCGCCGCCAGCGTGGCTTCGTACGCTTGCACGGGATCAAAACCATCGGGGTTGATGAGTTTTGAAAGTCTGGCGTAAAAATCATCGGGCGTGAATTGATCTTGTTCCAAGGAATAGGTAGTAAATTCGAGATGGTTGCTCAGCTCGTCATTGTTGAGTACGCGCCATTGGCCGGGAGCGGTCTGAATCAACGGGCGGAATGCCTTGAACCCCGGCCCGGCGTTGGCGGTATTGGCAAACAGCAAGGTCCCTTCCCACACGCGCTTGCGCGTCACCGAGTTATCCGGTTGCGCATCGACCGCAAGCAGCATGCCAGGGCTATCCGCCGTCTGCGGCACCCATTCGGCCAGCACCAAAATATGCCCGTACGGATCGGCATACACGGTTCCCGGCCACAACGTTTCCCGGTTCATCGGAATCGGGTATAGATCGGTCGATTCGTCCGCCAGCCCAGTGCGCGCCGAACCCGAGTGAACAGTATCCACCAGCCGCCGGCTGAATTTCGTGAAATTGCTCTGCGAAGTAACGCCACGGGTAAATTCAGACACGATGGTGGGCGCGCCACAACGCGGCGGCGTCTTGGCCGAGCCGCGTCCGCACGCGCGGAAAGCGACCGGCAACCCGGTCTTCCAAGCAAAATAAGCGCGCAATGTGTACGGCAAATCGGCGCAATCGGGCGTTAGCGGCAGATTATTGTCTTCATTCTGACCCAGGTAATTGTGCAGAAAATTGCGCTCGGCGTTGCGCAATACCGGTTGCAGCGAGGTAAAGCTAAGATTTTCCGAGAGCGGCGCGCCGAATAACGTTTCAATCCAGGCGGAATAAAATGCCTCGGCGGCAAGATTCCATTCCTTGGATCTTTGCTGCGTATTGGCTCTGCCCGTTGACCATTCATGGCAAGCGGCGAGTTTGCCTTCCCGGTACGCCTCTATGCGCTGTGCTCCTGCAACGTATTCGACCAGCCCGGCAGCCAGACTCCAGGGCGGTCCGCCGCGGCGGCGCGATTGCAGCACGGTGCGCTGCCCCTGATTATCGATCAGAACTAATTCCGACAGCGGCCCATCGGTGGATACCGCCATAATTTTGACAGTTTCACCGGCTTTGGGATTCAGGGGTGAAATCCATAGCTGCGTACCGCCGTGTTGCTCGCACGTTACATCTTGTGCCAGTACCGGCGGAGCGATGAGTCCTGCCAGTGGCAGTACGAAACATAATGTCAATGGCAAGGAAAGCCCGTTTGCCGCAGCACCGGTTGACTTTAAGCCTGAAAATGCACGAATGTGCAGTTTAATCAGCAATGATTGCAGACGATTTGCAGCTAGGGCTATCATGGCGATACTCCTTTGCGGATTTTGCCGAATGGCGATTGCGCATAACCGGACGGTCATGCCTGCCAAGTTTTTCCTTCGGCAGATTATTCTTTCTTTATAACGGCGACTTCATCCACGATGTCATTTTCGTCATAACTGACTTGAAATGCCATCTCATCGCCACTGAAGGTAATTTCCGTCGGGGTGCCGACCAGTTCCCATAAACCCAGCGTCACGACATTCGCCGCACCGTGCAGAAACGCCCTGCCCGCCTTGGCGCCGGTGCTGTAGCCCTGCACAAATTTAAATATCTCATAGCGTTTACCGTTGCGGTGTTCGCTGATAACCGGTGCGCCGAACTCGGAAATCAGCATGGCCCGGGACGTGCCTTCCTTCAACAAATCGACATCCTTCTTTTCAGGCTGCTTGGCCGCCATAAAAACAGAACAACCGGAAAGCCAAACCGCCAGTATTACCAGCATGATCGCAGTCCCCATGAATTTTCTTACACTCATCATATTCAACCAAATTGATATTCAAATTCCCAACGGTGCATTTTACTGAAATCGCTCCCAGGTTGTACGGCTTAGATAGCATTCCAGTAAATTAACTTTATTAATTCAATATGTTATCGATTTACTATTCAATTCTGCGCAGCTTTATTCTTTGCTGTGGCGAATGCTCATTTTCTCTCCCGTCTTTTCAGGGTGCAACTACAGAGCTTTATAATAATTTTAAATTATATAGAAATTAAAAAATATTATTTCTATTTATATAAAAAAATTGCTATTGTTCGCTTCCATTAATTTCCAACACTTTATTGAGTACTGTAAATGACTACTGATTCCGGTTTGGAACACAAAATTGCCGCAACCAACGATCATGCCCGGAAGATTCCCGCCGAGGTTGCGCAGGAAATTCTGCGCGCCGTTGCGAGCATCGAATACGGATCGATCGAAATCGTCATCCATGACAATCGCGTGGTGCAAATCGAGTGCCGGGAAAAAATTCGCGTCAACCAAAGCGGATCGAGCCGCAAAGCGTTGAAATCCTAATCACCCAAACAGCTTTCCGATCCGGCCGGCACGCACGGCAGATCGCAAAATAATCATACCGACCAGTAGAACTGGAGGTTAGCCAGTAAACAACATCAGTGACTCAACCGGATTCCCGGAGGGTTCCCGAGGAGAATAAGAGTGAAATTTCGTTGGTATTTTTTACCCCTGACGGCGTTGAGCGCGCTTGCGATCAATTCCGCAAGCGCGTCTTCCGAGCAAAAAGCAACGGTTGATTTTCAGGCAGTGCAACCGGATTTGTTGCGCATTGCGCAACAAATGTCGGACGAGACTGCAAAATCGTCCATCAATCAGCCGTCGGCACAAACCAAATCATCCGATCAAACCAAGCAATCCGATCTGGAGAAATCGCTACCGGCGATCGTACCCAAACCCAGCGCGCCATCAACCAGCTATCACCGGCGTTCCAACAGCTATGCCACCAATCCCGATTCCGATCCGCCGCGTTACGTGCGCCGCTTGAGCGATATCGGTGTTGAAGCGTTCAAAGATATTAACTGGCTGGAACTCGGTTTTGAGTCGCGCATGCGCTACGAGCACCGTCATAACGACATCCGCCGCATTGAAGGCGGCAACGATGACCCCATTTTTCTGCGCAATCGCGCATGGATAGGGATCAAGGATATTCTCGATCCGTTCCGTTTCGCGGTCGAGTTTCAGGATTCACGGATTGTTAACAACCGCTTTGTCTCGACCGATCAGGAAAGAAATGAGTACGACCTGCTCAACGCGTACGGTGAGCTCTATTTCAAAAAAGCGCTTGGCGCCGATGACCGGGGTAATGATCGCCCAATTCGATTCCGGGTAGGTCGTATGGCTTATGAAGCAACCGACCGGCGTTTTATCGCGCGTAACGAATGGCGCAACACCACCAATACATTTGAAGGCTTCCGCTTGAATCTGGGCCGCGAAGCGAACGATTGGGAAGTCGATTTATTCGGTATGCAACCGGTGCGCCGCTTGCAAACCAAGTTTGATGAAGCCAACGATCATTTATGGTTTTTTGGCGCGATCGGCACGTGGCGGCGCTGGTCCGACATCGTCACGATACAACCTTATTACATGGGGCAAAAACAGACGGCCGACCCTACTGGTTTCACCGCGACCAACCGGCTGGACCGGGAAATTCATATGCCGGGATTCCGCGCCTACGGCAATGTCGGCAACTGGTTTGATTTCGATGTCAGTTATAACCGTCAGTTTGGTTACACAGGTACGAATAACATCGAAGCGCAAGGCTATACCATCGAACTGGGCAAAACCTTCAATCATGCCTGGAAGCCCCGTATCGGTCTTTTCTATGGCTATGCCAGCGGCGACAAGAATCCCAACGACAATGTCGACAACCGTTTTGACCGCTTCTTCGGGTTTGCGCGGCCTTGGTCGGCGGATCACTATGTGATCTACGAAAACTTGAAAGCGCCGAAAATCCGCTTCGAGTTCAGCCCGACGCAGAAACTCGGGTTTGAATTGGGTTACGGCGGTTACTGGCTGGCCAGCAACACCGATCGTATGTTCGATATTCTCGACGGCAATATCAGCAACACTATCAAGGATCCCGGCTTCAATCGCGACCGTACCGGTAAAAGCGGCGATTTCGGCGGCCATGCCTTTGAAGGGCGCATCCGTTATCAAGCCACATCGCGCATCAGCACCATTCTCGGTTACACCCATTTCACTGCTGGAGAATTTGTAAAAAACCGGATCGCCGCCACTTCTTGCGAAACCTTGCACAAGCATCCTTGCACGGATCAACGCTCAGGTAACACGGACTTCCTGTACTTTGAAGTGCTTATCAGCCTCTTGTAAATCTTCAACACTTTTCATGGAGAAAAAATTATGAATACCAAATCATGGCTCACCACAAGTTTTCTGGCAGCGGCTTTACTCATCAGCCACAACGTGCTGGCGGAAAAAACCTTGCTCAATGTTTCCTACGATCCAACCCGTGAACTCTACCAAGAGTTTAATGCGGCTTTCGCCAAACACTGGCGGGAAAAAACCAAAGAAACCGTAAAGATCCAGCAATCGCATGGCGGTTCCGGCAAACAGGCGCGTTCCGTCATCGACGGCTTGGAAGCCGACGTGGTGACGCTAGCGCTGGCCAACGATATCAACGCCATTGCCGAGAAAGCCAAATTGCTGCCGGAAAATTGGCAGGCACGGCTGCCGCTCAACAGCACGCCGTACACCTCAACCATCATTTTCTTGGTGCGCAAAGGCAACCCCAAGGAAATCAAAGATTGGGACGACCTGGCCCGCCCCGGCGTAGCGGTGATCACGCCGAACCCGAAAACCTCCGGCGGCGCGCAGTGGAATTATTTAGCAGCCTGGCAATACGGTAAACGTAAATTCGGTGACGAAAGCAAAATCAAAGAATTTGTCAGCAACATTTACAAGAATGTACCGGTACTGGATTCCGGCGCGCGCGGATCGACCACGACGTTCGTCGAGCGCGGTGTCGGCGATGTGTTCATTTCCTGGGAAAACGAAGCGTTTCTGGCGCTCAAAGAATATGGCGCGGATAAATTTGAAATCGTTATCCCGTCGCTCAGCGTACTAGCGGAACCACCGGTTGCGGTCGTCGATAAAGTCGCCGACAAACACGGCACGCGTCAGGTTGCGGAAGCGTATCTCGAGTATCTCTATTCCGAAGAAGGCCAGGAAATCGCCGCCAAGCATTTCTATCGTCCCACCCTCGGCAAAGTGGCGGAGAAGTACGCCGGAAAATTCCCCAAAGTTGAATTGTTCAAAATCGACGAGGCGTTCGGCGGCTGGAAAAACGCCCACAAAGCGCACTTCGCCGATGGCGGCACCTTTGATCAGATCTATCTGAAGTAACGACAACGCAGCGCGCCGCGGCGCGCTGCCAGACCAGGAGGATTCAACATGACCGTGCTGATTGTGGGTGGCGATTACATCACCTCGTTCAAACATTTCATTACCGCGCAGCACAATGCCCGCATCGAGCATTGGAGCGGCCGCGCCAAAGGGTTCAATAAGCGGCAATTGCCCAGTGAAACACAATTGGTGATCGTGATTTGCGATTTCATTAATCACAACCTCGCCAATTCGATCAAAGAGCAAGCCAATCGCAGCGGCATTCCGCTGGTTTATTGCCATCGCTCCGTCAATGAGCTGAAGCGCAAATTAATGGATGTTTATCCGGCGGATAAAAACGGTTGTGACGGAAGTTGTTGCCGCCTCGGTAACGAATCCCGGAGATTGCATTAAGGAATCCAATGGGCGGCGAACAAATACCCGGCAAATCTGTTGCCAAGTAACCGGCTTGCCGCCCGCACGCAGCAGCATTCACTTCAATGGAGACTATTCCATGAACACAAAAGCAAACAATACGCACACAGCGCTGGATGAATTTGAGCTCATCAATTCAGCCACCGATTACACATTGAAACGCGCACCCAACGGCTGGATCAGCGGCTACTTCTATCAATGCGAATTGACCAGCGTTTTTCAGCGCATTTTCAGCGCCGATCATGGCAGAACCATAGGGCACGCCGCGTATGTGCGCTCCAAGTCAAACGAAGAAATCGCGCTTTGGCCATGGCAAGTTTTCGCCATGGCGTCCAAGGACGATCAATTGATCGAGCTCGACCGCTTGTGCCGGGCGGTTCATGCGTTGAATTATTATTTCAACCATATTTCCCAATCGGACAATCTGTTTGTCGAGGTACATCCGCGTTTGCTGGAAAGCGTCAAGGACGATCACGGCCGGGCATTTGAAAATTTTCTCGACCTGATCGGCGTGAAAACCTCGCGTGTCGTCATCGAGATTCCGGCCATCGTCAACCGCAATTGGAAATTGCTGCAGCATGTCATCGGCAATTACCGCTCGCGCGGCTACCGCATCGCCGCCAACTTTACCGGCACCCGCAGCGATTGGATGGTGGAGTTAGGCAGTTTGTACCCGGACGTGGTGCGCATCGCGGCCAGCGATCTGCTGCGGCATGAAACCCTCACAACCTTGACGGACACCGTCCACAGTTTTGGCGCCAGCGTGCTGGTACGGGACATTGAGACACCCGAACAGCTGATTGGCGCCAAACGCGGCAATGCCGATTACTTGCAAGGCAATCTGCTCGGCAAAACGGTATCGGCGATCGAAACCGCTGAACTGCCGGTGATTGCAAAGCCGGTTAATTAATTAAGGAAAAATACTTCTGGTTGCTCCGGATTTTTCACAACCACCCGGAGCAACATAACAAACTCGCAGTACTCATTAACCCAAGGAGAAAAATGAAATGACCGATATCCATCAAGCCCATACCGCGTTAAGCGACGTTGCCGCCCGCACGCTTGCCAACGCCACCAAAACCGTGCCGATGATGGGCACCATCACGCCGCGTTGGCTCACCCACTTGCTGAACTGGGTGCCAGTCGAAGCGGGTATTTACCGTGTGAACAAAGTGAAAGACCCCGATCAGGTGGAAGTCGATTGCTCCGCCAAGGACGAGCGCGAATTGCCGGCTACCTTTGTGGATTACGAAGAATGGGGACGGGAGTATGTGCTGAGCGCGGTGAATACCGTGCTGGATGTCCATACGCGCGTGTCCGATCTGTACAGCAGCCCGCACAACCAGATCCGCGAGCAGTTGCGCCTCACCATCGAAACGGCCAAAGAGCGTCAGGAAAGCGAGCTGATCAACAACAAGGAATACGGCTTGCTGAACAACGTCGCGAAATCCATGAAAGTGAAAACACGTACTGGTGCGCCCACCCCCGACGATCTCGATGAACTAATTTCGCGCGTGTGGAAAGAGCCCGGTTTCTTTCTGGCGCATCCGCAAGCGATAGCCGCCTTCGGCCGTGAGTGTACCCGCCGCGGCGTTCCCCCTCCGACCGTTTCGCTGTTCGGTTCACAATTCCTGACCTGGCGCGGCATCCCGCTGATACCGAGCAACAAGCTCAATATCACCGGCGGAAAAACCAATATTCTGTTGCTGCGCACCGGAGAAAGCCGCCAAGGTGTGGTCGGGCTTTATCAGCCGAACTTGCCGGGCCAGCAAGGCATGGGATTATCGGTGCGCTTTATGGGCATCAACCACAAGGCGATCGCCTCTTACCTGGTTTCCCTCTATTGCTCGCTGGCCGTGCTGACCGAAGATGCGCTCGGCGTGCTCGAGAATGTCGAAATAGGCCAATATCATGAGTACAAGTAATCTCGATCAACTGGCGGGAGAAGGTTTGCATGCCGCATCCGGCCACTTGCCGGATGTCGAGCTGCTGACGCGCCTGGCCAATGAATTTTTTTCCGCTTTACCAAACTCAAGCGCGCCGCCATCTGCGGCGGCTGCACCAGCACCGGCACTGGAAATTCCAGCTTTTCCTGCGGATCATCCGCATGTGGGAAATTTCGTAGCGCAACCAGACATTCCGTTGCCGTTTGAAAGCGAGCTAAATGCTTTGCTTGCACCGGGTAAAGACATCCCCTCCGGTTTAACCGGTATAACAAACACGGCAACAAGTACTTCTCCCACGCCAGCAGCGGTCACAGCGCTGCAGCAAACTCCCGCATTGACACCCTTCCCTTCAACTGCGGGAGTTCTTCCTTATCCATCGACCGTTCCGTTGCCGTTCGAAGACGAGTTGCGTGCGCTTTTGCCACCGGTGCAAACGGTTCCACCTGCGTATGCCGGTATACCCCTGACGCAAAATCCGGGAACGTCGTTTTATTTTCTCGACGGCATTCCCTCATCCGCAGCGGATGGGCCGGCTACGGAATTCGCATCCGCGCATCCGGCCTTCGACGTCAACGCCATCCGGCGCGACTTTCCGATTCTGCAAGAGCTGGTCAACGGTCGCCCGCTGATTTGGCTGGATAACGCGGCAACCACGCAAAAACCGCAATCGGTCATTGACCGGCTCAGCTATTTCTATCAGCACGAAAATTCCAACATCCACCGCGCCGCGCATGAACTGGCGGCGCGCTCAACCGATGCTTACGAAGCCTCGCGGCAGAAAGTCAGCCGTTTCCTCAATGCATCGTCAGCAGACGAAATCATTTTCGTGCGCGGCACGACCGAAGGCATCAATCTCGTTGCGCAAAGCTGGGGACGGCAGCATATCGGCGAAGGCGATGAAATCGTCATTACTTGGCTGGAACATCACGCCAATATCGTGCCGTGGCAGCAGTTGTGCAACGAGAAAGGCGCGATATTGCGCGTCGCTCCGGTCGACGATCAGGGTCAGATCTTGCTGGATGAATATCAAAAACTGCTCAATTCGCGCACCAAGCTGGTGGCATTCTCGCAGGTATCGAATGCGCTCGGCACCATCACACCGGCGCAGGAAATGATCGCCATGGCGCATCGTGTTGGCGCGCGCGTATTGGTCGACGGCGCGCAATCCGTGTCGCATATGCGTGTCGATGTGCAGCAGCTGGATTGCGACTGGTTTGTTTTTTCCGGCCATAAAGTATTCGCACCGACCGGCATCGGCGCGTTGTTCGGTAAGACCGAGTTGCTGAATTCGATGCAGCCTTGGCAAGGGGGCGGCAACATGATTCAGGATGTCACCTTCGAAAAGACCACTTACCATGCGGCACCGGCCCGTTTTGAAGCGGGCACCGGCAATATTGCCGATGCGGTCGGATTGGGCGCGGCGATCGATTACGTGCAGCGCATCGGTATCGACAACATCAGCCGCTACGAACATCAGCTGCTGGTTTATGCCACGCGCGGCCTTGGTTCGATTCCGGGGTTGCGTTTGATCGGCACCGCGGCGGAAAAAGCCGGTGTGCTGTCTTTCGTGTTACCGGGATTGAGTTCCGAAGAAGTCGGCACAGCGCTCAACCGTGAAGGCATCGCCGTGCGCGCAGGTCATCATTGCGCCCAGCCTATTTTGCGCCGCTTCGGCCTGGAAACCACGGTACGGCCATCGCTGGCATTCTACAACACCTGCGCGGATATCGATTTCCTCATCGCCGCGCTGCGCCGCATCCAAGGCGGACGGACGAATTTCTGATCATGAATGGATTCCAACCACCACAAGGAATTTTCAATTGAGTACCTTCAAGCAATACAGCATCTTGCCCGGCTTCAATCTGGCGCTGGGATTCACGTTGCTTTATCTCAGCCTGATCGTCCTGATTCCGCTGTCGGCAGCCTTCATCCGCACCGCCGAATTAACCTGGCCGGAATTTTGGACGATCATCACCACACCGCGCGTTCTGGCCTCTTACCGGCTGACTTTCGGCGCATCGTTCGCGGCCGCGCTGGTGAACGCGGCATTCGGTCTGCTGGTGGCCTGGGTGCTGGTGCGCTACGACTTTCCCGGCAAAAAAATTGTCGATGCTTTGGTCGATCTTCCGTTTGCCCTGCCGACCGCCGTGGCCGGTATTTCTCTCACCGCGCTATACGCAGGCAATGGTTGGATCGGACAGTTTCTCGAACCCTTGGGCATCAAAGTCGCTTTCACGCCGCTGGGAATTTTTGTGGCGCTGACTTTTATCGGCCTCCCCTTCGTGGTGCGCACGGTGCAGCCGGTGCTTGAAGATATCGAAGCCGAACTGGAGGAAGCGGCCGCCACGCTCGGCGCCAACCGTTGGCAAACCTTCACGCGCGTCATTTTCCCGGTGCTTTTCCCGGCTTTGATCACCGGCTTCGCGCTGGCGTTCGCGCGCGCCGTCGGTGAGTACGGTTCGGTCATTTTTATCGCCGGTAACATGCCGATGATTTCCGAAATCACCCCGCTGCTGATCATCACCAAGCTGGAGCAATATGACTACGCCGGTGCTACCGCGTTGTCGGTGGTGATGCTGGTCATTTCGTTCATTCTGTTGCTGATTATTAACCTGCTGCAATGGTGGAACCGGCGCCGCAGTAGTGACTCTTTAGGATCGCCATGACTACGATTACATTTCCCGTATCCGGCGCGACCTTCCGCCAGCGCGCCACGCAAGAACCTGCCTGGGTACGCCGCTCGTTGATCGGGTTGGCGCTGGTATTTCTGACGTTATTTTTATTTATTCCACTGATTTCGGTTTTCTATGAAGCGTTCAAAAAAGGCGCAGCGGTTTATTTCGCTGCGATCACCGATCCCGATGCGGTTTCCGCGATCAAACTGACATTAACTGTCGCGGCGATTGCGGTACCGCTGAATCTGGTATTCGGTATCGCGGCGGCCTGGGCCATCGCCAAATTCGAGTTTCGCGGCAAAAATCTGCTGATTACCCTGATCGACTTGCCATTCTCCGTTTCGCCGGTGGTTTCCGGTTTGATTTACGTGCTCGTATTCGGCTTGCAGGGCTGGCTGGGGCCGTGGCTGGCGGAACACGATTTTAAAATTATTTTCGCCGTGCCCGGCATTGTGCTGGCGACCGTTTTTGTCACGGTGCCGTTCATCGCGCGCGAACTGATTCCTTTGATGCAGGCGCAAGGTACCGAGGAAGAAGAAGCCGCGGTCGTGCTCGGCGCCAGCGGCTGGCAGACTTTCTATCAGATCACGCTGCCGAACATCAAATGGGGCCTGCTGTACGGCGCCATTCTGTGCAACGCGCGCGCAATGGGTGAATTTGGCGCGGTGTCGGTGGTATCCGGCCATATCCGCGGCAGCACCAACACCTTGCCGTTGCACGTCGAGATTCTCTACAACGAATATAACTTCGCCGCCGCGTTTGCCGTGGCTTCGCTGCTCGCCTTGCTGGCGCTGGTGACGCTCGCGCTGAAAACGCTGATCGAATTTCGCAACAAACAATACCAAAAACAAAGAGGTGAGGAATGAGTATTGAGGTTTTGAGTCTTTCCAAACAATTCGGCACATTCGCGGCGCTACGCGATGTCAGTCTGCAAGTACAATCCGGTGAATTACTGGCCTTGCTGGGTCCTTCCGGTTCCGGCAAAACAACGCTGCTGCGTGTGATTGCAGGACTGGAATCCGCCGATAGCGGGCAAGTGTTGTTTCACGGCAAAGACGCCACCAATCAGCATGTGCGCGAGCGCCAAGTCGGTTTCGTTTTTCAGCATTATGCGCTGTTCCGCAATATGACGATTTTCGAGAATGTGGCGTTTGGTTTGCGCGTTCGTCCGAAAGAATTCCGCCCGTCCAAAGCCGAGATTCGCGAACGGGTCATGGAGTTGCTGCATCTAGTGCAGCTGGATTGGCTGGCGGATCGCTATCCGCATCAGCTTTCCGGCGGTCAGCGCCAGCGTATCGCCTTGGCGCGGGCATTGGCGGTGGAACCGAAAGTGTTGCTACTGGATGAACCCTTTGGCGCATTGGACGCCAAGGTGCGCAAGGAGCTGCGTTCCTGGCTCAGGCGGCTGCATGACGACATGCATATCACCAGCGTATTCGTCACGCACGACCAGGAGGAAGCGCTCGAAGTTTCCGATCGCGTGGTGGTGATGAACGAAGGCCGGATTGAACAAATCGGCACACCGGATGAAGTGTACGAACAACCGGCCAGTCCGTTCGTGTATGAATTTCTTGGCAACGTGAACCTATTCCACGGCCGCTTGCACCGCGGACGCGCCTGGATCGGCGATCTTGAAGTGGACGCGCCGGAACACGCGGAAGCAGAGGAAATGGCGGCGATTGCTTATGTGCGTCCACACGAAATCGAAGTTGAGCGAACCCGCAATGGTGAAGCGGCGCTGGCGGCGCAAATCGTCCATGTGTTATCGGTCGGCCCAATTGTCAGGCTGGAACTGGTGCGCGAAAACGACGCAGAAAGAAATCCGGTGCACGCCGAAATCAGTAAGGAGCGTTTCCGCGAATTGCAGCTCGCAAAGGGAGACAAAGTCTTTATCAAACCCAAGCGGCTCGATTTGTTCCCCAGCTACCCGCACAGTCACTTGCAGCATTAAGGTGTAATCCAATGCACGTTGAATCGAATTTAGAGATTAAAGTCATGACAACCGAACTGAAGCCGCACGGCACAGCAGAATCAGGGATCAATCGCCTGGAAATCGATCATATCGTCTCCCAATTACGCACGTTGCGCGTGGCATCGCTGGAGCATCGGCAACGGCTGAACAAGCCGCCCAAGCTGCCATCGCGGAAAACCCTGGCAACCATCATTGAACGATTGAGCGCGGCGTTATTTCCGAATCGTCTGGGCGCACCGAGTGTTTCCGATGAAGGAATCGATTATTACGTCGGACATACCTTGGATATTACCTTGCGCGATCTGCTCGATCAGATTCAGCACGAATTGTTTTTTGTCTCGGACCAGGAAATTGCCGCTCCGTCACTGCGGGAACAAGCTACGGCCATTGCCAACACGTTTGCCAAGCAACTGCCAAAAATCCGCAGCTTACTGGAAAATGACATCCGCGCCGCCTACGAAGGCGATCCGGCGGCGCATAGCGTTGACGATGTATTGGTATGCTACCCGGGCGTTATCGCGATCATTCATCACCGCATTGCACATGAATTGAATCAACTAGGCGTACCGCTCATCGCACGCATGATATCGGAAATCGCGCATTCGCTCACCGGCATAGAAATCCATCCGGGCGCGCAGATTGGTGACAGTTTCTTCATCGATCACGGCACCGGCGTGGTGATCGGCGAAACGACGATCATCGGCCGCAATGTGCGGCTGTATCAAGCCGTCACCCTGGGCGCCAAGCGTTTTCCCGTCGATGAGCAAGGCATTCTGGTGAAGGGTAATCTGCGTCATCCAATCGTTGAAGATGACGTAGTGATTTATGCCGGCGCCACGATCCTCGGGCGTATCACCATCGGTCGCGGCTCCACCATCGGCGGCAATGTCTGGCTGACACACAGTGTTCCACCAGGGAGCAACGTCATGCAAGCACAAATTCGTACCGAGGTATTCGCAGCCGCCACGGAAAGTTAGTTTTTCAATCGATGAATTGCTGCTTTTTATTGTGGTGTGAAAGTTAACCCGCTGGAGAATTCACCGGCCGCTATTTTTTCCAGAAATTTTCTGGCTTTCTCAGTGACGCCTGCGCCATGTTGCAAATACGATTGCGCCGCCAGCGCAGGCGAATAATCGCTGACCGTATATCCCTGTGCGTTGATTTGCTGCAACGTTACCGCGGTCACGGTCAGCTTTCCTTTTCCCAGCTTGATCACCAGCAGCTTCTTTCCGCTCGTCCCCGCAATGATCGCGGTATTGCGGTGTTGATTGATAATTACGGTCGGTTGCATACTTTGGCAGTTTAAACTTTCAATAGCGCATTATAAATGCGATACCGCTGCCTAGCATTTGGAATATTTTCTCGGCTAATTCAGCAAAAAACATTTTCTTCATTCTCAGTTTGCATTTCCTTGACCAAAACGTACAGCATCTCTATAATTCGCGCTTTGTTTCTGAAGTGATTCCAGTCACACAGCAACTTCTTAATGCGGGAATAGCTCAGTGGTAGAGCACAACCTTGCCAAGGTTGGGGTCGCGAGTTCGAGCCTCGTTTCCCGCTCCATTCTCTCTAAGAATGGTTCTTTTGAAATTTTAATTTGCTGGGAATCGAATAGCTCCTTACCGGTTTTTTCCGTAGGATTGGCGGTAGCTTTAGAAGTTATGCAATAATGGCGGGGTGGCAGAGTGGTCATGCAGCGGCCTGCAAAGCCGTCTACGCCGGTTCGATTCCGACCCCCGCCTCCACCGATCTGATACTTCCATCGCCCGGGTGGTGAAATTGGTAGACACAAGGGACTTAAAATCCCTCGGGCCTAAAACGCCCGTGCCGGTTCGATTCCGGCTCCGGGCACCACATTCGGTTCCGCAAAAATCCAAGGCAATCCAGAAAGCAAATAATTTAGTAGTGATTAGGGAATCGCCGAACAAATCCCAGAAATTGAGACAATGGCACTTCCTGACTATTGCTTGAGGTGATCAATACTCACCTCAAGGCGAGAGAATTGTTGGTTTCCAAAGGCACCATGGTGGACGCCACACTCATTCATGCGCAAAACCAGAAAAGGCAATCATTACTACTTCGGCATTGAAGGTACATGCTGGGGCAGACGTCAATTCAGGGGCGATGCACACAGTTGAAATTACCGCTGCCAACGAAGCGGACATCAATGTTCTCCCTAAGCTGCTTCGGGCGGAAGACCTGGTTATCCTGGGCGATGCGGGCTACGCCAGCGATGAATACAAACGCGAATTGCGGCAGTTTGGATTTACTCAGACCCGCTACTGTGGACTGATGAAGAATGCTGTTCAGATGAACATGCTGATGGGTATGGCCAACCTGTACTTGCTGCGCAGTCGGCTGATGACGACTTGAGGGACAAATCCGCCGACAAAATACCGCTGAAAAATGAATTGCTAGGAATTCGTATTCAAAAAACTGGTAGCAATGCCGGAAAATATGAAAGTTGCTGATTGTTTAGCGGCTCCCTGAACACCGTGGAGCCGGAACAAGCTGCCAAGGGTGCAAGCATATCAGCATGAAACTGATACCAACCAATGGCCGGCCCGGTGTATCGATTCGTGTGCAAAAGCAACATCACATGTTGGAAGCGTTTTATACCGGCGAACGTGTATTGATTGTACCCGAGCCATGCAACAACTATCAAACCAAAGCCACCGGGGATGGCTCAAAAGTCTAGCTGATCGGTTCCATAGACCGTTCGCTTCATCAGATTTTTGTATGCGGGAAATCAGCATGGAAGAGTATCCCCCTGTCATGACACAACCGGGGGCGGTCAAAATCCCTATGACCTCTTAGCACCTAGACCACTCTTGGTCTACGTTTGCAAAAAACCGCATTTAAACAGGGAGGGGGTTAACTTCTCTTATCGATTTCATATTCAAAATTAATTCATCAGAATGTGATATAAGATTCATAACAAATCTTGAGGATTAAATTCTTCCGGAAAATTGATTAAAAACCGCCCAGCAAATTTTTTAGGCATAGTTTTGGGCATAGAAAAATTTTTTACAAAATGTTTTCTATTAAATTCAACGAATTAATATATTTTTGTGGTGCCCAGAAGAGGACTCGAACCTCCACACCCGAAGGCACATGGACCTGAACCATGCGCGTCTACCAATTCCGCCATCTGGGCCAAGGACAGCCAGGTCAGGCTGCCGAAGAACGCGTAATTCTATAGGAAACCATTGTTTTGTCAATTAAGAAAAATCAAAAACTGCGTAATCTGGATCCTTTCCTCAAGCGTGAGAAAGAACGCTATAAAGATCCCTTGCCAAGCCGGGAATATATTCTGCAGATTTTACAGCAACAAGGAATCCCGCTTGCCGAGCCGGTATTGCGGAAACTACTGGATATTACGAAAAAAGAAGTGGAGCTGTTCAATCGCCGCTTAACGGCGATGATACGCGAGGGTCAGATTTTCCGTAACCGCAAAGGCGATATTTGCGTGATGGAAAAACTGGATCTGATCAAAGGCCGGATACAAGGTCACGCGGACGGATTCGGCTTTTTGCTTCCCGACGACGGCAGCCCGGATTTATTTCTGAGTGCAAAAGAAATGAACAAAGCGTTGCACGGCGACCGGGTCGTGGTGCGTGAAATCGGACTGGACCGGCGCGGGCGGCGCGAGGCCGTCATTGTCGAAGTCCTGGAACACACGAACACACAATTGGTAGGACGGTTGCATATCGACCACGGCATTTTATTCGTCGTAGCCGAAAACAAGCGTATCAGCCAGGATATCCTAATCGCCAAGGAACACTCGCTCAAAGCCAAGGCAGGACAAATCGTCATTGTCGAAATCATCCAGCAACCGAATAAACAAACACAGCCGATCGGCAAAATCATCGAAATTCTAGGCGACTACACCGCGCCAGGAATGGAAATTGAAATCGCTTTGCGCAAACACGATTTACCTTACGTGCTCCCTCCCGAGATTGAAAAACTCGCGGCCAAATTTCCTAAGAATGTCTTAAAGAAAGAATTCAAGGGGCGTAAAGACATCACGCATTTGCCGCTGGTCACTATCGATGGTGAAACTGCGCGCGATTTCGACGATGCGGTTTATTGCGAGAAAGCGGACGATGGATACCGCTTATACGTGGCGATCGCGGATGTCAGTCACTATGTCAAACCCAAAGATGCCATTGATCAGGAGGCGCTGAACCGAGGCAATTCCGTATATTTTCCGCGCCGCGTCATTCCGATGCTGCCCGAAGTGTTGTCGAACGAATTATGTTCGCTCAATCCCGATAAAAACCGCTTGTGCATGGTGTGTGAGATAGAATTCCAGAAAAATGGCGAAATACTGGATTATGCTTTTTATCCCGCGGTGATGTGCTCGCACGCACGCCTGACCTACACCACAGTCGCTACGATCCTGGAAAAACCCAAAGGAACCGAAGCCAAAGAACATGCCGCATTGCTGCCGCACTTGCAACTGGTCTACAAGCTGTTCAAGGCATTGCTCAAAGCACGCAAGAAGCGCGGCGCAATCGATTTTGAAACCACTGAAACCCAGATGTTCTTCAACGACCAAGGTAAGATCGAAAAGATTGTGCCGGTGCAACGCACCGAAGCGCACCGTCTGATCGAAGAGTGCATGCTGGCGGCGAATGTCTGCGCGGCGGATTTTCTGCAGAAAAACGGCCAGACCACGCTGTATCGCATCCACGAAAGCCCGGCCGCGGAAAAGATCGAAGCTTTACGCAATTTTCTGAAGGAATTCGGCATTCAACTGGGCGGCAAGAACAAACCGGGCGCCAAGGATTACGCACAAACCTTGCTTAAAATCCAAGGCAGACCGGATGCGCAATTATTACAAACCGTCATGCTCAGATCGCTGCAACAAGCCATCTACAGCCCGGACCTCATGGGTCATTTCGGACTTGCGTACGATGCTTACACGCATTTTACGTCGCCGATCCGGCGCTATCCCGATTTACTGGTGCATCGTGCGATCAAAGCGGTATTGCAAGGCGAAACCTACAATCCCGGCGATTGGAATGAATTGGGTCTGCATTGCTCGATGACCGAACGGCGCGCCGATGACGCCACGCGCGATGTCGAATCCTGGCTCAAGTGTTTTTATATGCAGGATAAAATCGGCGAATGCTTTGACGGCGTGATCAGCAGTGTGACCGGGTTCGGTTTGTTCGTGGCGCTGGACGGCGTGTACGTCGAAGGGCTGGTGCATATTTCCGAGCTACCGAGTGATTATTTTCATTTCGATGCCACCAAACATCTGTTGCTCGGTGAGCGCAGCGGCAAGCAATACCGTCTTGGCGACCGGTTGCGCGTCAAATTGGTGCGCGTCGATCTGGAAACCAGCAAAATCGATTTTGTGCTGGCCGAACCGGATAAAAAACCGGAACGAGCCAAAGCCCAAACAAAAACCAGAACAAAAACCAAAGCTCCGGCCAAAGGCAAGAAATCGCATTAATAGTGGATAAATTGCTCTAAAATACGCGAAAAAATCAAACACTCGGCAAAACCAACCGGTTATTTTCCAATCAAGCTCAGGTTAAAACGTGTCCAACACCCGCTTTATCTTCGGTTTTCATGCCGTCACCAGCCGCCTGCGGCAAAATCCGGGAAGTATCAAAGAGATTCTGATCGATGCCGCACGCGATGATCAGCGCGCACGCAATCTCATCCAACTGGCCGAAAGCCGGAAAATCCGTCTGACTCCGTGCGACAGCACCAAACTCACCGGTATGACCGGCAGCGAACGTCATCAAGGCGTTGCAGCCAGTATCGACAGCGCGCGCAGCCATGTCGATATTGACGATATTTTGGATACATTGATCGAGCCGGCTCGTCTGCTGGTGCTGGACGGCATTCAGGACCCGCATAATTTGGGTGCCTGCTTGCGTGTCGCCGACGCGTTCGGCGTGCATGCCGTGATTGCACCGAAAGACCGGGCGGTCGGTTTGACGCCAACGGTCTATAAGGTTGCCAGCGGCGCGGCGGATACCGTTCCGTACATTGCCGTCACCAATTTGGCACGCACTTTGAAACAACTGAAAGAACGCGATATTTGGATATATGGCACGGCGGAAGATGCGGAATACGATTTGACGCACTTCCCAATCCAAGGCGCTGTCGCCTGGGTGTTAGGTTCGGAAGAAAAAGGATTGCGCCGTCTGACGCGCGAGAACTGTGACCAGTTAGTGCGGATTCCCATGCTAGGCAGCGTGGAAAGCTTGAATGTCGCGGTCAGCGCGGGAATCTGTTTGTTTGAAACGCATCGTCAGCAATCTTTGGTCTGAACGGCGCACCTGATAAAATACTGCTATTTTCCAATAACCGTGATTTTTGCCGCACGCCGCAAAGCTGCATAAAAATCCTGATACCGCCAACTCTCAATCATGAATTCACCCGTTTACCCAAATTTTAAAACTCATTTTGCCGGACTTTTCCGCACAGCGGCCCACGCCATCGCGGCACCGGATGTCGATGTTCGCATTGAATTGACGCGCACCAAACAAGCCAATCACGGCGATTATTCGTGCAATCTGGCGATGCAACTGGCCAAGCCGCTGCATAAAAATCCGCGCGAAGTAGCGAGTTTATTGATCAACGCCCTGCCCTCCTCGCCTTATTTGGAAAAAGTGGAAATAGCGGGTGCCGGATTCATCAATCTGTTTCTGAAAAATTCCGCGAAACAGCAATGCGTGCATCAGGTGCTGCAAAGCAAAGAAATGTTCGGTCATGGCGATTCCGGTCAAGGAAGAAAAATCCAGGTGGAATTCGTCTCGGCCAATCCTACCGGGCCTTTGCATGTCGGGCATGGACGCGGCGCCGCGATCGGCGCCAGTCTGTCGAATGTACTGACTGCTGCTGGTTTCAATGTTTCGCGCGAGTTCTACGTGAATGATGCGGGACGGCAGATGGACATTCTGACACTTTCAACTTGGTTACGGTATCTGGAACTCAACGATATCCACATTCCGTTCCCGCAAAACGCGTATCAGGGAGATTACGTCAAGTCGATGGCACGCTTGATTCACCAGGCACACGCCGAACGATATGTTCATCATCCGGAACTCGTGTTGGATGGTTTGCCTGTGCGTGTCATGGAAACAGCCGTAAGCACCGACGAACATCTGGATCAGTTAATCGCCAATGCCAAAAAGATACTCGGCCAGGATTATGCGTATATCCACAATTTTGTGCTCACCGAGCAATTGGGTGATTGCCGCAACGATCTGATGGAATTCGGCGTCACCTTCGATACTTGGTTTTCCGAGCAATCGTTATACGATAATGGCTCGATTGCACGCACCATCGAATTGCTCAAAGAAAAAAAATACCTATACGAACAAGATGGCGCAATCTGGTTCCGTTCGACCGATTTCGGCGACGAAAAAGATCGTGTGGTGCAACGGGAAAACGGTCAATTCACTTATTTCGCATCGGATATCGCCTATCACCTGAATAAATTCGAGCGTGGTTTCGATCAAGTCATCAATATCTGGGGCGCGGATCATCATGGCTATATTCCGCGCGTGAAAGGCGCATTGCAAGCGCTCGGGCTGGATCCGGCAAAGCTGGAAATCGCTTTGGTGCAGTTCGCCGTACTCTACCGCGACGGCAAAAAAGCGCCGATGTCGACCCGCTCTGGTGAATTCGTCACATTACGGGAATTGCGCGAGGAAGTCGGCAAGGATGCGGCACGGTTCTTTTATGTCATGCGCAAAAGCGATCAGCATTTGGATTTCGATTTAGATCTGGCGAAGTCGCAAAGTAACGAGAATCCAGTTTATTACGTGCAATACGCCCATGCGCGTGTATGCAGCGTATTGGCGCAGTGGGACGGCGATAGCGGCGATTTGGTCGAAGCGGATACGGCTGCGTTATCCAGTCCTGCCGAGCTGGCTCTGCTGCAGAAATTGATCGATTTTCCCGACACCGTGGAAATGGCCGCAAAGGAATTTTCCCCTCATCTGATTGCCTTCTACCTCAGAGAACTGGCCAGCGAATTTCATAGTTACTATAATTCAACGCGTTTCCTGGTGCCCGAAATTCCGCTCCAGTATGCCCGGCTGGCGTTGATTGCCGCTATCCGCCAGGTATTGAGCAATGGATTGACGCTGCTCGGCGTCAGCGCACCTGATAAAATGTAATTGAATTAATGTAGAAGGATATTCATGAGCCGAGATTATAAGACCCGCAAATCAGCAAAGTCCTCGTCCGAAAAGAGCGGCTCCGCTTTTTTTGGCGGTTTTGTCGGTTACGCCTTGGGCATTGCGAGTGCAATCGGCATCTGGTTATATCTCAATTACGCCCCCAGTCCGTTCTTACCTGCGGAAAAAGTAGCGCCTTCGGCGGAGAAAACACCTCCGCAGCCTGTTGCAGAAAAAACCAAAACAGCGGAAAAAGCCGCGCCAGAAGAGCCGGTAGCTGTGGCGGAAGAAAAACCCCGTTTTGATTTTTACAAGATTCTGCCGGGTATCGAAGAACCTGAAGTCGATCGTGAATTCAAACGCGCTGCCGAAAAACCGGCACAACCTCAGATAACCCCGAAAACAACGGAAAATAGCAACAAACCGGTGGAGATTGCGCCCCCGCCTGTTACTTCACCGCAGCCCGTTGCCCCACCCCGTCCCGTTGTGGCTCCGGTCACTCCGCCGCCGCAAATCGCTGCCATCCCGCCACGCACGCTTCCGGCCGAACCGAAACAACCTCCGCAGCAACAGCAGCAACCGGTAACGCCCCCACCTCAGACCAAAACACCGGCTCCCGCAAAAGAGAAAATTTTTCTCCAGGCAGGATCATTCAGAAAAAATGACGAAGCGGAAAATATGAAAGCCAGGCTTGCGCTGCTCGGGGTATTCGCATCGGTGCAAGCGATCGATCTGGCTGAAAAAGGAACCTGGTACCGTGTCCGAATCGGTCCTTTTAGCAGTAAAACGGATAGCGATCAAACCAGCGCCTCATTGCGGGAAAATGGCATTGAAACGCAGTTCGTCAAAATACAATGAAAGGCATCTCATCACCATTGATTTCACTTTTCAAAACCGGAATCACTAACCGCAACCCGTTCAATACTTTTTAAGGAGTCAGCATGAATCGTCAAGCCCTTGCAGTTTTCTTGTTTGTATTCAGTTTCGGTTTTATCAGTTTTCCCGCGGCATCCGCTGACATCGTCGAAGGCAAAGACTATACGGTTCTGGCAAAACCGCAGCCGACTGGTGATAGCGGTAAAATCGAGGTTCTGGAATTCTTTTGGTACGGCTGCCCGCATTGCTATAACTTGCACCCGCATCTTAAAACATGGCTTGCAAATATCCCCGGTGATGTCGACTTCCATTATGTTCCCGCAATTCTCCGCCCCACTTGGGTCCCGGCTGCAAAAATATTTTATGCCATCGAGGCGCTTGGAATAGATAACTTACTACACGATAAAATATACGACGCTGTCCATCGCGATAAAATTGATTTGAATAATGAATCCGTGTTGTTCGATTGGATCGAGAAACAAGGCGTCGACCGGAAAAAATTTGAAAATACCTATCAGTCTTTCGCAGTACAAAATCAGGTGTCGAGATCGACACAAATGTCGCGCCAGTATCAACTCAACGGTGTTCCAGCATTGGTAATCAACGGCAAGTATCTAACCAGCGGCAGAATGGGTAGCACACCGCAAGATACCATCAAAACTTTGGATGCTCTGCTGGAAAAAATCCGCAAGGAAAAGTAGCGGCATTTTTGTCAATTATACAAACGCCCCTTTTGAACCTTAGCGCGGCAAGCAGCGCCGGAAAAAATTGATTTGATCAAGACATTACAAGGTCAAGCATTGACAGCTTTCAATTCAAGATAAAATAATGACTTCAAACATGGCGGATATGAAATGACGCAAACGACAGGTTGTTTATTTATCATCAGCGCGCCATCCGGAGCGGGAAAAACCAGTCTGGTCAGGGCATTATTACAATCGGATTTAAATCTCAGCTTGTCAATTTCACACACGACCCGCCCGCCGCGCACCGGAGAAATCAATGGCTGTGATTATCATTTTGTAGCTGTGGAGACATTCAAACAAATGCTTCTCAGAGGCGAATTTATTGAAAGCGCCGAAGTCTACGGAAATTTCTACGGCACCTCGCAGCAATGGATCAATCAAGCCATTGCATCCGGGCAAGATATTCTGCTGGAAATAGACTGTCAGGGTGCGCGGCAAATACAACAAATTTTTCCTCAAGCGGCCAGTATTTTTATTCTTCCGCCATCCGCCGATGCACTGGCAATGCGCTTAAAATCACGCGCACAGGATAACTCCGACGTTATTCAAAAGAGGCTTGCAGCGGCACGGGAAGAGATCAGTCACCTCGCGGAGTTCGATTATATTGTTATCAACAATCAACTCGATGAAGCGCTTAATGATTTAATTTGCGTCATTAAAGCGGAACGCCTAAAGAAAGAACGTCAAATCGTGAAACATCACAAGCTTATCAATGAACTGTCATGAACGATTGCTGTACGTGATTGGCATCAATTTTTGGCCTTTTTATTGTAAAATCGGCCTATTATTTATTACTGGAATTAATACGATGGCACGAATTACTGTTGATGATTGTTTAAAAGCAATACCGAATCGATTTGATATGACATTAGCCGCAACAACACGCGCCAGACAGCTGGCCATTGGTTCCGCTCCTTTGGTTGAGGCCGGGCGCGACAAGGCAACCGTCATCGCACTGCGCGAAATCGCACAAGGCAAAGTAGGTCTGGATATACTTAATCCCAAGAACATGTAATACAACCTGTTCTAGAGCCAATCTTGTTGCCGGTCGGGATTAGTACACAGGAAATCTGAAAAGATAATGAGTGACGGCCAGATAAGGCCGAATTAGTTGGAAAAGTACAGTTTACGAATGGTAAACAAGCCCCTTCTAACTTGATTTCAGCGCATAGCAGGCCGGATACAGCAGCTTTCTGAGCTTCCTTGAAGAACACGTACTGAATCCGGCTTGGCCAGCACTCATCCGATTGATCAAACGCCATGCCAGAAACAGAACTTCTTTTCTCAGAAACATCGCAATACCTCAAGCCGGAAGATATTACGCAACTGAGGAATGCCTATTCTTTCGGCCAAGGAGCGCATTCCGGGCAATTCCGGAAATCGGGTGAGCCTTATATTTCCCATCCGGTTGCGGTTGCCAGAATTCTCAGCAAACTCCATCTGGATGCGCCGACATTGATGGCCGCTTTATTGCACGATGTCGTCGAAGATACAGAAATCTCCAAAGCTGAAATTAGTGAGCGATTCGGTGAGCCGGTGGCGGAATTGGTCGACGGTGTCTCCAAGCTAACCAAAATCGAATTCCAAACACAAGAAGAAGCGCAAGCCGAGAATTTTCGCAAAATGCTCTTGGCGATGGCACGCGATGTGCGCGTCATTCTCATTAAACTGGCGGACCGGTTACATAACATGCAAACACTCGAAGTCATGCTGCCGGCAAAACAGCGCCGCATAGCTCGCGAGACTCTGGAAATTTATGCTCCCATCGCCCACCGGCTGGGACTCAACAATATTTACCAGGAATTGCAAGAATTGGGATTCCGCTATTCTTACCCGTTGCGCTATCGCGTTCTGCAAAAAGCCACCAAGGCGGCGCGCGGCAACCGGCGCGAAATCGTGGGAAAAATTCTTGATGCCATCAACCTGAAATTAAAAGAAGCGGGATTGGAAGCGGATGTGACTGGACGGGAAAAGCACCTGTACAGTATTTACATGAAGATGGTGGAAAAACACCTGTCATTCTCCGAAGTGCTCGATATTTACGGCTTCCGTGTCATCGTTAAAGACATTCCGTCCTGTTATGTGGCGCTGGGTATGCTGCACAGCTTATACAAGCCCATTCCCGGCAAATTCAAGGACTACATTGCCATTCCGAAAGCCAACGGCTACCAATCGCTGCACAGTACATTACTAGGTCCATTCGGCATACCGATCGAAATACAAATCCGCACAGCCGAAATGCACCGCATTGCCGAAAATGGCGTCGCTTCCCATTGGCTCTATAAAAGCGATGATGAGGTCGATGAATTACATTTAAAAACCAGCCAGTGGTTGCAAAGCCTGCTGGAAACCCTCAGCGGCTCGACCGATTCTCTGGAATTCCTGGAGCACCTCAAAATTGACTTATTCCCCGGTGATGTTTTCGTTTTCACACCGCAAGGAAAAATTCTCACGCTGCCAAGGGGTTCGACCGCCGTTGATTTTGCTTATGCCGTTCATTCCGATGTCGGTAATTGCTGTGTTGCGGCAAAAATTAACAGTGAAAATGCACCGTTACGCACCAAACTGAAAAGTGGCGATCGCGTTGAAATCGTCACCGCCCCTTACGCAAAACCCAATCCGGCTTGGCTCAGTTATGTCGCGACCGGCAAGGCGCGCTCGCATATTCGCCATTTTCTCAAAACCATTCAATATGGCGAATCGGTCAAGTTGGGTGAACGCATGTTAAATCAGGCGTTGCTATCGTTTAATTTAAATCCGGACGCAATCACCGAGGCGCAGTGGGAAAAATTAGTACGTGACAGCGGCGTCAAATCCAAAGATGAATTGCTTGCTGAAATGGCACTCGGCAAACAGCTCCCAGCGGTCGTGGCAAAACGGCTGGCATCCCCTGCGGAATCCATCTCACCCGAACAAAAAGCGGGGCCGATCACCATATTGGGAACCGAAGGCATAACCGTGCAATTCGCCAAATGCTGCCGACCTATTCCCGGCGATGCCATAATCGGCGTGATCAAAAAGGATTCCGGGTTGACCATCCATACGCACGATTGCAGTAATGTCACCATTAATCAGAAAAATCCGGAGAATTATCTGGATGTGACCTGGGGTAAAGACATTAACCGGACGTTTGAAGCCAGTATTAAAGTAACAACGCTAAATAAACAGGGTGTTCTGGCACGCGTTGCCGCTGTCATTGCTAAAGCCGAATCCAACATCGATGATATCGCAATGCAAAGCGAGGATGATTTCATGCATATGCGTTTCATTCTACAAGTCAACAACCGGCATCATCTGGCACAGGTCATGCGCAGCCTGAGACACCTCAGAGAAGTTGCAAAAATCAGCCGCGCAAAAGGGTGATATTGTTCCTTGGCAACAACACCGGCCGCCCATATGCCGCAGTTTTTTTACGAACAGTAGCCAACTAATAACGGCTCAAGACAATTTCCAGCACAAACTTACTGCCGATATAAGCCAATAATAATGTGATGAATCCCGCCAAAGTCCAGCGGATTGCAATCCGTCCCCGCCAGCCGTAAAACTGCCTTCCGGCCAGCAAAGCGGCGAATACGCCCCAGGAAATAAAACCGAACAACGTTTTGTGTGAGAAAGTCACGGGTTGACCGAAAACCTCTTTCGAGAACACCACACCGCTTAACAGGGTCAGCGTCAATAAAATAAAACCGACCCATATGATATGAAACAGCAGTTTTTCCATTGCCAGCAGCGGCGGCAAATTAGTCAGCACAGAGCGCGCAGCCGGATGGTGCAATTGGCGCTCCACCACTGTCATCAGTAAAGCGTGCAATGCTGCGATTGTCAACAAGCTGTAAGCCATCATGGCGATCAGCAAATGCGCTTTAAATGCCGGTAACTCGGTATTTTCGAGTGTCCGTAGCGATGGAAAAAACAACGGCAATAAAACCGCAACAGCCGAAGCTGCCGCAACAGGCGCAACCAGTGTTTGCAACCCTTGCAAACGTTGAAAAAAACCCGAGAACCAGTAAATAAACGCAGTCAACCAGACAATAACCGAAATCGCATTACTTAACCCGAAACTCAATCCTGCACCGGCAAACATCGACTGGTAAAGTGTCAAGGCATGCAATGACAGAGGAATGAGCATGGCATAATGAGTCCAGGTCATCGTCACCGGCACCTGATCACGCAAGGGCTGCGAAGGTTGACCCCAAGTATTGCGCCAAAAGTACCAACCGATCAGTATATAAAGCAAAAAGGCTGCGGGATAAGTTAAAATGCTGATCATTGACAGTGCAAATTTTAAAAGACTGAAATAACTGTTAAGTCTACATGGCACGTTAACAAATTCAAAGCATTCTCCCGGAATTTGTTAAACATGAATGCCTGCACTGTTCAAGATCCATCTAATTCTATGAGGTTTTAAGTATGTTCGATAATCTGACCAGCCGGCTTAGCGGCGTCATTAAAACATTACGCGGTGAAGCCAGGCTTACCGAAAGCAACATTCAGGATGCTTTGCGTGAAATTCGCCTGGCACTGCTGGAGGCTGATGTCGCTTTACCGGTGGTCAAGGATTTCATTGCCCGCGTCAAAGAAAAAGCCGTCGGTCAGGAAGTATTGAGCAGCCTTACCCCTGGACAGGCCTTGGTTGGCGTGGTCCATCAGGAATTGATGGCTATCATGGGTGGCGATAAAGCCGAGATCAATCTTGCAACCGTGCCGCCTGCCGTCATTCTCATGGCGGGATTGCAAGGTGCCGGTAAAACCACGAGCAGCGGCAAGCTGGCCAAGTGGCTAATGGAACAGAAGAAAAAGAAAGTGCTGTTAGTGTCTTGCGATATCTACCGTCCGGCCGCAATTCATCAGCTGGAACTGCTGGCCCAGCAAACCGGTGCTGACTTCTTCCCCGTCCAGGACGGCCAGAAGCCGGGTGAAATCGGCGCAGCCGCGCTGGATTTCGCGCGCAAGCATCATCATGACATCGTGATCGTCGACACCGCCGGCCGATTAGGTATCGACGAAGCCATGATGCAGGAAATCACCGAGCTTGAAGCGCTGTTAAAGCCGATCGAAACCCTGTTCGTCGTGGACGCGATGCAAGGGCAGGATGCCGTCAATACCGCCAAGGCATTTTCCGATGCGTTACCGCTGACGGGCGTTATTCTTACCAAGCTCGACGGCGATGCGCGCGGCGGTGCTGCGTTATCGGTCAAGCACATCACCGGCAAACCGATCAAATTCGCCGGTGTTGCGGAAAAATTGACTGGCCTTGAAATCTTCCATCCGGACCGGATGGCATCGCGCATTCTCGGTATGGGTGACGTGCTGGGATTGATCGAAGAAGCGCAACGCAATGCCGATCAAGAAGAAGCTGAAAAACTGATGAAAAAAATGAAATCAGGCAAGTCGTTTGACTTGAATGATTTCAAAGCGCAATTTCAACAAATGCACAAGATGGGCGGCATGAACGCGTTGATGGATAAACTGCCGGCGCAATTCAGTCAAGCGGCACAAAACGTTAAAGTGGATGACAAAATAATTCACCGCACCGTGGGCATTATCAATTCCATGACCCAGCAGGAACGCACCAAGCCGGAAATTCTCAAAGCTTCGCGCAAGCGCCGTATCGCGGCGGGTGCGGGTGTTACCGTGCAGGAGGTCAATCGCTTGCTGTCACAATTCGAGCAAGCCCAAAAAATGATGAAAATGATGAATAAAGGCGGGATCGCCAAAATGATGCGCGGACTAAAAGGCATGATGCCGCGCATGCATTAGCAACCTTCAGTCGGCAGCAGGCGCTCGTTCCAATCCGGTAACTTGAGTGCCTGCCGTTATCTTTCTTGCCGCAAACCATCCCTTGTTCATTTCCAGCGCATATTTCGCCATCCCCGCCGAATCGTGCGACGTCAACGTCTCTGGCTGCATCTCAGCAATATTCAGAATGACACCGCGCACATCGATAAAAGCCACGCTCAGCGGAATATAGGTGTTTTTCATCCACATGCTGTAATAGCCGCTGTTCGGAAAAACAAACAACATGCCCGCATTCTCTCCCAGCGATTCCCGATACATCAGCCCTTGTGAGCGCGATAGCTGGGTATGCGCCACCTCCGCGGCAATTTCATAGCCTGCTATTGTCAATGGAATCGTATCGAGTTCCGCAGCATAACCATCGGTAAGCGGCAATCCGGATACGGCAATAAGTACTGCAAACCAGCGCATCAATGCTTGCCGGTGCTGCCAAAGCCATCTTCGCCGCGGTGACTCTGATCGAAATTGTCTACCCGGTTGAATTCGACTTGAATCACCGGAACGATGACGAGCTGGGCAATGCGTTCCAGCGGATTCAGATGAAACGTTGTCTGCCCCCGATTCCAACAGGAAACGAGAATCTGGCCTTGATAATCCGAATCGATCAATCCGACCAGATTTCCCAGAACAATCCCGTGCTTATGCCCGAGTCCGGAGCGCGGCAGTACCAATGCTGCCAATCCGGTATCGGCAAGATGTATCGCAATGCCGGTTGGAATCAAGCAAGTTTCCCCCGGATTGATCGCCAGCGGCTGCTCGATACAAGCGCGCAAATCCAATCCGGCCGAACCCGGTGTGGCATAAGCGGGAAGCTGTTCATTCAAACGCGCATCTAAAATTTTAATGTCGATTTTTTTCATTCTTGGTTAGTGTTGTTGGCTGTAGAGTCGATGGATATGTTTTATCAAATGCCGCGCTTGTTCCATCTTAGAAGCTTTAGGGAGAATGTGTTGGCCGCTATCATCGAACAGAATCAGTTCGCTTTCATCGGAACCGATCGCATCCTGTGCTAAATTGGCGACCAGCAGCGGGACATTCTTTTTGCGCCGTTTCATGGCTGCATTTTCTTCAAGATTCTCCGTTTCCGCTGCGAAACCCACGCAAAAAGGCGGATTGGGTAAGCTTGATACGGTCCTTAAAATGTCCGGGGTAGGAACTAATTCGAGCGCTAGATTGCCGTCAGACTTCTTGATTTTTTGCTGACTGACATGTGCTACGCGATAATCTGCAACGGCAGCGACGCTGATAAAAATATCGGCTAGCGCTATTTCTGCTTGCACGGCACGTAGCATATCTTCTGCGCTGACCACCGGAATAAATTTATCAACGGCAGGCGGCACCAAACAAACCGATCCGGAAATGAGTGTTACCGCTGCCCCCGCCTCTACAGCGGCCCGGGCAACGGCATACCCCATTTTCCCGGAACTGCGGTTGGTGATGCCGCGCACCGCATCGATCGCTTCGAACGTAGGCCCCGCTGTCAGCAAAACATTCTTTCCTTGCAACAGCGGAACGGTTCGAAAAGCCGCCTGTACTGTTTCTGCCAGTTCAACGGCTTCCAGCATGCGCCCAATTCCGACTTCACCGCAAGCCTGCTCGCCGCTGGCAGGACCGAGCACAGTTACACCATCTTGCCGTAACTGGGATAGATTGCGCTGGGTCGCGGGATTCCCCCACATTTGCCGGTTCATCGCGGGTGCTATCATCAGCGGGCAATCACGCGCCAGACAGAGTGTCGTCAGCAAATCATCCGCCATGCCATGAGCCAGTTTAGCGATAAAATCCGCACTGGCTGGCGCGATCAGAATCAAATCGGCATCCCGGGACAGATTGATATGCGCCATGTTTTGCGTGGCATTGGCATCCCACAAATCGGTATAAACCGGATTGCTGGTCAATGACTGGAAAGTAGCTGCTCCCACAAAATGGCAAGCTGCCTGCGTCATTACCGTTTGCACATTTATTCCATTCTGTGCCAGCAGACGCGCTAATTCCGCAGCTTTATAGGCAGCCACGCCGCCGGTTACACCCAGCAGCAAACACTTTCTAAGTTCAGGTGATGCCCAAGAAGTCATAATCGATAAAAAATTCCAGGTAAAACTTAGCTCAATCGGCATGCAGTGCATAAGGCTCGTCACTAAAACCCGTGCGCAACATACCCATTCTACTTAATACAACCATATTGCGTGCCGCTATCACTGACAAAATTGCGATTATGCGGTAATTCACAACTAGCCGTTAATAATACCGGCAACAAATTTTTTTTACATCACTCAGTATTTCACCAGAGCTTATGGCGATTACAAATTGGCCGCTATCCGAACGGCCGCGCGAGAAATTATTACAAAAAGGCGTTACCGCCCTTTCGGACACCGAATTGCTGGCGATATTCCTGCGCACTGGAATCACGGGCAAAAGCGCCGTGGATCTCGCGCGGGAATTACTTTCACACTTTGGTAGCTTAACCAACATATTTGCTGCCAGCCAAACCAGTTTCTGCCAAATACCAGGAATGGGCAGTGCAAAATATGCCCAACTGCAAGCCGTGTTGGAAATGGCGCGCCGCGCACTGAATGAAGAACTGAAAAGTGGCAGTGCAATGCATTCACCCGATCTGGTCCGGAATTTTTTGCGTTTAAGCTTAGCCAGTAAGCAGCACGAGGTATTTCTTGGTATTTTTCTCGATGCCAAGAACCATACAATCGCCACCGAAGAATTATTCAGCGGTACACTGACCCAAACCAGTGTTTATCCGCGTGAAGTCATAAAACGTGCGCTACATCACAACGCGGCCGCGATTATCTTCGCGCATAACCATCCTTCCGGGGTTGCTGAACCCAGTCAGGCCGACAAAACATTGACGCAATCCTTAAAACAGGCATTAACCATGATCGATGTCAAAGTGCTGGATCACTTTATTGTGGGTAATGGCACTGCTTTCTCATTTGCTGAGAATGATTTAATTTGAGTAAATCACCGAAATCAGGATATAATCGCCGCTTTTAGAATTTTGGAGTGCGCTAACATGGCACGAGTATGTGAAGTAACTGGCAAAAAACCAATGTCGGGTCATAATGTTTCTCATGCAAACAACAAAACCAAAAGACGTTTTCTGCCTAATCTGCAACGCCGCCGGTTTTGGGTTGAGAGTGAAAACCGCTGGATTAGTTTACGATTAACTAATGCTGCACTACGCACTATCGACAAAAACGGTATTGATGCAGTACTGGCAAAAATGCGCTCGGAAGGTAAAAGCATTTAGGAAACCATTCGGTTAGTTAAGGAGTTATCACAATGCGTGAAAAAATAAAACTTGAATCCTCTGCGGGTACAGGGCACTTTTATACAACCACCAAAAATAAACGTGCAAAACCTGAGAAAATAGAAATAATGAAGTTTGACCCTGTTGCAAGGAAACACGTTAAGTACAAAGAAACAAAGCTTAAATAGAGATTCATAACAATTTCAATAAAAAACCCGCCGAAGCGGGTTTTTTATTGCAGCACTACTCGTTATTATGCATAACACCGCAAGCGCTGGGAAAAGGTTCTTAACACTTCGATCCCGCTTTCTTCAGCGCGCCGACACCAATCTTCCAATTGTTTAACCAATTCTTCCGTTGATGCCGTAGAACGTTGCCAAATTTCGGCCAGCTCTTCACGCATGGTATACACTTTGTCGAGTGTTTTGGCATTACTGAGTACCTGACTCAGCTTCTCACGCTCATGTTCTTGTAATGTTTTGGAATCCGCCAGAATCCAGCGTTTCAAAGTTGTGTTATCCACGCCGTATTGCGCTGCCGCTTCTTTCAAATGAATCATTTCATTAGCGAAAGTTGCTTTTAACGATTTTGTATATTTGGCAAGAACTTCATAACGATGAGAAATCACAGCTTGCAACGTATCCGAGTCGCATTGGGTTTTCGCTTTATCAATACGCAGCTTCGGAGCAATTTTCTTAACTTTTGCAAGCCCGAGCATTTCCAGAATGCGAATATACAACCAGCCGATGTCGAACTCATACCATTTATTGGATAAGCGTGCTGAGGTTGCATACGCGTGATGGTTGTTATGCAATTCCTCACCACCGATTAAAATACCCCACGGAACAATATTCGTACTCGCATCATCCGCGCGGAAATTACGATACCCCCAATAGTGGCCAACGCCATTGATGATACCAGCAGCGAAAATCGGCGCCCACATCATTTGCACCGCCCATATCGTTAACCCGATGGGACCGAACAGAATCACGTTAATGATCAACATCAGTGCAACGCCCTTCGCACTATGTTTGGTGTAGACATTACGCTCCAGCCAATCATCCGGTGTGCCGTAACCGTATCTTTGCAAGGTTTCCTGATTCTTCGCCTCTATTCTATAAAGCTCCGAGCCTTCGGCCAAGACTTTCTTAATGCCGTATATGACCGGGCTGTGCGGATCATCTTTACTCTCGCACTTGGCATGATGCTTACGATGAACCGCAGTCCATTGCTTGGTAACCATCCCGGTCGTCAACCACAACCAGAAACGGAAAAAATGACTCGGTATTGGATGCAATTCCAACGCTCTATGCGCCGAATGGCGATGCAGATAAATTGTAATCGATGCAATGGTGATATGCGTTAAAACCAGGGTGACGACAACATATCCCCACCATGGCATATCGATCACACCTGAGATCAATGTTAGAAAATCAGAAATCATATAAATTACCATCCTTTAAAGGCTTACTCTGATGCAAGCCGATATATAAAAACAACCCCCGAACTACCTATCAATTTAATGACAATATCATTAATTTCAACTGTTTCATTCACAGTAGATTAAAACTCACTTTTTGCTATCTTTTAAAATTTTATACTACACCCGATAGAAATGAAATATTAATCTGCAACGATTATTTGTTTTAAATCTACGGTTTTATCCCTATTTAATATTTGCTTCCTTAAACATCTTTCAATAGACGCCATTCTCCCGGTGCAAGACCTTGCAGCGTATACTTACCGATGGCATAACGTATTAGACGCAATGTGGGAAATAGCACGGCCGCTGTCATGCGCCTTACCTGACGGTTTTTACCTTCACTGATAATCAGAGATAGCCAAGTTGTGGCAATATTTTTGCGATAACGGATAGGCGGTGTCCGCGGCCAAAGATGATCCGGTTCATCGATGAGATTAACTTGTGCTGCCCGGGTTCTAAAATCTTTTAGAATCACACCTTGGCGAAGCTGATTGAGTGCCGCCTCATCCGGTTCGCCTTCGACTTGAACCCAGTAGGTTTTGGGTAATTTAAATTTCGGATCGCTAATGCGCTGTTGCAGCTTACCATTGTCCGTTAACAATACTAAGCCTTCGCTATCCGCATCCAATCGTCCCGCCGGGTAGAAGTCCGGTAATGGAATAAAATCTTTGAGTGACTGATGGCCACTTTCCGGTGTAAATTGGCAAATAACACCGTAGGGTTTGTTAAATAAAATTAATCGAGGCATATCATCCGGGTTAAGCCGGAGAAAAACTCATAACATTTCAGGATAAATGACGGCATGCAATTTGGATTCAATCGTACCGTCTTTTTCTTCATCCCGGATCCACAAAACTGAACCTCTTTTAACCCGCAATCCGGCAGGTATGACTGGAATCAGATAGCTGACAATCTCACCCAGCGTGGGCTGATGGCCTACGATCACGACCGCACCACCCGCGGCAGGCCAGCCAGCTACGGCTAGAACAGCATGAGCACTAGCACCCGGACCTAATGCATTTTCGGTCACAAAGTCAGACTGCAATGCCATCGCCGTCTGTTGAGTCCGGCACGCCGGACTGACGATTATCCGTGTATTTTCCGGCAATTTGGGCTTGAGCCAATCGGCCATGCGTTTCGCCTGATCCAATCCCCTCCCGGTCAATTGACGCGCGCTATCGGGAAAACCGTCTTCCGCTTCGGCATGACGCCACAAAATCAATTCCATCGCAATTCTTCAAATAAAAAGTATGGATAATCAGTTTGATGCTCCATTAAACAACGCTTCCGGACCACGCACAGGTTGCTGAATCATGATCACTTTATGACGTGACTTATCGCCTTGTTTCAATATCACACGAGAAAGCGGCACATCGAACCGCTCGGCCAGAAACTTTAACAATGCCGTGTTTGCTTTACCTTCAACCGGCGCCGCCGCAAGTTTTATTTTGAGCGCCTCACCATGCAAACCAGCCGCTGCAGTGCTTTTTGCACCCGGTTGAACATGCAGCGCCAAAACTAGATTGTTCGCTTCATCATACCGGTACCACCCCATGACCGTGGCAGCCGCTTAAAAAAGCATCAAGGTGATTTCCTTATGTATCCCGGCAACAATCATCAACAACACCTGAATCAGAATCAACACGAACAAGGGAGACAAATCGACATTGGCAACCGGCGGAATCCGTCTGCGGAAAACAGCCAGAAACGGACTGGTAAAGCTATCCAGCAGCGGCGCTAACGGGCTGTGCGGATTGACCCACGATAATACGGCTTGCATGATAATCGCCAGCAACACGATATAGAGCGACGTTTCAATAATCTCGACGATACCCAGCAACCCCATCACTCCCAGCGAGCCCACAATGTTCACTTCAAAATCATATCCTTGCGCCATAAATGTACTGGTTACGATAATACTTTCCAATAACCAGGCTAGTATCAACGTCGATAGATCGATTCCAGCCCATCCCGGAATAAACCGGCGCGCCGGGCGTACCATAAAATCGGTCACTGCGATAAGGAACTGGGAAACCGAGTTGTAGAACGGAACGCGTAATAATTGAAAATAAAAACGCAATAACAATGCTAAGGAAAGCAACCCCAGAATAGTATCAACAAGAAAAATCAGAATCTGATTGGACATAATAATTTTCCGGAAAAACTATAATCGACAATTTAGAAATCGCTCATCGGTTGTTGCGAGCATTATATTCTGCTGTACTCGTCACTTAACTCCCGTGAACGCTTATTTGCAGCATGAATAGCGGTTATGATCTTACTCTTAATATCATTTTTTTCCATAGTCAGTATCGCCTGTTCGGTCGTACCGCCTTTGGAGGTCACCCGGGCGCGCAATGTCGCAGCATCTTCATCGCTGGTATCGGCCAGCTTGCTGGCACCAGTGAATGTCTGCAAGCTGAGCTGCCTGGCTTGGGATGGCGTCAAGCCTAACTCTATCGCTGCCTGTTGCATGGACTCAATAAAATAAAAAACATAAGCCGGTCCACTGCCGGAAATCGCTGTCACAGCATGCAGCATTTCCTCATCATCAACCCAAAGCGTCGAGCCCACTGCGGCAAGAATCGATTCAGCATCTTTTTTATCCGATTCACTGGTGCCAGCGGCAGCATACAGACCGGTAACACCGGAACGCACCAGCGATGGTGTATTCGGCATCGCACGCACTACCCGCTGATATCCGCCCAGCCAGCGCATCAGATCGGCTGCACGAATCCCTGCGGCAATCGATAGGATCAATTGATTGTTCAATAGCGGCACCAGTTTCTGCGTCAATTCGAATAACTGCTGCGGTTTGACGGATAATACAATGACATCGCTATTGGATATGCCGTCAGCCAGATCGGCTACTGCCGGAATACCGAATGATTGCTTAATCTTATCGCGATTTTCGGCATTGATTTCGACCACATGCAACTGTTCCGCGCTATAGCCCTGCTGCAGCAATCCGCTGATTAAAGCGGACGCCATGTTACCGCCGCCAATGAATGTAATGTTCATAGACCTTTCTCAATAAATTATCCGTTGCACCCGATCAATGCTGGCAAATCGGGCAGTAAAAGCTGGAGCGCTGACCTTGCCGGATGTGCTTAATGACACCTGTACATTTTTTGCATGACTGTCCGGCACGCCCGTAAACCCAATATTGTTGCTGAAAATACCCCGAACTCCCGTCGCTGTGAACAAAATCGCGCAATGTGCTGCCGCCCGCCTCAATCGCCCTCTGCAATGTTTGCTTCACTGCTTGTACCAATTTTTTATAGCGCGATAATGCGATTCTTCCAGCGGCAGTTTTAGGATTGATTCCGGCCAAAAACAAAGCTTCATTCGCATAAATATTACCGACACCCACCACTATATGATGATTCATCAAAGTCTGTTTGATCGCAGTACGACCGCCTCTGGTTTTCTCGAATAACTGCACCGCGCTGAAATCCGCCGTCAAAGGTTCCGGTCCGAGATTCAATAACAGCGGATGCTGCAAACCATCGCCCGCATGCCATAATACTGCGCCAAAACGGCGCGGATCGCGCAATCTCAGAATCGTTTGATCGCACATAATCAGATCGAAATGATCGTGCTTTTGCGGCGATACATCGCCATACCCTGATTTTGCTGAAAGTATACGCAAACTTCCCGACATTCCCAAATGAATAAGCAACGTACCCGCATCGCAATCCAGCAGCAAGTATTTTGCGCGCCGCGTTACGCTCTGGATTGTGAGTCCCGGCAGCAATGACGGCAACTCATCCGGCACCGGCCAGCGCAACCGGGAATTCCGGATTATGGCTTGCGCAATCGTTTTTCCCGTCAAATGCGGTGCAATTCCGCGCCGCGTTGTTTCGACTTCTGGTAATTCCGGCATCAGCTATCGGAGCACCTGTTTTACGAGTGTGTTGGGATCGAGCAGTTGACGGCCAGTCTCGAGCGGAAATTGATAGCCGATCCCTTCCTTCACCCGCAACAAAACGATTGATGATTGATTCTGCAGGATTTTTAAGTTGATTTCCCTCTCGTCTTGTAAACCGATATTTATTAAACCGGTTTCGGCAAAATCGGAACTCAATTCGGTTGCCATTTTCAATTCATCGGCGCGCGCGCTTTGCCACAATTGCACCCATTGTTTCAGCGTTTCCGCATTCAATGTTTCGGCCTCACGCTGCGATGTCACATGCCAATTTCCATTGTGAAACGCCACTTCTCCGTACGGTAACTTAAATTTGACTGGAATTTCACCGGCAACGAACAACCGGGGATTAATCAAATCGCTGGCGTTGCGCGGCAATGCCAGTGCATAGCGCGGCGCGAGCAAATAAACATAGTCGCCGGCTGCTATATATTGCTGATGAGTGGTCGGTGCAAATCCGCCAAAATCAAAATGCGCATTGCCGACGGATAATTGCGCATGCGGGCGCTCCAAGCCAAAACGTCCCAAATCGGCTTTTGCAAAACGCTGTTGGCTGCGCGCCTGAAGAATTTCCAGAATCTTTCCAACCTTCTCGTCGTCAGCCCTGATTTGCACTGGTTTTTCCAGATGCCATTGATTGTCTTGCCGCTTGAGTACAATTTCCTGTTGCTGCTTGACGATGCGCAAATCCTGCACAGCTTCGGCCGGTTCGTTGGCAACCGGATATTCCGTATCCCCGGGAGATTGCGGCCTGAAATACAAAAACACGATCAAAACGATGATCGTGGCAGTCATGATCAAATTGAGCCGTGCGTGGTGAGTCATGATCCTATTTTTCTCCGGCGGCGCCACCAGATCGTGACTCCGCTTATCAAAAATAAGAGAGGCAATACGATCAGAAAACCAAGCGCAATCAGCGTGAGTTCGAATTCACTTAAAACCAAACTGCTATCCAGCGTTGCGCGCGGTTGAATCACGATCAATTCCTCATCGCCAGTCAGCCAGTTGATTAAGTTGATGCCGAAATCCAGATTACTGCCATTGCCCAGATAAGTGTTCGCCAGAAAATGCCCGCTGCCGACAACGACAATGCGCTGCTCGCGATCCTCGATATTGCGCGATAACGCGACCGCGATGCTGACCGGACCCGGTACATCCGCATCCTGATCAAACGTGATTTCGCCATTCAAATCCCCGGTCTCAACCCATCCCTGCTGTGCCGCCTCAACCAGAGCAACGCTATGCCATTCTTCATTTTCATCAATCGTAAGCTGGCGAGCAAAGGGAAACACGGTAATGTAATTGAAATCGCTGGTGATCACATGCGGTCCATAAATCGCACCCAGCGCAAAAGTAACCGGCGCTTTGAGTTGTACCGCTTGCGGATCGGCAACAACGCCGGGGGTCAGCGTCAACCGCAGTTTCTCCGCCAACGGCTGCAAGCCGCGTAACGATTCCTGATCGACCAGCCACAACAAGTTACCGCCGCGATCGATATAATCCAGCAACTTCTCCACCTCTCCCGGCAACAAATCGGTTTGCGGCGAAGCAATTAGCAGCGTGCTGGCATGGACGGCGGGAATATCTGATTCGATGGCAAGATTCAATTGCCGGCTGCTAAAACCATTGGTACGCAAATGACGGCCGAATTCTCCAAGATCATAATTGGCGTTGCCGTCAAGCCTACGTTCGCCATGCCCGCTTAACTCGACGACCAGCTTATCCTCTCCGCGCGCCAGCCGCATCAAGGCATTGGAAAACGCCTGTTCGTTGATGGCGGTCAGATGTTCGATCCTCTGATTGAACCGGATGATCAGTTCACCGTTGACTTGCACATCCGCTTCCTGCGCCAAGTTAGGCTGCTCCACCGGATCGATGAATGTCAGGGAAAGATCCGGTTTCACCCGCTGATACTGCGCAATAAAGCTGGTAATAATCTGGCGGATGTCACCCAGTTGCGCATCCTGCTCGGAAGCGTACGCGGTTACCTGCACCGGCCCTTGCAATTTTTGCAGTATTTCGATGCTGGCTTCGCTCAAGCTATTACGCCCGTTCTGACTGACATCCCATTGTTGCCGGGTCTGCTGCGCAAGATAACCGAGCAAAAAAACCAGCAACAACAGCAAAACAACAAAAACACCATTGTGCATCCGGTAATACCGTTGCATTTTTTTGTTCAACTCAACCATGCAACCGCTCTCCATCCAACCGGCGGATCGTCAGCACCAGGAAAGTGACCGTGAACAAAATAAAATAGGCAATGCTGAAAGTATCGATCAGGCCTTGATTAAAGTAGCCGAAATGCTTCAGTAAAGAAAAATAGTGCAACCATCCTGCCGTTGCATCGTTCGCCAGATCAATCAGCCACAATCCCAATAAAACACCCAGAGAACCCGCTGCCGCAATGACCGGTTGCGCCGTCAGGCTTGAAACGTAAAGTCCGAGCGCGGAAAAACACGCCACAAGCAAAAACAAACCCAGCGTGTTACTGAGCAATAAACCGTAATCCAGCGCCCCACCGGTGCGCAATGAAAAACACAGCATCACCACCAAAACAATAACAGCCGAAAAAAACAGCACAAGACTCAAAAACTTGCCCAGCACGATATCGGCAATCGAAACAGGCGCTGACATCAGCAGTGTCAGCGTGTGGTCGCGGCGTTCCTCCGCGAGCAAACGCATCGATAATAAGGGCGTAATCATTAGCAATAATACCGCTGCGATCATAAACACCGGAGAGACGATAACTTCGGTAATTCCCGGAGGGTTGGCGATTTGCAGCAATTGCGGCTGAATTTCCAGAAATGCATCCAAGCGCACCAGGAAAACCCACGCCGACACGGCCTGAATCAACGCCAGCAACAGCCAGGCAAGCGGCGAAATAAATAGCATGTGCAGCTCTTTGCGGATAATGGTGGCGATCATCTTGAAAATCCCGGTTTGCTCATTGCGTCAGCTGCGTAAAAACCATCTCCAGGTTGCGCCCCTGCCGATGCAAATCCGCCACGGTTTGATCGAATACCACACTGCCCTTATGCATGAGCTGTATCCGGTCACAAACATTCTCAACCTCGGACAGAATATGGGTCGACAAAATCACACTGCTATCAGTACTCAACTCCCGGATCAACTCGCGGATCTCACGCATCTGATTGGGATCAAGCCCCACCGTCGGTTCATCGAGAATAATTACATCCGGATGATGAACGATAGCTTGCGCAATGCCGGCACGTTGCTGATAACCTTTCGATAAGGTACCGAGCAAATCCCCGCCGTGATGCTCCAGGCCACATCGTTGTTTCACATCATGTAGCGCCGCTTTGATTGATTTTTTGTTGACTTGGTGCAGCCGCGCGGCAAACAGCAAATATTCGTCCACAGTCATATCCAAATAAAGCGGTGGAATCTCGGGTAAAAAACCCAAATGCGATTTGGCTTCCCGCGGTTTTTCCAGCAAATCGATACCGCAAATCGCAATACTTCCGTGACTCGGCGCCAAGTTACCCGTCAGCATACGCAATGTGGTGCTTTTGCCTGCGCCGTTAGGGCCGAGTAACCCCAGCACCTCGCCGCGCTTTAATTGCAAATTGACTTCATGCACGGCAACAAAATGATCGTATTTACGCCACAGATCGCGCGCCGATAAGGTTAAGCCCGCTGTTTCGTCAGTCATATAACACTATCTCTGAGACCGAAAGCTTTCATCAATAATTTTCTTTCCATTTAGTACGTACAAAATCTCACAATTTTGGTGGCCTGACAGTATACGACCGATAAGCCGATAATTCACCGGCTTCAGCACGATTCAAACATACGTATCACATGTAAAAGAACATTATTTATTGGCATGTCATTAATTCTGTTATGAAAGATATCAATGAGCAATCACTTAATCGCACAAGATAATTAACTTTATTTCAGCTCGACAAGCTGTACAGTTTTGTTGCAATTTTACAACATATTGATTTGATAAAATAAACAAACAAACTGATAATTGCACACTAAAAAGCTTGAAGTAGTAGAATGCCAGAAAGTTTTCAGATGCAAGATGCAAAGTGCTTTTTTGCATTATCAATATAAAATCCGTAGTTTTCATTAAAAAGGACAACAGCATGAAGAAAATATCAGCTAAAAATACTCTCATGGGAATGATTCTTATACCGGCAATGTTTTCTGGTGCTGTTTTGGCACAAGAAATAGTTATTGATAAAGATAAATCCGTAAAAAAGCCTGAAGCTTATGGTGTTGACGATCGCGGTGTAGTTGCACGAAACACAACAGGATTATGCTGGCGCACCGGTTACTGGACACCGGCCATGGCAATTCACGAATGTGATCCAGATCTTGTTAAGAAACCGGAAGATGCAGCCGCAGCAGCTGGAGCCCCAGCTGCTGGTGCAGCAGCTGCCAAAACTGCACCGGAGAAAATTACATTTTCTGCCGATGCATTATTTGACTTCGACAGCGCCAAACTTAAACCCAATGGCATTCAATCTTTGAATGAGTTCGTTAATGGCATAAAAGGTCTTAAATACGATACCATTATTGCAGTGGGCTACGCTGATCGTATCGGATCTGATGATTACAACAAAAAACTTTCCGTGCGCCGCGCCGAATCTGTTAAAGCGCACTTGGTTTCAAGAGGCATAGAGCCAAGCCGTGTCTTCGTCGACGGAAAAGGCGAAGCAAATCCTGTGACTGGAAATAGCTGCGTTGGCGACAAAAAAAACAAAGCTTTGATTGAGTGCCTGGCACCGGATCGCCGTGTTGAAATCGAAGTAGCAGGTACCCGATAAGCGAATACCGGCAATCTTTTTAACTCAAAAAGCCCTGCCTAAATGTGCAGGGCTTTTTTCTTTCTGCCTACGCAAAGCGCATGAACGGTTTGCAGCCAATCGATACTCTGATAGAAGCAAAATGGATTATTCCCGTTGAACCAGCCGGGATTGTTCTCAATCAACACGCCATCGCCGTCGATCAAGGAATCATCCGGGACATTTTGCCGGTATCCGAAGCAAAGCTCCGTTACCAACCCTGGCAAACAATCACGCTGAACGATCACGTTTTAATTCCTGGATTAATTAATCTGCATACCCACGCTGCCATGACCCTGATGCGTGGAATGGCCGATGATTTACCGTTAATGGAATGGCTCCATCAACACATTTGGCCAGTAGAAAACCGCCATGTTAACGCGCAGTTTGTACTAGACGGCGTTCAACTCGCGTGCGCCGAGATGATCAAGGGCGGCATCACCTGCTTCAACGACATGTATTTTTTCCCGGAATCTTGCGCGCAAGCAGTCATCAGCTCCGGTATGCGTGCCGCCATCGGCATGGTGGTAATCGACTTTCCAACCGCCTACGCCAGCGATGCGGACGATTATCTGGCCAAAGGGTTGCAATTGCGCGATCAATATCAGCATCCGCTGCTGTCTTTCTGTTTTGCACCGCACGCGCCCTACACCGTCAGCGACAATACCTTCCGCAGCATACTGACTTATGCAGAACAATTGAATGTACCTATCCACACGCATTTGCACGAAACGCAGGACGAAATCCGCTTAAGCTTGCAATCCTCAGGCGTGCGGCCGATTGAACGTTTTCAGCAACTAGGCCTGCTCAGTCCGGATCTGATTGCCGTGCATATGGCGCACTTGTCCGATCATGAAATAAAACTCGTGCATCAATACGGCTGCCATATCGCGCACTGTCCCTCTTCCAACATGAAGCTCGCCAGCGGATTAGCTCCGATAGCGCCTCTACTGAATCAGGGTGTCAATGTCGGTCTTGGCACCGATGGCGCAGCCAGCAACAATCGCCTGGATATGTTTGAAGAAATGCACCTGGCAGCGCTGCTGGCAAAAGCGATCAGCGGCCACGCCGATACCCTGCCGGCGCACCAAGCTTTGCAAATGGCCACCTTAAACGGCGCCAGGGCATTAGGATTGGCAAAAATCACCGGCTCATTGACCATCGGCAAAGCAGCTGACATCACGGCGGTCAATTTCTCCGATCTCAATCTCACACCGTGCTACGACCCGGTCTCACATTTGGTTTACACAGCAAGCCGCGAACAAGTGAGCCATGTGTGGGTAAATGGTAAAATGCTGCTGCAAGACAAAGAACTGACGACGCTCAACCCGGTTGAATTGCAGTACCGTGCGGCGTATTGGTATGAACGTATCACAGCAACATCTCAACACTAGGCACAAAGGAACGCATATGGAAAATGACGGCATCAACGCTGACCCGCTGGAACTGGAAAAATTCAGTCAACTCGCTCACCGCTGGTGGGATCCCAACAGCGAATTCAAGCCATTGCATGAAATCAACCCGTTGCGCCTGAATTACATCAATGACCTGACCGGCGGATTGACCGGAAAAACAGTTTTGGATGTCGGTTGCGGCGGCGGCATTTTGTCGGAAGGCATGGCGTCGATGGGCGCGCATGTCACCGGCATCGATCTCGGCGACAAAGCGCTCAAAGTCGCCAAGCTGCATCTACTGGAAAGCGGGCATCACGTCGAATACCGCAAGATCAGCACGGAATCGCTCGCCAAAGAACAACCGCAACATTACGATGTGGTCACCTGCATGGAAATGCTCGAACATGTGCCCGATCCCATGAGCGTCATCCGCTCCTGCGCGCAATTGGCCAAACCGGGCGGCTGGGTATTCTTCTCGACCATCAACCGTAATCCGAAATCCTATTTGTTTGCCATCATCGGCGCGGAATATGTCCTCAAGCTACTGCCGCGCGGCACGCATGAATACGCCAAATTCATCAAGCCGTCCGAACTGGCCCGCATGGCGCGCAACGCCGGTTTGACAGATGAAGAGCTGATCGGCATGACGTACAACCCGATTACCAAAGTCTATGCTTTGGAAAACGATACCGACGTCAACTACATCATGGCTTACCGCAATTAATCCGGCACCACTCTGTCATTCCTTCCGCATCCGTTGATTCATGATTAAAGCCGTACTTTTCGATTTCGATGGCACATTGGCCGATACCGCACCGGATCTCGGCCATGCACTCAACCGGCAACGCACTGCGCGCGGCCTGTCCGAACTATCCATCGCACAAATCCGCCCGTTGGCTTCCGCCGGTTCGCGCGGCTTATTGGGGCTTGGCTTCAACATCAAACCGGGCGACACCGGCTATGAATCCATGCGCGACGAATTTTTGGATTTCTATACACAACGCTTGTGCCAAGATACCTGCTTATTCCCGGGTGTCGGCGAACTGCTCGACCAGCTGGAGCAGCGCAACCTGCCCTGGGGCATCGTCACCAATAAACCGGCCCGGTTCGCCCACCCGCTGATTGAAACGCTCGGCCTGGCGCAACGCGTCGCCTGTGTCGTTTGCGGCGATGAGCTGGCAAATACCAAGCCGCACCCGGAACCGTTGTTAACGGCCAGCACCAAAATCGCCGTTTCCCCAGCGCATTGCATCTATCTCGGCGACGACATCCGCGACGTTCAGGCCAGCCTGGCAGCCGGTATGCAGCCGGTCGTGGCACGCTATGGCTATCTGGGCAACGATCAGCCGCCCGAAACGTGGGGCGCCCGGTATCTAATCGATCATCCCGAAGAACTGCTCGCTTATCTTTAAAGAAACACTCGCTGTTTCTGCTAAAATGCGCACTCATAGGATTTGAACTTTTCCGTACCATTACTATCCTATGCACAACCATTACGAATACTCGGGGGCGATCCGGTTTCGACGTGGGTTGCAAAGCAGCGCAGGGCATACCGAGGATCAGATTACCTCGTAAATCCATCTGAAAACAATAGTCGCAAACGACGAAAACTACGCTTTAGCCGCTTAATCGGCTAGCCTCTGCACCGGTGGGCCTCAACGCCGGGTCTGGCAACAGACAGCAGAGTCACTAACGGGGATCGCGTTCTGTAGGGTCACTTTATAGAACGTTAAACAATAGGTGACTCGCCTGTCATCAGCCTGCCGGTTGGCGGTTGCCAGGTCAAATCAAATAATCAGGCTAAGTATGTAGAACTGTCTGTAGAGGGCTTGCGGACGCGGGTTCAATTCCCGCCGCCTCCACCATTTTAAGATTTAAGGAAGTCCTAGAAAGGCCAGAAAACCTAATAAAATCAAGGTTTATGGCCTTTTTATTGTCCAAAGTATTCTAGTAATATCCATTGCAATCCGGCGTTTTATGCAGTAACTTATGCAGTAACACCCCCTGTTACTGTTTTTTTCTGAAAAGTTACTGCATTTTTTGCGGGAGTTACTGCAATGGCGCGACACCTAATCAAGACGGATGTGGCTATCCGCAACACCAAATCCACGGACGCTACACTTCGCCTGAATGACGGGGATGGGCTTTATCTGCTGATCAAACCAAACGGTGCAAAGTGGTGGCGCTTGGATTACAGCATTGGCGGCAAGCGCAAAACCCTTTCCATTGGTGTATATCCCGACACCGGACTAAAAGCGGCGCGCAACAAGGCGGATGAAGCGCGGCAATTGGTAGCGGCAGGCACTGATCCCAGCGATGTACGCAAGGCGAGCAAGGTGCAACAAGCCAAGGCGCTGGAAGCCGATAAACGCATTGCCGATGGGTTGCCCGCCGTGGATTCTTTCGAGGAAGTGGCGCGGGAGTGGTTTGCCAAGTTTTCGGCAGAGTGGGCACCCTCCCACGCGGATAAAATTATCCGACGCCTAGAGCGCGATATTTTCCCGTGGATAGGCAAACGGCCCATTGCCAGCATAACCGCCCCGGAATTGCTGGCAGCATTGCGCAGAATCGAAGAGCGCGGCGCGGTTGAAACGGCACACCGGGCGCACCAAAATTGCGGGCAGATATTCCGCTACGCCATAGCAACCGGGCGCGCCGAACGCGATCCATCACCTGATCTGCGCGGCGCACTTCCTTCAGTCAAGCAAACTCATCATGCCGCAATTACTGACCCCAAGGCCATAGGAGGACTACTTCGGGCTATAGATGGTTATCAAGGTTATTTTGTGACCAAATGCGCCCTGCGCATCGCCCCTATAGTATTCGTGCGCCCCGGCGAACTGCGCAAGGCGGAATGGGCGGAAATTGACCTCGACAAAGCGAAATGGAACATACCCGCCGAGCGGATGAAAATGCGCGAACCGCACCTCGTCCCCTTATCTACTCAAGCAGTGGAAGTTCTGCGCGAGCTTCACGCGCTCACCGGCGATGGGCGCTATGTATTTCCGGGCGCGCGCACCAATGGCAGGCCGATGTCTGACAACGCCATACTGGCAGCATTGCGGCGTATGGGTTTTGCCAAGGATGAAATGAGCGGCCACGGCTTCCGGGCAATGGCGCGCACGATTCTGGATGAAGTGCTACAGGTGCGCCCCGACTTTATCGAACACCAGCTTGCCCATGCCGTGCGCGACCCGAATGGGCGTGCCTACAACCGTACCGCGCACCTTGTCGAGCGCCGCAAGATGATGCAACAGTGGGCGGACTATCTGGATAAACTCAAGGCTGGGGCGGACGTGATACCGCTGCACAAAAAGGCGTGACGAAAAATCACCGCTCATGAATTTGACTCAATGTACGCCATGCCCGCATTTTCATCCTGCTCAATGGCGATTTCCACCGCGCGCTTGGCAACGTCCAGGAGGCGTTCGCTTTCAGCCTTGAGTGAAAAGCTCTCTTTGACGAGGGCAGCGATTTTTTCTTGCGTTGGCTCATCAATACAAGGTATTGGCAGGTTCAATATATCTTCGTCGCGGATAACCGGGTACTGTGTGCCGATGTTAAATTTCAGCATCCACTCGCGATACATTTTTGTTCGCAATAGAACCTTTAATGTCTCGTTGTGAAATACAGATACTTCTTTCTCGCGCAGCACGGTAAATGCACCGCTTACAATCAAGTCGGCATCATCGAAATCAATAATGGCCACAGCGCCACGATTAGGGCGAACTTTAGAAATCAGCAAATCGCCCCGCTTCGCTTCAAGCTTCGCGTTGTCCGGTAATTCCTCAACGTCAAAGCAATTAAAGCTTGCCGCACCATCGCTCACATTTATATCGCCAATTTCAATGTAGTTGTAAGCTGATTTATCCCGATTTGAGGTTTGCTTTATAAGTTCGTATTCAGAAGCAATTGTCGTAAACCCGAGCGGATGATTAACAACCATGCGCTCAAAATCTTCATACTTCGGCTGGTAATACTCCGCATCCAAACGTCCTGTGGCGACAAATGATGCCTTAAAGGTTTTGACGTTGATTGCTTCGGTGTTGGATGAGAAGTTCGCCATACCCAGTGCGTCGAGCAGCAATGACTCGGCTTTAGCATAGGATGTGTTAGCTTTATCAGTCGATGCAATTGCCGCAAGGACAGTCGCTTCAATTTGCGATTGAAACTCTTTCGATACAAGCGGAATTTCAATATTTCCAATATTTTCCAGATTTAACCAAGGCTGGACATTGCCAGTAGCTGATTTTAAAACTTGCGAATATCCAAACTTAGAACAAAGGAATGTGGACAAGAAGTATGTGTTGATTCGATTTAGGTTTGGCTTTATCTGCGCTAAATTTTGGTTTGCTGAGCAAGGTAAATGCTTAGCCTGAATAACCGCAGCCCCTCCAAGAGTTCCGACTCTTGGAATCAGTACATCGCCCTCAGCTAGCTTTAAGGACAATCTGTTATAGGCTTCATCGGTGATACAGACGCTATCGGCAGTAGATACTAAGTTATTTTTTATATTTTGATTTCTCAGGAAAAGCACTCCAGACTCTTCATAGGAAACAAAATTCATTTGAGAAAAAGCCCCAAAATCGGTTATTAAATAGGACAGGTTGGATAGTTTTTCATAAGCCTTTTTGCGTATCAGTTTTTGATTCTCAATGTTGGATTTACTAAAATAATCATCATCAAATCGAAAGGTATTGCTCTCTTTCTCTACGTACGAAAAGAACACTTCACTTATTTCCAGCCCTTCCAACAACGCCCGGTAACGGACTTCATCGAAAGGGCCTAGCGAAAAAAACTGAGCCGCTCCTTCTTGGCAAATTCGATGAAGGCTTCGGCGATGCTGTCCTGCGTCTTGCCGTCGTGATTGAAGAGGTCATGCTTGACGATCAGATGTCCGTGGTCGTCGAGTAGCGGTGTGCCGTCGGCATTCTTCACGTAGATTTTGTCGCCAGAATTGTCCTTGCTCGGCTCCTTCATGGTGGCGAAGAAAATAGAGTAATCGTCCACCCGTGGGCACAATTCGTCGTGCCACTTTTGCACAAAAAGCACGCTGGTTTTAGTGCCGGTATGTGGTTTAAAAACATTGCCGTGCAAACCTACCACGGCAAGAATGCGGCAATGGTCAGCCAGATATTCGCGAATATCCTTGTCACTGGAATTATTGAAGCGGCCTTGCGGCAATACAATCGCCATGCGCCCGCCGGGCTTGATGAAATTCAGGTTGCGCTCGATACACAGGATGTCACGTCCTACGGTGTTTTGCGGCTTGACCTTCACTTTGCGGTAAGTGCCATCGGCCATTTTGTAGATGGTTTCATGGTTGACGCGCAAGAACTCAGGAAAGGTCGGGGCGCGGTTTGTTGCATCCTCGATATTCTTGTCGTTTTCATCGACATTATTCACTTTGTCGAGGCTGACGGTGCGCGCCAGTTCATACTTGGCAAGGATGCGTGTTTCCTTGATGTCGCCAGCAAAAGGCGGATTCGCCATCAGGATGTCAAAAGCAAAATCGCGGTTCTGGTCTTTGGCGGCGCGCAGCTTGCGCAACCGCTTCCAGCCTTCGCTGTAGGTATCTTTCCATGTTTGATCGCCAGGAATTGTGTCATCGCCAGTCATTTGATTCCAGCGTTCATAATCAAGCGTATTCAGGTGTAGCACGTTGGTTTGGCCGTCGCCCGCGATCAGATTTAGGGTGCGACCTACACGCACGGCTTTTTCGTCAAAATCAATGGCGAAAACTTTTTCCTGCACATAGGTTTCGCAGCGGGCGGGCTTCTTCTCGGTGGTGAACAGGGAAGCCGCAACTCCCAGCGGCGGTGTCAATGAAAGTTTCTTGTTCTTGCGGGTTGAGCATCTTGACGCACATATCAATGACATAGCGGGGCGTAAAGTACTGCCCTTTTTCGCCCTTGCTGCTTTTGCTGACAAGATATTCGAATGCTTCGTCCACCACATCGAGGCTGGAGTTAAACAGCTTTACGCCTTCCAGCGATGAGACACACACGGCAAGATGGCTGGGTGTCAGGTTTATCTTGTCACTATCTGGGAATACACCGCCCCACTTGTTACGCGCCTTGTCGAAAAGGTCTTGAATCTTAACTTTGAGTTCAGTTTCAGTTTCTCCGTAATTACGAAAGGGTCTTAGGAAGTTAAAGCG